>DASZXA010000070.1:0-75254 GCA_035546455.1 Pseudolabrys sp.
CGCGGTCTTCGCCGCTGCCGGCGTAATGCAATTCACGGAAATGTCCTTGCCGGCGGTTTCCTTGGCGAGCGACTTGGTCAGCGAGATGACACCCGCCTTCGAGGCCGAATAGGCCGGCGCGTTCGGGTTTCCTTCCTTGCCGGCGATCGAGGCGATGTTGACGATGCGGCCGTAGTTCTGCGCGATCATCCCCGGCACCACCGCCTTGCAGCAGTAGAACTGGCTGTCGAGGTTGATCGACATCACGCGCTGCCATTCCTCGACCGGATATTCCCAGGTCGTGATATTCTTGCCGGCGACACCGGCGTTGTTGACCAGGATGTCGATGCGGCCAAGCGCCTTCAGCGTCTCGTCGCGGGCACGCTCGACTTCCGAAAATTTGGTGACATCGACGGCAATGGCCGAAACCTTGCCCTTGGCTTTGAGCTCGGCCGCGGTCTTGTCGGCCAGCGCCTTGTCGGCATCCCAGATCGCTACGGTCGCGCCCGACGCCAGAAACCGTTCGACGATGGCGCGGCCGATGCCCTGCGCGCCGCCAGTCACCACCGCGATGCGGCCGGAAAGGTCGATTTTGTTGGACATTTTAGCTCCGTGAAATTGGCGAGAAACTACCGAACTGCAACCGATCTTGCGAGCGTGGAATTGCGGAGAATACCGGTCATGTTCTCGGCGCAGATGAACGGTGAGGCATTTTCGCCCAACGCCAAGCTTGCACCGATGGCCGAGTTTTGCATTGATAATCAACGATAAGCCGGCGCGCACCATAAAACAGCCGGCGCACCAAGATCAGGGAGGATAGCCTATGAGATTTCTCAATGCCCTGTTTGCCGGCGCGGCCGCCGTCGTGCTGTCGGCAACCATCGCCAGCGCACAAACTGAAATCAAATTCGGCCACGTCGGCGAGCCCGGCTCGCTGTTCGACCAATCGGCGCAGGAATTCGCCAAGCGCGCCAATGCCAAACTCGGCAGCAAAGCCAAGGTTGTGGTCTATGGCTCGAGCCAGCTCGGCGGCGACGGCGAGTTGATGAAGAAACTCAAGCTCGGCACCGTCGATCTCGCGCTGCCGTCGACCGTGATGTCGTCCGCCGTGCCCGCGTTCGGCGTGTTCGAGATGCCGTATCTGGTCAAAGACCGCAATCACATGGCGAAGATCCGCGACCAGGTCGTCAACCCGACCCTGGTGCCGATCGCCGAGAAGTCCGGCTATCACATCCTTGCCATCTGGGAGAACGGCTTCCGCCAGATCACCAACAGCAAGCACCCGATCAAGGTCCCGGACGATCTCAAGGGCTTGAAGCTGCGCGTGCCGGGCGGCACCTGGCGCGTGAAGATGTTCAAGGCCTATGGCGCCAATCCGAGCCCGCTGGCGCTGTCGGAAGTGTTCGTCGCGCTGCAAACCGGCGTGATGGACGCACAGGAGAACCCGCTGGCGCAGATTTATCCGTCTCGCTTCTATGAGGTGCAGAAATATCTGTCGATGACGGGCCACGTTTACACGCCGGCTTACGTCACGGCCGGTGCAAGCTGGTCGAAGCTCCCGGCCGACGTGCAGAAGATCCTGAAGGACACTGCGGTCGAGATGCAGCCCGAGGTCTACAAGATCGCCGCCGGCCTCGACGAAAGCCTGCTCAAGAAGCTCAAGGATGCCGGCATGCAGGTGAACGAGGCCGACAAGGACGCCTTCATCAAGGCCAGCAAGCCGATCTACGACGAGTTCGCCAAGGACGTTCCCGGCGGGCAGGAGCTGATCGACAAGTCGCTCGCGCTCGGCAAATAGCGCCGTCAAATGAGGGAGCCGCCGAAAGCGGCTCCCTCGCCTTAGGAGCTCTTTCTTGAATACCGATCGCCTCCGCCGCAGCTTCGAGTGGCTGCTCGAAACCATCGTTGTCGTACTGGTCGTAGCGCTGACCGCGCTTGTCATCGCCGGTTTCTGCTTCCGCTACGTCGGCTATGCGCTCTCCTGGTACGACGAGCTCGCCTCGGTCGGCCTGGTGTGGCTGACGTATTACGGTTCCGCGCTGGCGGCCTTGCGCGGGGCGCACATCGGCGTGCCCGGTTTCGTCAACGCCATGCCGCCGCGCTGGCGCGTCGCAACGACGATCTTCGCCGAGGCGGTGTTTTTCATCTTCTTCATCATGCTGAGCTGGACCGGCGTTCAGGTTGTCGAAGCGCTCGGCGGCGAATATCTCGTCAGTCTCGACTGGATGCCGCAGCGGATCACTGCTTCTGCCGTTCCGATCGGCGCCGCGCTCGTGGTGATCGGCGAAGCGTTACGCCTTCCCAAGCTTTTGCGTGACGCACGCGGCAAGGGCTTCATCGACACCGAAGCGATCGAGGCGATGTCGCACGGTGCTCCCGACCTCGACGCCAATTCGGGGGCCAAGCGATGACCATCGCCCTGATGCTCATCGGCATGATCGCGCTTGCGGTGCTGAACGTGCCGATCGCGGTCGCGCTCGGTTTCGTCGCGATGGTCGCGGTCCTGGTCATCCAGGGGCCGCATATGCTGCCCAACCTTGCACTGGTGATGTACGACGGCGCCTCCAGTTTCCCGCTGCTGGCGATCCCGCTCTTCATCCTGTCTGGCGCGATCATGAACGCGTCGTCGATCTCGCGGCGGCTCATCGCGTTCGCCTCCTCGCTGGTCGGCTGGGTTCGCGGCGGCCTGTCGATGGTCGCCATCGGCACGTCGATCTTTTTCGCCGAGATTTCCGGCTCGGCGGTCGCCGACGTCGCCGCACTCGGCACCATCCTGATTCCGGCGATGAAGCAACGCGGCTACTCGAAGGAAGTCGCCGCCGCCACCATGTCGTCGGCGGCGAGCCTCGCCATCATCATCCCGCCGTCGATCCCGATGATCCTCTACGCGGTGATGGCGCAGACCTCGGTGGTGAAGCTGTTCGTTGCCGGCATCGTCCCCGGCCTGATCGGCGCGATCGGCATGGCGGCCGCGGCCTACTACCACGCCTACAGGTACAACTTCCCCAAGGAAGCAGCCTTCCAGCTCTCGGAGGTCTGGCGCACGTTCAAGGAGGCGCTCTGGGCCTTCATCATGCCGATCGCCATTCTCGGCAGCATCTTCGGCGGCATCGTCACCGCAACCGAAGGCGCCGGCATGGCCGTGGTTGCCGCGATCGTGGTCGGCGGCTTCATCTACCGCGATCTCGATTTCCGCGAGCTAAAGAAGGCCTGTATCGACGGCGGCATTCAGACTGCGGTGGTGATGCTGCTGGTCGCATCCTCGGCGCTGATCGGAACCTTCCTCACCGAAGCGCAATTGCCGCAGGCGCTCGGCAACGCCATCACCGGCATCACGGACAACAAGTATGTCGTCCTGTTCCTGCTCAACATTATCTTCCTGATCCTCGGCTGCTTCCTGCACTCAGCCGCGGCGATAATTCTGGTCATCCCGATCGTGATGCCGATGATCAATGCGGTCGGCATCGACCCGATTCACTTCGGCCTCGTGGTGACGCTCAACCTGGCCATCGGCCAGCAGACGCCGCCGGTGGCGAGCGTGCTGATGACCGCTTGCGCGATCGCCAAATCGGATATTTGGGAGACGACCAAGGACAACATCCCCTACCTGGTTGCGTTGATCCTGGTGCTGCTGCTCTGCACCTACGTGCCGTTCGTCTCGCTCGGGCTGGTGCAGTTGTTCTACGGCGGCTAGCCGGCGATCTCTTTGCGGACGATATCCGCACCCTCGACCATCGCCTTCATTTTGCCGAAGGCGACGTCGTGCGGCAGATATTTCAAGCCGCAATCCGGCGCGATCACCAGCCGCTCCGGCTCGATATGAGGAAGCGCCTTGCGGATACGCTCGGCGACGATGGCCGGCGTCTCTACCGTCTTGTCTCCGAGGTCGATGACGCCAAGGATAATGGTCTTCGTCGGCAAGTCGCGCAGAATTTTGAGATCAAGCTTCGGCTGCGCCGCTTCGATCGAGATTTGCCGCGCCTTCGAGCCTTCAAGCTCTCGCAGGAACGAATAGCCAGTCGGCTTCTCGTGAACGACGGCGGCGTACCCGAAGCACAGGTGCACGGCGACCGTGCCGGTGACGCCATCGAGCGCACGGTTGAGTGCCTTCAACCCATACTCGCGCGCCTTATCAGGATGCTGCTGCATCCACGGCTCGTCGAGCTGCACGATGTCGGCGCCCGCCGCGAACAGGTCCTTGATCTCCGCGTTCACCGCCTCGGCGTAATCGAGCGCGAGTTCTTCGTCGGTCTTGTAGAAATCGTTCTGCGCCTGCTTCGACATCGTGAAGGGGCCGGGCAGCGTCATCTTCGCAAGCTTGCCCGTGTTCTTCTTGAGGAATTGCAGGTCGCGCACTTCCACCGGGCGGGTGCGGCGGATTTTGCCGCTGATGCGCGGCACCGGAATCGGCTTGCCGCTGCGATTGATCGTGGTGCCCGGATTGTCGAGATCGACCCCCTCGAGCGCAGTGGCGAAGCGGTTCGAGTAACTCTCGCGGCGCTGCTCGCCGTCGGTGACGATGTCGAGGCCGGCGCGCTCCTGCTCGCGGATCGCCCCGACGGTCGCCTCGTCCTGCTTCTTTTCAAGATCGGACGGCGGCACCAGCCAGAGATCGTCCATCTTCACGCGCGGCACCATCTTGGAGAGCTTGGCGCGGTCGATCAGCCAGTCGGGTTGTGGATAGGAGCCGACCAGCGAGGTGGGAAGGAGTTTTGTCATGCCGGCACCATAGCGCGTGTCACGCGCCGCCATCCAGCGCCATCGCCAGCACGCGCGCGACGTGGGCGGCGTCCCGCCCGGTGCTGTCGTGGATCTGATGGCGGCAAGAGGTGCCGTCGGCAACGATCAGCGCATCGGGAGGCGCCTTGCGCACTGCCGGCAGCAGCGACAGCTCGCCCATCGCCAGCGACACGTCGATGGTTTCGGCGTGATAGCCGAACGAACCGGCCATGCCGCAGCAACTCGATTCCACGGTCTCGACCTCGAGATCGGGAATGAGGCGAAGCGCGGCTTCGACGCTGCCCATCGTCGCGAAGGCTTTCTGGTGGCAGTGGCCGTGCAGCAACGCGCGCCTGTCCAGCGACCGGAGCGGCAGATTGAGCCGCTTCTCCTTCTGCTCGCGGGCGAGAAATTCCTCGAACAGGAAGGCGTTTTCGGCGAGGCTCTTCGCCTCTTCCGTTTTCATCAGCGCCGGCATCTCGTCGCGGAAGGTGAACAGGCAACTTGGCTCAAGGCCGATCACCGGCACCCCGCGCGAAACGAATGGCGACAACGCGGCGAGCACACGTTCGGCCTCTTCCCGCGCCTGCGCGATGGCGCCGACCGACAGGAACGTACGGCCGCAGCACAGTGGGCGCTTGCCGTTTGCAGCTTTGGCGAAATGAACGCGGTAGCCACCGGCCACCAACACCTTCACGGCCGCCTCGACATTCTCGCGCTCGAATGTGCGGTTGAACGTATCGGCGAACAGCACGACCTCGCGGCCGTTTTCCGGGCCGATCGCCTGCGGCGGGTCGGCAAACACATCGCGCCGCCAGCGCGGCAGCCGGCGACTCGCGGCAAAGCCGCCGAATGTCTCCGACAAGCTCCGTAAGGCCACCGACATGTTCCGTAGGTTCAGTAACGGCGCGAACTTTGCCGCGATTTGCGCATAGCGCGGCAACCAACCGATCAGCCGATTGTGCAGCGAATACCCGTACTTAGCGGCGCGCGCGGCTTGCACCTCGATCTTCATCCGCGCCATGTCGACGCCGGTCGGACATTCCCGCCGGCACGCCTTGCAAGAGACGCAGAGCTCGAGCGTCTCGGCCATCTCGTCGGATGTCAGCGCATCCGGGCCAAGCTGGCCGGTGACCGCGAGCCGCAGCGTGTTGGCGCGGCCGCGCGTGACATCACGCTCGTCCCGGGTGACGCGATAGCTCGGGCACATCGCGCCGCCGGCCAGCTTGCGGCAGGCGCCGTTGTTGTTGCACATCTCGACGGCGCCCTGGAAACCACCGCCGGTGCCGGGATAGGCAGACCAGTCGAGCGCGGTCGTCAGCGGATCGCCGTGATAACCCGGCGCGAAGCGCAGCAACTCGCGGGTGTCGAACTTCGGGGCACGCACCACCTTGCCGGGATTGAACAGGCCATTCGGATCAAAGGTGTCCTTGACCTCTTCGAACGCACGGGCGAGGCGCGGGCCGAACATCGGCTCATTGAACTCGGAGCGCACCAGACCATCGCCGTGCTCGCCGGAGTGCGAGCCCTTGTATTCGTGCACGATCGCGAAGGCTTCCTCGGCGATCGCGCGCATCGCGTGCACGTCTTTTTCCAGCCGCAGATTAAGGACCGGGCGCACGTGCAGGCAGCCGGAGCCGGCATGCGCGTACCAGGTGCCACGGGTGCCGTGCTTCTCGAATACCTGTGTCAGCCGCGCAGTGTAGGCAGCGAGATGCTCGAGCGGCACCGCGCAATCCTCGACGAAGGACACCGGTTTCCCCTCGTCCTTCATCGACATCATGATGTTGAGGCCGGAGGTGCGGACCTCGGTGATCGAGGCCTGCAGCTCCGGGCTCAGAACCTCGACCACGCCGCCCCACTTCGCGCCCGGTCTGTCCCAGCCGAAGCCGAGATCGCCCACCAGTTCCTTGAGCTGGCGCAGGCGACGCAGATTCTCCTCGTGATCCTCCTCGCCGAATTCGACCAGCAGAATGGCGTCCGGCTCGCCGCGCACGAACTTTTCCAGCGTCGGCTTGAAAATCGGAATGGCGCCGGCGAGCTCGATCATGGTGCGGTCGATCAGCTCGACGCCGATGGGGGCGAGGCGAACGATATGCTGTGCCGCGTCCATCGCCTCGTGGAAGCCGCCAAAATGGCAGGCGCCGACGGCGCGGCGACCGAGCAATGGCCATAGCTTCAGCTCGATGCGGGTCGAGAAGGCGAGCGTACCCTCGCCGCCCACCAGGATGTGCGCGAGGTTGATGTCGTTCTTGCCGGGAACCAGCGCATCGAGATTGTAGCCGCCGACCCGGCGCTGCACTTTCGGGAATTTTGCGGCGACCTCATCCTTCTCGCGCGCGCCGATGGCGAGCAGCTTTTCGGCAATCGGCCGCAGCGCGGATTTCGCCGGCACGCCGGAGAGGTCGTGTCCAATCCGGCCGAACTGCGCGAGCTGCCCATCCGCAAGCAGCGCCTCGATCGACACCACATTGTCACGCATCGTGCCAAACCGCATCGATCGGGCGCCACAAGAGTTGTTCGCCGCCATGCCGCCGATTGTGGCGCGAGACGCCGTCGATATATCCACCGGAAACCACAGCCCGTGCGGCTTTAGCTGACGGTTGAGATCGTCGAGCACGATGCCCGGCTCGACCGTGCAGCGCGCGCGCGCCTTGTCGATGTCGAGAATGCGGTTGAGATATTTCGAGCAGTCGACGACCAGCGAATTGTTGACGGTCTGCCCGGCCTGCGAGGTGCCACCGCCGCGCGCGAGCACCGTGACCTTCTCGTCGCGGGCGATCGCGATGGCGTGCTCCGCTTCCTCGACGCTCTTCGGCGCGACAACTCCAACGGGCATGATCTGGTAATGGGAGGCGTCCGTGGCGTAGCGGCCGCGGGTGAAGCGGTCGAACCGGACATCGCCGCTCAGCTCGGATTTGAGCCGCCGCTCAAGGCCCGGCATCACAATGGCCACGCCGAAATCTCCTTGTTTTCCGCGCCTACATGCCACCAAAGGCATGTTTGCAGTGCGGAAAATCCCTTGACCCGAGTGTTACATTCATAGTTCATCCTCGCCAAGCGTCGCGACTCCGGCAGGGCCCGGTTCGCGGCCACCCAGACATTCCCAACCGGCTTCCTGGAGCGTTGACCTATGGCTCAGAATTCCTCCCGTTCGATCGGGCGTCACCACTTGCATATCCCGGGCCCGACCCCGGTGCCGGATCGCATCCTGCGCGCGATCGACACCCCGATCATCGACCATCGCGGTCCGGAATTCGCCAAGCTGACCAAGAAGGCCCTCGAGGGCATCAAGACAATCTTCAAGACCACCAATCCGGTGATCATCTACACCGCGACCGGCACAGGCGCGTGGGAAGCCGCGCTCACCAATACTATGTCGCCCGGCGACAAGGTTGTGATGGTTGAGACCGGCCAGTTCGCGACGCTGTGGAAGAACATGGCGGAGAAGCTCGGCCTCAAGGCTGAGTTCATTCCGACCGACTGGCGCCGCGGCGCCGATGCGGCCGCTGTCGAAGCGAAGCTGCGCGAAGACAAGAACAAAGAGATCAAGGCGATCTGCGTCCTCCAAAACGAGACGTCGACGGGCTGCCTGTCGAACATCGCGGAAGTGCGCAAGGCGATCGACAAGGCAGGTCACCCGGCGCTGCTGTTTGTCGACACGATCTCTTCGCTCGCCTCGACCGACTATCGTCACGACGAATGGGGCGTGGACGTCACGGTCGGCGGCTCGCAGAAGGGCCTGATGCTGCCGCCCGGCATGTCGTTCAACGCGATCAGCGACAAGGCGCTCAAGGCGTCGAAGACGGCGAAGCTGCCGAAGTCGTTCTGGTCGTGGGAAGACATGCTGAACATGAACAAGGTCGGCTTCTTCCCGTACACGCCGGCTACCAACATGATCCAGGGTCTCGTGGTCGCGATCGACATGCTGCACGAAGAAGGCCTCGACAACGTGTTCGCCCGTCACAACCGGCTCGCGGAAGCGACCCGTCGTGCGGTGAAGCACTGGGGCCTCGACACGATCTGCGCCAATCCTAAGGATTACTCGCCGACGCTCACCGCCGTGCTGATGCCGGAAGGCCACGACAGCGATGCGTTCCGCGCGCTGGCGCTGGAGAACTTCAACATCTCCTACGGCGCCAGCTTTGGCCGCTTCTCGGGCAAGATGTTCCGCATCGGCCATCTCGGCGACATCAACGATGGCGACCTGATCGGCGGCCTCGGTATTACCGAGATGGCGTTGGCGCTCGCCAACGTGCCGTTCAAGAAAGGCGGCGTGCAGGCGGCGATGGATTATATCGTCTCGGCGCAGGGTCAGTCGGCCAAGCAGGCGGCGGAGTAATTACACCGTCTCTTTCGCCAGCACGTGATTGGTGAAATCTGAAATCACGCGAAGCGTCTCCTCCGGCGCTTCGCGCTGGGGGTTATGGCGCGCCCCCGAAAGCAACGCCACCTCGACCGGACAATAACAGTCACGCTGCGCCGCTTCGATCTGCGCGACCGTGCCGTATTGGTCGCCCTCGCCCTGCACGATCATGATCGGCACGCGGATGTAAGCCAGCTCCTCCGTGAGGTCCCACTTGCGGAAGTCGTTCTCCAGCCAGACATCGCTCCATCCTCGCACTGTGGCATCGACGTCCTTGTGCCACTTCTTAAGACGCTCGCGCAGCTCGCCGGCTTCGTAGGTTTTCCGCATCTCGCTGATCGACGCGATAGTGATGGCCTCAACGAAAAAATGCGGCGCAATCAGCACCAGCGCGCGGACGCGGTGATCCTGATGCGAGCCGCCATAGATTGCCGAGATAGAGGCGCCATCGCTGTGGCCCACCAGCAGGCCGTCCTGAAAGCCGATGGCATCGAGGATTTTCGGCAGCGTTTCACGGGCTTCGGTGTGCATGAACGACAGCGGACGCGGCAGTTTCGCCGGGCTCGATTGGCCATAGCCTTCGCGCGAATAGACAAAAACACCGCAGCCGGTGACTTTTTGCAGCCTGTCGGGAAAATCGCCCCACATGCCGACACAGCCGAGCCCCTCGTGCAGCATCACGAGCGTGGGCGCGTCATCCGGACGCGGACCGATCATCCGGTATTCGAGGCGCTGTGCCCCGATATCGAGAAAGCCGCTATCGTCCAGTTTCAAGTCTGATCTTCCGCACGCAACCTGAAACGCTGAATCTTGCCGGTCGCCGTCTTCGGCAGGTCTTTGCGGAACTCGATCCAGCGCGGATACTTGAATGGCGCGAGCTTCGCCTTGACGTGCTCCTGCAACGCACGCGCCAGCGCGTCGTTCGCCTTGTCGGCGGATTTGAGCACGACGAAGGCTTTCGGCTTGATCAATTTCTGCTCGTCGTTCCATCCGACCACGGCGGCTTCCAGCACGTCGGGATGCGTCAGCAGCGCGGCTTCGACCTCGAACGGCGACACGTAAAGGCCCGACACTTTCAGCATGTCGTCGGCGCGGCCGCAGCAGACGTAATAACCGTCTTCGTCCTGGAAATATTTATCGCCAGAACGCGTCCAGTCGCCCTGGAAAGTCGAGCGCGATTTCTCGCGATTGTTCCAGTACATGATCGCGCTGGTTGGGCCCCTGGCGTACATCTCACCCATCTCGCCTCTCGGCACCGGCTGACCATCTTCGCCGATCAGCTTGATCTCATAGCCCGGCACCGGCTTTCCGGTGGTGCCGTACTTGGTCGCGCCGGGGCGATTGGTGAGATAAATGTGCAGCATCTCGGTGGTGCCGAGGCCGTCCGAAATCTCGACGCCGTAGCGCTCCTTGAACTTTTTGGCGATCTCCTCGGGCAAAGCCTCTCCGGCCGACAACGCGCGGCGGATTTTCACTTCCGACTTCTGCGGCGCATTCGGGCTGTTGAGGAACGCCGCATAGAAGGTCGGCACGCCCCAAAATACGGTGATCGGATATTTCTTCAGCAGCGCAGCAACGCGGTCCGGCGTCGGCCGCTCTGGATTGAGCACGACAGTGGCGCCAACCGACATCGGGAAGGTCATCGCGTTGCCAAGGCCGTAAGCGAAGAACAGCTTGGCAACCGAGTGAACGAGGTCGTCTTCCTTCAAGCCGGCAACGGGACCACCATAGAGATCGTCGGTCAGCCGCAAACTGCCGTGGATGTGCACCGCGCCCTTCGGCGCGCCGGTCGAGCCCGACGTGTAGAGCCAGAACGCCATGTCATCGCGCGTGGTCGGCGCGGTGTAACCATCCGGCTTGGTGTTCGTGATCAGATCTTCAAATTTCTTGTGACCATGCGCGTCGTCACCGGAAACGATGACATGCTCGAGGTCCTTGGCGTTCGGGATCAGCTTCTCGAAGCGCGGATAGAGCCCTTCCGACATAACGAGGCATTTCGCGCGGCTGTCGCCGAGCATGTAGGCGTAGTCGCTCTCCGTGAGCAGCGTGTTGACCGGCACCGCGATGATGCCGCCTTTCAGGCAGCCGAGGAACGCAGTCGGCCAGTCAATGGTATCGGCGAGACAAATGAGCACGCGTTCCTCGCGACGCAGCCCGAGGCTGCGCAAGGCGGCGGAAAAGCGCGCGACCCGGTCGGCGAGCTGGCCGTAGGTCCACTCGCCACGCGGATCGATATAGACGGCTTTGTTGGCGCGCCCGGCCTTGAGATTGCGTTCGAGAATATCGGCCGCGAAATTATAATCGCGTGGGACTTCGCCCACGGGATTTACTGCCGGTTCAGCCGCGCGTGCGGTCGCCGCCGTCATTGTTATTTTCTCCCAGACGTGAGGATATTATGCAGAGCGCGCGTTGCTGCCGCAATCCTGCCGGACGATGCACGCGAGGGAGCGAAATATAATGCAGTTGAGCCGCGATCGCATTCTCACCACGCATGTCGGCAGCCTGCCGCGCAACGAAACGCTGTCCGATCTGCTGGTGAAGCAGGAGCAGAAAGAGCCGTACGACAAGGCGGAGATGGAACGCGAGCTGGATCGCGCTGTCACGCATGTGATCGACAAGCAGACATCGTGTGGAATCGATGTCGGCAACGACGGTGAGCAGCAGCGCGTCGGCTTCCAGACCTACGTGCCGCAGCGGATGTCGGGCTTCGGCGGCGTATCGAAGCGGCGGCGAGGGCGCGAATTCGAGGAATTCCCGGCACTGATGGAAAACCTCAAGCGGCGCTTTCCGCATGTTTCGAAGCAGCAGAATGCGCCGGAGGCGCAGGCCGAGATCAAGTATCTCGACATCAAGCCTCTGGAGAGCGAGATTGCGCGTTTCAAGCGCATCGCGCAGGGCAAATTCACCGATCAATTCATGACCGCGCCCTCTCCCGGCATCATCTCGTCGACGATGATGAATGCCTATTACGACACGCATGACGCGTATCTCGACGCCATCGCGCGCGAGATGAAGAACGAATATCAGGCGATCGCGAAAGCCGGCCTGATTTTGCAGATCGACGCACCGGACCTCGCGATGGACCGCACCATGCTCTATCGCGACTTGAGCGACGACGAATTCGCCAAACGGATCGAAAAGCACATCGCCGTCATCAACGATGGCATCGCCGGCATTCCGCGCGAGCAGCTCCGACTGCACGTCTGTTACGGCAATTGGGAAGGACCGCACGTCCACGACATCGCGTTGGCCAAGATTTTACCAGCGCTCTATCAGGCCAAGGTCGGCGCGCTGTCGATCGAGTTCGCCAACCCACGCCACGGCCATGAGTACATGGCGTTCAAGCAGCATCCATTGCCGAAAGACATGATCCTCGTTCCCGGCGTGATCGAGACGACCAGCAATATCGTCGAGCACCCGGAAGTCGTAGCGCGACGTATCGAAGATGCCGTAAAGGCAGTCGGTGACCGCGAGCGCGTGATCGCTTCGACCGATTGCGGCTTCGGCACTTTCACCAACCGCGAATGGGTGATCGAGGCCGGCGTCTGGCTCAAGCTGCGCGCGCTGCGCGAAGGCGCCGATCTCGCCTCCGCGCGGCTGTGGGGCCGCAAGGTCGCGTAGACACGGCACCCACGCGCAGGCGCGGAACGATCAGGCAGCCTTGGCCCACTGGCCGGCGACCTGCCGGGTGGCGACGTTGAGCCGGTTCCAGAGATTGATCTGCGCGATCTGGAGAACCAGCGCACCCAGAGCCTTCTCGTCGTAATACTTCGCCGCTTCGTCCCAGACCGCATCCGGCACCGGATCTTCGCGGTCGGCGATGCGCGTGACGGCTTCGGTCAGCGCCAGCGCGGCACGTTCGGCATCGGTGAAATACGGCGCATCACGCCAGGCCGAGACCATCAGAATGCGCTTGTCGCCGGCACTCTCCTTCTTCAGCTCGGCGGCGTGCATGTCGACGCAGACGCTGCAGCCATTGATCTGACTGGCGCGGAGGTGAACGAGACTGACCGTCACCTGCGGCAGGCCACTCTCTTCGGTCGAGGCGTTGAGCGCCATCATGGCCCTCATCGCGTCGGGATTGCTCAATGCCACATTGGCGATACGCGCTTGCATGAGATATCTCCTTCATCTGCCGACGGCTTCGCCATCGGGTTCCAGTTCGACGTAAAATCGACCGACGCCGGTCACATCGTGCCCGCGTCGTTCGTCATAGCTATGACGGGCCGGGACCGGAGAATGTGACCGATGGACGAGAAAAAATTTCTGGCGGAACAATTCGAGCGCGAGCGCAGCCGCTTGCGGACGGTCGCCTATCGGATGCTGGGCTCGGACAGCGAGGCCGAGGACGCCGTTCAGGAAGCCTGGCTGCGGCTCAACCGCAGCGATGCCGGAGCCATCGACAATCTGGGCGGCTGGCTGACTACCGTCACGGCGCGGGTTTGCCTCGACATGCTGCGCTCACGCAAATCGCGGCGCGAGGATCCGATCGACCAGACGTTCCAGGAACCCACCGTCGATCCGGACGACAACAGCGAACGGGAACGGTGGCTGGCGGATTCCGTCGGACTCGCCCTCCTCGTCGTACTCGATCGGCTGGCGCCGGCCGAACGCGTGGCCTTCGTGCTGCATGACATGTTCGATCTGCCATTCGACACCATCGCGCCGATCGTGGAACGCACGCCGGCCGCGACCCGCCAGCTTGCGAGTCGCGCTCGCCGCCGTGTGCAGGGCGCGACCGCCACCAATGCCGATACCACCCGCCAGCACGAGATCGTCGATGCCTTCCTGGCCGCCTCGCGGGAAGGCAATCTGGAGCGGCTGCTTGCACTGCTCGACCCGGATGTTGTGTTCCGTGCCGACGAGACGGCGGCCAAGATGGGCGGCATCGCCGAGTTGCGCGGCGCGGAAAGCGTGGCCGCCGTCTTCAAGGGCCGCGCGCAAGCGGCGAAACCGGCGCAGATCGATGGCGCCGTTGGCGTAGCCGTCGTTCTTGGCGGCACACTGAAGATCGTGCTGCGATTGGCATTTGTCGATGGACGAATCGCTGGCATCGAGGCCGTCGCCGACCCGGAGCGGATCGCCGGGTTCAATGTCAACATGCTCGATCGCTAAGGGAACTCGCGAGAAACTTCCGTCCGCGCAGGAACGTTCTCACGGGCAACCTCTTGTTCTTTGATGGCGCGCACGCGCTGCGCGCCACCACCGGGAAGAGGAGACTGCAATGAAGACCTTCGCCACTTTGACGCTTGGCGTCTGCATGGCCGCGGCGTTCGCCGGAGCCGGTTTCGCTCAATCGTCGATGTCGAGCATGACCAGCACCGAGAAAACGACGCTGACGAAATGCAAAGGCATGTCATCCAGCGCGATGCAGCAGGATTCGCAGTGCAGCGCGTTGCTGAAGAAATATCCGAGTGCATTCAGCGGCACGACCGGATCGGGCACCAGCAGCGGCATGAGCGGCAGCAGCACGACCAGCCCGAGTTCAAGCGGCGGAATGACTCCGAGCAGCCCGAGCAAATAAGCGGGCTGTAGCTGAATAACAGAACCCGCGGGCAGCACTGCCCGCGGGTAAATCTGCAGCACTTAGTCCTCGTCGTCGGGTGTGGCCGGCGGAAGCTTGTTCTCGTCGATCGGTTTGTGCTCGGCGCGGGCGGCATGTTGAGCGAACAGCGGCATCGTCAACGACACGAAAAGAATGCGCACCATATGGTGCGCGCCGACAAAGACCGGGTCGGTGTGGAGCGCAAGCGCCAACAGCATCATGGCATCGGCCGAACCGGGTGCGAACGCGATGAAGGCGTCGCTGACGTTCACCGACAACCATACAACCAAGACAGAGGCAAAAGACCCGGCTACCACCAGTGAAGCCACGAACAGGCCAAGGCCGGCACCGAGATATCGCAACAGCAACTTGAGCGGCAGATCGGCAAAGCGCGATCCGGTGATGCCACCGAGACAGATCATCGCCGCATTAGCAACCCACCAAGGCATCACCGCGTGAATAAGGCCACTGCCGTGCAAAATGGCCGAAGCGAGCATCGCGCCGAACAGAATGCCGCCCGGAAACCGGATGCGGAAGGCAAGCCAGCCGCAAATCGCACAGGCGACGACCAGCAACGCAAGCTCGTCAAGTTTTGACAAGTCGAAGGCACCCCCGACGCCGCGAGTCGATGGCGCAACGAGACCAAGCACGGCAAGGCACGACGGCAGCCCAACCGCGATGATGACCACACGCAAAGTCTGCACGATGACGATGCCGCGGGTATCGGCATCAAGCTCGGTCGATACGGCGACACATTGCGAAAGCGCGCCGGGAGCCGCGCCAAGACTGGCCGAGACGCGATCCCAATCGTGGATGCGCCGCAGATATAAGGCACCGGTCCAGCTCATCGCAGTCATTGCGATGAGGAGTACGGCAACACTCACCGGGTAGGTGGTGACACCCTTGACGGTTTCCGGTGTCACCACTGCGCCGAGCGATGTGCCGATCAGCACAAAGATCACGCGATTGAGTCGCAGCGGCACATGCATAGGGCGGCCGGCGAGTGCGGCAGCTGCGACACACAGGATCGAGCCCGACAACCAGCCGCCGGGAATGCCGGCAAGGCCGAGCGCGGTCCCGCCGATGGCGGCAAACACCATCGTCTCGGCGAAATGCACGAGCATCCGGTTGGGGCTGGCGGTGAGAAGACGCGGCAAGTGTGCTGGCTTTTGGCGAATCCGGCGAAGTGATCGTCCTATGCCGGGCGGCCCGACAGGCGTCAACGCACAGAAACCACTGGTGCCACGGCGGTAACTGCATGGCTCGATCAGGTTTCCAGATTTGGCGCCGACCGGATAAAATCGTTCGATTTTCGGTTGGTTGGTGATGCTGGACAGTTGGGTCGTCGTCGCGGTCGCGCTTGCCTACATCGGGCTGTTGTTCCTGGTGGCGAGCTATGGCGACCGCATTTCCGGGCGGCGGCGCGGCGGCGCCGGGCGAACCCGGCTGCTGATCTATCCGCTGTCGCTGGCGATCTACTGCACGTCGTGGACGTTCTTCGGATCGGTCGGCAACGCCTCCCGCTCCGGCTACGAGTTCCTCGCGATTTATATCGGCCCAGTCATCATGATCGGGCTATTCACACCGGTGATCGCACGGGTGGTGAAACTCGCCAAGGCGCAGAACATCACCTCGATCGCCGACTTCATCGCGGCGCGCTACGGCAAGAGCCAGGCGGTGGCGGCCACCGTGACGCTGATCGCCATCGTCGGCACCGTCCCATACATCGCCCTGCAACTCAAAGCGGTCTCGTCATCGCTTGAGACGGTGATCGCACACGCGATTCCCGGCGCTCCAATGCCGCAACCCTGGCTCGGCGACATCGCGCTGTTCGTCGCGGCGCTGATGGCAACTTTCGCGGTGCTGTTCGGAACGCGGCATATCGATGCCACCGAGCACCAGGATGGCTTGATGCTGGCGATCGCCACCGAGTCGATCGTCAAGCTGGTGGCGTTCCTCGCGGTCGGCTTCTTCGTGATGTTCTGGATCTTCGACGGGCCGACTTCGTTGTTCGACCTCGCGATGACGCAAGCGACCGCCGCCGGAATCGTCGCGGTGCCTCCCCGCTTCGACCTAATGGCGATCTCGATCCTGTTGTCGTTCTTCGCCATCTTGCTGCTGCCGCGGCAATTCCACGTTACCGTCGTCGAGAATCACGGCGAAGACGAAATCGCCAGAGCGCGCTGGCTGTTTCCGACTTACCTCGTGCTCATCAATTTATTTGTCATTCCGATCGCGGTGGCCGGCCTTCTCAAATTTTCCGCCGGCGAAGTCGACAGCGACATGTTCGTGCTGGCGCTGCCGCTCCAGGCGGGTTCCAACCTGCTGACCATCGCCGCTTTTGTCGGCGGCCTTTCTGCGGCGACCGCGATGGTGATCGTCGAGTCCGTCGCGTTGTCGATCATGATCTCCAACGACATCGTGGTGCCGCTTGCGCTCAAGCGCCGCGAAGCGCTGATCGGCGGCCGCGAGGATGCCGGCAAGCTGCTGCTGATCGCGCGACGGCTGGCGATCTTCGCCATTCTGGCGCTCGCCTACATGTATTACCGGTCGGCCGGGGACGCGCAGCTTTCGGCGATCGGCATCCTGGCGTTCGCGGCGATTTCGCAACTCGCGCCGGCCTTCTTCGGCGGCCTGATGTGGCGCGGCGGCACCGCCAGAGGCGCCATCACCGGCATGGTCGCGGGCGTGCTGATCTGGGCCTACACGCTGCTGCTGCCCAGCTTCGCCGATATCGGCCTGGTCAGTCCGGAATTCCTCGCCAAGGGACCGCTCGGGCTCGGCATCCTGCGGCCGCAACATCTGCTGGGCTTCGATCTGCCGCCGCTGGTGCATGGCGTGCTCTGGAGCCTGCTCGTCAACATCGCCTGTTATCTGACGGTATCGATGCGTGGCCAGCCGTCCTCGATCGAGCAGCTACAGGCCAATGTGTTCGTGCCGTCCGACCTCGCACCGATCGCGCCAAGCTTCCGCTTCTGGCGTTCGGCGGTGACCGTCGAGGAATTGACGACAACAGTGGCGCGCTATCTCGGCGAGGAGCGCACCCGCAATTCGTTTGCCAGCTTCGCGGCAAGCCAGCGCATCAGCGTCGAACCTCATGAGGAAGCTGACGTCCGGCTGGTCCGTTACGCCGAGCATGTGCTGGCTTCGGCGATCGGCACCGCCTCATCGCGCCTTGCGCTGTCGCTTTTGCTGCGTAAACGCACGGTGTCGACCAAGGCCGCGCTCAAGCTGCTCGATGATGCGAACTCGGCCCTGCAATACAACCGCGAAGTGCTACAAACCGCACTCGATCACGTGCGCCAGGGTATCGCGGTCTTCGCCAAGGACCTGCGGCTGATCTGTTGGAATCGGCAGTTTGGCGACATTCTCGACCTCCCGCCGAGCCTGACCCGCGCGGGCATCGGCCTCGATGAGATCCTGCGCTACAACGCAAAACGGGGCGACATTGCGCCCAAGCGCGTCGAAGCTTTCGTCACCGAGCAACTCGAGCGCTACGTTTCGACCACCGAACCGTTCCGCGAGCGCTTTGCAGGCCACGGCCTCGTCATCGAGGTGCGTTCCAACCAGATGCCGGACGGCGGCATCGTGACGACCTTCACCGACGTGACGCCGAGCGTCGAAGCCGAAGAGGCGCTGGCGCGCTCTAACGAAACGCTGGAGCGGCGCGTCCATGAGCGCACCGAGGAACTGACCCGGCTCAACATCGCGCTTGCGCATGCCAAGGGCGAAGCCGACGCGGCCAACATCTCAAAGACCAAGTTTCTCGCGGCCGCCAGCCACGACATTCTTCAGCCGCTCAACGCGGCACGGCTTTATGTCACCAGCCTGATCGAGCGAAAGGGTGCGAAAGAGGACGGCCAGCTCGTCCATAACATCGATGCCTCGCTGGAGGCGGTCGAGGAGATTTTTGGCGCCCTGCTCGACATCTCCCGACTGGACAGCGGCGCGTTGCGGCCGGAGCCGAGCACCTTCCGGATCGCCGACCTGTTGCGGCAGATAGAAGTCGAATTTGCGCCGATTGCTCAGGCCAAAGGGCTTGATTTGCGGTTCGTGCCGTCGTCACTGGCGGCGCGTTCGGACCGCCGGCTACTCCGCCGCGTGCTGCAAAACCTGGTGTCGAACGCCATCAAGTACACGCCGAAAGGCCGCGTACTGGTGGGCGTGCGACGCCGCGGCAACAATTTGCGGATCGAGGTGCTCGATACCGGTGTAGGCATCCCGAAGTCAAAGCAGCGCGACATTTTCATGGAATTTCACCGGCTCGATCGTGGCGCGCGGATCGCACGCGGGCTCGGCCTCGGGCTGTCCATCGTCGAGCGCATCGCCCGCGTGCTCGGCCACAAGGTCGAAGTGGCATCGGCATCGGGCAAGGGCTCGTGTTTCTCGATCGAGACACCGCGCGGTGAAGCGGCGCCCGCCAGCCTGCCCGCCGGTGAAAGTATT
Source organism: Pseudolabrys sp. (assembly GCA_035546455.1). Classification (GTDB taxonomy): domain Bacteria; phylum Pseudomonadota; class Alphaproteobacteria; order Rhizobiales; family Xanthobacteraceae; genus Pseudolabrys. The sequence goes on from DASZXA010000070.1 coordinate 19,056, forward strand.
TCGATCGACCCCGGCCAGCTTGCCGGCGTCACCGCGCTCTGCATCGACAACGAGCCGACCATTCTCGACGGCATGGAAACATTGCTGACCGGCTGGGGCTGCACCGTCATCAAGGCGCCCGATCTCGACGCCGCCGTCACCGCGATCGACACAAAGGGGCCGATGCCGAACGGCCTGCTGGTCGACTATCACCTCGACAACGGCAACGGCCTCGAGGCAATCGACGCCCTCCGGCGGCACTTGCACACCGACTTGCCGGCAATCCTGATCACGGCCGACCGCTCGCCGCGGGTGCGCGCCGAAGCGCATGCCGCCAATATTCAGGTGCTGAACAAGCCGATCAAGCCGGCATCGCTGCGGGCCATGCTGTCGCAATGGCGCGCCTTGCGCGTCGCGGCGGCCGAGTAGCCTCAGCCCTCGGCTGACATTGTCTGCGGGAAATGGCCGGCTTCAATTTTCGCCGCAGCGATCACCGCCTGGGTGCGGCTCTCGACTCCGAGCTTTTGCAAGATCGCCGACACGTGCGCCTTCACCGTCGCCTCGGAGACGTTGAGCTGGAAGGCAATCTGCTTGTTGAGCAGGCCTTCTGACAGCATCATCAACACGCGCATCTGCTGCGGCGTCAGCGTCGCCATCCGCGACATCAACTCAGAGGTGGCGGCATCCGAGCCCGACTTGAGATCGACGTCGGGCGGGGTCCACACGCCGCCGTCGAGAATGCGTGCGATGACGTTGCGCATTTCGTCGACGCCGAGCGTCTTCGGGATGAAGCCCGACGCGCCGAATTCCATGCAGCGGCGGATCGCAGCCGGCTCGTCATTCGCCGAAACGACGACGACCGGCAGCGCGGGGTATTGGCCGCGCAGATACATCAGCCCGGAGAAGCCGCGCGCGCCCGGCATGGTGAGGTCGAGCAGGATGAGATCGAATTCGCTGTCACGTTCGAGGTGCGCGGTGACATCATCGAAAGTGCCGACCTCGGTAATGTCGGCTGTGGCGAACAGCTTGCTGACCGCTTCGCGCAACGCCCCGCGGAATAGCGGATGATCGTCGGCGATCATCAGCCGGTGTTGGGTGCCGTCGTTTAGCAAAGCGGATCTCAAGTGACGTTTCCTACGACGTTCCTTTTTGACTTTCCTTGGCGCTTCGTTGCGTCTGCTTTCGATACCACGGCGAGGCAAGTCCGGCGCGATTGAGTGCACCGCAACATAAGCGCTTAGGGCAAATTGCCGCGCGCAAATCCGGCGGTTTCCGGGCGGTTACGCCAAAAGTCTTATAGGCCAACGCTCCGCTACCCATTGCCAATTCTAATCATTCAATTTGAATCCACATTACGGATACGTAATGGGGCGGCGTATCCTGCTTTCTATCGCCCCAGACAACGCGGCACCGAAACGAAACCGGCGCCGCAAAACCGGGGGCACGCTCATGACAACGATTACGGCCGGTCGCGCCTCGAGCAGCAAGATGTCATCCGAGCAACGGATGGTCATCTTTGCTTCCTCGCTGGGCACGGTGTTCGAGTGGTACGACTTTTACATTTACGGCACGCTGGGCGTGTTCCTGGCGAAGTACTTCTTCTCCAACGTCCCGCCCAACGTCGCATTCATCTTCGCGCTGCTCGCCTTCGCCGCCGGCTTCGCGGTGCGCCCGTTCGGGGCGCTGATCTTCGGCCGGCTCGGCGACATGATCGGTCGCAAGTACACCTTCCTCATCACCATGACGCTGATGGGCGTCGGCACCTTCTTCATCGGCGTGCTGCCCGGCTACGCAAGCTGGGGCATCATGGCGCCGATCATCCTGATTGCGCTCCGCCTGGTGCAAGGTCTCGCGCTCGGCGGTGAATACGGCGGCGCCGCGATCTACGTCGCCGAACACGCCCCGAAGGACAAGCGCGGCTTCTACACGTCGTGGATTCAAACCACGGCCACGCTCGGCCTGTTCATGGCGTTGCTGCTGATCCTCGCGATCCGCACCATGATGGGCGAGCAGGCGTTCGGCGATTGGGGCTGGCGCATTCCGTTCCTTCTCTCGGCCGTGCTGCTGGCGGTGTCGATCTGGATCCGGCTCAAGCTCAACGAGTCGCCGCTGTTCCAGCAGATGATCAAGGAAGGCAAGGTCTCGAAGCGCCCGCTGTCGGAAGCGTTCGGCCAGTGGGCGAACGCCAAGATTGCGATCCTCGCGCTGCTCGGCGCCACCGCCGGCGAAGCCGTCGTCTGGTACGGCGGACAGTTCTACGCGCTGTTCTTCCTGACCCAAACGCTGAAGGTGCCCTCGGTCAATGCGCAGATCATGATCGCAATCGCGCTCCTGATCGGCACGCCGTGCTTCATCCTGTTCGGCTGGCTGTCCGACAAGATCGGCCGCAAGCCGATCATGATGGCGGGTTTCGCTCTGGCGGCGATTACCTACTTCCCGATCTTCCAGGGCATCACGCACTTCGCCAACCCGAAGCTGGAAGCCGCGCTCGCCGCCTCGCCGGTCGTCGTGACCGCCAATCCGGCCGAGTGCTCGTTCCAGTTCAAGGCGACGGGCACCGAGACGTTCACCAGCGGCTGCGACAAGATCAAAGCCGCACTTGTTGGCCTCTCGGTGAACTACACCAACCAGTCCGCGCCAGCCGGCACGGAAGCCAGCGTGAAGATCGGTAACGACAGCCTGTCGGGTGCGGCGGCAACCCCTGCGGCAATTGCAGCGGCGGTGAAAGCCCACGGCTATCCGGCCGGCGCCGATCCGAACGACATCAACTACGTCATGACGGTGTTCCTGCTCGTCATCCTCGTCGTCTATGTGACGATGGTGTACGGGCCGATCGCCGCGTGGCTGGTTGAGCTGTTCCCGACGCGAATCCGCTACTCGGGCCTGTCGCTGCCGTACCACATCGGCAACGGCTGGTTCGGCGGCTTCCTGCCGGCCACCGTGTTCGCGATCGTGGCCGCTACCGGCAATATCTACTCCGGCCTGTGGTACCCGATCATCGTGGCTTGCATGAGCTTCTTCGTGGCCCTGTTCTTCCTGCCGGAGACCAAGGACCGCGACATCACCCGCATGTAACGCTCCCCCAGAGGCGTTACGGCAGAAGCCCCGCGCGAAAGCGCGGGGCTTTTGTTTGGGTCAGCCGAGAAACTGCAGCACGATCTGGCGCCGGTGCGGCGCGCGGCGGTGCTCGATCAGATAGATGCCTTGCCAGGTGCCAAGCACAGGCGAGCCACCCCGCACCGGAATATTGAGCGACACGCCGGTGAGCATCGCCTTGATGTGTGCCGGCATGTCGTCGGGACCTTCGGTGTCGTGCACATAGCCGGCATCCTGCGGTGCGAAGCGATCGAGCGCCGCCAGCAAATCGGTCTGCACGTCGGGATCGGCGTTTTCCTGGATCGTCAGCGACGCCGAAGTGTGACGCAGGAATACAGTGAGGGCGCCGTCGGCCGCCCCGCACTCATGCAAAAATGTTTTGACGTCGCGCGTGATGTCGATGAACCCGATGCCACGTGTCTCGACAGTGAGCGTCGCCGTGAAAATCGTTTGCGGCGTGGCGCGGCTGACCGGCGACAGCGACACGATTAAAGGCGGACCGGCGGATTGTCCTTGCCGCCCAGCATGTCCTTCTGCATTTGTCCGATCATGTCCATCAGCTTGCGCCAGGCATCGGTCAGCGCGGCTTTGGCGCGCTCCATTTCCTCGCGCGACGGCAATTTCAATTCGTCTTTCTTCTCCGCCGGCACATCGGCTTTCGGCAGAGGCGGCGGCGCTTTCATGCCATCGATCTCCGCCTGCATCTCCGCATTGCTCGTTTCGAGCGAGGCGAGCCGATCGGTCAGTGTCCTGTTCTCGTCCTTCAGCCGGGCAATCTCGGCCTGCTGCGCCTTGTCGCCAGCCTGCTCGGCAACCTGCTTCTGCAAGGCGGCAACCTGATCCCTGGTCGCTGCGAGTTCGCGCTTGAGCGCATCGTTGGCATCGATCGCCTGGGCGATGGCGGGTTCGAGGTCGCGCGGCTTCGGCGCTTCGGCCAGCCGCTTCGTCAACGCGGCATTTTCATCCTGAAGACGCTTCAGCGCGCCTTTCAGCCCGCCGTTGTCCTGCTCGAGCAATGCAAGCCGCGACACGATGCCCTGGCGCTCTTCCTGGGAGATGCCCTGACCGGTCGCCTCGGCAGGCTTTGCTGCGGACAGCGCGGCAACGTCGGCCTTCAAGCCGGCGATGGCCGCCTGAAGCTTCGCAAGCTCATCCTCCAGCGACTTTCGACCAGCGGTCGCAGCGTCCTGCGATTGCGAGACGTCGCCTTTGAGCTGCACAAACTGAGTGGTGAGCTTCTTGACCTCGTCATCCCGGCGCTGGAGTTCCACCTTGAGGGCGTCGCCCTGCGGCACCGGGTTGCAGACCCAGCCGCCATTGAGCGTGTGACAGAGCACGGCCTCCCCGGTTTCGTTGTCGAGGCGAAGCACGCCCTCGGCCGTGTGGGTAAAGCGATAGCGCTGGGTCGGCGGGCCGTATTTGGCCGCGTCCTTGGTTCCAATATCCGCCTTGCCCCCCGCAGGCGCGGCATTTTGACCGAGTGCGGGACCTTGGGTGGCCCCGCCGAGCATCAGCGTGGCGGCCAGAACGGTCAGCGCGATACGAGACATGCGCAACTCCCCGACACAACGTCCATGGTTACGGTAACACCCTTCATCCGCCAAAATGTGTCGCCGCCCGACGATTTTTCCAATCCCCAATTCGTCCATTTAGGCCTGATTTCAAACGCTTATTCGAGGGTCTGGTTTCTTGACTCGCCAAAACCCGGTCAGTATGGTCCGCGCGGCTTTAAGGGCGGCGGGGAGCAGGTTTTTCTGAGATTGCGCGGTCGCAACGCATGGCTGACGGCACGCGCAAACCAGATGACCTGAACCGGCCGGACGAAGAAGCCGACCTCTCCGCGAGGCTGCAGCGTTTAGGCGACCGGCTCAAAGACGTGAGCCATGCCGAAGAAAGCTCAGCCCCTCGTCAATCCACCGACATGTCGGGGTTTGCGCGAGGCTTCAGGCTGTCATCCGAATTGGTGGCAGGTGTGGCGGTTGGCGCGCTGCTCGGTTGGATGCTCGACCGTTGGCTCGGCATATCGCCCTGGGGGTTGATTGTGTTTCTGATGCTCGGCTTCGCAGCCGGGGTTTTGAATGTGATGCGGGCGGCAGGCGTCGTGCGCAACAGGACGTTGAACGACTAGGCACGACGAGATCATGGATCCGATCCACCAATTCCAGATCCTCAACCTGTTTCATGTCGGCAATCTCGGCGGCACCGACATTGCCTTCACCAACTCCGCGCTGTTCATGGTGCTGGCGGTCGCGCTGCTGACGATCTTGCTGGTCGGCGGCACGCTGCGCCCGCAGACGGTGCCGTCGCGGCTGCAATCGGCCGCCGAGCTGACTTACGAATTCGTCGCCGACATGCTGCGCTCGACCGCCGGCAAGGAAGGCATGCGGTTCTTCCCGTTTGTGTTCACGATCTTCATGTTCGTGCTCACGCTCAACATGTTCGGGCTGATCCCCTACGCCTTTACGGTCACCAGCCACATCATCATCACCGCCGCGCTGGCGATCACGGTGTTCCTCACCGTGCTGCTCTACGGCCTCTATCGCCACGGCCTGCACTTCTTCAACCTGTTCGTGCCGAAGGGCGTGCCGATCTACATCCTGCCGCTGATCGTCGGCATCGAGGTGCTGTCGTTCATCTCGCGCCCGATCTCGCACAGCGTCCGTCTGTTCGCCAACATGCTGGCCGGCCATATCGCGCTCAAGGTGTTCGCCGGCTTCATCATCCTGCTTGGCACCGCGCTCGGCGCGATCGGCTGGGCCGGCGGCGTGCTGCCGTTCGCCATGATTATCGCGCTCACCGCGCTCGAAATGCTGGTCGCGTTCCTGCAAGCCTATGTGTTCGCGATCCTGACCTGCATCTACCTGAACGACGCTATTCACCCGGGCCACTAGGCCCGCAACGAAAACGAAGAGGAGCTACCTATGGATCCAGTCGCAGCAAAATACATCGGTGCCGGCATTGCCTGCATCGGCATGGGCGGCGCCGGCGTCGGCGTCGGCATCATTTTCGGCAACTACCTTGCCGCCGCTCTCCGCAACCCGTCGGCCGCGCAGGGCCAGTTCGGCAACCTGATCTTCGGGTTCGCCATCACCGAAGCGCTTGGCATCTTCTCGCTGCTGATCGCGCTGCTGCTGCTGTTCGCACTCTAAGGCGCTGACGACCGATGGCGACCGAAGCTCACACCGAAGTGCCGCACGAGGGGAAGGGCCAATTCCCGCCCTTCAACCCGCACACGTTTGCGTCACAGCTGGTGTGGCTCGTGATCGCCTTTGTCGTGCTCTACGTGCTGATGTCGCGGCTCGCCTTGCCGCGCATCGGCAAGATCATCGACGACCGCGACGCGACGATCAAAGGCGACGTCGCCGAGGCCGAGAAGGCGAAGAAGCAGTCGGAAGACGCCGTAGTGGCTTACGAGAAGGCTTTGGCCGATGCCCGCGCCCGCGCGCAGACGATCGCCAACGAGACTCGTGACAAGCACGCTGCCGAAGCCGAGGCTGCCCGCAAGGTGACCGAGGACAAGCTCAACGCCAAGCTGGTGGAGAGCGAGAAGGCGATTGCTTCGACCAAGGCGTCGGCGATGAGCAATGTGCGCGGCATCGCGTCCGACGCCGCGCGCACCATCGTCGAGCGCCTCATCGGCAAGGCGCCGGACGACAAGACTATCGACGCCGCCGTCTCGAGCGTGATCAAGGGCTGACATGTTCCACGAAGCCGAAACCTGGGTTGCGATTGCCTTCCTCTTCTTCGTGGCGCTGCTGGCCTATCTCGGCGTGCACAAGCAGATCGCTGCCGCCCTCGATAAGCGGTCCGCCAAGATCAAGGACGAGCTCGACGAGGCCCGCCGTCTGAAGGACGAGGCGATGTCGCTGCTGGCGCAATACCAGCGCAAGCGGCAGGAGGCCGAAACCGAGGCGCAATCGATCATCACCGGGGCCAAGGCGGAAGCCGAGCGGCTCTCGGCCGAGGCCAAGGTCAAGGCCGAGGAATTCGTCGCCCGCCGCACCAAGATGGCCGAGCAGAAGATCGCCCAGGCCGAGGCCCAGGCGGTGGCGGACGTTCGCGCCGCAGCAGCCGACGCCGCGGTGGCCGCCGCCGAGAAGATTCTCGCCGAACAGGCCAAGGGCGACGTGGCCAACCAACTGATCGCCAAGGGCGTCGAAGACGTCCGCAACAAGCTGAATTAACTCGCAAAAAGACCGCTAGACCGGCTGCCGAATCCCCGCATCAGCGGGGGTTTTGCTTTGCGGCGCAGCTTGCCGTCCCCGCTATCCCCCGGGCATCGAGTTGCCAGCGGACTCGCCTGCTCTATTCTCGCCACAACTGATTCGCTCGCAGCTGTACGCGGGCCGCCGGCGTTCTTCGGCCAAAGTGTCGGGGGACCTTTGGTCATCTTCGATTGCAACGGAGTGCTGGTAGACAGCGAGCGGCTCGCCGCGGCGGTCGCGTCGCAGGAGTTGACACGCGCAGGCTTTGCGCTGCCACCCGAAGTAATCGGTCACTATTTTACCGGCCGCCGGCCCGCCGATATGTTCGCCGAAATCGAGCGCGCGGCGCGGCGAAAGCTGCCGGACAATTTCGCGCAGACGCTGACCAGCGCGACGCTCGCCCGGTTCCGCCAGGAACTGCGGACCACCGCACACGCCGCCTACGCGCTCTCGTGGCTGCGTGGGCCGAAATGCGTCGCCTCTTCGTCCGCGCTCGACCGGGTCCGGTTGAGCCTGGAAACAACCGACCTGATCCGCTTCTTCGATCCCTACCTGTTTTCCGCAGTCGATGTGGCGCGGGGCAAGCCCGCGCCGGACTTGTTCCTGCATGCCGCCGCCAGAATGGACGCCGAGCCGTCACAGTGCATCGTGGTGGAGGATTCGCCGGTCGGTGTTACAGCCGCGATCGCAGCCGGCATGAAGGCCATCGGCTTTGTAGGCGGCAGCCACGCCGGCGATCAACTGAGCGCCCAGCTCAGAGAACAAGGCGCCAGCATCATCATAAACGACATGCGCGCGCTCAAGAGCACGATCGTCGAATTGCGCGGCTGGTAAGACCTAGCGCTTGCGGCGCGGCGCCGGCTTCTGCGGCGCAAGGGCCGTCGGATCGAACCCGACATAGACGACATATCGGTCAAGCGCGCTCTGCGGCCGGGGCATCGGGAACGCGACATCCGGGTCGATGTGTGTGAAATCGACCGTCGGCTCGTTGCCGATCGTGACCGGAATCCGCACAAGCTTCGACAACACAGTTTTCGGAGTCGGCCCTTCCTGCACGATCGCGAAACGAACCGGCACCTCGATCTGACCGGGACCGCCAGCCGGGCCGACGATGATGCGGCCTTCGATGCCGAGCTTCATCGTCACCAGCGCGGGCGTGTACTTGCATTCGCGTGAGAACCTGATCAGCGAGCCCTGATAGCGCAGGTCCATCGCACTGACTTCGCCGGCACCCTTGCTGCCGATCTGCAACGTCGAGGTACCCGGTCGCACCGTCACTTCGGGGCATGTCATCTCGTCCTGCTGGAAAGCGTTATCCGCCGGGCCGGGGCCGGCGGCCGGCTTGCCGAGGATCATATTGGTGAGGGAATCCTTCGGCGCGACCGTTTCGGACGAAGACTGTGGCGCAGTCGAGCCGGACTCGGCGGGCGTCGGCGTGCTGGTGCTCGACGAGCCGAGCATGTTGCCGACCGACGAACAACCGGCAAGCGTCGCAACCAGAAAGATCGCGGTTGCCCCACACCCCAAATTCAAAACGCCACGCATGCTCGCTCCGGCTTTCATTTGCAGAGGGTGATTTATAGCAATGCCGATGCGGCAAACCAAAGGCCAAACCAGAAGATCGCGTCAGGCGGCATCACCGCGCAAACGGGCGTAAAGCAAGTGATCGGCCCAGACCCCATTGATACAGAGGTATTCGCGGGCGTAGCCCTCGCGGACGAAGCCGGATTTTTCCAGCAACGCGACCGACGCCGCGTTGGTCGGGATGCAGGCGGCTTCAAGCCGGTGCAGCCGCAGCGAGTCGAAGGCGAACGGCACCAACGCCTGCATCGCTGCGGTCATCACGCCCTGGCGCGCATAGCGGGCGCCGACCCAGTAACCGATGCTGCCGGCCTGCGCGACACCACGCCGCAGGTTGGCGAGCGTGATGCCGCCGAGCAACGCGTTGTCTCCGTTTCGAAAAACCAGGAAGGCATAAGCCTGATCGGTGCGCTGGTCCTCCTCGTAGCGCCTGAGACGGCGGCGGAAGGCCGCCCGAGTGAGGTCGTCAGCCGGCCATACCGGCTCCCAAGGCGTGAGGAAATCGCGGCTCTCCTCACGCAACTCAGCCCACGCTTCATGATCGCTCATCTGCGGCGGGCGCAGCAGCACGGACTGGCCTTTGACCACCAGTTCCGGCTCGCCGACACTGCGAAATAGCGCCATCTGCTACGCCTTCGCGCTTACGCCGCCCGTTTGGCCAAAGTCTCCGCAATCGCCGCGGCGCTGGCAAGACCGTCGCCGGGGCCGAGCGCGGCGATGGCCGGGCGGCCGCGGCCGATCAAGGCACGGCCCGCCCCGCGCGCGCTTTCGACAGTGACGGCCTCGACCTTGGCGACAATTTCCTCGATCGTGAGCGGGCGGCCATAAGCCAGCATCTGCCGCGCGAGTTGCTCTGCGCGAGCACCGGAGCTTTCCAGCGCCGTCAGCAGGCCGGCCTTCATCTGCGCCTTGGCGCGGGCAACCTCGGGCTCGCTCAGCGATTTCGCCGCCTTGCGCATCTCGTCGATCGCGACCTGCATCAGTTCCGGAACGTCGGCTTGATCGGTACCGGCGTAAAGCCCGAACATGCCGGCGTCCGCAAACGGCATGTGAAAGCAACTGATCGAGTAACAGAGGCCGCGCTTCTCGCGGACTTCCTGAAACAGCCGCGACGACATCCCGCCGCCCAGCGCGTTGGTGAAGACCAGAAGATTGTGAAAATCAGGATCGCGAAGCGCGACGCCGGGCAGCGCCAGCGCGAGGTGCACCTGCTCGAGGTCGCGTTGCTCGATCTTGCTGCCGCCGCCGAAGGTGGCGGACTGCGGGACCGGCGCGGGGGGTCCGCTGAACTTGCCGAAATGTTTGGAAGCGAGATCAACGACCCGCGCGTGCTCCACCGCACCGGCCGCGGCAACGATCATGTCCGGCGCGCGGTAATTGCGGGCGAGATAGGCCCGAAGCTTGGCAGGTGTGAACGAGCGGACCGTTTCAGGGGTGCCGAGAATGGAGCGCCCCACCGGCTGATCGGGAAAGGCGATCGAATGAAGCCGGTCGAACAGCACATCGTCCGGATTGTCCTCGGACGCGCCGATCTCCTGCACGATGACGTTCTGCTCGCGCTTCAACTCGGCGTCGTCGAAGCTCGGATTGGACAAGATGTCGGCCAGCACGTCGAGCGCTAGCGGCACGTCGGCCTTGAGCACGCGCGCGTAGTAAGCCGTGGTTTCCGCGCTAGTCGCGGCGTTGAGGTCGCCGCCAACCGCCTCGATGGCCTCCGCGATCTCACGAGCACTTCGCCGAGCGGTACCCTTGAACGCCATATGCTCGAGGAGATGCGAGATGCCATGCTCATCCGGCTGCTCGTCGCGGCCGCCGGAGCCCACCCAGACGCCGAGCGAGGCGGTCTCCAGATGCGGCATCTGATCGGTGATGACGGACAGACCGGACGGCAGACGGGTCAACTCAACAGCCATTGCACCTCCTTACGCCGCCGCTCCTTCGCGCGCCGCGCGGGACTTCGACGATACAAATTTCTCGACCGCCGCCTGATCGGGCGGCAGCACGGTGATGCGCTCCTCGCGCTTGTTCAGATCACCCAGCCAATCGGGCAGCTTCGGGGTGACGCCGGTGGCGGCTGCGACGGCATCCGGGAACTTGGCCGGGTGCGCCGTGGAAAGAACGATCATCGGGACTCTCGGATCCCGCACTTCCTTCTCCGCAACGGCCAGCGCGACCGCGGTATGCGGATCGATGCAGTAATCGGCCTCGCGGTAAGTCGCGCGCATGGTGGCGGCGACTTCCTGCTCATCGGCACGCTCGGCGCTGAAGCGCTTGCGCATTTCGCCTAGTGCCGCGCTCGACACGTTGAAACTCTTCGATTGCGTGAGCGAGCCCATCAGAGCGCGGATCGCTGCCGCATCGCGCCGATAAGCATCGAACAATAGCCGTTCGAAATTTGAAGAGATTTGAATGTCCATCGACGGCGACGTAGTCGGCGTGACGCCGCGGATTTCGTAAGCGCCGGTCGCCAGCGTGCGCGCCAGAATATCGTTGACGTTGGTGGCGATGACGAGCCGATCGACCGGCAGGCCCATCCTACCGGCGACATAGCCGGCATAGACGTCGCCGAAATTCCCGGTCGGCACAGTGAAAGCGACTTTGCGCGCTGGCGCACCGAGAGCGACCGCGGCGGTGAAATAATAAACGACTTGTGCAAGAACACGCGCCCAGTTGATCGAGTTGACGGCGGACAGGCGCACCTGATCGCGGAAGGCGTGATGATTGAACATCGCCTTCACCAGGGCCTGGCAATCGTCAAACGTGCCTTCGACCGCCACCGCGTGAACGTTGTCGTTCTTTGCGGTCGTCATCATCCGCCGCTGCACCTCGGAGATGCGGTTGCGCGGATACAGCACAATGAGATCGACCTGCGAACGGCCACGAAACGCTTCGACTGCGGCGCCGCCGGTATCCCCGGAGGTCGCGACGCATATCGTGGTGCGCTGGCCGCGCTCGCGCAGCACGTGATCCATCAGCCGCGACACGAGCTGCATCGCCAGATCTTTGAAGGCGAGCGTCGGACCGTGGAACAGCTCGAGCACGAAGGTCGACGGCGAAACTTGAGTGAGCGGCGCGGTGGCCGGATGGCGGAACGAGCCATAAGCCTCCTGCGCCATGCGCGCGACATCAGCATCGGGGAGCGCACCGGCGATAAACGGGCGCATCACCTCGCAGGCGATTTCGGCATAAGGCCGCCCGGCGAAGCCCGCGATGGCCGCGGTGTCGAGCGTCGGCCATTGTTCCGGCACATAGAGGCCGCCATCGCGGGCAAGGCCCGCGAGCATCACTTCGACAAAATCGAGCGGGGCGGCCTCGCCCCGCGTGGAGATGTAACGCATTGAATTAAGTCGCCTTTTTCGGCCATCCGGCCGATGACAGGGCACACTAGCCGGGGCTCAGGCGCGGCGCAAACGGCCGCGCAGCCAGGCCAGATAGACGCCGGCGAGGCCGGCCGCGAGCCCGAACCATGTGATGGCGTATTGCAGATGGGCGTCACGCAAATGGACGACCAGCGGACCCGCGCGCGGGGCGTTAGTGAATTGCGGCGTCTCCTGCTCGACGAAGAACGGCGCGACCTGACCCCAGCCCTTTGCCGCCGCGATCGCGACCGGATCGCGGCTGTACCACAGGTTATGTTGCGGATCGTCGGCGGGCGTGAACATGCCGCCCTCGTCCGGCCAGCGCAGCGCGCCAACCAGATCGGCCTCGCCCGATGGTGGCGGTGGAGCATCCTTGTCGGCGACATAGCCGCGATTGACGACAACGATCCGGCCATCATTCGTGCGCAGCGGCGACAACACCCAATAGCCGGGCGTCGCAATGTCAGGCCGCAGCGCGGAGCCCGAGGTGAATACCAGCGCGCTTTGATTGGGAATGAATGTGCCGCGCAATTGCACGCGGCTGAATTCATCGGCGGCCTGATTGGGCGACAGCGGGAGTGCATGCGGCGGCGCGGCGATGCGTGTATTCAGCGTCGCGATCAGATTCTCTTTCCAGGTCTTGCGCTCAAGCTGCCAGATGCCGAGCGAGACCAGGATTGCAAAGCCAATGATCGCGAAAAAGGTCGCAGTGACGATGCCGCGATTCACTCGTCGTTACGGAAGTGCATCCGCCCTTCCTGCGCCTTGTGGTGATATTGCAGATCGATCAGCAGGCCTTTGAGGAGACGCAGCGGTAGCAGTGTCACCAGCAGGATGAGCGGAAGCCATAGCGCCGCATGCAACCAGAACGGCGGCTGGTAGAGCACTTCCGTGATCAGCGCGGCGAATACCACAATGAAGCCGCCGATCAGAATGACAAAGATCGCCGGCCCGTCGCCGGCATCGGCGAAGCTGTAATCGAGGCCGCACTTGTCGCAACGCGGCCGCATCGTGAGGAAGCCACTAAACAGATGCCCCTCGCCGCATTGCGGGCATCGCCCGCGCAGGCCGCGCGAGACCGCTTGTCCAAGCATTTGCCGGTCGTTCATGCGCTCTCCAAAACGCAAAGGGCGGCCTGATGGGGCCGCCCTTTGTAGCAGGTCTTCAGGGTCCGCTAGTGGGCAGCGCCGGCAACGGCTTCCGCGCCGTGGCCCCACACATAGATGCAAGCGAACAGGAACAGCCACACCACGTCGACGAAGTGCCAATACCAGGCGGCGAATTCGAAGCCGAGGTGATGGGTCGGGCTGAAATGGCCCTTGAGCGCACGGACTAGGCACACGATCAGGAAGATCGAGCCAATGATGACGTGCGCGCCATGGAAGCCAGTCGCCATGAAGAAGGTGGCGCCGTAGATGTTGCCGCTGAACGCGAAGGCGGCATGCGAATACTCATAAGCCTGCACGCAGGTGAAGGTCAGGCCGAGCGCAATGGTAAGAATAAGACCCCACTTGAGACCCTGACGATCGTTCTCCAGCAGCGCGTGGTGCGCCCATGTGACAGTCGTGCCCGAGGTGAGCAGGATCAACGTGTTGAGCAGCGGCAGGTGCCACGGATCGAAAGTCTCGATGCTCTTCGGCGGCCAGACGCCACCGGTGAAGGCGGCACGGGCGACGTCGTGGACATCGGCCGGGAACAGCGCGGTGTTGAAGTAAGCCCAGAACCAGGCGACGAAGAACATCACCTCGGAGGCGATGAACAGGATCATGCCGTAGCGATGCGAGATCTGCACCACGCGGGTATGGAAGCCGCCGAACTCGGCTTCGTTGATGACGTCGCGCCACCAGGCGATGAAGGTGTAGAGGATGCCAAGAACGCCGATGCCGAACACGATCGGCGCGGCGGAATACAGGTGATGCAGCCAGGAAATACCGCCGACCGCAGCTATGAAAGCCGATACCGAGCCGACGGCCGGCCACGGCGATGGGTCCACGAGATGATAGTCGTGGTGCGGTTTGGCGTGAGCGTCAGCCATCGTCGTCTCCGTTGCCTCTATAGTTTGCCCGAGGGTGATGTCTTGGGCTTTTCGTTGGTCGCGACCGGCGTTTCCTTATCCGGCAGCGCATAGAAAGTATATGACAGCGTAATCGTGTTGAGCCCGTCCTGCTCGCTGTCCTTCACGATCGACGGGTCGACATAGAACACGACCGCCATCTCGCGGGTCTCGCCCGGCGCCATGTGCTGCTGGGTGAAGCAGAAGCAGTTGATCTTGTTGAAATAGCTGCCGACCGTCGGCGGCGTGACGTTGTAGGAGGCCTGCGCGGTGGTCGGGCGCGCCGCGAGATTCGTGACCTTGTAGAGCGCCGTGACCACCTCGCCGATGTGAACGGTGATCTCGGTCTTCTCCGGGGTGAATTTCCACGGCAGACCGGGCGCGATGTTGGAATCGAAGCGCACCTGCACGGTGCGGTCCAGCATGAAGCCCGGCGCCTTCTCCGAGACCTGCGTGGTGCCGCCAAACCCGGTGGTGCGGCAGAACCAGGTGTAGAACGGCACCGCTGCGTAAGCTGCGCCCACCATCGCGGCGGCGAGAACGCCAAACCCGCCGGCGACGATCAGATCGCGTCGTGTAGTCTCGCGCTTCATATCGGCCGCACCAGAACGCCGGGGCCCTTCACGAGGGTAATGATGTAAAACAGGATGACGAAGGCGGCGAGCGCCAGCGCGATCGCGATCGAGCGCGAACGGCGCGCACGCTTCTGCGCTTCGGTCAGCACAATCCCTTCTTCATGCTTGTCGGCCATTGTCACGCCGCCCACCGCATCAACAGCCCGCCCCAGCCACGCTCAACAAGCAGAACGGCATAGAGCAGGAAGAGATAAAGGATCGAGAAAGCGAACAAGTGCTTGCTTGCGCGGTCAGCCGGGCTGCGCTCACGATAAACCTGCACGGCAAGCGCGATCATCACGGCGCCCGTCACCAACGCGGTGACGCCATAGAGCAGGCTGGCATAACCGAGCGGCCACGGCGAAACACCGAGCGGGACCAGAATCAGAGTGTAGAGAAGAATCTGACGGCGGGTCGGAAGCTCGCCGGCGACCACCGGCAGCATCGGCACACCGGCGCGCGCATAGTCATCGGCGCGGTAGAGCGACAGCGCCCAGAAATGCGGCGGCGTCCAGAAAAAGATAATGAGGAACAGCAGCACCGGCTCGAACGACAACGATCCGGTAACGGCGGCCCAGCCGATCATCGGCGGCAGCGCGCCGGCGGCGCCGCCGATCACGATGTTCTGCGGCGTCGAGCGCTTGAGCCACATCGTATAGACGACGGCATAGAAGAAGATCGTGAAGGCGAGCAACGCCGCCGACAGTGCGTTGACCAGCAGGCCGATCGTCATCACCGCGAAGGCCGACAACACCAGCCCGAACGCCAGCGCTTCACCCGGCTTGACGCGGCCCATCGGCACCGCACGGCGCGCGGTGCGCGTCATGCGGGCGTCGATGTCGGCGTCGTACCACATGTTGAGCGCGCCGGCCGCGCCCGCCCCCACCGCGATGCAGAGCAGCGCGGTGAAGCCGATCAACGGATGGATGGACGCGGGCGCCACGGCAAGGCCGACCAGCGCGGTGAACACCACCAGCGACATCACCCGCGGCTTCAGCAGACTCAGATAGTCCCCGGCCCCTGCGATGCTCGGTTGAACATCCGCAATCGAACCCCGGAACTCCGCGCCTTCGCCGACGAGCGACATAATTCTTCGCGATGGTCCTTACTTGATCCGCGGCAGCGTTTCGAATTGGTGGAACGGCGGCGGTGACGTCAGCGTCCACTCGAGCGTGGTCGCACCGGCACCCCACGGATTGTTGCCGGCCACCCGCTTCTTCATGAAGGCTTCCGCCATGCAGAAGAAGAAGATCAGGATGCCGAAGCCCGAAATATAGGAGCCGATCGACGAGATGTTATTCCAGGCCGCGAAGGCATCCGGATAGTCGACATAACGACGCGGCATACCGGCGAGACCGAGGAAGTGCTGCGGGAAAAACACCAGGTTCACGCCGATGAAGGTGACCCAGAAGTGCAGCTTGCCGAGGAACTCGTTGTACATGTAGCCGCTGATCTTCGGGAACCAGTAGTACCAGCCCGCGAAGATCGCGAACACGGCGCCGAGCGACAACACGTAGTGGAAGTGCGCGACGACGTAATAAGTATCCTGCAGCACGCGGTCGACGCCGGCGTTCGCCAGCACGACGCCGGTGACGCCACCGACCGTGAACAGGAAGATGAAGCCGATCGCCCACACCATCGGGGTGCGGAACTCGATCGAGCCGCCCCACATCGTGGCGATCCATGAGAAGATCTTCACGCCGGTCGGCACCGCGATCACCATCGTGGCCGCGATGAAGTAGGCCTGTGCGCCGGTCGACATGCCGACCGTGTACATGTGGTGCGCCCACACGACGAAGCCGATGCCGCCGATCGCCACCATCGCGTAGGCCATGCCGAGATAACCGAACACCGGCTTGCGCGAGAAGGTCGCGACGATCTGCGAGATCATGCCGAAGCCCGGCAGAATGAGGATGTAGACTTCCGGGTGACCGAAGAACCAGAACAGGTGCTGGTAGAGGATCGGGTCGCCGCCGTTCTCGCCCGAGAAGAACGTGGTGCCGAAGTTACGATCGGTCAGCAGCATGGTGATCGCGCCGGCGAGAACCGGCAGCGACAGCAGCAGCAGAAACACCGTCACCAGGATAGACCAGACGAACAGCGGCATCTTGTGCAGGGTCATGCCCGGCGCGCGCATGTTGAAGATCGTGGTGATGAAGTTGATGGCGCCGAGGATCGACGACGCGCCGGCGAGATGCAGCGACAGAATGACGAAGTCGACCGCCGGACCGGGGTGGCCGGACGTCGACAGCGGCGCATAAAGCGTCCAGCCGGTGCCGGCGCCGAGCGAGCCGGGCTCGCCCTCGACGAACAACGAGGTGAACAGCAAGCAGATCGAAGCCGGCAGCAGCCAGAACGAAATGTTGTTCATGCGCGGGAACGCCATGTCCGGCGCGCCGATCATCAGCGGCACGAACCAGTTGCCGAACCCGCCGATCATCGCCGGCATCACCATGAAGAAGATCATGATCAGGCCGTGCGCCGTGGTGAACACGTCGAACTCATGCGAGGACGGGAAGATCTGGATGCCCGGATGCTGCAACTCTGCCCGGATGGCGATCGACAGCGACGCACCGATCACACCGGCGATCAGCGCAAAGATCAGGTACATCGTCCCGATGTCTTTGTGGTTGGTCGAATAAACAAACCGGCGCCATCCGGTCGGAGTGTGGTGAGCGTGATCGTCATGCGCGCCGTGAGCTGCTGTATGCGCCATCGTCTTCGTCCTTCGACCTAAGTCTCGCTGTTATCGCCCCGTCTCGGCAGCCGCCACGTTGGTCGGCTTCGAGTCGTCCATTGCAAACTTCTTCTTCGCCTGTTCGAGCCAGGCTGCGTAGTCCTTGTCGTTCATGACGTGGACCGCGATCGGCATGAAGGCGTGATCGCGCCCGCAAAGCTCCGAGCACTGGCCGTAGTAGACGCCTTCGCGCTCGGCCTTGAACCAGGTTTCGTTGAGGCGGCCGGGGACCGCGTCGATCTTGATGCCGAACGACGGCACGGCGAACGAATGAATGACATCGGCGCCGGTAGTCTGCACGCGCACAATCTTATTGACCGGAACGACGACCTGATTGTCGACCGTAAGCAACCGCGGCTGGCCTTCCTTGAGATCCTTCGTCTGGACCATCACCGAGTCGAACGCGATCTTCTGGTCCGGATATTCGTAACTCCAGAACCATTGCTTGCCGGTGGCCTTGATCGTCAGGTCGGCTTTCGGAACGTCGAGCTGCAGGAACAGCAGGCGGAACGACGGCACCGCGATCGACACCAGGATCAGCACCGGAACGACGGTCCAGATCACCTCGATGAAAGTGTTGTGCGTCGTGCGCGACGGCACCGGATTGGATCGCGCATTGAACCGGATGCAGACAAAGATCAGAAGCCCGAGCACGAAGAGCGTGATCGCGCCGATCAGCCACAACAGGAAGTCGTGAAACCAGACGATGTCTTCCATGACTGGTGAAGCGGCGGTTTGCAGACCGAGCTGCCAGGGTTCGGGATGTCCGGCGGCTGCCAGGGCGGCACCGCCGCCCGCGACCAGCGCCGCGCAGAGAGAGAAAATGCCAATCAACTTCTTGGGCGTCAGCATCGCCGTGTCAGCTCCTTCGACGAAAAGTCGGCCGGTTTCCGCCGTATAGCGCGGGCTTGTGTCCGGTTCGACCCCGCCAGGCACGGCGATTTGCCACGGGCGTGGCTGCCAGTCGTGCCGCGGGATGGGGGAATCCCGCAAATTCCAAACCACAATTCAGGCCCTGCCGCAATGCACCTTATAGCTCTTCTACGTGCAAAAACGGCGGCAGCGGCCGCCACATTCGGGGCATTTTTGCCTTTGCTTCATCATGTGAATGGGGCATGACCCGGCTGACGGAAATAAGATGCATGATGCCGACCGATTCGCGGCTGTTGAGAATGAACCTGAACCGATGATCGCGCGGACCAATCCTGGGTGGCAGCTCCTTGCCGGACTGGCGCTGGTGCTGGCAGTGAGCCTCCCCGCCACCAGTCCCGCCCTGGCGCAAGGGGCGGTGCGCTCGATCCATCAGGACTGGCAGATCCGGTGCGACACCCCGCCCGGCGCGCACAGCGAACAATGCGCCCTGATGCAGAGCGTGACCGCCGAGGACCGGGCCAATGTCGGCCTCACCGTGATCGTGCTCAAGACCGCTGACCAGAAGAGCCGGCTGATGCGAGTGGTCGCACCGCTCGGCGTCCTGCTGCCGTCCGGGCTCGGCCTCAAAATCGACAATGCCGATATCGGCCGCGCCGGCTTCGTGCGTTGCCTTCCGAATGGCTGTATTGCCGAAGTCGTCATGGACGACGAGTTGCTGAAAAAATTGCGCGGCGGGCAGACTGCGACCTTCATTATCTTCCAGACCCCGGAAGAAGGCATCGGCTTCCCGATGAGCCTCAAGGGCTTCGGCGAAGGCTACGACAAGCTGCCCTAGGCGTTGTCGTCATGGCCGGGCTTGTCCCGGCCATCCACGTCTTTACTCTGACCACAATCGCACCCAAGGCGTGGATGCCCGGGACAAGCCCGGGCATGACAGCCGAGATGGCGGAGATAATCATGACATCGAAAGCCGAACAATTCGGCGCCGCGCTCGGCAAAGCATTCAAGAAAACTGCCGAGAAGATAGCGTCAGGGCAGACACCGCGCGCTTATTACATCGGCCAGCACATCATCAGCGACCAAGGCGCGTTCGACATTTATCTCGCCAAGACGATCCCATTCATCGAGAAGCACGGCGGCCGTTACCTGACGAGGAGTGGCACACACGAGATGCTCGAAGGCGACAAGCCGACGCGCGTGGTGATCGTGGAATTCCCAAGCAAAGACGCCGCGAAGGCCTGGTACAACGATCCCGGCTATCAACCATTGATTCCGGATCGGCATGCAGTGACGAAAAGCACGATGATCCTGATCGATGGAGTCTGACGTGGCCAAAGCCTGGGAAGACGCGCGTATCGCGCGCGGCATGGAAAAGCAGCTCGCGACGCGGCGTGAACGCATCGCCAAAGGCGAACGGCCGCTCGGCTGGAAAGTCGGCCTCGGCGCTCCTGCGTTGATGCAGAAGCTCGGGATCGCCGCGCCGGCGGTCGGTTACCTGATGCAACGGGCATTGTTGCTGTCAGGCTCGACCGTCTCGCTCGCCGGATGGACGCGGCCGGTGGCCGAATGCGAAATCGCGGTGCGCATGATGCGGGATCTTCCGGGTGGCGCGACCGCAGACAGCGCGGTCGCAGCGGTGAAGGAAATCTTCCCGGCGATCGAGCTGGCCGATTTCGAGCCAGTGCCAACACCGGACAATCTCGACGCGGTCATCGGCACCGACATCTATCAGCGCCACGTTCTGCTGGCGGGCGTGACGCGGCCCGGCGCAGACGTCGGCGGACTGACGTCGCGTCTCATTCGCCGCGGCGCGAAAGCCGCCTCAACAACCGACCCCGAAGCGCTAACCGGCAGGCTGCCGGACATCGTCGCACACGTCGCCAATACATTGGCGGCCTATGGCGAAAAGCTTGCGGCTGGCGATGTCATTATTACTGGCTCGATCACCCCGCCGCTCATGCTGGAAAAGGATGAGACCGCCCTCACCCATGTGTTGGAGCCGATCGGCGAGGTCTCCGTGGACTTTTCCTGGGACTAGGGAACCTTTTGGCTGCGCCGGGCTTGTTGGATTTGGCGTGGGGAAGCGCAGCGATGGACGATCGGCCGACACTTTTAAGCGAGTTGGGTCTCGCTTTCGCCACGCGTTTGCGAGGCGAAATGCCTCGGCTCATCCTCGCCAAGGATTGGTCAAAAACGGCGCTCGGCCCGATCGAAACCTGGTCGCCGGCTCTAAAGGCCGCGACCGAAATGGTGCTCGCCTCCGGCTTTCCGATGGCGGTGCGCTGGGGCCCGCAGCTTATTTCAATTTACAACGACGCTTACGCAACATTGCTCGGCCCAAAACATCCGGCGGCGCTGGGCGAGCCGATCGAAAACGTGTGGCCGGAGATTGCCGATGACCTCGGCGCGCTCAATCGCGCGATCCTGCGCGGCGAGGGGCCGGCATTCTTCGAGAAGATGCACCCGTGGCGCATCGAACGAGATGCCGGTCCGGAGGATGCGCGATTCACGGCAAGCTACAGCCCGATCCCGGATGTGACCGCACCTGGCGGCATCGGTGGAATTCTCGTCATCACGTTGGAAACTACCGACGAATATCGCGCCGACCAACAACTCCGTCATCTGACGCACAGGCTCGAGGACGAAGTCACCCAGCGCACCCGCGAGCGCGACCGCGTCTGGCAACTGTCCGAAGACCTGATGGCGGTGACGGATTTTAACGGTGCGATTCACAGCGCCAATCCGGCCTGGCAAAGGCTGCTTGGCTGGAGCGAGGCCGAACTCAAACAGTTGAACGTTGAATTTCTGCGCCATCCGGATGACGCCGGGCCGGCGAAAGTGCAGCGCGCGCGGCTTGCCGCCGGACAGCCGCAGGCTCGCATGGAGAACCGTTTCCGCCACAAGGACGGCTCCTGGTACTGGTTCAACTGGACGCTCGCGGCGGAGGGTAATCTGATCTACGTGATCGGCCGCAACATCAGCGGCGACACCGATGTGGCAAAGCGCGTCAGCGACAGCGAGCGTGACTTCCGCACACTGGTCGACGCGGTCACCGACTACGCGATTTTCCGGCTGACGCCCGATGGCACGGTGGCGACGTGGAACGCCGGCGCCGAGCGCGCGAAAGGATATCTCGCGCACGAAATCATCGGGCAAAATTTCCGCAAGTTCTACACGGCTGAAGAACAAGCCAGTGGAGCCCCGGAGCGCATGCTGGCGCGCGCGGCGCGGGAAGGGCGTTCCGAAGTCGAAGGCTGGCGCGTGCGGAAAGACGGTAGCCGGTTCTGGGCCAACGTCGTGATGGACCCGATCTACGACGAGAAAGGCCGGTTGAGCGGCTTCGCCAAGATTACCCGCGACATTACCGAGCGCCGCGAGGCGCAGCTCGAACTTGAGCGGACACAAGCGCAACTGGCTCAGGCGCAGAAGATGGACGCGCTCGGCCAGCTCACCGGCGGCATCGCTCACGACTTCAACAATATGTTGATGGTGGTCGGCGGCTATACCCAGTTCCTCAAGCAGCGGTTGAACGAGCCGAAGGAGAAGCGCGCGATCGAGGCGATCGAGTTCGCCACCAGCCGTGCGGAAAGCCTGACGCGGCAACTGCTCACCTTTTCCCGCCGCCAGTCGCTCAATCGCACCACGGTGAATCTGTCGGAATGCCTCGACGCGATGCGTGATTTTCTCGCGACCACGGCGAAGGGCAACGTCACGCTCGACATCACCATTCCTGATGACACCTGGCCGGTGATGATCGACGTCAACGAGTTCGAAGTTGCCATTATCAATCTCGTGGTCAATGCGCGCGACGCGATGCCGAAGGGCGGCCGCATCAAGATTACTGCACGCAATGAGACGATCGCAGAACGCGATCCCGGCGATCTGCGGCGTGGCGATTTCGTCGTGATCGAGGTCGAGGACGAAGGCGTCGGCATCGCGCCGGACATCGTGTCGAAGGTGTTCGATCCATTCTTCACCACCAAAGGTATTGAAAAAGGCACCGGGCTCGGCTTGTCGCAGGTTTACGGCTTTGCGCATCAGGCCGGCGGCAGCGTGCGGCTCACCAGCAAAATCGACGTCGGCACCAGCGTCACGCTCTATCTACCGCGCAGCAAGGCAACAGTTGTGCCGATGCTGGACGAGCAAGGCGCGCCCCTGGTCGGCGGCAGCGAAACGGTTCTGCTGGTGGAAGACAATCCGGACGTTCAATCGATTGCAGCGTCGATGCTGGAAGAGCTCGGCTACACGGTCAGAACCGCCGATTCGGCGACGCGCGCACTGGACGCGCTGAAATCCGACGATAGCATCGCGCTGGTGCTGACGGACGTCGTCATGCCGGGGCCGATGGACGGAATGGGACTCGCGCAGCACCTCAGCAAGGAGCACGACAATATCAAAGTTTTGCTGACGACGGGCTATTCGCAGGCGGCGAGCGATTCGAGCAGCCCCTTCCCTGTGCTCCGCAAACCTTACCAATTGGCAACGATGGCGCGCGCGGTGCGCAATGCGCTCGACCAGCGTCCGGTAGAAAACCGCGCGCGATAACGCACCAGCCGCCATACCCTCGCCAAACCGGCCGGCAAGTCTTATGTCTCGCCGGAACGGAGCCCTCCATGGATTCGAAAGCCATTTCGTCGTTGATCGACCGCAGCGGCCTCGATCGCAGCAGCGTCAACAAGCTCATCAAGCGCGGCCTCGAAGGCGCTGACGACGGCGAGCTGTTTTTGGAATACCGGCAATCCGAAGCGCTGATGTTCGATAATGGCCGCCTCAAGCAGGCGACCTACGACACCGCGCAAGGGTTCGGCCTGCGCGCGGTGAAAGATGAGGCTGTCGGCTACGCGCATGCGTCCGATCTGTCGGAGGCGGCGATTGCGCGTGCCGCCGAGGCGGTGCGTGCTGTCAAGGGCGGCCACAGCGGCACTTACGCCGATGCCCCTGGCCGCACCAACCGTAAGCTCTACGGTGACGACAATCCGCTCGGCGAGCCTGCGTTCGAAACGAAGGTGAAATTGCTCACCGAAATCGACGCCTATGCGCGCGCGAAGGATCCGCGCGTCCGGCAAGTGACGGCGAGCATTGCGGCAACCTGGCAGGTGGTGGAGATTTTGCGTGCCGACGGCGAGAGCTATCGCGACGTCCGCCCGCTGGTGCGGCTCAATGTGTCAGTCGTTGCCGGCGAAGGCGACCGGCAGGAAACCGGCAGCCACGGCTTCGGCGGCCGCGAAAGCTATACGCGCTTCATCTCGCCGGATGCCTGGCGCGGCGCGGTGGATGAGGCGGTGCGGCAGGCAACACTCAATCTCACGGCGGTCGCCGCGCCGGCCGGTGAAATGGATGTCGTGCTCGGCTCCGGCTGGCCCGGCGTGATGCTGCATGAAGCGGTCGGCCACGGCCTTGAGGGCGATTTCAACCGCAAGAAGACATCGGCGTTCGCGGGCCTGATGGGCAAGCAGGTTGCCGCCAAGGGCGTCACTGTGGTCGACGACGGCACCATGCAGCAGCGTCGCGGCTCGCTCTCGATCGACGACGAAGGCACGCCGACCAATCGCACCGTGCTGATCGAGGACGGCATTCTGGTCGGCTACATGCAGGACCGCCAGAACGCGCGCCTGATGGGCATGAAACCGACCGGCAACGGGCGGCGCGAGTCGCACGCTCACGTGCCGATGCCGCGCATGACCAACACTTACATGCTGGCCGGCCAGCATGACCCGCAAGAGATCATCGCCTCGGTGAAGAGCGGCCTTTACGCTGTGAATTTCGGCGGCGGCCAGGTGGACATCACGTCCGGCAAATACGTCTTCCAGTGCACCGAGGCCTACAAGATCGAGAACGGCAAGGTCACCGCACCGGTGAAGGGCGCGATGCTGATCGGCAACGGCCCGACCGACCTCCATCGCATTTCCATGATCGGCAACGACTTCGCACTCGATCCGGGCATCGGCACCTGCGGCAAGAATGGCCAGGGCGTGCCGGTCGGCGTCGGCCAGCCGTCGCTGCGCATGGACAAGATCACCGTCGGCGGCACAGCGTGAGACCGGCAATGAAAGTCGCAAACTGGATCAAGAGCGTCACCGATATCGTCGTCATTCTGTTGATCGCGCTAGCGGCGAAGACGGCACTGGCCGAGCCATTTTATGTACCGTCCGGCTCGATGGAGCCGACGCTGCTGATCGGCGACGAATTGGTGGCGACGAAATTTCCCTACGGCTACGGCACGGCCTCCCTGCCCTCGTTCGTGAATTTGCCAATGACCGGACGCGTGATGGCTTCGCTGCCGAAGCGCGGCGACGTCGTCGTGTTCCGCTGGCCAGGCGATGAATCGCAAGTGTGGGTCAAGCGGGTGATCGGGTTGCCGGGCGACCGTGTTGCGCTACGCGACGGCCGCGTGTTCATCAACGGCGAAGGCGTGACCCTCAAGCACGACGGCACCGGTCAGGTCGAAAGTGGCGACGGAGAGACCGGACCGGCGGCGCGCTACATCGAAACGCTGCCGGGTGGCGTGTCTCATCCGATCTTCAAGATGATGGAGGTCGGCGCGCTCGACAACATGGACGAGCTCGTCGTGCCGCCCGGCCATCTGTTCGTCATGGGTGACAACCGTGACAATTCCGCCGACAGCCGCGTACCGCTGCGGGCCGGCGGAGTCGGCCTGTTGCCAATCGAAAACCTGGTCGGCCGCGTCGACGGCATTATCGGCTCGTGGGATCTCGGCATGAAGGACCGGCCAGTCTGGACCTGGCCGCAGGGGCTGCGGCTCTCCCGCTTCTTCAGCGCGGTGCGGTAGCAGGCGTTTAACCCGCTCCAAGCGGGGCTTTAACGCCATCAGCCGTCTGTGCAGGCGCAGCATGACAAGTTCCGCGCCGCCCGCCACACTCGTTTGGGGTGGGGGGAACAATGCTGGACGGGGAGCAATTCGCTGCGCTTGCGCGGCGGCTGGTGGGACGCGCGCGTGCCGCGCTCGCCGGGCACGATCCATATGACATTGCAGTCGCGGTTCTGGCGATCGTGCTGGTCACGGCCGTTTCGGCGACGCTGAAATCCTACGCAATCTCGAACGACGAAGAGGTCCAGCAGCGCTATGGCGAATTGATCGTCGCCTATTATCTCAGTGGCTTCCGCGACCAGGCGCTGTTCCATTATTCCAATCTCTACCTCTATGGCGGGCTGTTCGACGTCATCGCGGTGCTTGCCGAACGCGCGCTGCCGTTTCTCGATGCGTATCTCGTCCGTCACATCCTGAGCAGCCTGACCGGCCTAGCCGGAATTGCCGGCGCCTGGGCGGCCGCGCGCCTGATCGCCGGGCCTCGCGCCGGCGCGATTGCGGCCTTCGCCCTCGCCGTCAGCGGCTGCTGGTACGGCGCGATGTTCAACCACACAAAAGACATCCCGTTCGCGGCGGCGATGATCTGGGCGATCTATTTCCTGCTGCGCACCGCGAGGGAATTGCCGCAGCCACGCTGGCGCAACGTGAATGCATTCGGCCTGCTGCTCGGCGCCGCGCTCGGCATCCGTGTGCTCGGGCTCTTGCTGGTCGGCTATGCTGCGTTCGCAATTTTAACGCGGCTCATGCAGAGACGCGAGGCGCCTCGCGGGCAACTTCAATTTTTTGCGGATTCAGCGATCGCCTTCGCGCCTGCGTTCCTGATCGGGTATGCCATCATGCTGCTGGCATGGCCGTGGTCGAGCCTGTCACCTCTTAATCCGATCCGTGGCCTGATCGACTTCAGCCATTTCCACTATCAGATCCGCACCGTGCTTGATGGGCAGATCTATACGATGGCCACGGTGCCGCGCTGGTACGTCCCGGCCTATCTACTGATCCGGCTGCCGCTGCTCGTGCTCGCCGGCACAGGTATCGCACTGGCATTAGCCGCATGGCGCAATCGTCGTGCGACGGGGGAGCGGCGCAGCGAGACACTGCTGCTCGCCAGCATGGCGCTGTTCCCCATTGCCTGCGAAGTGATCGATAAAGGCCCGGCTTTCACCGGCCTGCGGCATTTCCTGTTCGTGGTGCCGGTTTTTGCAGCACTGGCCGGAATCGGATTCGATGACCTGCTTAGTCGGCTCAACACCCATGCGCCGCGGATTGCGCGTAGCGCGTTCGCCCTCGTTCTGGTGATGCTGACATGGAACGCGGCGAAGCTCGTGCGCCTGCATCCTTATGAAAATCTCTTTTACAACCCGCTGGTCGGCGGCCTGCCCGGCGCGGCCGGCCGCTACGCGACCGATTATTGGGTCGGCATCATGCCGGAGGCAGTCGATCGCCTGGAAAACTATGTCGCGATGCTCGATCGCCGCGGGGCACATCCCGAGCGTTATCGCGTCGCCGTGTGCGGCGAGCGCCTGCCGTTCGAGAAGCGGGCCAACTCGCGGCTCGAATGGACCGATGACTGGACCAAAGCGGAATTCTTCATCGCGCCCACGCACATGAATTGCGATCGCGTGCTCAACGGCTACGAGTTCGCCACCATCGCCCGCCTCGGCACCCGCATCGGCGTCGTCAAGGACCGCCGCGCGCTGCTTCATTCGGAAGTGCGGCGCTGAAAAGTTTTGCGCCCGCCGAGGGGACGGCGGGCGCAAACGACCTTGCCACAAGAGGGGAACAATCGAGGCGAAGGTCACAGCCGATGAGAGGGGTCGGCCGTTAGAGATTCAGATCGCTCGCTTCCAGGGCGCCAGCGGTACCTGGTGCAGACCTTGCTCGACGCGCTTGCGCTCGAACGAGGTCACGCGGAGCCCCCGATTCATCCTCCGCTCAATCGCACGTTCGCGAAGCAACGAGGTGGGGTCTTCCCAGAACGGCGAGGAAAACGCGTCGTTGATGTCGGCCTTCGAGATGCCGATGTCCTTGAGCATCCGGCCGTCGAGGCCGGCGAGCGCTGCCGCCTCCTTACGATTGCGGCGGGCGCGGGCGAGGGCTTTGAGCTGCTGGGTCAATGCGGTCGAAATGACGGCCAGACCCCGCGCCAAAGTCGCGGCGCCGATCGGCAAGGTTGGAAAATAAGTCCGCATGTCAGTCTCCATTTGTGCTGTTTGAGCTCGCCAAATGGGCTCAAACGAGGTGGCGAACCACCCGAAAGCCCCACCCGAATCCTGAGTGGCAGCCTTTTATGCACCGCACCTATTGATAAGTGAAACGAATGTTTTTAATCTGACCAATCAGAACAGTTGATGATGCTTGGGACCGCTGGTTTGGCGCCTCGCCGTTGCCCCGCCTCCCGATGCGCAAAACAGGATGGCTGCCATGACCGCTCTGATCGACGTCGACCAGCTCCGCACCTTCATCGCTATCGCCGAGACTGGCAGCTTCACGCGCGCCGCCGAGGTGGTGAACAAGACGCAATCGGCCGTGTCGATGCAGATGAAGCGGCTCGAGGAACGGATCCAGCGTCCGATCTTCGCGCGCGACGGCCGCGCCTCGAAGCTGACGGAAGATGGCCAGCGGCTGCTCGATTACGCCCGGCGCATCGTCAAGCTCAACATGGAGACGGTCGCGGCGTTTTCTGACGTCGGTTTGTCGGGCCGCGTGCGGCTCGGCGTGCCGGACGATTACGCGGATCGTTACCTTCCCGAAATCATGGCGCGGTTCTCGCGCGCTTATCCGGGTGTCGAGCTGTCGGTGCTCTGCGAGCCGTCGACCGACCTGCACGAGCGCATCGATGCGAATGAACTCGATCTCGCGATCGTCACCAATTGCGAAGGCAAGCGCGCATCCGAAACATTCCGCCGTGAGCGGTTGCTCTGGGTGACGTCGAATCGCCATCCGACTCACATGGAAGAGAAGCTGCCGCTCGCACTCGGTCGCCCGTCCTGCGCGTGGCGGCGAATGGCGATCGAAACGCTCGATGGCGTCAACCGCCCCTATCGCCTGCTCTACTCGAGCTCGAACGCCGGCGCGGTGTCATCCGCGGTGCTGGCGGGTCTCGCGGTCTCGGTGCTGGCGGAATCCGGTTTGCGGCCCGGCATGCGCGTGCTCACCGGCGCCGAAGGCTTCCCGGAATTGCCCGACTGCCGGATTGGCCTGGTGCGCAATCCGCACGAAAGCTCGGCGCTCGCCGATGCGCTGGCCGAGCACATCATCTCGTCGCTCGACAACCTGACCGAAGCCGCACAGGCGGCGGAGTAATCAGGTCAGCTCGACCGCCGTCGCGTTGAGGACGCGCAGCACGTCATCCGCCGCCAATTCGACCTGCAGGCCGCGGCGGCCGCCGTTCATCACCAGCACTGGAAACGACAGCGCCGCCCTGTCGATGAAGGCGCGCGATCGTTTCTTCTGGCCGAACGGTGAAATGCCGCCTACCTTGTAGCCGGTGATCCGCTCGGCATCCGCCGCGCCGAGCATCGCGGCATGCTTGGCGCCGGCCGCCGCGGCGAGCTTCTTCAGATTAACCTCGCGGTCCGATGCCAGCAGCACGCAGACGACCTCGTCGCCGGCTTTCGCCATCAATGTCTTGAGCAGACGCGCCGGCTCGATGCCGAGCGCCTCGGCGGCCTGCATTCCGACCTTGGCGGCGTTCGGGTCGTACTCGTATTCGTGCAGCTTGAAGGCGACTTTCGCCTGTTCCAGCGCGATCGTCGCGGGCGTGCCCTTGGCCATGATTAGTAGGCGTATTGGTCGTAGATCGGCGCGACCGACTCGTTCCACTCGTTGAAATACTTCTCGAGCAGTTCTTCCGCCGGGGTAATTCCGCGTGTCACGATCTCTTCGAGCGGGCGCAGGAAGCGCGTTTCGTCGCGGCCGTTACGATCGAGCCGCGCGCGCTTCTCAAGGCCGCGGCGCGACAGCTTCAACGTCTCCTGCGCCAGCGCGTGCAAATTGGTGTTGCGAACCGCCGCCTTGAAGCCGCGCTGCGGAACTTCATCACGCAGCTTCTGGCGCTCTTCAGCCGTCCAATCCTTCACCAGATCCCACGCGCTGTTGAGCGCATCGTCGTCGTAGAGCAGGCCGATCCAATACGCGGTGAGCGACGGCAGGCGACGCCACGGGCCACCATCCGAACCGCGCATTTCGAGGTAACGCTTGAGCCGGACTTCCGGGAAAATCGTGCTGACGTGGTTCGCCCAATCCGAGACCGTCGGCCGCTCACCCGGCAGGTCGGCCAGCATTCCCGCAAAGAAATCACGGAACGATTTGCCGGACACGTCGATGTACTTGTCACCACGCTTGACGAAATACATCGGTACATCCATCGCGTAATCGACGTAGCGCTCGAAGCCCATGCCGTCTTCGAATGCGAATGGCAGCATGCCGGCACGCTGATTGTCGGTGTCGCGCCAGATTTCCGAGCGCATCGAAAGAAGGCCGTTCGGCTTGCCCTCGGTGAATGGCGAATTGGCGAACAACGCCGTCGCGACCGGCTGCAACGCAAGCGAGACGCGCAGTTTCCTGACCATGTCGGCTTCGGAGGAGAAGTCGAGATTGGTCTGCACGGTGCAGGTGCGATACATCATGTCGAGGCCGCGCGTGCCGACCTTCGGCATGTAATTGGTCATGATCTTGTAACGGCCCTTGGGCATTTTCGGCATGTCGGCACGCGACCAGTCCGGCGTCATGCCCGTGCCAAGGAACCCGATGCCGAGCGGCGCGGCGACTTCGCGCAATTGGGAAAGATGCGCGATCAACTCGGCCGCGGTCTGATGCACGGTTTCGACCGGCGCGCCCGAGAGTTCAAACTGACCGCCCGGCTCGAGCGAAATCGCGCCGCCACCGGTGACGTCGAACATGCCGATGATATTGTCGCCCTCCATGATCGGCTCCCAGCCGAGCATGCGCTGGAGGCCTTCCAGCAGGGCGCGGATCGAGCGGCGCCCCTCATAGGGTACCGGGCGGCGGTGATCGATCGTGAAGACGAACTTCTCGTGCTCGGTCCCGGCCCGGAATTGCGCTTTCGGCTTGCAGCCCGCCTCGAACCACGCGACCAGTTCGTCGCGGGTCTCGATCGGGGTCATGTCGATCTGGTCACGAGCCATTCGGGCTTTCTCGGCCGGCGCCGGGGCGCAAAAAGGTCGCGACCTTAAACACGGGGAACAGCAAAGGGCAATGCCGGAAATCCGTGAAACATAAGGGTTTTCGGGCTTGTTCTAGTTTCGTTCTTTCGGTATGAAAGCTGGCTCTTCGGCGGGATGTAATGACTGAATTTTCTCCACAACAGGATGACGCACTGAAAGCCGTCGAGGCGTGGCGCAAGGCAAAGCCCGGCACGAACGGCAACCCGCAAATTTTTCGCCTGTTCGGCTATGCCGGCACCGGGAAGACCACCCTCGCCCGCCACATCGCCGACGCGGTGGACGGCGAAGTGAAGTTCGCGGCCTTCACCGGCAAGGCTGCTGCGGTAATGCGCGGCAAAGGCTGTCATGGCGCGTCGACGATCCACTCGCTGATTTATCGCACGCGCGAAAGCGGTGAAGAAATTCCGAGCTTCGACCTGTGGGACGACGCGCCGGCCTCGAAGGCGGATCTCATCATCATCGACGAATGCTCGATGGTCGATGCCGAGCTTGGCCGCGACCTGCTGTCGTTCGGCATCCCGCTGCTGGTGCTCGGCGACCCGGCGCAATTGCCGCCGATCCAGAGCGGCGCCAATGCCGGCGGCTTCTTCACCGAGCATGAGCCGGACGTGATGCTGACCGAAGTGCATCGGCAGGCGCAGGATAATCCGATCGTGCGGCTGTCGATGGACATTCGCGCCGGCGAGTATCTCGAACCGGGCCGTTACGGCGAAACAGAAGTCGTGCCGAAAGCGAAGCTCGATCCGCAGGCGGTGCTCGACGCCGATCAGGTGCTGGTCGGACGCAACAACACGCGGCGCAGCTACAACGCGCGGCTGCGCGAGCGGCGCGGCTTCGAGGGCGACATGCCATCGGCCGGCGACAAGCTGGTGTGCCTGCGCAACAATCGCAAAAAAGGCCTGTTTAACGGCTCTTTGTGGAGTGTGAAGGATCGCGGTGGCAAGAAGACCGGCATCATGACGATGCGGCTATTGCCTGACGATGAGACAGCCAACCGCGGCGTGAAGGTTTCGGTACGTCCGGAATGCTTCACCGGCGGCATTGAGCATATCGACTGGCAACGGCGCAAGCCTTACGACGAATTCGACTACGGCTACGTGCTCACCGTGCACAAGGCGCAGGGCTCGCAATGGGACGACGTCGTGGTGTTCGACGAGTCGTTCGCGTTCCCGGACAGTCGCGATCGCTGGCTCTATACGGCGGTGACACGCGCTGTCGAACGCGTGACGGTGGTCGTCTAGCTGCGCCGAGCGAACTTCCATCACATCATCGCCACTTTTGCGTCACGTGTGCGTCGCGGTTCGCATCGAGCCGCCACATCACCGTCGCTTTTCAAAACGGAGTCTCGCAACTGCGTGAAACTTGGGAACACGCCGCATCGTGAGCAGTTGGAGCCGCAGGGTACGCGAATGAAAAGGAGCAATGCATATGCGTAAAACTCTGTTGGCGATTGCAGCCGTTTCCCTGCTGTCAACTCCGGTCCTGGCCGCGAGCGACGTCACCGTGTACGGCGACTACAATCCGGCGGCGCCGGCTGAAGTCACCACCGGCGCCGTGGCTGGCACTGCGGTCGGCGTTGGTGTCTCTGAAGGCTGGTTTGGCGCCAGCGGCGCGCTCGGCAGCTCGTCGGCTGTTGCGGCCTCGACCGCTGGCGCAGCTACGGTCGGCGGCGTAGCCGGCGTCGGCACCGTCGCGGCGCTCGACGCAGTCATTCAACCGTGCCGTGGCTTTGCCGCGTTCTTCGGCGCGAACAAGGACGCCTGCGTCAACGGTCATTATGTCGGCCACCGGACCGTAATCCGCTAATTGCCGGCAATCCCAATGCTGAGATCGGTCGGCCGGGCCCAAGTCCGGCCGACCTGTCCTTTTGTAGCGCCGCAGCTGCTCCCCGGGGGCGCTTTTAGCCGGGCATTAACACCCCGATTGGCGAAATCCCTCAGCAAATCCAGCCCCACGGCCAATCCTTAACGGGTTGTTTACCGTAAACGTTAAAGACTCCGGCCCTGTGGGAAGCGGGCCGTCTCCTGATGCTCGCCGACCCGCGCCGGCTTTTCCGAGCCGCGCGTTTCTGACGCTCACCGTGGCAGACGAGCATGAAATTTGGCGCCCAGTGGAGCGTAAAAGGCATCAGGCCGGAGGCTCGTGAGACCGCGCGTGAAGCCGCGCGACGCTCCGGCATGTCGCTAGGCGACTGGCTTAATTCCGTCATCCTCACCAACGCGGCTCCGCAGGAGGACGATGATCATTACGAGGAAGGCGGCGAAGACGTCGCCGCCAAGCTCGACAATCTCAGCCGCCGCATCGACCAACTGACCCGCCGCGGCGGTCCCGAAGCTTACGCCCCGCCGCACCATCGCCAGGCGCAATATGCAGCGCCGGCTTACGCCCCGGCACCGCCGGCATTCGCACCACCGCCAAACCTGACGGATCGTCTCGGTAACGCGGTCGCGGAGATCGCCGCACGCCGTCGTGCGCTCAGCGGCGAGCCAGCCATGGCCGCTCCGACGCCCGCGTTCCGCCCGGCACCACCGCCGATCATTCCCGCACCGGCCCTCGCGCCGGTCTTCGAAGAGCCGCCCGCCATCGTGCGCGCGCCGATGCCGGCGCAGGACTTGTCGGGGCTGGAAGAGCAACTCCGCAAGATCACCGACCGTATCGACACGCTGCGCTCGCCGGGCGTCGAAGAAGCCATCCAGGCCCTGCGCGGCGAACTTGCTGCAATCGGCAATTCGCTCAACGACGCGATGCCCCGGCAGGCGATCGATACCATCGAACACCAGATTCAGAGCCTCTCGGCGCGCATTGCGGAAGGCCGTCAGGCCGGCGTCGATGGACATGCGCTCGGCAACCTCGAGCAAGGCCTCGCCGAAGTCCGTGATGCGCTTTATCAATTGACCCCCGCGGAAAATCTCGCCGGCTTTGGCGAGGCGATCCACGGGCTCGACCAGAAGATCGACTACATCGTCGCACAGAAAGACCCTGCGACGCTTCAGCAGCTCGAAGAATCGATCACCACGCTGCGGCACGTCGCCGAGCACATCGCGTCCAACGACGCGGTCGGCCGCGTCGCCAGCGATGTCGCGATGCTGTCGGAGAAGATCGACCGCCTCGCCTATGCCGGCGCCAGCGGCGACGCCTTGAACGGCCTCGAACAGCGCATCGCCGCGCTTTCGGATGCAATCGCGACGCGCAACCAAAGCGGCGTTGCCGTCCCGCCGAAGCTCGAGGCCTTAGTCGGCTCGCTCTCCGACAAGATCGAAAAATTGCAGGGCTCGCGCGGCGACAACGTCGCGTTCGGGCACCTGGAAGATCGCATCGTCAAGCTGGTCGAGAAGCTCGACGCCTCGGACTCGCGCCTGACGCACCTGGAAGTGATCGAGCGCGGTCTCGGCGACCTCTTGGTCCACATCGAGGAAATTCGCGCCAACAAGCCGAGCAGCGGGCTGCGCGAAGGCGGCAATGGGACCGTCGATACGCTCAAGCAGGATATCGCGCGCACGGAAAAGGAAATTCAGGCCGTTCACAGCGCGCTGAGCCAGGTGGTCGACCGGCTGGCGACGATCGAGCGGGGCCTCTTGGGTGAAACTCGCCCTGCCCCCGCGCCGCAAATGCCGGGCAAGCTCGCGGTTCGCGCCGCACCGATGCCGGCGCCGATCGAGCAAGCCGCGCCGGTGATGCCGCCCGCACCGGCGCCGCAACCGCGCCCGCAGCCCGTTGCCAGTGCACCCGCGCAAGAACCCACGCCGGAGCCGGCACGGCGGCCGATGCCGCGCGCCAAGTCTCTGCCAATCAATCCCGATCTGCCGCCCGACCTGCCACTCGAACCCGGCTCAGGTCCGCCGCAAGTGCGGCTCGATCCGGCTGCGCGCATCGCCGCTTCGGAAGCCGCGCTCGGCAACGCGTTGCCGGCCGGCGACACGCAGCAAGGCAAATCCGGCTTCATCGCCGCCGCACGGCGCGCCGCGCAAGCTGCGCTGAAAGACCAGAGCCCGCGCGCGCCATCACATGCGAGCGCGTCAGTCGCGGCGGCCATCAGCGAATTCGAGTCGCAGGACGACTCGATGGCCAAGAAGTTGAGCAAGAAGGTCAAGTCGCTGTTCGTCGCCGCGAGCGTGATTGCGGTGGTGGTCGGGGGCGTCGAGATCGCCGCGACACGTTTCAACCTGTTCCAACCGGATGGCCCGGGCCAACAGGCAAGCACCGCGCCGGCGCAAACCAATATCGCGGCGAACGATGACAACGACGACGACACGACCGCCAGCACATCCGAACAGGCGCCGCCGCCCGCGCCGACGCAGTCATTGCCCGGAATGATCCCCGGCACGTCGAACTTCAGCTTCATTGGACCGGCCGGACAAAGCAGCCCCGTTATCGCGGCACCGCAAAGCGCCGACGTCACCGGTTCGATCGCCGCTGCGCCGCGGCCTCGCGGCCCGGCCCAAGCGGTACCGATGGAGCAAATTCCGATTGCGATCGGCAGCGCCAAGCTGCGCGACGCCGCCCATAACGGCGACGGCTCC
Source organism: Pseudolabrys sp. (assembly GCA_035546455.1). Taxonomy (GTDB): domain Bacteria; phylum Pseudomonadota; class Alphaproteobacteria; order Rhizobiales; family Xanthobacteraceae; genus Pseudolabrys. The sequence continues at coordinate 54,088 of DASZXA010000070.1, forward strand.
GCCGCCTACGAGATCGCGGTGCGGTTCGCCGACGGCCGCGGCGTGGCGGCCAACATGACGGAAGCGGCGCGCTGGTTCGAGCGCGCGGCGCAAGCCGGCTTTGCCGCCGCGCAATTCCGCCTCGGCAGCCTCTACGAAAAAGGCCAGGGCGTGAAGAAGGACCTCGAGAAGGCCAAGCAGAATTATCTGGCCGCGGCCGCGCAGGGCAACGCCAAGGCGATGCACAATCTCGCCGTGCTCTATGCCGAGGGCGGCTTTACGGGCAAACCGGATTTCGCCACCGCCGCGCAATGGTTCCAGAAGGCGGCTGACTACGGCATCGCAGACAGCCAATACAATCTCGCGGTGCTCTATGCGCGCGGCCTGACCGGCAGCAAGAACCTGGTCGACTCCTACAAGTGGTTCTCGCTGGCCGCAACGCAGGGCGACAAGGAAGCCGCCCACAAGCGAGATGAAGTCGCCGCCCAGCTCGACGCCAAAGACCTGGCTGCCGCCAAGCTGGCCGTGAAGCGCTGGGCCGCATTGACCCAACCGGCTGCGGCCACCACGGTCCCGCAGCCTGCGGGCGGCTGGGATGCCAAGGTCCCGGCGGCCGAGCACGAGGCCCCGAAGGTCCGCGCCTCGACGGGGATGATTAAGGTCGGGCGGCGCTGAGCCGCATGACGAATCCGGATTTGAGGGTTAGAAAGCCTACGTCCCAGGCGTAGCGGGCTCGCGACGCTCGGGGCGACGACCCGCTCCGGGGGCTGTGTGCAGATCTACCTTCCGATCGCCGAATTACCCGTCAGCATTTTTCTGGTGCTGGGAATGGGGCTGGCGGTCGGCTTCATCTCCGGCATGTTCGGAATTGGCGGCGGCTTCCTGATGACGCCGCTGCTCATTTTCATCGGCGTGCCGCCCGCCGTCTCGGTGGCCAGCGTCACCAGCCACATCGCCGCTTCGTCTTTTTCCGGCGCGATCTCATACTGGCGCAAACGCGCGATCGATATCGCGCTGGCGCTCATGTTGCTCGGTGGGGGTTTCGTTGGCACGGCGGTGGGCGTCTGGCTGTTCACCAAATTACGGACGCTCGATCAGCTCGATCTCGTCATCGGTCTCGCTTATGTGACGCTGCTCAGCGTTGTCGGCAGCCTTATGGTCTACGAAGCCGCGTGCGCCATCATGCGCGAGCGCCATGGCATGCCGCCGACGCTCCGGCGGCCCGGCAGCCATGCATGGTTTCATGGACTGCCTTTCAAGGTCCGTTTCAAGCGCTCGAAAATTTATGTTTCGGCGATCCCGGTATGGGCGATCGGTTTTGTCATCGGCTTCGTCGGCGCCATCATGGGCATCGGCGGCGGCTTCCTGCTGGTGCCGATGCTGATCTACCTGCTGCGGGTCCCGACGGCGACCGTGATCGGCACCTCGATGGTGCTGACGCTGGTGACGATGGCCTCGGCGACAGTAATGCACGCCGCGACCAATCATCAGGTCGACGCAGTGCTGTCGCTCATCCTGATGATCGGCGGCGTGATCGGGGCGACCTTCGGTGCGCGCACCGGCCAGCGCATGCGCAGCGAGCGGTTACGCATGCTGCTCGGTCTTCTTGTCCTCGCGGTAGGCCTGCGGTTCGCCTATTCGCTCATTATCGAACCGGAAGACCTGTTCTCCATTCGAGCGGTGCTGGGCTCATGACGCGCTTCGCCGCAGCTCTCGTCCTTGGACTTTGCAGCACGGCTGTGCCTGCGACGGCCGAGAAAATTGTCGTCTCGCTTTCGCACCATCGCGTCGCCATTACATCGAGCTTCACCGGTGAAGATCTTATCCTGTTCGGCGCCATTGAAGCCGACTCGTCGGGCGCACAGGTCCGCGACACATACGACATCGTGGCAACCGTCGTTGGCCCCCGGCAGACCTTCCGCACCCGCCGCAAGGAGCGCGTGCTCGGCATCTGGGTCAACGTCGACTCGCGGCGATTCCTCAACGTGCCGTCCTACCTCTCGGTGCTTGCCAACCGGCCGTTCACGCACATCACCAATACGGAAACGCTGCGCAAGGACCAGATCGGCCTCGACAACTACTTGCTGACGCAGCGCGTCGGTGCCGACTTCGCCGACACGGTGCGCGACGACCCATTCCGCGCGGCATTTGTGCGTATCGAGAATGAGCATGGGCTCTATAACGAGAGCACTGCGGCGGTGAGCTTCATCACGCCGACTGTGTTCCGGGCCGCGATCCCGCTCCCATCGGCGGTGCCGACCGGGGTCTACATGGCCGACATCAAGCTTTATGCCGGCGGCGAAATGGTCGGCCGCACCGAAACCGCATTCGAGATCACCAAGGCCGGCTTCGAGGAATTCGTCGCCGAAGCCGCACGCGAGCATGGCCTGATCTACGGGCTGGTGACGGCGATGCTGGCGCTGCTGACGGGATGGTTCGCCAGCATCATGTTGCGAAGAGACTGATTTCCTTGCGCATGATCTTTTCCGAAAACCGCTTCACACTTTTCGGGATCATGCGTTAGTCCGCCATGCAATGGCGCGCCGGAAAGGCGTAAAGCCGCTGATCGCCCAGCATATGCGCGGTGAAAGCGAGCGTGCCAAACACATCGGCAAACGCAGCGTCACGGATATTGAGGCCGCCGGCATAAGCGCCGAACGCCGGCATCACCATCCGCACGCTGTCAGTGGCGAAACAGCGCCGGCTGACGGCGCGGCCGCGATGTGACACGCGCGCAACCGGATGCAGATGGCCGCAGATTTCACCCACGCTGCCCGATGGCAGATGGCGGAAGGTAAGCGCGCCGATCGCCAACGCGCCGCCGAACGAGCCTCCGATATTCTGCGCCGGCTCGGGATCGTGATTGCCGGTAATCCAAATCCAGTCGCGATGCAGCTGGAGCGCGCGCAACTGGGTGCGATCGGCGTCGGCAAGACGATCCGGGCCGCCACCGTCGTGGAAACTATCGCCGAGCGCGATGACGCAGCGTGGCGCATAACGCGCGATCAGCAGGGCCAGCCGCGCCAGGGTTGCGGCGGTGTCGTAAGGCGGCAGTAGGATGCCGCGCTTGGCGAAGCTCGAGCCTTTTTCGAGATGGAGATCGGCGACGACCAGCGCGCCTTCTTGCGGCCAATACAGCGCCCCGGCCGGGTCGGCGACCAGAGCCGTTTCGCCGATGACAATATCACCATCGGGAGGTATCGCTTGCGCCAGATTGCCGCTCACTTCATCGCGTCCCTGATCAGTTCGTCGGCCGCTTCGGCGAGCAACGAATCCGCCGCCTCGCCATAAACCGTCTCGCGCCCGATCTCCAGCATCACGGGAACCGAGAGCGGCGATACATGGTCGAGCGGTTTATGGACGATTCGGCCTTTGATGCGCGAGAGCATTTCGCCAAGCCGCTTGATATCAAGCAGGCCGGTGGCGGCATCGTTCTGCGCGGCCCTGAGCAGCAGATGGTCGGATTGGTGCTTGCGCAGCACGTCATAGACGAGATCGGTCGAGATGGTGAGTTGGCGCCGGGACTTCTCCTCACCGGGGAACCTGCGCTCGATCAGCCCGGCGATGATGGCGCAAGTGCGGAAAGTGCGCTTCATCAGCGCGGATTCCGCGAGCCAGGCGTCGAGATCGTCGCCGAGCATGTCCTCGTCGAACAGTGAGGCGAGCGAGAGTTCCCCGCGCGCGATGCGAAGCTGCATATCGCCGACGCCCCAGACGGCAAGCGCATATTCATTGGCGACGAAGCCGAGCGGCTTGAGGCCGGCACGCTCCAGCCGGCGCGTCAGCAACATGCCGAGCGTCTGGTGCGCGAGCCGGCCTTCGAATGGATAGCAGACGAGATACGACTTGGCGGCGCGCGGAAAGGTCTCGACCAGCAGATCGCCGGCCGGCGGCAGCATCGATTTCCATTCCTGCACTTCAAGCCATTCGCGCACTTGCTCCGGCAGAGCACGCCAACTGCCGCGATCGGCGAGGATCGCGCGCACGCGGGCGGCGAGATAAGTCGAGAGCGGAAACTTGCCGCCTTCGTAAGACGGCACCTTCGGATCGGTCGCGGTCGAGCGCGAGACATAGACCTCATTCTCGACCAGCGTTTCGTATTTCAGGATTTCGCCTGCAAACACGAAGGTGTCGCCCGGCGTCAGCGTCTCGATGAAGTATTCCTCGACCTCGCCGAGCAGCCGACTGCCGCGCGGAACGTGCTGGCCGGTGCGCCGCGAACGGACCAGCCGCACCTTCAACATGTCCGCTTCGACGATGGTGCCGACATTGAGCCGATAGCGTTGCGCCACGCGCGGATGGGCGATACGCCATTTTCCGGCCTTGTCCTGCCGGATCTTGGCGAAGCGCTCGTAAGCCTTCAGCGCATATCCGCCGGTGGCGACGAAATCGAGCGCGGCGTCGAAATCGGCTCGACTGAGTGCGGCGTAAGGAGCAGCAGCGCGAACTTCTGTGAAAACGTCGTCGGCAAAAAACGGCTCGCCGCAGGCGCGGCCGAGAATATGCTGCGCCAGCACATCCAGCGCGCCGATTCGCAGTGGCGGCGTGTCCTGCGCGTTGTCTTTCACCGCTTCGAGCGCGGCTTCGCATTCCAGCACCTCGAAGCGGTTGGCCGGCACCAGCACGGCCTTCGACGGCTCGTCGAGCCGGTGGTTGGCGCGGCCGATACGCTGCATCAGACGCGACGAACCCTTCGGCGCTCCGACATTGATGACGAGATCGACATCGCCCCAATCGACGCCGAGATCGAGCGACGACGTGCAGACGACGGCGCGCAACTTGCCGCGCGTCATCGCGTCCTCGACGCGCCGGCGCTGCGCGACATCGAGCGAGCCATGGTGGAGCGCAATGGCGAGGTTGTCGTCGTTGATGTCCCAGAACGACTGGAACAGGAATTCGGCCTGGCTGCGGGTGTTGACAAAGATCAGCGTCGTCTTGTGCTTGCGGACAAGGTCGTACATTTCCGCCAGCGCGTGGCGCGCCGAGTGACCGGCCCACGGCAGATACTGCACCGTGTCGAGCATCGATACGTCGGGCTGCGCGCCGTTGGCGCCAAGCACAAGATCGGCCATCGCAGTGCCGTCGAGAGGTTGCGGCACCAGGAAGCGCCGCAGGTCGTCGGGCGCGGCGACTGTGGCGGATAGGCCGACGCTGGTGATGTTCGGCGCGAGCGCATAGAGCCGCGCCAGATCGAGCGACAGCAGATCGCCGCGCTTCGACGTGACGAGCGAATGCAGCTCGTCGAGCACGACACGCTTGAGCGAGCCGAACAGGAACGGTGCATCGGCGCTGGCGAGCAGGAGCGCAAGCTGCTCCGGCGTGGTCAGCAGAATGTCGGGCGGATCGCGGCGCTGCCGTTGCCGCTTCGAGGCGGGCGTGTCGCCGGTCCGCGTTTCGAGACGGATCGGCAGACCCATCTCGCGCACCGGCGTTTCGAGGTTTCGCGCGATGTCGACCGCCAGCGCCTTCAGCGGCGAGATATAGAGCGTATGAAGCCCCGCAGAGCGCCGTAGGTCGCGGCCGGTCGAGCGTAGCCGCCCGTCAGGTGCGTTACGGCCGGCGAGTTCGACCAGAGTCGGCAGGAAACCGGCCAAAGTCTTGCCGCCGCCCGTCGGGGCAATGAGAAGCACCGATTTCCCGGCCCGCGCCTTGGCCAGCAATTCGAGCTGATGAGGACGCGGCCGCCAGCCGCGCCGCGCAAACCAGCCGGCGAATGGTTCGGGCAGCGGGATATCCGCGATAGGCGGGTCGAGCAGAGCCAATGGCGCCTTGTTGGTTCGATGACTCGCGGTGGCGAGCCTAGGACATATCTAATGCCTATGCGTCCCGAAGATGTCCTTCTGCCGACCCCGTCCGGGGTGTGCTGCAAATCCGGCGGCTTTCATATCGATCCGACAAGGCCCGTCGCCAAGGCGCTGATTACGCACGGCCATTCCGACCATGCCCGCGCCGGGCATGGCGCGGTACTCGCGACGCAGGAAACTCTCGACATCATGCGGTTGCGCTATGGCGAGAAGTTCGCCGGAGCGACCCAGGCGGTGTGTTATGGCGAGCGGATCAAGCTCGGCGATGTAACTGTGAGCTTTCATCCTGCAGGGCATGTGCTGGGTTCCGCGCAGATTTGCGTCGAGCGGAAGGGGCTGAAGGTCGTCGCGTCCGGCGACTACAAGGACCGGCCCGACCCGACTTGCACCCCGTTCGAACTGGTACCGTGTGACGTCTTCATCACCGAGGCGACGTTCGGCTTGCCGGTGTTCCGTCACCACGACGCCGAGGGCGAGGTCGAGAAGCTGCTGCATTCGGTGAAGCTTTTTCCGGAGCGCGCCCATCTGGTCGGCGCCTATACGCTCGGAAAGGCGCAGCGCGTGATGGCGATGCTGCGCCGCGCCGGCTACGACACGCCGATCTATATTCACGGTGCGCTGGAGAAGATCACCGGCTACTACCAGGAGCGCGGCATCGAGCTCGGCGAGATTCGGCTCGCCCGCGGCATGAACAAGGCCGATCTCGCCGGCACCATCACGATCGCGCCGCCTTCCGCCATTGGAGATCTGTGGTCGCGCCGGTTTCCCGATCCGGTTGCCGCGTTTGCCTCAGGCTGGATGCGCGTGCGCGCCCGCGCCCGGCAGGGCGGCATCTCGTTGCCGCTCGTCATCTCCGATCATGCCGACTGGAACGGGTTGACCGCGACCATCGCGGCGACCGGTTGCTCGGAAGTGTGGGTGACGCACGGCCAGGAAGACGCGCTGGTGCACTGGAGCAAGTCGCGGGGACTGAAGGCGCGGCCGCTCGACATCGTCGGTTATGGCGACGAAGACGAGCGCGAGCCGGCGGCGGAGAGCGCATGAACCGGTTCGCCGAGTTGCTCGACCGCCTCGCCTACGAACCCGGCCGCAACAACAAGTTGCGGCTGATCGCCGATTATCTGCGGACGACGGAAGAGCCGGATCGCGGATGGGCGTTGGCGGCGCTGACCGGCGCACTGACGTTTAAGCACGCCAAGGCCGCAATGGTGCGGGCTTTGATCACGGAACGCGCCGATCCGGTGCTATTCGACCTCTCTTACGACTTTGTCGGCGACTTGTCGGAGACTGTCGCCCTTATGTGGCCGGCCGACCGGTCGCAAAAGCCCAACACGCCCCCTACCCTGACAGATGTGGTCGAAACGCTGTCGCTGCTCGGCAAAACGCAATTGCCAGCACAGATCGCGCGCTGGCTGGACGGTCTCGACGAAACGGGCCGTTGGGCTCTCCTGAAGCTGGTGACAGGCGCTCTGCGCATCGGCGTGTCGGCGCGATTGGCCAAGACGGCAGCGGCTTCGCTTGGCAATAAAGAGCCCGATGAAATCGAGGTGCTGTGGCCCGGCCTGACGCCGCCCTACCACGACCTGTTTGCCTGGCTCGAGGGCCGCGGCGACAAGCCAATTTCCACCGATCCCGCGCCGTTCCGGCCGCCGATGCTCGCGCACGCGATCGAAGAGCCGGAACTGGCCGCGCTCGACGCCACAGATTTCATGGCGGAGTGGAAATGGGACGGCATCCGCGTGCAGGCCGTCGCTGGCGTCGACAATGGCGAGACAGTCGCGCGCCTCTATTCACGGACCGGCGAAGACATATCCAAGAGTTTCCCTGACCTGATCGAGGCACTGAAATTGCCTGCAGCAATTGACGGCGAACTGCTCATCATGCGTGACGGGCGCATTCAATCATTCAACGTCCTGCAACAACGCCTCAACCGGAAAACCGTGACCGCCAAGCTGATCACGGAATTTCCCGCGCACCTGCGTGCTTATGACCTACTCGGCGAAGGCGACGACGACCTGCGCGGGCATCCGTTCGAGGAGCGACGCAAGCGCCTCGAAGCCTTCATCGCGAAGCTCAACGAGCCGCGCATCGATATCTCGCCGCTCGTTCCGTTCAAGACCTGGACCGAGTTGATCGCTGCGCGCGCCAATCCCGGTGCCGCCAACGCCGGTGGTGATGCGCCCGCCGTCGAAGGCGTCATGCTCAAACGGCGCGATGCGCTCTATGTCCCCGGCCGGCCAAAGGGGCCATGGTGGAAGTGGAAGCGCGATCCGATGACCATCGACGCCGTGCTGATGTATGCGCAGCGCGGCCACGGCAAGCGCTCGTCGTTCTATTCGGATTACACCTTCGGCGTCTGGAAGCGAGGCGAGAATGGCGACGAGCTGGTGCCGGTCGGCAAGGCGTATTTCGGCTTCACCGACGACGAATTGAAAGAGATCGACCGCTTTGTCCGCCGCAACACCATCGACCGGTTTGGGCCGGTGCGCGAGGTGACGCACGAGGCCGGCAAGGGACTGGTATTCGAGGTCGCGTTCGAGGGCTTGCAGCGCTCGACCCGACATAAATCAGGCGTCGCAATGCGGTTTCCGCGCATCAGCCGGCTGCGCTGGGACAAACCGCCCGGTGAAGCGGATCGGCTGGAAACACTGGAGAAGATACTGGCGGCGAGCGAGCACGGCCGCACGCCCGTGCTAGAGTCGCAATAGGAGATTCGGCGATGGCTGACGCACAGATGAACCGATGGATGGGCGGCTCGCCGCTGGGCGTGGTGATCCGGCTGGTTTTGGTGTCGGTGCTAGTCGGCGTAATCCTTGCCGCGCTCGGCTTCGACCCCTGGAACATCGTCGAGAGCATCCGGGCGCTGTTCGGGCGCCTATGGGACATGGGCTTCGACGCGGTGCGCTGGCTGTGGCGCTATTTCCTGCTCGGCGCGGTGATCGTGATCCCGATCTGGATCATCATGCGGCTCATCAACGCGCCGCGCGGGCGTTAGCTTTTTCGTTATTCCGGGGCGCGCGTCAGCGCGAACCCGGAATCCAGCAGGCAGCTTTCAAATGGCTCTGGATTCCGGGTTCGGTGCTTCGCACCGTCCCGGAATGACAGAAGAAAAAGAGCCGTTAGTTGGGCCAGCTTTCCGCGGTGATCGCAGCCGCATCGGTGCCGACCATCGATGCAAGCGAGTCGCGCTGACCGCGCTTCAGCGCGGCGAGCAAGTCCGTCTTTATCTCCGAAACAAGCCCCAGTCCCTTGAAGACCAGGCCGGTGTAAAGCTGAAGCAAGGTCGCGCCCGCCTTAATCTTGGCGATTGCGGTGGCGCCGGAGTCGACGCCGCCGATGCCGATGAGCGGGAACGCGCCTTCAGCGCGCACGTAAGTCTCCGCCAGCATGCGCGTCGACAGCTTGAACAGTGGATGACCCGACAGGCCGCCAGCCTCCTTGGCACGATCACGATCGCGAAGCGATTGCGGGCGCGAGATCGTCGTGTTGCCGACGATCATGCCGTCGACCCGTCGCTTGCGGGCAACACCAACAACGTCGTCGAGCTGCGATAGCGACAAATCGGGCGCGATCTTGAGCAGGACGGGGACCGGACCGGCACGACGATGCGCCTGATCCCGCATCTCGACCACGCGAGCCAGAAGATCGTCGAGGAACCGGGCTTCCTGGAGATCGCGCAGACCCGGTGTATTCGGCGAAGAGATGTTGACGGTGAAATAACTGGCGACCAGTGCGAAGGTGTCGATCAGCCGCGCATAATCCTCGACACGATCCGCCGAATCCTTGTTGGCGCCGACATTGACCCCCACGATACCCGGAAGCTCGGCTTTGGCCCGTTCCGCAAGCCGCGCCAGCACAACGGCCGCGCCTTCATTATTGAAACCCAGCCGGTTGATGACCGCTTCGTCCGCATGAAGGCGGAAAATGCGCGGCCGCGGATTGCCTGCCTGCGGTCGCGGGGTCACGGTGCCGATCTCGACAAAGCCGAAGCCAAGACGCAGCAGAGGATCGGGCACGGCCGCGTTTTTGTCGAAACCCGGCGCGATGCCGATCGGATTGGGGAAATTCAGACCGAAGGCCCGCACGGCCAGCTCGGGCGGATCGGCCGCGGCACGGCCTTGCGGCACTACCCGAAGCGCCCGCAGCGCCAAATTGTGCGCATCTTCAGGGTCAATCGCCCGTAGCAACGGACGCGACAGACGCTCGAAAAGACCGATCAACAAACCTGCTCCGATCTGCCGGACCCTATCTCCGGCGCCCAGTCACTCCAAGGGCTTGCCGAATGCCGCGAGTAGCGGCAATAATTCCTACATCTAGCTGATTCTAGCCAGTGAGGCCTCTATCCGTGGCACGCTCAACACCTCTCACACATAATCAAATGTGGGCCGCAATGGACCGGCTCGCCGAGCTCAAGGGGCTGTCGGCCTCCGGACTCGCCAAAAAAGCCGGGCTCGACCCGACCACATTCAACAAGTCAAAGCGCATCACACCGGAAGGCCGGCCGCGCTGGCCGTCAACCGAATCGGTCGCGAAGTCACTGGCGGCGACCGGAACGTCAGTCTCAACCTTCATGAATTTGCTGGTCGACGGCGGCAAGCACGCGCCGCAGGCGGTGCCGCTGATCGGCTTCGCTGAAGCCGGCGCCGGCGGATATTTCGACGACGGGGGTTTCCCGGTCGGCAAAGGCTGGGAGGAGGTTCCCTTCCCGCAGGTCAACGATCCGCACGCTTACGCGCTGGAGATTTCCGGCGATTCGATGAAGCCAGCCTATCGCGACGGTGATGTCATCATCGTGTCACCGGCCGCAAACGTACGGCGCGGAGATCGCGTCGTGGTCAAGACCAGCGACGGCGAAGTGATGGTGAAAGAGCTGCGCCGCAAGACGACGAAAAGCATCGAGCTGCGCTCGCTCAATTCGGAGCACCGCGACCGCACGCTATCGATGAGCGATGTGCTCTGGGTCGCCCGCATCATGTGGGCGAGTCAGTAGATCTCAAATTTCGGGGGGACATCATGACAAAGCTTACGCATGCGGCAACGTGTGCCTGCTGTTCGGGCATGCTCGATCGCCGCCGGTTTCTCCAAGTCGCCGGCGCTACCGGCCTCGCCGCAGCACTCCCCTCGCCGCTTTTCGCGGCATCTGGCAATTATGAGGCGATGCTGCTGACCTGCATCGATCCGCGGTTTCCCGAGCCGACGCTTAACTATATGAAGAGCCGCGACATGATCGGGAAATACAGCCAGTTCACGTTCGCCGGCGCAGCGATCGGCGTGGTCGCGCCTACTTTCAAAGCCTGGCACCGGACGTTCTGGGAGAATCTTTCGGCCTCAATCCAACTGCACAACATCCCCAAAGTGATCGCGATGGACCATCGCGAATGCGGTGCTGCAAACATGGCTTACGGCAAGGTCAAAGTCGCCAATACCCAGATCGAAACCGAGACGCACAAGGCGGCGCTGATGCAATTCCGCAAAGAGGTGCGCAAACGCCACCCCAAGATGCAGGTGGAACTGTGCCTGATCGGCCTCGACGGGAAGGTGGAGACGTTCGCCTAGGCGCTGCGGGCGAGCGCACCGTCGATCATCTCGACAGTGTTCTGTAAGCCGTAAACGGCAACAAACGAGCCGAAGCGCGGGCCTTTTTCCTGCCCGAGCAGCACCTGATAGAGCATGTTGAACCAGTCCAGCGACACGCCCGGACGGCCATCTTTGGCCTTCTTGGCATGATCGAGGAACGGATCGCGCCGGCCGATCTCATAGACGACGTTCTGGATGTCTTCGGCGCTTGAGTCGGGCTTGAGATTACCGAGCGCATCGCGAAGATCCTGCAGCGCCTTGCGCTCGACGTCGGTCGGCTCGCGGAATTTCTTTTCCGGCAGCACGAAATCGCGGAAATACTGGATCGCGTAGCCGACCATCGCATCGAGCGCCGGATGCGTCTTTGGCGTCACCCCTGGTCGATAGCGGCCGATGAAGCCCCATAACGTATCGGCATTCTCCGCGTTCGACGACGATACCAGCGTCAGCAGCATCGCGAACGAGATCGGCATGTCCGCCTGCGGCGGCTTGCCGGAATGAATGTGCCAGACCGGATTGCTCAGACGCTGCTTGGTATCCTGCCGATCGAAACCGCCGAGGAACTGATAGTATTCGTCGACATTGCGCGGGATGACGTCGAAATAGAGCCGCTTCGCCGCTTTCGGCTCGCGATACATGAACAGCGACAGCGACTCCGGCGAAGCATATTTCAGCCATTCGTCGATGGTGAGGCCGTTGCCCTTCGACTTGGAAATCTTCTGGCCGTTCTCGTCGAGGAACAGCTCGTAATTGAAGCCTTCCGGTGGCGCGCCACCCAGCGCGCGGCAGATTTCGCCGGACAGCTTGACGGAGTCGATCAAATCCTTGCCGGCCATTTCGTAATCGATGCCGAGCGCGACCCAGCGCATCGCCCAATCGGGCTTCCATTGCAGCTTGCAATGGCCGCCAGTGACCGGAACGGTGACCGACTGTTTGGTGTCGGGATCCTCATAGGTGATGGTGCCGGCTTTGGCGTCGTGCGCGGTGACCGGCACTTGCAGCACAATGCCGGTCTTCTGGTCGATCGGCAGGAACGGCGAATAGGTTGCGGCACGCTCCTCGCGCAGCGACGGCAGCATGATTGCCATCACCTTGTCGAAGCGTGACAGCATCAGCAGCAACGCCTGATCAAACCGGCCGCTCTTGTAGCAATCGGTCGACGACATGAACTCATAGTCGAAACCGAAATGATCGAGGAAGGCGCGCAGCCGTGCATTATTATGCGCGCCGAAACTGGGATGCGTCCCGAACGGATCCGGCACCTGCGTCAGCGGCTTGCCGAGATGCTGCGCCAGCAGATCTTTATTGGGGACGTTGTCCGGCACCTTGCGCAGACCGTCCATGTCGTCGGAGAAGGCGATCAGCCGGGTCTTGATCTTGTCGTCGGTGAGAACGCGGAAGGCATGGCGCACCATCGTGGTGCGCGCGACCTCGCCGAACGTGCCGATATGCGGCAGGCCGGACGGGCCATAGCCGGTCTCGAAGATTACTTCGTTCTTCGGCGTCTTTTTGAGCCGCGCGACGATCTTGCGCGCTTCCTCAAACGGCCAGGCGCCGGACTTTTCCGCAACTTCACGCAAATCCGCCGCGCTGGCGGGACTATTCGTCATCATTCTTTCTCCGCGCGGCGGACACTAGGCAGCACGGCCATGGCGGTCAAATGCGCGCTTCAGAACGGGCTGATCGGGAAATAACGCAGCCACAGGTCGGTGAACTTGCCGCTCTCCCAAAGCCGGAACAGCGACCAGTTGATCGCCTGGCGCAGCACATCGTTGCCACGCCGCACGGCGATGCCGATTCCCTCGCCGAAGAAGCGGCTCTCGGTGAACGGGCCGCCGCGGAATACGCAGCAACCCGCCGAGTCGGTGCCGTTGAGCCAGAACGACAGCGCGATGCCGTCGCCGAACAGCAGGTCGATCTCGCCGCGCCGCAACGCCGCGCGCAGTTCCTCAGCATTCGGATAGGAATGCAGCTCGGCCTCGGTGAACAAGGTGCGCAGGTAGGCTTCATGCGCTGTGCCGGCGATCGCGCCGATGCGCTTGCCCTCGAGGCCGACCGGCCGCACGTCGTCGATCTCGACATCCTTGCGCGATACAAAGCGCGCCGGCGTCCTGTAATACGGATCGCTGAAGTCGATGCGGCGGCGCAGATCGGGCGTCGGCACCAGCGACGCAATCACCGCGTCGCCATTGTTGGTGGTGAGCGCCTCGACCAGCGTGTCGAAGCGGCGCGCCTGGATCGTGCAGGTGGTCTTGATCTCCTCGCAGATCAGGCGGGCGAGGTCGATGTTGAAGCCGGCCAGTTGCCCGTCGGCGCCGGAATAGTTGAACGGCGGGTAGTCGAACTCGGTGAGGAAACGGATGCCGTTGATGCGTGAGAGATCGGGCCGCTCGGGGCGGCGGCGCGGGTCCCAGAAGCTCGGCACCGCCATCGGATCGTCGCTCGGCGTGGTGACACCGGGCCGCGACGGCGACTCCGATGGCTTGTCGGCCTTGGGCGCCGCGGGCGTTGTCGGCTGCACCACTGGCTGCGCCAGCGCCGGCAGCGTGAAGGCGCAAAGCAGCGCGGCGGCTTGAACTGCCGTGCCGAACCGAGCCCAACGCCGCGCCATCCGTAACCCTCTGCTGGAATCGCGGCGGACCATAGCACCGCGACTTGCGCGGGCGTAATCGGAAAGTCAGGCAGCCGTCAGGCGCTTTTCGATCTCGTGTACCGGCACGGCAACCAGGTCCTTGTCGATCTCGGCCCGGACAGCGCCCTTCAATGCCGGTGAATAAGCACTTCGCAATACGCCAAGCGCGCGCGGCGGCGCGATCAGCACAATTGACTTGATGACGCCCGAACTGACCTTGGCGTCGAGGCGCTTGGCCAGATTTTCGAGGAAAGCCTGCTCGTTGCGCTCGTGCCAATCGGTCTGGCCCACGGCGCTTCTGTTCTTGCCATCCACGCCGGCGGCACGGCCGGGTGAATCGGTGCCCAACTCGCGAGTTGCAGCATTCTCTTGTTCGTAAACTTCGCGGGTCTTGAGATCCGGCATGGTGGCGTCGCCGATATTCTCCAGCACCAGCGCCTTGGCGCCGTCGCAGACCACAACCCATTCCTTGTGCCTGATCGAAAGCGATTTCGCTGCCATGGAACACCTCCTGCGTTTCAACGCCGGAGACGCGGCAACGGTTGCCTCTAGTTGCTGCCATCGAGCAGGCGGCGCGCGATCACTTGCGCCTGGATCTCGGCGGCACCTTCGAAGATGTTGAGGATCCGCGCATCGCACAGGATGCGCGACACTGGAAACTCCAGCGCAAAACCGTTGCCACCGTGAATCTGCACGGCGTTGTCGGCGGCGGCCCATGCGACCCGCGCGGCGAGCAGCTTCGCCATGCCGGCCTCGAGATCGCAACGGCGGCCGGAATCCTTCTGGCGCGCGGCATAATATGTAAGCTGGCGTGCGATCATGACCTCCGCCGCCATCATCGCAATCTTGTCGCCGACGCGCGGAAACGCCGCGATCGGCTGGCCGAACTGAATGCGGCTTTGCGCGTAGGTCAGCGACTGCTCGAGCGCCGCCTGCGCGACGCCAATCGCACGCGCCGCGGTCTGGATACGGGCCGACTCGAATGTCTGCATCAACTGCTTGAAGCCAAGGCCTTCGACGCCGCCGAGCAGGTTCTCGGCCTTGACCGCGAAGCCGTCGAACGCGATCTCGTATTCCTTCATGCCGCGATAACCGAGCACCTCGATCTCGGTGCCGGTCATGCCTTGTGCAGGAAACGGATTCTGATCGGTGCCACGCGGCTTTTCAGCCAGCAGCATCGACAGGCCGCGGTGACCCGCTTCCTTCGGATTGGTGCGGACCAAAAGGGTCATCAGGTCGGCACGAACCGGATGGGTGATCCAGGTCTTGTTGCCGAACACCTTGTAACTTTCGGCATCGCGCACGGCGCGCGTCTTGATCGAGGCGAGATCGGAGCCGGTGTTCGGCTCGGTGAACACAGCCGTCGGCAGCACTTCGCCCGAGGCAATCTTCGGCAGCCACTTGTTCTTCTGCTCGGTGGTGCCGGCGTTGAGAATAAGCTCCGCCGCAATTTCGGAGCGGGTGCCGAGCGAACCGACGCCGATATAGCCGCGCGACAATTCCTCGGAGACGACGCACATCGACTCCTTGCCGAGCCCCATGCCGCCGTAATCTTCCGGGATGGTGAGACCGAACACGCCGAGCTCCGACATCTGCCCGATGGTCTGCAGCGGGATGTAACTGTTCGTCAGGTGCCACTGCTGGGCGTGCGGCACCACCTCGCTGTCGGCAAACTTGCGCATCTCATCGCGGATGCTGTCGAGCGTCTCGTCGAGACCGCAATCGCCGATCGTCGCGTGCAGATTACCACTGCGCATCGCCTCCATGAGCCGGGCGCGGCGCTCCGCCGTATTGCCGTCCGCAATCAGCGCCTCAACCGGACCGCCGAGCCGGGCCGCGACTTGCGCCGCACTGAGGCCAAGATCGGCCGGGCGAACGAACTCGCCCTGGCTCATCGGGATACCGCCGGAAATCTGGGCGAGATATTCACCCAGGCCGATCCGCGTCACCGCCTCTTCGACCGCACCGAACCGGCCGGCCTGCGCCATCCGCTCGGCATAAGCGACAAGCTGGCGCACCGCTTCAACGTAGGTCGCGAGCCAGGCCAGTCCATGAGCGGCGCGCTGCTCACGGTCGAGCAGCCGGGTGACGACGTGACCCTCGACGATGATCCGCTCGCGCAGCTTGGCCGTTGCGTCCTGCAACAGCGCTTCGATCGCTACGACGGCAGCCCGGGCTTGCTCAATGAAGTCGTGCCCGGCAGGGCGAGAGGAAGGCGGCATGACAACTCACGGTGAAATCACGCGGATTGACACTACGGGTGCACTGCACAAAAGCAAAGCGCAAGTGGCCGGATTTACCCTCTAATGGCGATTTAACCAGCGCGATCAATGGCGCAGGCGGCGGCAACCCGGAAAATTAACCATTTCGCGGTTCCATCCCGATGCGTGCGCCCTCCACCCGAATAACAGCCGCCGGATTCTCCGATGCGTTTCGACATATTGTCCCGCCTGCCTCGCCGGCTGTTCGCAACGCTGTCGGTTCGCAGCAGGATCGTTGTATTGGCCCTGATCCCGGTGGCTGGCTTTCTCGCCAACGGCCTGACATTTGTTTCCAGCGAAAGCGAAGTCGCGTCCGCCTTCGATATCGGCGAGCGCGCGGCCACGCTTGCCGACGCCAGCCGCGAGTTCAAGATCGCGATCGGCGGCATGCGCATCAGCGTCAAGGATTTCGTTGCCGAACCGGCACCGACTTTGATTGAAGCCTTCGATCAAGCGCAAGCCTCGGCTTTAAGAAACCTCGACACGATTTCGCATGCCGATGCCGGCGTGCCCGAAAAGACGATTACGGAGCTCCGTCGTCAGCTGGCCGGGCTGAAAATGACGTTCGACGACCTTGTCGGTCAGCAAAAAATACTCGGCTTCACCGACGAAGAGGGATTGCGCGCAAAACTACGCGGCTCTGGCGTCAATATCGAAAATATCATCAATAACGAATTGACCTGGATGGAGGTCGCGGATGCGCAGAAGCTGATGCTCGCGCTGCTTTCCATGCGGCATTACGAGTCTGAATATCGCCTTACCACATCCGATCTTGCGAGAGCGATGTTCTTCCAAGGCTACCGGTCTTTCACGTCGACTTTCGACAATGTCGATGGCACTCCGGCGATGAAGGACAAGCTCGAAGACGCGGTGAAGCGCTACACCGATGCCTTTTCGCAGTGGACCGATACCTCGACACGGATTTATCCGCTACGTGCGCTGATCGATATCGACAGCCAGAACATGCTTCCCCGTGCCGACGACATTATCGCGGTCGCCAACGGCACCGCGGCGCGCGCCGCGACGGTATTAACGAGTTCTCAGGATAGCACCCGCTTCGGCATCATTTCAGTCGGCATCGCCATGGTCGCGATTGGCCTTGGATTTAGCTGGTTGATCGGACGCAGCATCACTCGGCCGCTTGGCGGCCTTGCGGCGGTGATGAAACGATTGGCTGCCGGCGACACGGGCGCCCGCATCCCAGCGACCCATGCGCGCGACGAGATCGGCGAGATGGCGCGCACCGTCATCGTGTTCCGCGACAACATGATTGAGCGCGAACAACTCGCGGTGAAACAGACGGAAGCGAGCCTTTCTCAGCAGGAACGCAGCAACGCAATCGCGATGACCATCGAGCAGTTCAAGCGCTCGGTTGAAGCGGCGCTCGGCAAGCTGCGCTCCGCGTCAATGCAGCTCGAAATGAGCTCGGCCGACCTGAACAAGGTTGCCGACACCGTTTCGGCAGAAGCCCATTCGGCCGAGCAGCGCGCCAGCGCCGCGTCCGAGAACGTCACGACGGCGGCCGGATCGGTCGAGGAGCTCGCAGCGTCGATCGGGGAAATCTCGTCGCAGGCGTCGAAATCCACTGATGTCGCGCAGCGTGCCGTGGCGGAAGCGCAACGCACCGCGACGACGATGTCGGAACTCGGCCAAGCGGCGACCCGCATCGGCGAAGTGGTCGGGCTCATTCAGGCCATTGCCGGACAGACCAACTTGCTGGCGCTCAACGCCACAATCGAAGCGGCGCGGGCCGGGGAATCCGGTCGCGGATTCGCCGTGGTCGCCTCCGAGGTAAAGTCGCTCGCGGGGCAAACTGCCAAAGCGACCGAGGAAATCGCCGGCCAGGTTGGCGCCATTCAGTCGGCAACGGCCGACGCCGCGCGAGCGCTCGAGCAGGTCAACGAGATCATCGGCGAAATGGCGACGATTGCCGCCACCGTAGCCGGCACCGTCGAACAGCAAAGCGCGGCGGTGTCGTCGATCACCGAGGGCGTGAACAAGGCATCCGGCGAGGCGCAAACCGGTGCGGCCGCCATGAGCCGCGTGGCAGGGGTCACCGCCGAGGCGCGAGGCACTGCCGCCAACGTCAAAGGCCTGGCGGATTCGGTCGCGCTTGAGGCGGAAGACCTCGAAAGCAAAGTCCGCCAGTTCCTCACCAACGTGCAGGCTGCCTGAGGGCTTGCAAAGCCGCGACCGATCGCCAATCTCAAGGCCGTGGACTGAAGCGGGGCACTCCCTATTGCACCTTATTCGCCTGTGCGGTCGCATCGTCGCTGAATCGGCGAAGCAATTTCTGCTCGACGATGGCTGGGCGATCGCCAGCCATATCGCCCTGTCATCGCTGATGGCGATGTTTCCGTTCCTCATTCTCGTGACGGCACTCGCCGGATTTTTCTTCGGCTCGCAGCAACTGGCCGATGAAGCCGCCAGGCTCCTGCTTGAAACGTGGCCGCAGCAGGTCGCGGCGCCGCTCTCCGCCGACATCAATGGCGTGCTGACCAGCCTGCAGGGCAGCGCCCTCACCTTCGGTCTCGCCTTCGTGCTCTATTTTGCATCGAGCGGCGTCGAGAGTCTCCGCATCGGCCTTAACCGTGCCTATTCCTGCAACGAAAAACGAACGTGGTGGCTGCTGCGGCTCGAGTCGGTCGTCTATGTGATCGTCGGCGCCGTTGCATTGCTGGCTTTCGCGTTCCTGGTCGTGCTGGCGCCGCTGATCTGGTGGAAGCTGGTTGTCTACGTCCCGGCGCTGGCGCCGTTCGGCCACATGATCACGTTTGCCCGCTTCACAGTGGCTGCCGTCGTCATCGTGATCGCGCTGGTCATCGTCCACCTCTGGCTTCCGTCGGGACGGCGCAGCCTCGGCGAAGTCATCCCCGGCATCATGGCGACGCTGGCGTTGTGGCTGATCAGCGGCGAGGTGTTCGGCCGCTATCTCGCCGATTTCGCCTACGGCTACGTCACGATGTATGCGGGCCTGGCGTCGGCCATGATCGCGCTGGTGTTCCTCTATATCTGCGCGTCGATCTTCATCTTCGGCGGCGAACTCAATTCGGTGATCGCCAAGGTAAGAGCTTCCGGCCGCGTGGCGATCAAGAAGACGGCTCGCAAGACTGCGCGTTAGAGCCAGGCGTTATCGTTACCGGATTGTGACCGGTATCTAAAATCTTCGGCTTCTTGCGAGATTTTTTTCAGGTTTCGCCGCTATCCCAAGCACAACACAGCGCTTGGCACAGGAATCCGTTGCAATCACCTTTCCGGTACAATCCGGCATTTGACGGTTTGCGCGCGATCGCCGCGATGCTGGTGCTCGGGTACCATTGTCGTGTTCCCGGACTGAATCCCAGTTACTTCGGCGTCGATGTGTTCTTTGTCTTAAGCGGCTTCCTGATCACACGGCTGCTGGCCGAGGAGACCGAAGCGCAGGGGCGGATCGACCTGCCGCAATTCTATCTGCGCCGCTTGCTGCGACTTGGCCCGCCGCTGCTATTGCTTCTTCTGGTCTATCTAACTGTCGCCCCGACCATATGGCCGCAACTCAGCGAGGGTGAGCATCTTCGCGATGCGGCGCTGACGGGATTCTATCTCTCAGACTATGCATTCGCCTTCTGGGAGATACCCAAACTGCTCAGGCATTCGTGGTCGCTGTCGGTCGAGGAGCATTTCTACCTGATCTGGCCGCTCGTCGTGTTGCTGCTCGCTCGCTGTGATGCCCGCCGGCGCATCCTGATTTTGGCCGGGCTGTTCGTGCTGGCCACGGCGTGGCGTGTTTTCGAGTATCACCACACAGGCTGGGTTGCGACCTACTATCGATTCGATACGCGGATCAGCGGGTTGATCCTGGGTGCACTGCTCGCGACTTGCCTCCCTAGCATAGGCCAGATCTCCGATCGCATGGCCAACATCATCGGCGTCATCGCGTGCGCCGTACTCGTGATATGCCTTCGCGTTGGGTACTGGCGGTCGCCTTGGGCGCTGGTGACGATAACGACTCTGATTGAGATGTCGGCGGCCGGCCTGCTGGTTTCCGCTTCGGTTTCCCAATCCTGGGTCAGCACGACACTATCGACGCCACCCCTCGCCGCTCTCGGCGTCATCTCGTATGGCGTTTATCTCTGGCACTATCCCATCGCCGCCTATTTCCGGGATTGGCTGCCGTGGCAGCAGGCCGTGCCGATCGTGGCGATTTCCGCAATCGCCGCCGCAACCGTGAGCTATCTGACAATTGAAAGGCCGCTGCGGCGCTATCGCCACAGCCTTGGCAGTGGTTCCTTGCCAATTGCGCAGGCTACGCCGACGCGCTGACGGTGGCGGAACTTACGCTCCGCCCGCTTCCAATACATCGTCGAAGCTCCGCAGCCCCGTCGTCGGCGCGTTGACCAGCACGGCCATGTTGCCGGGCGGATGCTGGTTCTTCCACATCATGGTGTGCGCCTTCGGGATTTCCTCCCACGACAACGTGGTGCTGAGGCACGGATCGATGCGGCGCTCGAGCACGAAACGGTTGGCCGCGGAGGCTTGCTTCAAATGCGCGAAATGCGAACCCTGAATGCGTTTCTGCCGCATCCAGACATAGCGCGCGTCAAAGGTGATGTTGAAGCCGGTGGTGCCGGCGCAGAACACCACCATGCCGCCGCGCTTCACCACGAAGCAGGAAACCGGGAAGGTCTGCTCGCCGGGATGCTCGAAGACGAAATCGACATCGTTGCCCTTGCCGGTGATCTCCCAGATCGCCTTGCCGAACTCACGGCATTTTTTCATGTAGGCGGCGTATTTCTCGGTGTCCATCACCGGCGGCAACTGACCCCAGCAATCGAAGTCGTTGCGGTTGATCACGCCTTTCGCGCCGAGGCTCATGACGAAATCGCGCTTCGAGGGATCGGCGATCACGCCGATGGCGTTGGCGCCCGACATGGC
>DASZXA010000071.1:0-119707 GCA_035546455.1 Pseudolabrys sp.
AGCCGCCTACGT
This sequence comes from Pseudolabrys sp., assembly GCA_035546455.1. Classification (GTDB taxonomy): domain Bacteria; phylum Pseudomonadota; class Alphaproteobacteria; order Rhizobiales; family Xanthobacteraceae; genus Pseudolabrys. Next base: position 13 of record DASZXA010000071.1, read on the forward strand.
GCGCTTTACGCCCAGTAATTCCGAGCAACGCTAGCCCCCTTCGTATTACCGCGGCTGCTGGCACGAAGTTAGCCGGGGCTTATTCTACGGGTACCGTCATTATCTTCCCCGTTAAAAGGACTTTACAACCCTAGGGCCTTCATCATCCACGCGGCATGGCTGGATCAGGCTTGCGCCCATTGTCCAATATTCCCCACTGCTGCCTCCCGTAGGAGTCTGGGCCGTGTCTCAGTCCCAGTGAGGCTGGTCATCCTCTCAGACCAGCTACCGATCGTCGCCTTGGTGAGCCATTACCTCACCAACTAGCTAATCGGACGCGGGCCGTTCCTTCGGCAATAAATCTTTCCCCGTAAGGGCGTATCCGGTATTAGCTCAAGTTTCCCTGAGTTATTCCGAACCGAAGGGCGCGTTCCCACGTGTTACTCTCCCGTCTGCCGCTGCCGTATTGCTACGGCCGCTCGACTTGCATGTGTTAGGCCTGCCGCCAGCGTTCGCTCTGAGCCAGGATCAAACTCTCAAGTTGGATGAGATTTTAATTCCGGCTTGGTCACGTTTGCGCAGTGACGACACTGGGAAGTGTCGTCACATTGACGAGGTCCACCCACTGATCGAATTGCAATCCGGATTTGCACCCGAACAGCAAACGTTCAGCGATGTACCTTAAACGTGAACCGCCGAAGTCTCTTCCATGACCGCCTCTTGTGAGAGAATTGCTTCTCCACGCGAGAGCGATCCGCAAGGACCCCGCCGTCCACGTTTCTCTTTCTTCCGATTCACTTTTCAAACAGCCCGGGGACTATGGCAGTCCCCACTCCCCGGTGAACCGGAGAGCCGTCGAAGCCCGCGCATCCGAAAACTATCGGGTGCCGTTCACTATTCCAGTGAGGAGCTTCAAAGGCGCGCCATCGCGCCGTAAGCGGACAGCGCGCCAAGGGGCCGTATATAGGCTCCGGCCCCTCCATATGTCAACCAGATAACGCGGGTTTTTATTCACAATTGGCTAGGCACCCGCGCTTTCCAGCCGACGATTTGGCAACGCGGCAGCCGCCTGTAAAGGCCGTATTGCGCCGCACTGAAGCCATATTCGTGCGTCGTTCTGGGCGCGGAAGTTCGAGGGATGGATCGCTCCTCCGGGGCTTGTCGGCCACCGACATCACGCTCGTCAGTATTGTCCCGCCCCGGCTGCCGTCATTGACGGTCCAAGGGGCAACCGGCATCGTGCCGGTCGTGATTCACGGGGACTGCTGAGCGCGGTTGGGCCACGCCCGGTAGCGGCAAGCCGCCTTCGATCGCAAGCGCAGGGGACAACGGGCTTGGACCATACGCGGTCACGTGGCGCAGCTCGATCCAGGCAAGCCGAGCACATCGAGCTCGGCAACGAGCCGCCGCTTTCCGTCGATGGCGGCACCAGCGCCTATGTCGATCGCCGCCGCGTTTCGGTGCAGTGGTTTGCCGGCACGATCCTGACCGCCTTATGCGGCGCTGCCCTGATGGGCGGCGCCGTTTTCACGTCGCTCGACGGCGAGGCCAATTTCGCCTCGCTGCCGGAACGCGTCGAGGTCGCGTTGCGCGGTGCGCTCGGCGCGGCCGGCGACCGCCTCGGCCTGCCGCACAAGAGCGACCGTTTGCCGGCCGCGGAGGAGCCCTCGTTCACCCGTCAGGTGATCCGCGTGTCCACCATCGCGCGCGTCGCCAACCACGAAGTCGTGCGCGTGCGGCCCTTCTTGCGCGTGTCCGGCAACCTCGCGCTGTCCGCTTCCGATCTTTCCGCCGACATCCCCGCCTACAATCCGCAGAAGCTGCTCGCCGAATCCGCCAACGGCGGCGACGCGCCCGATGCGCCGCCGGCGGCAGAGCCGGACGCGGAAGTTGCGTTCGTCATGCGCGAGCTTTCGCCGATGCTGGCGAACCTGAAAATCGCGGTGCGCACCCCCGCCGAGGAAGTGGTCGATCGCGTACGCCAGGCCGCCGCCTGGGCCGACAAGACGGCCAACCACATGCCGGTCTCCGGCGACGTCACCGGCATCAAGCTCGCTTACGCCGGCGAGGCCGCGCCCGATCCCTATGCCGGCTTCGAGGCGCGCATCGTGCCGGAGAACATCACGCTGCTGCCGAAAACCAAGAGCGAGACGACCGGCGGCTATGCCGCGGGCGAGAAAGTCGCCGTCGTCAAGAAGGGCGACAGCGTGGGCTCGATCCTGCGCGAACTCGGCGCGCAGCCCGACGACATCAAGGCGGTGGTCGCGCTTCTCGGCGCCCGCGGCCGCGACGGCGGCGTCAAGGAAGGCCAGAAGCTTCGCGTGCTGATGTCGCCCGGCGCGGCCGGGCAGAAGCCGCAGCCGATCCGCGTCATGATCGCCAGCGACGCCTCGGTCGACGCCGTGGTGGCGCTCGCCGACACCGGCAAGTACGTCCAGGTCGACACCAAGAACTTCGATACCGAAGTCGCCGACGCCGGCGATACGGCAAACGACAACGAGGCCGGTGGCATCACGCTTTACCAGAGCGTGTACGAGACCGCGCTGCGCAACAACATCCCGCGCCCGATCATCGAAGACCTAATCCGGATGTATTCGTACGACGTCGATTTCCAGCGCAAGGTGCAGCCGGGCGATTCCTTCGAGGTGCTCTATCCGAACGAAGACGACGTCGCCTCGCCCGACAGCCGCAACGAGGTGCGCTTTGCCTCGCTCATCGTCGGCGGCGAAGAGAAAAAGCTCTATCGCTTTCAGTCGCCCGACGACGGCCTCGTCGACTACTATGACGAGAACGGCAAGAGCGCGAAGAAATTCCTGGTGCGCAAGCCGGTGGCCGAAGGCCTGATGCGCTCGCCGTTCGGGCTGCGCCGCCATCCGATCCTCGGCTACACCAAGATGCACACCGGCGTCGACTGGGCGGCGCCGACCGGCACGCCCATCTACGCCGCCGGCAACGGCACCGTGGAAAAAGCCGGCTGGGAATCGGGGTACGGCAAGTTCGTCCTGCTCCAGCACAACAACGGCTACGAGAGCGCCTACGGCCACATGACCGCTTTCGCCCGCGGCATCGAAGAGGGCAAGCGCGTGCGCCAGGGCCAGGTGATCGGCTTTGTCGGCTCGACCGGCCTCTCCACCGGGTCGCACGTGCACTACGAAATCCGCGTCAACGGCCGCTTCGTCGACCCGATGCGCGTCAAGCTGCCGCGCGGCCGCGAGCTGGAAGGCACGATGCTGGCCAAATTCGAGCAGGACCGCCAGCAGACCGACAGCATCCTGGCGCAGAAGCCGGCGCGCGTCGCGGTGCGGTAGCAAACCCGATCATTTAAGACTCGTCATGGCCGGGCCTGACCCGGCCATCTCGCTTGGGAAGGCAATGCCGTTCTAGACGAGATCACCGGGTCACGGCCCTGCGGGCCGGCCCGGTGATGACAACTTAGCTTGGGCGGCAGACGTTACGCCGCCTGCGCCAGCTTGCCGTTGAAGGTGAGCCCGCTCTTGCCGGCGGAGATCGTGACTTTCTCGCCGTCCTTGATCGCGCCGGCAAGAATCATCTCGGCGAGCGGATCCTGCACCGCCTTCTGGATCGTGCGCTTGAGCGGCCGCGCGCCGTAGGCCGGATCCCACCCCTTGTCGGCGAGCCATTCGCGCGCGCTGGCATCGAGCGTGACGGCGATCTTGCGGTCGTCGAGCAGCTTCTGCAGCCGCCCGATCTGGATGTCGACGATGCGGCCCATCTCCGCCTTCTTCAGGCGGTGGAACAGGATGATTTCGTCGACGCGGTTCAGGAATTCCGGGCGGAACGCCGAGCGCACCACCGCCATCACCTGGTCGCGCACCTTGTCGGTGTCCTCGCCCTCCGGCTGGTTGACCAGGAATTCGGCGCCGAGGTTGGACGTCATGATGATGAGCGTGTTGCGGAAGTCGACGGTGTGGCCCTGACCGTCGGTCAGCCGGCCGTCGTCGAGCACCTGAAGCAGCACGTTGAACACGTCGGGGTGCGCCTTCTCGATCTCGTCGAACAGCACCACCTGGTAGGGACGCCGCCGCACCGCCTCAGTGAGCGTGCCGCCTTCGTCGTAGCCGACATAGCCCGGAGGCGCGCCGATCAGCCGCGCCACCGCATGCTTCTCCATGTATTCCGACATGTCGATGCGGAGCAGCGCCTGCTCGTCGTCGAACAGATACTCCGCCAAGGCTTTTGTCAGTTCGGTCTTGCCGACGCCGGTGGGGCCGAGGAACATGAACGAGCCGATCGGCCGGTGCGGGTCTTGCAAGCCGGCGCGGGCGCGCCGCACGGCGGTCGAGACCGCGTGCACGGCCTCCTGCTGGCCGACGACGCGCTTGGCAATCTCGTCCTCCATGCGGAGCAGCTTTTCCTTCTCGCCTTCGAGCATCTTGTCGACCGGCACGCCGGTCCAGCGCGAGACGACACCGGCAACGTGATCGGCGGTGACGGTTTCCTCGACCATGGCGCCCTTGCCGCTCTTTTCCGAGGCTTCGATCTGCTGAAGCTTCTTCTCCAGATCCGGAATGCGGCCGTAGGCAAGCTCGCCGGCGCGCTGATATTCGCCACGCCGCTGCGCCTGCGCCAGCTCGGCGCGCAACTGGTCGAGTTCGGTCTTGAGCTTCTGCGCGCTAGTGAGCTTTTCCTTCTCCGATTTCCAGCGCGTCGTGATGTCGGCCGACTGCTTTTCCAGCGACTTCAATTCCGCTTCCAGATTCTTCAGCCGGTCCTTCGAGCCAGGATCGTGCTCCTTCTTCAGCGCCTCCTGCTCGATCTTGAGCCGCACGATCTCGCGGTCGATGGAGTCAAGCTCTTCCGGCTTGGAATCGACCTGCATCTTCAGCCGCGCCGCCGCCTCGTCGACCAGATCAATCGCCTTGTCGGGCAGGAAGCGGTCGGTGATGTAGCGGTTCGACAGTGTCGCGGCGGCGACGATCGCGGAATCGCTGATGCGCACGCCGTGGTGCTGCTCGTATTTGTCTTTCAGACCGCGCAAAATCGAGATGGTGTCCTCGACCGACGGCTCGGCGACGAAGACCGGCTGGAAGCGGCGGGCGAGCGCGGCATCCTTCTCGACATGCTTCTTGTATTCGTCGAGCGTGGTGGCGCCGATGCAGTGCAGCTCGCCGCGGGCGAGTGCCGGCTTCAAAAGGTTGGATGCGTCCATCGCGCCGTCGGCCTTGCCGGCGCCGATCAGCGTGTGCATCTCGTCGATGAACAGGATGTACTGGCCGGACGAGCCGGTGACTTCCTGCAATACGGCCTTGAGCCGCTCCTCGAATTCGCCGCGATATTTGGCGCCGGCGATCATGGCGCCGAGGTCGAGCGCCAACAGCTTCTTGTCCTGCAGGCTTTCCGGCACGTCGCCATTGACGATGCGCAAGGCGAGCCCCTCGACGATGGCGGTCTTGCCGACGCCGGGCTCGCCAATCAGCACCGGATTGTTCTTGGTGCGACGAGACAGTACCTGGATGGTGCGGCGGATTTCCTCGTCGCGGCCGATCACCGGATCGATCTTGCCGTCCTTTGCCGCCTGCGTGAGGTCGCGCGCGTATTTCTTCAGCGCGTCATAGGCGTTCTCAGCCGACGCGGAATCCGCCGTACGGCCCTTGCGCAGGGCGTTGATCGCGGCATTCAGATTTTGCGGCGTGACGCCCGCTTTGGCGAGAATCTTACCGGCGTCGCTGTCTTTCTCCAGCGCGAGCGCGAGCAGCAATCGCTCGACCGTGACGAAGCTGTCGCCCGCTTTCTCGCCGGCCTTCTCGGCGGCATCGAACACGCGCGCCAGCGCCGGGTCGAGATAGACCTGACCGGCGCCCTGTCCACTGACCTTGGCGCGTTTGTTGAGCGACGCCTCGACGTCGCGCAGCGCCTGGCGCGAATTGCCGCCGGAGCGGTCGATCAGGCCGGCCGCCAATCCTTCCGGATCGTCGAGCAGAACCTTGAGCAGATGGTCGGGTGAAAACTGCTGATGTCCCTCGCGCAACGCGAGCGACTGGGCGGACTGAACGAAACCGCGGGCGCGGTCCGTGTATTTCTCGAAATTCATTCATCACTCCTTCGGCCCATAATGGCACCGGAAAATTCGGATCCCCGAAGGCGATCCGTGCATCTTATGTGGGTTCGAGCCTGCTACTGGTCAATATTCCGGCGGGCCGTTAACAAGTCGGCATGACCACCGAAAATGCCGTCATTGACGCGATTTACCGCTATCCGGTGAAGGGCCTGTCGGCGCAACCGCTCGCCCGCACCACCCTGGCGCCGGGCAAGACCCTGCCGGCCGACCGGCTCTACGCCATCGAGAACGGACCGACCGGGTTCGACCCGGCCGCGCCCGAGTATTTCCCGAAAATCCGCTTCCTGATGCTGATGCGGAACGAGCGGCTGGCCGCGCTGCACACCGATTACGACGAGGCGAACCACACGCTGACGATCGCCCACGACAGCCGTGAGTTTCGCGCCGACCTGCGCACCAAGGAAGGCCGGCTGGCGGTCGAGGCGTTCTTCCGCCGCTACATGCCGGACGAACTGCGCGGCCCGCCCAAGGTGCTCTACGGCGACACCCACAGCTTCTCGGATGTCGCCAAGAAAGTCGTGTCGTTCATCAATCTGGCGTCGGTGGCGGAGCTGGAGGGCGCGCTGGGCGCGCCGGTCGATCCGGTGCGGTTTCGCGGCAATATCTATGTGCGCGGCTGGCCGGCCTGGCGCGAGTTCGACCTGATCGACAAGGAAATCCGGATCGGCGCCGCGCGGCTCAAGGTGTTCAAACGGATCAAGCGCTGCGCCGCGACCGAGGTCGACCCATCAACCGGCGCTCGCGATCTCGCGGTGGTCAAGGGCTTGATGGACAATTTCGGCCACACCGATTGCGGCATCTATGCCGAGGTGATTGCCGGCGGCGAGATTGCCCCCGGCGACAGGATCGAAACCGGCCTGCTGCTCTAAACTTACTGCGGACGGCTGCGCGGCATCGGCGCCGCAGGAGCGGCGGCGCGTTCACGCGGCAACGGCGTGCCCGGCACGACGGCGCTCACGCGATAGATCGCTTCGGCGCGCGGACGCGGCAATTCGATATCGGCGGCGGCAGTCTGCTGCACGACGCGATAATTCCGGCGCGGATCAGCGGCTGGTCGTTCCGCCGCCCGGGCCGGAATGCGTTCAGCCGCAGCCGGACGCGCCGGCTCACGCGCCTGCGCCTGCAGCGCCTGCTGTTGCGGCCGTTGCTCGTTGCCGCGCTCGGCATTGATCGCGGCCAGCAACTCGTCGATCGGCGACGGGATGCCATCGCCATCCGCATCGCTCGCGCGCTGCGGCAGGGCGGGAGCGGCCGAGGCAAGCTGCGTGTTGCCGACGCGATCGGTCGGCATCACGTAGGCGATCACACGGTTGCGCGGGTAAGTCGCTTCACCCACGCGCTTGCCGTGGTTGCCGGAGATGATGATCGGGTTGCCGTTGGAGTCGACGCCGGTGACGATGCCGACGTGACCGTTGTTCTTGCCGCGCGACAGCACGGCGATGGCGCCGACCCGCGGCTCACTGATGCGCTTGCCGTAAGAGGCGAACGAGCGCGCGGCGTCCGAGCCGGTGCCCGCATAGCCGGTGCGCGCCAGCACCATGTTCATGAAGGTGGCGCACCACAATTTCTTGCGCGCGGTCGGGTTGGTGCCGACATATTTGCGCGCCTCGGTGACGAGCTTGGGCCAGCCGAATGCCGGACGCTTGACGGCGACGGCGGGCGTGGAGCGCAACCGGTTGGCATCCGCGGGCCGCGCATGACGCGCCGGGCGAGCGGTTTCGGCGCGATTGCGCGCTTGCGCGTCGCCGGTCGGATTGGCGTGAGCGGCATCGGTGAGAGCAAAAAGCCCGAGGCACGCAGCGGCGAAAAGCGCGGTGTTGCGTTTGGTCGCGATCGATTTGACGGTGAAAATAACGACCGGCATGGCAATTCCCATTCCCTAGACGCGCCGGCCTCCATGCCGGCGGCCTTCCCAATTACCATGCGGATTTTCGGCGAATTGAACTTGTCGAATTAACGGTGAAGCGACGTGGTTTACGCGCGCGCGTGCCGCACCGTTCAGTTCGGGTCGACGTAGCCGAGCACACGGCTCGCGGGATAAGCGGCGACCGCGACGCGGTCGTTGTAGTTACCGGAAATGACGATCGGATTGCCGTTCGAGTCGACGCCGGTAACGATGCCGACATGGCCGCCGCCGCGGCGCGAGAACACGGCGATCGCCCCGATCTGGGGACCCGGCAGATGCCTGCCGTATTTAAGGTAACCGCGCGCGAGATTGCCGCCGCCTTTACGGCCGGTTTTTCTCAGCACCATGTCAAGGAAGCGGCCGCACCATTCAGTGCTCCAGCCGGTCGGATTGCGGCCGAGATATTTGCGGGCCTCCGCGATCAGGTCATTGCCGGAGGCGGCAGCCATGGCGCCAAGACCATCGGAACGATGAGCAGCCGGCCGCTGGCGCGACGGCCTGGCCGCATTGCCTGCCTCGGCGAGCGTTGCCGCCGGCGCAACGAATGGAAGCGGGTTCGATACGCCGCCCTCGGCAACCGCGCGGTCGATCTCGTGCTGGAACGCGAGGTCATCGATTTGCTTCGGCGCTGGAGGATTTGGATTCGACAGCCACACCGATCCGGCGAAAATCGTCAAACTCACCGCAGCCGCACTCAACAGCGGGCTCTCGATCAACCTTGCAAGCATTGCCCGCTTGGGCGCAGCCACCATCGCCGCACCCGCGGCCGGCCTGCGCCGTACCGGCTTGCGCGCCGCCCGCACTTTGATCTTTCGAGCTTTCATCGCAATCGTTCGCCTTGAAATCACTCGCGGCGCCACGCGCCGCCATCCAATGGCCGGAACAATCTCGATGCAGGCCTCGGGCGCAACCGCCCATCATCGTTGTTGTTTAACGAACGTGCTTAAATCGCGCCGTTAGGATTCGTTACCGCGCAACGCCGCAAACGAAAACGGCCGCCCCAACTGGTGAAGCGGCCGTTTTGATTTTCAGATCGGAAATTAACTCAGTTCGGCATCACATAGGCGATGATGCGGCTACGCGGATAAGTGGCCTCCGCGACGCGATCGTTGTGGTTGCCCGAAATGATGATCGGGTTGCCCGACGAGTCGATGCCGCTGACGACGCCGACATGGCCGCCGCCGCGACGCGCCATCACGGCGATGGCGCCGACCTGCGGGCCGGAGATGCGATGGCCGTATTGCGCGTAGGCGCGGGCCAGGTTGCCGCCGCCCTTATGGCCGGTCTTCTTCAGCACCATGTCCATGAAGGCGCCGCACCACAGGCTGCGCCGGCCGGTCGGATTGCCGCCGATATACTGGCGAGCCTCGCTGACGAGATCGCCGCCGCCGAACGACGGCATCACATCGGTTGCAGCAGCGGCCTGAGCGGCCTCCTGCTTCTTGCCGCGACGCGCGGCGCGCGTGGCGGTGGCCGCAGGCTGCGCGACGGCGCCCTTGGCGGCGGCCGCGGCGGCTTTCGCCCCGCGTCCCATGTCGATTTCACTCGGGCTGACCTGGGTTTCGATAGTTCCCTTCGCGACCCGGTGCTTGGCGGGCTTGGCCATGACCTGACCCGAGACGCACAGAAGCGCGGCGCCTAAAAAAATCGGCGCCAAGTTGGTTACAGACTTCATGAGGATTGATCCCCTTCTCTAAGCAATCGCGACCCCTGAACCGATTCATCCAGAGGTTTCACGGCGCATTCGAGGGACAAACTTGGCGACTTTGTGATCAAACGCGGCGATAAAAGTTAACCGCGGCTACGACTTACGTTGGATGCACGCGTTAATATTTGCCGGTCACAGCAAAAATCTAACCAGTTTTCAAAATGATAGAGCTTATTCGCGCGCGAATACTGGCGAGGCCGCGCGTTAAAACTGATGGCAGCTATGCATTTAGCTGCGGCGGCTCAGCAAGAAGACGGCCTGTTCGCCGAACAGATTCCAGAACCACCACGGCGCGTTGAGTCGCAGCGGCGAGCCCCACGCGTTGAACGCGACGGACTTCTCCATCCGCGCGCCGACCTCGTCGCACAGCTCGCGGAAGTCCTTGATGGTGCAGTGATGGAGGTTCGGCGTGTCGTACCAGCTATACGGCAGCATGTCGGTCCGCGGCATGTGGCCGGCGAACAGCAATTGCAGCCGGACCTGCCAGTGGCCAAAATTCGGGAATGACACGATGGCGCGGCGGCCGATCCGCAGCATGTGCTCGAGCACGACGCGCGGATTACGGGTGGCCTGCAACGTCTGCGACAGGATCACGTAGTCGAAGCCGTCATCGGGATAGTCGGACAGGTCGGTATCAGCGTCACCCTGGATGACGGCGAGGCCTTTGGCGACGCATTCGTTGACGCCCTCGCGCGACAGCTCGATGCCGCGGCCATCGACGCCGCGCGTTTCGCCCAGCAATTTCAGCAGCTCACCGTCGCCGCAGCCGACGTCCAGCACGCGGGCGCCCTGCTCCACCATGCCGGCGACCATCACAAGGTCGACGCGGGCGGCGCCGGGCGTGCGTTCCGTTGCAACGATAGCGGGGGTTTTGGTCAGCATCACTTACCCCCGCCCCGGCAGGCCGCGCGCGTGGGCGGCGCCATCCAGGAAGCCGCGCACGATCGCAAACAATTCCGGCTCATCGAGCAGGAATGCATCGTGGCCCTTGTCGGTGACGATCTCCGCGAACGACACGCGCGCACCGCCGGCATTGAGCGCATGCACGATCGCGCGCGATTCCACCGTCGGAAAAAGCCAATCCGAGGTGAACGACACCACGCAGAAGCGGGTCGGCGTGTTCTTGAAAGCGTTGGAAACGGCGCCGCCGTAGTCGGCGGCGACATCGAAGTAATCCATCGCGCGCGTCAGATAGAGATACGAATTGGCGTCGAACCGCTCGACGAACGAGATGCCCTGATGGCGCAGATAAGACTCGACCTCGAAGTCGGCGTCGAACGAGAACGTCGGATTCTCGCGATCCTGAAACTTGCGGCCGAACTTCCGGTGCAGCGCGGCATCCGACAGATAAGTGATGTGCGCGCCCATGCGCGCGACCGCGAGGCCGCGCCGCGGATTGCCGCCGTCGATGAAATAACGCCCGCCCTTCCACTCGGGATCCGCCATCACCGCCTGACGGCCGACCTCGTGGAACGCGATGTTCTGCGCCGAGTGACGCGTGGCGCAGGCGATCGGCAGCGCGGCAAACACGCGTTGCGGATAAGACGCCGCCCATTGCAGCACCTGCATGCCGCCCATCGATCCGCCGGCGACCGCGAACAACGTGTCGATGCCGAGATGGTCGAGCAGCATTGCCTGCGCGCGGACCATGTCGCGAATGGTGACGACGGGAAATTCGAGGCCCCACGGCTTGCCGGTCGCCGGATTGGTCGAGGCGGGGCCCGTGGAGCCCATGCAGCCGCCGATCACGTTCGGGCAGATGACGAAGTAGCGCTCGGTATCGATCGGTTTGCCGGGCCCGACGAGCGTGTCCCACCAGCCGCCTTTGCCGGTGACCGGATGAACGGATGCGGCGTGCTGATCGCCGGTGAGCGCGTGACAGACGAGGATGGCGTTCGACTTCGCGGCGTTGAGCGTGCCGTAAGTCTTGTAGGCGATCTGGAACGGCGCGAGATCGACGCCGGCGTCGAGCTTGAGCGGCTTGTCGGCGCCAAAGCGCGCGACCAGCGACGCGCGCGGATCGTCCGCGTCGCTCACCGTCCGTCCGGCTTCACTCAACTTCGCATCGGCCATAGCCATGTCGCTCCCGGCGCAACAACTTATCGCATTACGCGGGCGATAAGGCACCCGCAAGTGGCGAGCCCTTATGTAGGCGCTGCATGTCCGATTTTGAGCCAACAAAAGGCGCTTGAGTTGCGGGGCCGCGTTTTCAATGGCTACAGTCCGCGCCGCGCGCCATTCATCAGATAAAGCGATGGCGCATATCCGACGGAGCAATAAGTGAGCGCTGACTGGATCGCCGTCGACTGGGGCACGTCGAACCTGCGGGCATGGGCGATCGGGCGCGACGGCGGCATTCTGCACGAAGCCTCGTCCCCGCAAGGCATGGCGAAGCTCAAGCGCGAGGATTTCGAGGCGGCTTTGCTGGCGTTGATCGGCGGCTGGCTGCCGGCCGGACGAAAGACGCTGGTGGTCGCCTGCGGCATGGTCGGCGCGCGGCAAGGCTGGATCGAGGTGCCGTACAACGAAGCGCCCTGTCCGCCGGCTTCGGCGCAGAGCGCGCGCTCGCCGCAAACCAACGATCCGCGGCTCGATGTGCGGATCATCGCCGGGGTGATGCAGCGCGAGCCGGCCGACGTGATGCGCGGCGAGGAAACGCAGATCGCCGGGCTGTTGCAGCAATCGCCCGGCTTCGACGGCGTGATCTGCCTGCCGGGCACGCACACCAAATGGGTGCGGGTGAACGGCGGCAAGATCGCCGAATTCAAGAGCTGCATGACCGGCGAGGTGTTCGGCTTGCTGGCGGAGCAATCGGTGCTGCGCTTCAGCGTCAAGTTGGACGGCTTGGGCGACGGCTGGGACGACAAGGAATATGACAGCGCCGTGCGGGGCGCGCTGGCGCAACCGGAGGGATTCGCCGGCGCGCTGTTTTCGATCCGCGCCTCGTCACTGGTCACCGGACTTTCGCAAGCGGCTGCTAATGGACGGCTCTCCGGTCTGGTGATCGGCACCGAGCTTGCGGCGACGCGCTCATATTGGTCTAACGGCGTGTCGATGATCGACAACGGGCGGCAGGCTGCGCTTTATGCCGCCGCACTGAAAATCGCCGGTGCGACTGCGAAGCTGCTGCCGGCACAAGACGTGACGCTCGCCGGCCTGCGCGCCGCCCATGCGAATTTTGTGAAAGAGGCAACGTGACCCGCAACATCATCGGCATTTTCCGCGGCATCAAGCCGGACGAGTGCGAGGCGATCGTACGCGGCGTCATCGACGCCGGGATCACCACGATCGAAGTGCCGCTCAATTCGCCGGAGCCATTCGACAGCATTGCACGGCTGGTGGCGACATTCGGCGAGAACGCCGTCATCGGCGCGGGAACCGTGTTGAGCGATGTGGAAGTGCGCGAGGCCGCCAGCGCGGGCGCCCGCATCATCGTGTCGCCGAACTACAATGAAGGCGTGGTGCGCGAGACCAAGAAGCTCGGGCTGGAATCCTGGCCCGGCGTGCTGACGCCGTCGGAATGCTTTGCAGCGCTGGCGGTCGGCGCGGATGGCCTCAAGCTGTTTCCCTGCTCGGTGCTGGGGCCGTCGGGCGTGCAGGCGATGCGCGCCGTGCTGCCGCCGAAGGTGCGGCTTTACGCGGTCGGCGGCGCGGGACCGAAAAACTTCAAGGACTGGCGGGCGGCCGGGGTCGACGGCTTCGGCATCGGCTCTGCGCTCTACAAGCCCGGCGACAGCGCGGCCAAGGCCGCGGCCGCGGCGCGCGAGATCGTCGCCGCCTATGACGCGGAATACGGCCGTCATTAAACGGTCTTAACGCTGCCCGAGGGCCAACTTGTTGTTGGCGGTTCCGGTCATTACAACAACGGCCATGAAGAAGACCGTCGACGCACCCTCGCTGGGCGAGCTCCGCAAGGAGATCGATCAGATCGATGAAAACGTGCACGCGCTTTTGATGAAGCGCGGCGAGATCATCGATCGCCTGATCGAGTCCAAGAAGTCGAACACGAATCAGGAGATCGGTTCGGCGTTCCGTCCGGCGCGCGAGGCCGACATGATGCGCCGCCTTGTCAAGCGGCACAAAGGCATCCTGCCGCTCGACACGGTCGAGAGCATCTGGCGCGTCATCATCTCGACGTTCACTTACGTGCAGGCGCCGTTCTCGGTGCATGCCGACCTCACCGCCGGCGACGCGCTGATGCGCGACTCGGCGCGCTTCCATTTCGGCTTCACGGTACCGTTCGTGCCGCACATGGGCGCGGCCGGAGTCGTCGCCGCCGTGTCGGAATCGAAGGGTGACCTCGGATTGGTGCCGGCGCTCGCCGTCGCCTCGTCCGGCGCGTGGTGGAGCGCGCTCGAATTCGACACCGCACCGAAGATCATCGCCCGCCTGCCGTTCGTCGACCGCGACGACCATCCGGCCGACCTGCCGGTGTTCGTCATTTCGCGCGTGGCGCCCGACGCCATGGTCAACGAGGCCTCGATGTGGAGCATCCGGGTGTCCGGCTGGGGCGCCAAGGCGGCGCAGGCGCTTTCGACCCTGGCCGAGTTCATCGCGGTGCCGGACAACGCCTTCGACGGCGCGGCTTTGCTGGTGACGGTCCCGGAAGGCAAGAAATTCGACGATCTCTCCCGCGCGCTCGTTAACGCCGGCGCCACGGTGCGCTCATCCGCTCTCGTCGGCAGCCACGCAACCCGCTATACGGTTGCCGCCGACAAAAGCTGAGTAACTGAAATGTCCGCCAACCGTCCGCAGCCGCGCCCCGGCGTGCTCGACATTGCCCCGTATGTTCCGGGCAAGAGCAGCGCGCCCGGTGTTGCCAAGGTGTTCAAGCTGTCGTCCAACGAGACCCCGCTGGGGCCGTCGGCGAAAACGGTCGAGGCTTACCAGGCGGTCGGCCAGCATCTCGAGGATTACCCGGACGGCTCGGCCTCCGAACTGCGCGAGGCGATCGGCAGTGTGTTCGGCCTCGACCCGGCGCGCATCGTCTGCGGCGCGGGCTCGGACGATCTGCTGAATTTGCTGGCGCGCGCATTCCTCGCCGACGGCGACGAGGCGATCCACACCACGCACGGCTTTCTGGTCTATCCGATCGCGACGCTCGGCACCGGCGCCAAGCCGGTGGTGGCGCCGGAGAAGAATTTCACGGCGGATGTCGACGCGATTTTGGCGGCGGTGACGCCAAAGACCAAGATCGTGTTCCTCGCCAACCCGAACAATCCGACCGGCACCTATGTGCCGTTCGACGAGGTGCGCCGCCTGCACCGGTCCTTGCGGCCCGACATCCTGCTGGTGCTCGACGCCGCCTATGCCGAATACGTGCGCCGCAACGACTACGAGGCGGGCATCGAGCTGGTCGCGACCAGCGAGAATGTCGTGATGTGCCGCACGTTCTCGAAGATCTACGGCCTCGCCTCGGTGCGCCTCGGCTGGATGTACGGCCCGGCCAATGTGATCGACGCTGTGAACCGCATCCGCGGCCCGTTCAACGTCAGCGCGCCCGCGATCGCCGCTGGCATCGCGGCGGTGAAGGACACCGCGCATGTCGCGCGCGCGGCCGAGCACAATGCGAAGTGGCTGCCGTGGCTGACCGATGAGATCGGCAAGCTCGGCCTCACGGTGACGCCGAGCGTCGGCAATTTCATCCTGATCCACTTCCCCGACACGAAGGGCAAGACCGCCAAGGAGGCCGACGCTTTCCTGACGAAACGGGGGCTGATCCTGCGCGCGGTAGGCGCCTACAAGCTGCCAAATGCATTGAGAATGACGGTCGGCAGCGAAGAGGCGAACAGGCTTGTCGTCGCGGCGCTGCAAGAGTTCATGGGGCGCGCGGCGTGAGCAAATCCAAGCGGGAGCCCAAGAACGAGCCGATGTTCAATCGTCTGGCGCTGATCGGGGTTGGCCTGATCGGCTCGTCGATTGCGCGCGCGGCCAAAGAACAAGGCTTGGTGCGCTCGATCGTCGCCACGGCGCGCTCGCCGAAGACACGGAAGCGTGTCGCGGAACTGGGGCTCGCCGATCAGGTCGTCGAGACCAACGCGGCGGCGGTCGAGGGCGCCGATCTCGTCATCGTCTGCGTGCCGGTCGGCGCATGCGGCGAAGTGGCCAAGGAGATTGCGCCGCATCTCGCGCCGGGCGCGACCGTTTCCGACGTCGGCTCGGTGAAAGGCTCGGTGCTGCGCGACATGAGCCAGTACCTGCCCGAGAATGTGCATTTCATCCCGGCGCACCCGGTGGCCGGCACCGAGTTTTCCGGCCCCGATGCGGGCTTTGCCGAGCTGTTCGTCAACCGCTGGTGCATCCTGACGCCACCGAAGGGCGCCGACAAAGCCGCGGTGAAGAAGCTCAAGGATTTCTGGACGGCCATCGGCGCCAATGTCGAGACGATGGACGCCGATCACCACGATCTGGTGCTCGCCATCACCAGCCACCTGCCGCACCTGATCGCCTACACCATCGTCGGCACCGCGGAAGATTTACAGGCGGTGACGCGCTCCGAGGTGCTGAAATTCTCCGCCGGCGGCTTCCGCGATTTCACGCGCATCGCGGCGTCCGACCCGACCATGTGGCGCGACGTGTTCCTCGCCAACAAGGACGCGGTGCTGGAGATGCTCGGCCGCTTCAACGAAGATATCGCTTCGCTCACCAAAGCGATCCGCAAGGGCGACGGCGACGCGCTGTTCGACCACTTCACGCGCACCCGCGCGATCCGCAAGGGAATCGTCGATATCGGCCAGGACCTGCCGGATTTTGGCCGGCCGCACGAGGACTTGGCGCACACCAAGGTGGCGCGGCCCTACGCCAACGACGAAGATTAGAACAGCGGCGGAACGTCGGCGAACTTGAGCGGCCCGAGATAGGCGTGGCCGTCGCGCAGCCGCAGCGGCAGTGAAATGGCCGGGCGGCCTTCCAGCTTCTTGCCGCCGCCGAGCAGGCCAAGCCCGATCGACATGCTGAAGCCGAGCCGGTTCTTGTTGGCGGCCAGCACGTCGTTGATCAGGGCTTCCGCCCCCGCGATCGTGACGTTGAGCTGGCCGTCGAGCTTGCCATCGGCGCGAACCGTGAGCGTGCCGCTGCCGACCGCCAGCGTATCGCCCTGCTCGATCCGCGCGCGGCGAATCTCGAGCTGGCCGCCCGTCTGCGCCAGCTCGCGGAAGCGATCCGGCCACGGCTTCGGCGAAAAATCCTTGAGGCCCCGCAGCACGACATCGACATCGGAGTCGGTCGGCTTCGCCGCCATCGCGCCGAGCACGGGCGCCGCGAGCTTGGTGGAGCGCACCACGATCTCGATCACCGGGTTTGCCTGCGCCGAACCTTCCAGCATGCGGCCGTGAACTTCGAGCCGCTCGGCATCAGCGACCGGCTCGTCGGTGCCGCCGACATGCTTGACGTTCAATCCGTCGATCACCACCGAGACGCGCTCCGGCTCACGCGGCGTGCCGCGCACGCTCGATTGCGCGAGCGTCCAGTTGGCGACGTAGCTCGGCGGCTGACCGGGCTCGGCATAGGTGACAGGCCCGGCGACTTCCGCGATCAGCAAGGTCGGATCATAGACCTGCGCGGCGACGTGAATCTGCGGCGCGGTCAGATCGGCTGGCGGATGCGACTTGGTGAGCGTCGCCTTGACGTTGTTGCACAGCACCTCGAAACGGAACGGGAAGCCGCCGACCGTCTGCGAGCCGCAATCGTAGAGGCGCCCGGCGCGCGCCTCGCGCGCCTTCCAGCCCTCGATCGACTGCTCGATTTTGCCTTCGGCGTAGTACCAAAACCCAATCCAGCCGCCCACGAGCAGCACGACCAGCAGAACCAGCGTGAAATAACGCCGTTTGCGCTGCCGGACGACCGGGTATGGCGGAAGATCGACCATTGCCGCTTATCGCATGCCGAATGAGGCATTTATGCGCCGCCACCTGTATCGCTTTGGCGCGTGTTGCCTGAACTGCGCCATCCTGTTACCCGGTCGCGCCTTGCCGTCAACGCGCCCTGCCCCGATGAACACAAGTTTGAAGCCCGACACCGGCGATCTGTGGGTGTTCGGCTATGGCTCGCTGATGTGGCGGCCGGGTTTCGATTATCTCGAACGCCATCAGGCGCGGCTGATCGGCGCACATCGCGCGCTCTGCGTCTATTCGTTCGTCCATCGCGGCACGCCGGAAAAGCCGGGCCTCGTGTTCGGCCTCGACAATGGCGGCGCCTGCCGCGGCATCGCTTACCGCGTCGCGGCAAAGAAGCGCGACGAAACGATCGAGTATCTGCGTGCCCGCGAGCAGGTGACGATGGTCTATCGCGAGGTCTGGCGCTCGGTGTGGCTGGAAGACGACCCGAACCAGCGCGTCCAGGCGCTGTGTTACGTGGTCGATCGCGGCCATGAGCAATATGCCGGCCGGCTGTCGATCGCCGAACAGCTTCATCTGGTGCGGCAAGGCCATGGCCGCTCGGGCCCGAACCGCGACTATGTGATCGATGCGGT
This sequence comes from Pseudolabrys sp., assembly GCA_035546455.1. Lineage (GTDB taxonomy): Bacteria > Pseudomonadota > Alphaproteobacteria > Rhizobiales > Xanthobacteraceae > Pseudolabrys. Next base: position 18,155 of record DASZXA010000071.1, read on the forward strand.
CGCTTCGATCGAGGCGCTCGGCTATCGCGAGACGGAATTGCACCGGCTGGTCGAGCAGCTCAAGGGTGCGTAAGACTTGGGCGCGCACGACACCAAATCAGGCTGAGCGCGACGCCTCGTCGATCAGGCGCGCGGTCGCCGTTTCGATGTCGTTCTGCAGGCGCGCCATGAATTCTTCTTCGGCAAGACCCGGCGGGATCGGATCGAGCACCTGCGCCACGACAGTGCCGGGCTCTCGCAGCATCGAGCGGCGGCGCCAGAACAGCCCGGAATTGAGCGCGACCGGCAGCACCGGCACGTTGGCCTCGGCGTAGAGCCGTGCGATGCCGTATTTGTAGCTCGGCTCCGCGCCGGCGGGACGCCGCGTGCCTTCCGGGAAGATCACGATCTGGCGGCCGGCCGCCAGTTCCTTCCGGGCGCGCTGCATCATCGCCTTGAAGTTCGCAATTTTCGGGGCGCGGTTGACCGGCACCATGCGCGCCTTGATCGTTAGCCAGCCGAAGATCGGGAGCCATTGCAGTTCGCGCTTGAGGATGAAGGCCGGGTTGTCGAACAGCCACAGCAGCGCGAAGGTTTCCCAAGCCGACTGATGCTTCGCCGCGACCAGCAGCGGACCCGGCGGGATTTTTTCGATGCCGCGGAAATCGGCCTTGAGGCCGCAGATCACGCGCAGCAGGAAGAGATTGTAGCGCCCCCACGCCTTGGCGACGCCAAGGATGGCGCGATAGGGCAGCAGGAAAGCCGGCAGCGCGATTACCAGCCAGACCAGCAGCGAGGCGTAGAACGCCACGTTGAACAGGATCGAGCGGAGGACGACCATGACGTGCCTCAGCCGAGATCCGGATCGAGGCGCATGCGCACGACCGCGAACAGGTATTTGAGATACTCGGACGCCAGCAGCCGCATGATCTGCGGATCGCTCAGCCAGGCCGACGATTTGATCTTGTCGGACAGCACCGGATACGGAATGAGCGTCACGTCCGGAAGCTGGTGCGACAGCTCGACCATCGCACGCGGCATGTGCCAGTTCGACGTCACCACGATCAGCGAATTGAAGCCGCGCTCGCGCGCCCAGCGGCGTGTTTCCAGCGCGTTGCCGAGCGTGTTGAGCGCCGAGCGATCGAGATCGACGCAGCAGTCGAACACCTTCTGATTGAGCGGCATCAGGCGCGAGATTTCCTTGGCGCTGGTGGTCGGATGAACGCCGGTGATCAGCAGGCGCTTGCCGTGCTTGGCGTTTAGAAGCTCGATCGCGTCCGGGATGCGGGTCGCGGCACCGGTCAGCACCACGATGCCATCGGCGCTCTGCGTCAGATTGACCTCTTCATCCGGCACCTGCGAGACGAACAGAAAGAAGCCAAACGCCAGCACAACGATCCCCGCCACCGCGGCGATGATCGTCAGAAAGCCGATCCAGCGCGCAAAACCGGACATCATCGTCAGTCAATCGCCTCGAGCGTTCGGTTGACGGTATGCCGCGACGTGAAGGCCGTGACCAGCGCGATCACCACGATCACCGCGACCACCGCGCCGTAGCCGAACAGGCCGATGGAAAACGTGCCGAACAGCGCGGAGGTCTGCTCGCCGGCGGCGCTGCCGCCCAGCCATCGCCCGACCAGTTCCGCCAGCAGGAACAGGACGACGGCTGCGCCGCCGCCGGCCAGCCCGCCCTGCAACCCCAGCACGAGGAAATGCCGCTGGAAGTGGCCGGCGATGAAGCCGTTGCGCGCGCCGATGAAATGCATCACCTCGATCACCGGCCGGTTGGTCGCCATCGCGCCGCGCGTCGCGAAGCTGACCGACAAGATGGTCGCGGCCAGCATCAAGGCGAGAATGACGAAGCCAACCGCAACGACGCTGTTCGCCATCGCGCGCATGCGACCCGCCCAGCCGCGATGATCGTCGAGGCTGGCGGATGGCACATCGGCCGCGAGCGCACGGCGCAACTGGTCGAGATCGGGCGTGCCGGAGCCCAGCGTGACGACGATCATGCGCGGCACCGGCAACTCGTCGAGTTTCAGTCCGGCGCCGAGGAAGGGTTCGAGCAATCGCGCGGACTCGTCTTTCGACATCGCGCGCACGTCGGCGATGCCGCCGATGCCCTTGGCGAGCGCGGCGGCACGATCGACGTCCTGGTCGATATTGCGGTTCGGCGCCGGGCGGACCTGGATGGTGACCTCGCGCGTCACGTCGCTGCGCCAGCTTTCCGCCGAGCGGTTGATCAACAGCACGGCGCCGACCGTCAGCGATGCGAGGAACGTCATGATGGCGACCACGGCGATCAGCGCCCGGCCGGAGATCGAGTTGCGCGGCACGATCGGCGTCTCGAAGCGCGGCGGCGGGGAGACACCGCGCGGCGGCGCGGCCAGGTCGGCCATATCGTCGTCGCTCATGTGCCTACTCATAGATATGCAACCGGCCTTCGTGCAGCACGAGACGGCGGGCGTCGAACTCATCCATCAACGCGATGTCGTGCGTGGCGATGAGCACCGATGTCCCCGACTTGTTGAGCTCGATGAACAGCCGCAGCAACCGCTGCGCCAGACTTGGATCGACGTTGCCGGTCGGCTCGTCGGCCAGCAGCAATTGCGGCCGCGCGATCACGGCGCGCGCGATCGCGGCGCGCTGCTTCTCGCCGCCGGACAGAACCGGCGGCAGCGCCCACATGCGGTCGCCGAGCCCGACCCAGTTGAGCAGCTCGATCACCTCGTCGCGATAGGTTTCCTCGCGGCGGCCGAGCACGCGCAGCGGCAGCGCGACATTCTCGTAGGTCGTCATGTGATCGAGCAGCCGGAAATCCTGGAACACGATGCCGATGCGGCGGCGCAAGGTCGCGAGCGAGTCCTTGTTGAGCGTCGCGACGTCGTGGCCGAATTGTGTGATGAGGCCGCGGGTCGGCTTCAGCGACAGGAACAGCAGCCGCAGCAGGGAGGTCTTGCCGGCGCCGGACGGGCCGGTGAGGAACTGGAAGGAGTGCGGCTCGATGCGGAACGACAGGTCGCGGAGCACCTCCGGACCGAGCCCGTAACGCAAGCCGACATTCTCGAATCGAACCAAACCCGCCATCCCCGGGTCGCCCCGCTTGATGTCCCCTGAACGTCCTGGCGCGACGTTCAGCGCCGACAGACCGGCATATTCCGCGCTTTTACAGCAATATCACGGCATCGCCAGCCGACCGCCGGGGAAAGCTGACCAACTCATGGTTTCCTAAGCATTAACGGTCAGCTGTTACCGTCAGGCACCACACTTGCGCGATAGCATGCTGATCGTCTGTCCGACCTGTGCCACCTCCTACACGATCGACCCGGGCTCGCTCGGGCCGGAGGGTCGTACCGTGCGCTGCACGCGCTGCAAGGCGTCGTGGTTCGCCGGCGGGCCGGCAACGCCTGTCGCCGATTTCGTGGCCGACGTGATCGCGGAAGCCGAGGCACGTGAGACACCGGACACCGCCGGGCAGGCGCGGCCCGCCGCGGACGACTTCGGCCACGAGCCGCCACAGCCTGCCGCTCACATCGACGAGATGCCGGACGCGGCCGATCCGGCCGAGATCGATCAATCCATTCTGCCGACGCAGGACGCGCCGCCAATCGTGCCGCCGCTCGCCGAGCAGCCGCCCGTCAGTACCGCCCGCGATGAAATTGAGAGCTTCACCGCGCGCCGCGCACGCATGCATGTCCGGCGCAAGCAGAAGCTGCGCTCGTCGAAATGGACCGCCATCATTCTGGTGCTGCTCGGCCTGAACGTCGCGCTGTTCGCCGGCCGCGCCGAGATCGTGCGGTTCTTCCCGCAGACAGCATCGCTGTTCGAAATGATCGGCCTGAAGGTGAACCTGCGTCACCTCACGTTCCAGGACGTCAAGATCACCAAGGAAGAGAGCGACGGCGTTCCCGTGCTGTCGGTGGAAGGAACGATCGTCAGCCAATCCAGCAGCCCGGTCGAAGTGCCGCGGATGCGCTTTGCGGTGCGAAACGCTACGGGCCAGGAAATCTACGCGTGGACCTCGAAGCCCTCGCAAAGCATTCTTCAGCCCGGCAACAAGCTGCCGTTCCGCAGCCGCCTCGCCTCGCCGCCGGCCGACGCCAGCGACGTGCTGGTGCGTTTCGCCAACGCGGACGACGCCGAGAAGTAATCAGAAGCCTTTAAGCAGCCGCTCGATGTAATCGAGCTCCATCTGCGGGCGCTGCGGATCCGAATAGCGGCGGCGCAATTCCTCCAGTACCCGGCGCGCGCGTTGCGCGTCGATCTCGCCCGGCACCTTCACCGTGGTGTCGTCGCCGTATTCGCGGCCGCGCATCGGCCGGCCGAGCGGATCGGTGTCCTGCTGGGCGCGTCGCTGGCCGCGGCCGGGCCGGCCAACCTGGCCGGGACCCTGGCCTTCCTGCTGCTGCATCGCCTGCGCCATGCCCTGCGCGCCCTTGCGCAACGCTTCGAGCGCGCGGCCCTGCGAGTCGACCGCGCCGTCCGCATCGCCTTCACCGAGCTGGCTTTCGGCGTCGCCCATCGCATCGCCGGCCTCGCCAAGCTGATCGCCAGGGCTCTGGCCGCGCTCGCCGCGCTGCTGGCCCTTCTGGCCCTTTTGCCCGTTCTGGCCCATCTGCGGATCGCCCATGCCGCGCTTCTTGAGCTGGTCGAGCAGCTTGTTGAGCCGGTCGCGCAGCGCCTGCTGGTCCTGCTGAAGATCGCCCATCTGGCGATCGCCCTGCTGGCCGCGCCGGCGATCGCGCCGCTGATCCTGGCCCTGCTTGTAGGTCTTGTCGCGCAACTGCTGCTGCTTGCGGATCATGTCGCCGAGCTCGTCGAGCGACGACATCATGTCGTCGTCATCGTTCATGTCGCCGTTCGGCTGCGCCATCTGGAGATTTTCCAGCATCGACTGGAGCTGCTCGAGCATCCGCTTTGCCGCATCCCGGTCGCCGGAGCGCGCCATCTGCTCCATGCGGTCGAGCATGTTCTTCAGGTCCTGCGAATTGAGCATCTTGGTATTGCGGTCGAGCGGGCGCGCAAGCTGCTGCGGATTCTTCTGCATCTGTTCGGCCAGCGCCTGCAGGAACTTGTCGAGCGCGGCGCGCAGATCGTTCATCAGCTTGCGGATTTCCTCGTCGCTGGCGCCGCGTTCCAGCGCCTCCTTCAGCGCGTCCTGCGCGGCGCGCAACTGCTTCTCGACATCCGACATGTTCCCGTCCTCGATATGGACGGCCATGTCCCACAGCCGCGCGACCACCTCGCGCAGATTGTCGTCGGTCTTGGCGTTGGCGAGGTCGTAATAGATCGAGCGCAGCCCGAGATAGATGCTGGTTTCGGGTATGAACTTGTCAGGCGCGATGGTGAGGGCGTCGAGCGCCTCTCCGACAACCGGCGCGGCGTTGGCGTCGAGCGCCAGAATGCGGCGCTGCTCGACCAGCGCGCGCGCCAGCGGCTTGAAGAACAGGCGCTGCGGCAGGGTGACTTCGCGCGGCTCGCTCTTGCCTTCGTTGCCGGCCTCGTCGCGCACCGTCAGCGTCAACATCACATCCGAACCGGACCATGGATGCTCGGTGAGGTCGTGCGTGGTCTGCCCGGTGCCGGCGCGGGTGCGCGACTGCGGCATCGACAGATTGAATTTCGGCGCATCGTAGAGCGGCCGCGGAGGCTTGGGCGATTCCTGGCCCTGCTGCTGCTCGGACGGCTTGGGCGTGAAGGCCGCCTCACCGCCGATCACGCCGTAATCGTCCTCGAGGCGGTAATCGAGCCGCAGCGCACCCCGCGCCAGCCGCTCGGGATCGCGGATCAATTCGACCACCGGCACCCGATCAGGGATCGCGGTGAAATTCCAGGCGAGATCGCGCCCGCCGCCCTGCACGGTGGCGCTGCCATCGCCGTTGATGACGTAGCGGCGCTCTTCCACGCCCTGCGGCAGCGGCGCCGGCGGCGTCTTGGCCGCTTCGAGGCCGCCTTTGATGCCGACGTCGAACTTCACCTTGCCGGTGGCGCGGACAACGAGCTGGCTGCCGGCCGGCACCGAGATCGGCGCATCGTTCGCTGCAACCTGCTGGCCCGGCCGCAGGCCCTGCAACATCACCGGGGCGCGGCCGGTATAGACCGGGGGATTGACCCAGGCATCGATGCGATAGTTCGCAGCGGCGACCACGCCGTCCCAGTCGAACGCGGCGGCGATGCGCTTCACGCGCTCGCCCGAAGCGGCGAAGAAGCTGGCGACCACCAGGAAAAGGATGAGCGCCCGAAACGCCATCGGGTCGCGCAAGGCGAGCCGCGGCGACGGCCAGCCGGCCTTGAGCCGACGTGCCGAGAGCAATGCGCGCTCGACATGCGCGCGCCACAACGCCTGTGCGACCGGATCGCTTCCGTTGGCCGCAATGTCATCGGCAATGGCGGTGGCCGGGCGATGCCGTTCGCCGCTGTTGCGGTCAAGCCGCCGCAAAGCGTCATAGATCGTCGGAACACGCAGCAGCAGCAGCGGCACGGCCGCCGCAAACACGATGAGCGCGAAGAGCGCGACGCCAATAATGCGCGCCAGCGGCGGCAGCGCGAGCCACAGCCCAGCCCATGACAATGCGAGAAAGACACCGACCGCGGTCGCCAGCGTCATCAACACCGGCCACAGACGTTCCCACAGGATGCTGCCGCGCGCGCGCTTGAGCGCCCGCTTCAGCAACGCTTCGGCATGCGGTGGCTGGTTCTGGCCTTCCAAAAGACGCTCCGTCGCCGCGCTCTAGGGAGAATCCATCAACACGTTACCATGGCTCCGAGGTCCAACCTACGGACCCCAGCAGGCTAAAGCCACGGCGCGAGGCGATCGAGCGCGATCAATTCGTCGGCATCAAGGCGCGGCCGGACAACCGCCCATTGGGCGTCTTTCACCAGCACTTCCGGCACCAAAGCGCGCGTATTGTAGGTTCCCGCCTGAACGGCGCCGTAAGCGCCCGCCGACATGACGGCGAGCAATGCGCCCGGCGCAACCTGCGGCATGTCACGATCGAGCGCCAGGAAATCGCCCGATTCGCAGACGGGCCCGACCACGTCGGCACGAATGCGCTTTTGCGCGTCGGCCTGCCGCCCAGGTTGCTGTATTGGCCAAATCTCGTGATGCGCTTCGTAGAGTGTCGGGCGAATGAGATCGTTCATCGCGGCGTCGACCACGATGAAATTCTTGGCCTCGCCGCTCTTCAGCAGGATGACTCGCGTCACCAGGATGCCGGCATTGCCGGCGATCAGCCGGCCCGGCTCGAAGATCAGCGTGCAATCGAGATCGCGGGTCGCGCGCTTGACGACATTTGCATAGGCCTCCGGGTTCGGCGGCGGCTCGCTGTCGTCGCGATACGGAATGCCGAGGCCGCCGCCGAGATCGACATGCGAAATGGCGTGGCCGTCGGCGCGCAGCTCGCGCACGAAATCCGCCAGCAAGACGAAGGCGTCGTTGAACGGGTTGAGGTCGGTGATCTGGCTGCCGATGTGCATGTCGACGCCGGCAACCTTGATTCCGGGCAGCCTGGCGGCTCGCGCATAGACCTCGCGTGCACGGCTGATCGGAATGCCGAACTTGTTCTCGGCCTTGCCGGTCGCGATCTTGCGATGCGTCTTCGGATCGACGTCCGGATTGACGCGCACGGCGATGTGCATGGTGCGGCCCTTGCCGGCGGCGACCGCCGACAGCATGTCGAGCTCGGCTTCGGACTCGACATTGACGCAGAGGATGCCGGTATCGACCGCGAACGCGAGCTCATCTGTCGTCTTGCCGATGCCGGAGAACGTGATCTTGTCCGGCGCAATGCCGGCCGCCAGCGCGCGCTTCAACTCTCCGCCGGAGACGACGTCAGCGCCGGCGCCGAGCTTCGCCAGCGTCTTCACCACGGCGACGTTCGAGTTCGCCTTCATGGCGTAGCAGACCAGCGCCCGCACATCGGCGAAGGCGCCGGCGAACACCTTGTAGTGGCGTTCCAGCGTGGCGCTCGAATAGCAGTAGAACGGCGTCTTCACGGACGCCGCCAAGGTTTCGAGGTTCACCGCTTCGGCGTGGAGGACGCCGTCACGGTAAGTGAAATAATGCATTGTCGGCTCGGATAATCGGGCTCAGTTGAGCAGGATGTCGATCGGCAAACTGCGCTGCGGAACGACGCGCGGTTTCGGCTTCGCGGGTTTGCTGATCGGCGAAAGGGTCTTGGCGTCGGCCTCTTTTTCCTCGTGCACGGCCGGCGCCGCGGCGGCGGACGGCGGCAAATCGAGCCCGCTCTTGCGGCCACAGCCGGCAAGAGTCAGCGCAACCAGAAAAACCGCGAACAGAGCCGGGACCGCGCGAATATGCATGACGCGGACCATAGCAAGACCGGCGGCCTGCTTGAACCCTGCCGAACGCTGGCCCGTCATTTCCGCTCCTTGCCCAGCTTCTTTATCCACCGCTTCGCCTGCATCCGCACGTTCTTCGGCGCGGTGCCGCCGTAGCTCACCCGGCTCCGCACCGAGTTGGCGACCGACAGTACCGAAAAGACACCGTCGTTGATCCTGGGCTCGATCGTCTGCATGTCCGCCAGCGGCAGCCTGTGGAGCGGGACACCGGCCTCGGCCGCCTTGGCGACGACCCTGGCCGCGGCGTGATGCGCCTCGCGGAACGGCATCTTCAACTCGCGCACGATCCAGTCGGCAAGGTCGGTCGCGGTGGCGAAGCCCTCGCCGGCCATCTTTTTCATGCGGGAGGCGTCCGGCTGCATGTCGCGCACCATGCCGGTCATCGCGGCGACGGCGAGCGCCAGCGCCGCCAGCGCGTCCATCATGCCTTCCTTGTCTTCCTGCATATCCTTCGCGTAGGCGAGCGGCAGGCCCTTCATCACGATCAGCAGCGCGTTGAGCGCGCCGATGATGCGGCCCGACTTGGCGCGCACCAGCTCAGCGGCGTCCGGATTGCGCTTCTGCGGCATCATCGAGGAACCGGTGGTGAACTTGTCGGACAGCGCCACGAGGCCGGACAGCGGCGACGACCAGATCACGATTTCCTCGGCGAAGCGCGACAGATGCACCGCCGCGATCGAAGCGGCAGCCAGCGTCTCCATCGCGAAATCGCGATCCGAAACGGCATCGAGTGAATTCGCAGTCGGGCGGTCGAAGCCGAGCGCCTTCGCCGTCATGTCACGGTCGAGGTCGAACGAGGTGCCGGCCAGCGCGCCCGAACCGAGCGGCGATTCATTGAGCCGTTTGCGGGCATCGGCGAACCGGCCGCGATCCCGTGCCAGCATCTCGACGTAAGCGAGCAAATGGTGGCCGAAGGTCACCGGTTGCGCCGTCTGGAGGTGCGTAAAGCCCGGCATCACCGTGTCGGCATGTTCCAGCGACCGCTCGGCCAGCGCATGCTGAAGGACGGCGAACGCCTTGTCGAGCGCATCTATTTCATCGCGCACCCACAACTTGAAATCGGTGACGACCTGGTCGTTGCGCGAGCGAGCGGTGTGCAGCCGCCCGGCCGGCGCGCCGATCAGGTCGGTCAGCCGGCTTTCGACGTTCATATGGATGTCTTCGAGCGAGCGCTTGAAATCGAACGAGCCCTTCTCGATCTCTGACAAAATCGTGTCTAGACCGTGCGCGATCTTTTTCGCATCGTCCGCCGCAATGATGCCTTGCTTGGCGAGCATCTGCGCGTGAGCCTTCGATGCGGCGATGTCCTGGGCGTATAGATGGCGGTCGAAGTCGATGGAGACATTGATGTCTTCCATGACCTTGTCCGGCCCGGAGGTGTACCGCCCTCCCCACATCTTGTTGCTCATGACACGCCCATCAAATTCCTGTACCGCCAATTTCCGAGCAACGACGTCCGGATCGACATGCCAGAACAAGTGACGAAAGAACGCCCGCGCCGCCGCACAGCACTTTACGCGGTGGCGGTTGTCGCCGGATTGGCCGTTGGCTTGGCGGGGATATACGGGATTGGCGCGTTTAAGCCAAATGGCGACGCCGCTTGCCGCGCCAACGCGGCACTTCTGCAAAAGTTAAAGCCGCTGGCGCACGGCGAGGTCGCCGCCGTCGCGGTGCCGGACGCCTCGAAGGTGCTGCCCGATCTCGCCTTCCAGGATGCCGACGGCAAGACGAGGCACTTGAGCGACTGGCGCGGCAAGACGGTGCTGGTCAATCTGTGGGCGACCTGGTGCGTGCCGTGCCGCAAGGAAATGCCGACGCTGGACGCACTTGAGCAGAAGGCCGGCAGCCCGGATTTCCAGGTGGTGACGATCAACATCGACACCCGCAACCTCGACAAGCCGAAGGCCTGGCTGCAGGAAACCGGCGTCTCGCATCTCGACTATTATTCGGACCCCAGCGCCAAGGTTTTCCAGGACCTCAAGGTGATCGGCCGCGCCTTCGGCATGCCGACCACGCTGCTGGTCGACAAGCAGGGCTGCGAACTGGGCACCATCGCCGGCCCGGCGGAATGGGCGAGCGACGACGCGATCAAGCTCATCAATGCCGCAATCGGGAAATCCTGAGCGTCAGGTCGTGGTGTCGAGCACGTTCGACGTTGACGACGTCGTGGCTGTGGTCGCGCCCAACGCTTTCGAGGTCTGATCCAGCAGATTCTGCGCATCGTCGATCTGCTTGTTGTTGGCGTCGACCTTCGCTTGCGCCGCGGCCTTCACGCGATCGAGCGCCTGCTGGGCGGCATTGGTGGACGATACCGAAATCTGGTTTTGCAGCGCGCCCGACATCGCGGCGTTCATGGCGTCCATATTCGCCTGATCCTGCGCGGCGTACTCGGCGCGCTTCTGGCGATGGTATTCCATGTCCTGCCAGGCCGAGCGCTGCTTGACCCAGCCGAAATGATTATTGATGCCGCCGTAGCTGCTCATGCCGTGAGGATACGGCGCAACCCGTTAATCGTTTGTTAGCTACGCGAACAGTCTGCGGTTAGCGGGTCGGGACCGGCTTTTCACCGCGGTAATCGTAGAAGCCGCGCTTGGTCTTGCGGCCCAACCAGCCGGCCTCGACGTATTTCACCAGCAACGGGCACGGCCGGTACTTCGAGTCAGCCAGGCCCTCGTGCAGCACCTGCATGACCGACAGGCAGGTATCGAGGCCGATGAAGTCGGCCAGCTCGAGCGGGCCCATCGGATGGTGCGCGCCGAGCCGCATCGCGGTGTCGATCGCCTCGACGGTGCCGACGCCTTCGTAGAGCGTATAGATCGCCTCGTTGATCATCGGCAGCAGCACGCGGTTGACGATGAAAGCCGGGAAATCCTCCGACACCGCGATCGTCTTGTGCAGCTTGCTGATGAAGGCCTTGCTCGCCTCGAAGGTCGGATCGTCCGTTGCGATGCCGCGGATCAGCTCGACCAGCTCCATCAGCGGCACCGGGTTCATGAAGTGGATGCCAATGAAACGCTCCGGCCGGTCGGTCGAGGCGGCAAGCCGCGTGATTGAGATCGACGAGGTGTTGCTCGCAAGGATCGCGTCCGGCCGCAGCGACGGGCAAACGTCCGCGTAGATCTTGCGCTTGACGTCTTCCTTCTCGGTCGCGGTCTCGATGACGAGATCGCAGCCCGACAGCGCTTCGTAATTTTCCGCCGGCTGGATCCGCGCCAATGCGGACTTGCGGTCGTCCTCCGAGATCGCCTTCTTGGCGATCTGGCGCGCCATGTTGCCGTTGATGGTCGCCATGCCGGCCTTGATCCGATCGGCCGACACGTCGTTGAGCATCACGGAAAATCCGGCCAACGAGCAAACATGGGCGATGCCGTTGCCCATCTGCCCCGCCCCGATCACACCGACAGTCTGAATGTTCGCCATGTTTCTTTGTTTTAATCCCGCGAGGGGTGGCTTTTACGCCGTTCTGCGCGCGCGCGCAAAACCGCGCCTATTCCATCGTCAACGGCCCAATTTGCCAAGCTCCACCGCCAGTTCCGGCAGGGCCTGATAAAGGTCGGCCACCAGCCCGTAATCGGCGACCTGGAAGATCGGCGCCTCCTCGTCCTTGTTAATGGCGACGATCACCTTGGAGTCTTTCATTCCGGCCAGATGCTGGATCGCGCCGGAGATGCCGACCGCGATGTAGAGGTCGGGCGCCACCACCTTGCCGGTCTGGCCCACCTGCCAGTCGTTCGGTGCATAACCCGCGTCCACCGCCGCACGCGAAGCGCCCATTGCGGCGCCGAGCTTGTCGGCCACCGGCTCGATGTACTTGGTGAAGTTCTCGCGGTTCTGCATTGCGCGGCCGCCGGAAATGATGATCTTCGCCGAGGTCAGTTCCGGACGATCCGACTTCGACAACTCCTCGCCGACGAAAGATGACAGGCCCGGATCGGCGGCAGCCGTCGCGGTTTCGACCGGCGCGGAGCCGCCCTCGCCGGTCGCCTGGAAGGTCGAGGTTCGGACCGTGATGACCTTCTTGGCGTCGTTCGACTTCACAGTCTGGATCGCGTTGCCGGCATAGATCGGCCGCTCGAACGTGTCGGGCGCGATGACCTTGGTGATATCGGACACTTGCATCACGTCGAGCAGCGCGGCAACGCGCGGCATCACGTTCTTGCCGGTCGTGGTCGCAGGCGCGATCAGCACATCGTAGCCACCGGCGAGCGAGACGATCAGCGCGGCGAGCGGCTCGGCCAGCATGTGCTCATACGGCGCGCCATCGGCCAGCAGCACTTTCTTGATGCCGTCGAGCTTGGAGGCAGCATCGGCTACCGCCTTGCAGTCCTTGCCGGCGACGAGAATGTGGACGTCACCGCCGATCGCCTTGGCGGCGGTCAGCGCCTTGTTCGTCGCATCCTTGAGCGATTTGTTGTCGTGCTCGGCGACCAGAAGTGTCGTCATCAGATCGCCCCCACGTCTTTAAGTTTGCCGACCAGCTCGGCGACCGAGCCGACCTTAACGCCGGACTTGCGCCCCGGCGGTTCGGACGTCTTCACGATCTCAAGCCGCGGCTTGATGTCGACGCCAAGGGCGTCCGGCGTTTTCTCGTCGATCGGCTTTTTCTTCGCCTTCATGATGTTCGGCAGCGACGCATAACGCGGCTCGTTGAGCCGTAAATCGGTTGTGACGATGGCCGGCGCTTTCAGCTTGAGCGTCTGCAGGCCGCCGTCGACCTCGCGCGTCACCGAGATGCTGTCGCCTTCGATGGCGAGCTTCGACGCGAAAGTGCCCTGCGACCAGCCCAGCAGCGCGGCCAGCATCTGGCCGGTTTGGTTGCTGTCGTCGTCGATCGCCTGCTTGCCGAGAATGACCAGGCCCGGCTTTTCCGCGTCGACCACGGCTTTCAAAATCTTGGCGACCGCGAGTGGCTCGACCGTGCCTTCGATCTTCACCAGGATGCCGCGATCGGCGCCCATCGCCAGCGCGGTGCGGATCGTCTCGCCGGCCTGGGCCGGGCCGATCGACACCGCGACGATCTCGGTCGCCTTGCCCGCCTCCTTCTGCCGGATCGCTTCCTCGACCGCGATCTCGTCGAACGGGTTCATCGACATCTTGACGTTGGCCAGTTCGACGCCCGAACCGTCCGACTTGACGCGAACCTTGACGTTGAAATCGACAACCCGCTTCACGGGCACCAGAATTTTCATCACTTACCCTGCTGAAAACCGGAAATTCGGCGCTAGGTAAGGGGCGCGCGCGGCGGGTGTCAACGCTTACAGGCTTGCGCTTTCCGGCGCGGCTCGGTGCGGGCGCCAGCGCGCAACGGCGGCAATTTCATTGAGCATCGTCCTCAAGCGGGCCCGCCGCCGAACGCGCGAGGTGCGCGCCAAGCCGTGCTCGGTTTTTTCCCAGCGATAGGGGTCGCGCATCAACTGATACAGCGCGCGCCAAACCGCCAGCGAGAGCAGCAGCCAATGCACAGGAACCAGCACCAACACCCAGGCGTGCGCGATCAAGCCGCGGCGCAGAAGCCCAGCCGCGCCGAGCGCCATCGACGTGATGTAGCCGCCTGCCAACGCCGTGCCGAACCAGGCGACCGCGGCATAGCTGTTCCAAAGCGGCAGCCCGATGGCGACGCTGACCGCGAGCCACGTGAGCATGATCGGATGAATGAGCGATGCGAGCACATTGCCGCCGACGATGAGTTGCACCGTCAGGAACGGCCACAAGCCCAGATCGCGATAAAGCCGCCACGGATGACGCATGTGGACGAGCCAGGTCTGCATCCAGCCTTTCAGCCACCGCGTGCGCTGCCGGAGCCACAGGCCGAATTGGCCTGGCGCTTCCTCGTATGTCGCGGAACCGATGGCGACCGAGCGGTAGCCGAACCGCGCAAGCCTGACGCCAAGATCGGCGTCTTCCGTGACGTTGTATGGATCCCATGCTCCGACCGCCCGCAACGTCGCGGTGCGGAAATGGTTTGACGAACCGCCGAGCGGCAGCGGCATGCGAAGCTGGCTCAAGGCCGGCAGGAACACATCGAACAGGCCGGCATATTCCGCGGTGAACATCGCCGTCAGCCAGTTGTCCGCGGTGTTGTCGATGGTCAGGCTCGCCTGCACGCAGGCGATCGACCCGTCGTAAAACAGGAAGGCGTCGAGCGCCTGACGGAGCTGGTCCGGCTCCGGCCGGTCTTCGGCGTCGTAGATCACCGTGAAAGTGCCGCGCGCGAATGGCAGCGCCGCGTTGAGAGCTTTCGGCTTGGTGCGCGGCCCCATGTCCGGCGCAACAACGACTTCAAACGGTGAGACAAGCGCCAAACGATCGAGCGCGTCCCGCATGCCGATGTCATCCGGCTCGATGATGAGCTTGATGTCCAATTTCTCCGGCGGATAGTCGAGCCGGCGCAGCGACGCGATCAGCCCATTGAGGGAGCTGACCTCGCGATAAAGCGGCACGAGGATCGTGTAGACCGGCAGATCGTTATCCGGCAGTCGATCACGCTTCGGCAGCCGGGAATGGCCGATCAGCAGGCCCACAAGGCGCAGGACCATCCAGGACAGAAAGATCAGCGACAGAAAAATGTCGCAGACAAATTTGGTGGTCGAGGGAGCAAGCAAGACGGCGGCATAACTTGCAGCCCCGATTGCCAATACCGGCGCAAGCGGCGGCTTCCACCGTGGCGGCCCCGCCGACATTTCGCGATGCTTGCGCGCGAGACCGTTGGTAGCTCGCTCGCCGAGCGCATCACCCGCCTCGCGGACGACGAAAGACTGGAGGCGCGATGCCGTCGTCAGCCGGAATGTTTTCGCAAGTTCCGGTCGCGAGCGGACCAGATGAATAATGCGGCGCGCCGAAATTCCACGCGGCGCGACCACCAACTGCAAGTCGCCGCCGATGTTGAGCGGCAGAAATCCCGTTGCCGGCGCTTCAACCAGCCGCTCATCGTCGAACGGACAAGCCGACCGCGCAACGGCGTCGAGCGGCTCAAATGCGATGCCGAGGCTGTCGGCGAGGAGGCGCAGATAAATTTCCTCGTCGATCGCACCGGCTCTGATGAGGACGCGATCGGCTCCTGCGCCGACCTGTTCCGAGCGTTGTTCCGCGGCCGCGACAGTGCGC
This sequence comes from Pseudolabrys sp., assembly GCA_035546455.1. GTDB lineage: Bacteria > Pseudomonadota > Alphaproteobacteria > Rhizobiales > Xanthobacteraceae > Pseudolabrys. The sequence goes on from DASZXA010000071.1 coordinate 33,599, forward strand.
TTGCTCAACCAGCCGCGCACGCAATCAAGCTCTGGACAGGAATGATCGCCCTTCGATCGGCCGGGAGATACCGCATCACCCGGCGCACGCACTCCCGCCGATCGCCGGCCCACAACCGGTCGCTCGTCCAGCCCGAATTCCATGACCCACCCGCAAAAAGACTAATACAACCAAAGCGGGTGTGCGAGCGTTTTCTCTCCGGACGGGTAGCGCCTCGCGCTGAACGCGATTAAATATCTGCCATGGGTAACTTCATGTCGCACTACCTCGTGCCGCTGGCGATCATCGTCGTCGCCATCATCCTCGGCATGGGCCTCGTCAACATGATGCGCGGCGGCTCGCCGAACCGCTCGCAATCGCTGATGCGAATGCGCGTGCTGTTTCAGTTCATCGCCATCGTCGTCATCATGGCGACGATCTGGATCATGGGCCGGTAGTTACTTCTTCGGCTCCGGCGGCGCGGCCGACTTCATGTATTCGACCTTTTCCGTCTTGATCTTTTTCTTGGCCTTTTTCTTCGCCACTTTCTTTTCGGTCTGGGCCGACAATTCCGTCGCCTGACCGGCGCTCAGAGTCTGGCCGGCCGGCGCGGTCCATCCCGGCGAAACGCCCGGCATCAACACAAACGCGCCAATCAATGTAATTGCTGCAATTCGCATAGTGTCACCCCTCGGTTTCAGGCACTTCACGAATGGGGTAATTATAGCCGGAATCAGACGCGCAGAAAGGCACTCATCGCCATGGTCGTGCTCAACAGAATCTACACGCGGACCGGCGACGACGGCACGACCGCGCTGGGCTCCGGCGCGCGGCGCAAGAAATACGACCTGCGGGTGGCGGCGTACGGCACGCTCGACGAGCTCAACGCCGTGCTCGGCCTGGCGCGGCTGCACACGGCGGGCGATGCGCTCGATGCGACCTTGGTGCGCATCCAGAACGACGTGTTCGACGTCGAGGCCGATCTGTCGCTGGCCGAGAAAGGCCCCGGCGGGGCGCGGCTCACGGTGACCGACGCGCAAGTCGATTGGCTGGAGAAGGAGATCGACCAGCTCAACGGCGATCTCGCGCCGCTGCGGTCGTTCATCCTGCCCGGCGGCAGCGCGGTGTCGGCCTGGTTGCATCTCGCCCGCACGGTCTGCCGCCGCGCCGAGCGGATCATGGTCGAGCTGAAGGACCAGCCTGGCGAGGACGTGTCCGCGCCGTCACTCAAATACGTCAATCGATTGTCGGACTATCTGTTCGTCGCCGGCCGCTTTGCCAACGACAAGGGCGCGCGCGATGTGCTGTGGGCGCCGGGCCAGAATCGCTGACGGCTAGAAATATTTCCGCAGATCGTTTGCCGCGTCGGCCGGCGTGCGCTTGAGATTGAACGGCGCAACGAAGCGGCCCTCTTTATCCATCAGATAGACCAGCGCCGTGTGATCCATCGTGTATTCGCCGTTCGCGCCCGGCACCTTCTTGGCGTAGACGCGATAACTTTTCTCGGCGATGGTGATCTGGTCGACCGTGCCGGTCAAACCGCGCAAGTGCGGATCGAAGCTCGACAGATAATCCTTGAGCACCTGCGGCGTGTCGCGCTCGGGGTCGATCGAGATGAACAGCGCCTGCGCCTTGCCGGCATCGGCGCCGAGCGCATGCAGGACTTCCGAGACTTCAAACAACGTCGTCGGGCAGACATCCGGACAGTGGGTGTAGCCAAAGAACACCAGTTGCGGCTTTCCCTTGAAGTCGGAATTGGTGACAGTCTTGCCATCCTGATCGGTCAGAGTGAAAGGCCCGCCGATTGCCGAAGATGTCGGCACGCCGCCGTCGCGGCCGCCCATGAGAAAAATGGCGCCGAAGAACACCACCAGCCCGAGCATGAAGGCCGACAGCGCGAGAGCGAGACGAGATGTGCGGGGGTTCATTCCGAAACGACTACATTCCAGGTGTCAAAAACAAGCGGCCCAGCCGGCGCGGACCGCCTCGAAGAAAACGGTAGTGCCGTAATAGGCCCACAATCCAAGCGTCACGATGGCCAGGGCGGCTGCAAAGACACCGAGCCAGATGAGCGGACGCCCGAGCGCGCCGGTCCTTACCAAAAGAAGCGACATGATGTGTCCCTACCCTGCGCCCTCAGCTATGAATCATCGGTTTTCATGGCAACTGTGCAAGCCGAGAATCGGGCGGCGCGTTAACCATAGTTCTCAATACTACGGCCTATTTCCGGCCACTTCTTCACGTTGCGTTGACTTATAGGGTTAAAGCCGCCTTCTATAGCCCCATATCCAAATAATGCCCCCGAATGGGCTGGAGGCGTAAATGCGTCAGTTTTCTCTTCTCGCGGCCGCGGTTTCGGCCGTGCTTGCGGGCTCGGCGTTCGCGCAATCCGCGCCGCCGGCAGCCAGCACGAGCGCTACCCCGGCTCCGGCCGCTGCGCCGGCACCCACCGCGGCAAAATGTGACAACCCGAACGCGCTCGGCGTTGCCCGCACCATCCAGATCGACACCACCGGCGGCCCCGGCTTCGGCTTCGAGCACTTCAAGGCTTACGACTTCCTGCAGGACAAGGAAGTCGTGCTGACCTTCGACGACGGTCCGTGGCCGGGCAACACGCCGCGCGTTCTCGAAGCGCTGGCCGAGCAGTGCACCAAGGCGGTCTTCTTCATGATCGGCAAGCACGCCGGCTGGCATCCGGAAATCGCGAAGGCGGTCGCCGCAGCCGGCCAGACGATTGGCACGCATACTTGGTCGCACAAGGACCTCTCGAAGCTGTCGACCGATGAGGCCAAGGCCGAGATCGAAAAGGGCATCGCCGCAGTCAGCATCGCGCTGGGCAACCAGCCGGTTGGCCCGTTCATCCGCTTCCCGGCCCTGCGCCATCCGCCCGAGCTGCTCAAGTATGTCGAACAGCGTAATCTCGGCGTGTTCTCGACCGACTTCGACTCGTTCGACTTCAAGATGCGCAAGCCGGAGCAAGTCGTTAAGTCGGTGACCGCCAAGCTCGAGAAGCATGGCAAGGGCATCGTTCTGATGCACGACTTCCAGCACGCGACCTCCGAGGCCGTTCCGCAGATTCTCAAGTGGATGAAGGACCACGGCTACAAGGTGGTTCAGGTGGTCGGCAAGACGCCGACCGAGCCGCTGCCGGAGTACAAGGAAATGGTGCTCAAGGAGATGGGCGGCGGGCTCGATACCGCACGCCCGATGTCGAGCGTCATCAAGACGATCAACTGAGCACAATCGCCTAAAATTAAAGCCGGCCGCTCATCGCGGCCGGCTTTTTTTGCGCGCCCAAGCTATCGGAACCCCGGCAACGGCTGTAGCGTTTCCGGACCGTGAGCGACATCGTCACAATCACCATCAATCCGGCCGTCGACATCTTCGTGAGCACCGCGAAAGTCGAGCCGACGCGCAAGATGCGTACGTCAGCCCCGAAGCGCGATCCGGGCGGCGGCGGCATCAACGTCGCGCGGGCCGCTTTCCGGCTCGGCGCCAAAGTAACGGCAGTCTACCCGGCGAGCGGCGCGATCGGGCGATTGCTGACACGCCTGCTGGAGCGCGAAGGCATCGACAGCATCGTTACGCCGTCGCACGCCGAGACGCGAGAAAACTTCACCGCCTACGAGGACGACAGCGGCGAGCAATTCCGCTTCGTGCTGCCGGGCTCGCCGCTGCATCGCGCCGAATGGGAAGCCGTGCTGTACGAACTCGAGAACATCAAGACGAAACCGAAATTCGTCGTCGCCAGCGGCAGCGTGCCGCCGGGCGTGCCGACCGATTTTTTCGCCAAAGTGGCGGCGACGGCGAAAAAGAGCGGCGCCAAGGCGCTGGTGGATACCTCCGGCGCCGCGCTCAAAGCCGCAATCGACGAGGGCGTCTATCTGGTGAAGCCGAACCTCAACGAGTTGAGCGATCTATGCGGCAAGACGCTCGACACCGAGCAGGCGCAAATTGCGGCATGCCGGACGATGATCAAATCGGGTGAGGCCGAAGTCGTCGCGTTGACTTTGGGGGATCAGGGCGCGCTGCTGGTCACGCGCGACGGCGCATGGCGCGCCAACCCGATCAAGATCGAGGCCGTCTCGACGGTTGGCGCCGGCGACAGCTTCCTCGGTGGCATGGTGGCGGCGCTGGCGAAGGGCGAAACGCTGGAAGGCGCGTTCCGCGTGGCGGTGGCGGCCGGATTTGCCGCGGTGATGCGGCCGGGCACCGAGCTTTGCCATCAAGAGGACGTCGACCGGCTGCTGCCGCAGATCACGATCAGCGAAGTAACGAACGCAGGATAATTGGAGCGGGCGAAGGGAATCGAACCCTCGTATGCAGCTTGGGAAGCTGCCGTTCTACCATTGAACTACGCCCGCGCTGCCCCAGGATATAGCGCAAGCCGCTACGACTTGAAATGCTTGGAGAGCTTCAGGCTCTGCCCCTGATAATTCGACGTGGCGATCTGCCCATAGAGCGTCTTCGGCCGCGCCAGCATTTTCTCATAGACGAGACGGCCGACGATCTGGCCATGCTCGATGATGAACGGCACCTCGCGCGAACGCACTTCGAGCACGGCGCGCGCGCCCTGTCCGCCGGCCCCGGCATAGCCGAAACCGGGATCGAAAAAGCCGGCATAGTGCACGCGGAATTCGCCGACCAGCGGATCGAACGGCACCATCTCGGCGGCGAAATCGGGCGGCACCTGCACCGCTTCTTTCGACGCCAGAATGTAAAACTCATCGGGATCGAGAATGAGGTTCTTCTCGGGCCGCGCCTGCATCGGTTCCCAGAAATCGGGAATGGCGTAACCGCCGCGGCGCTCGACATCGATCAAGCCGGTGTGACGCTTGGCGCGATAACCGACGAGCCCGTTTGGACCGAGACCGGCGAGATCGACGCCGACCGCAATGCCTTCGCTGACATCGGCATTGGCCGTGTCGACCAAGCGCTCACGGGCATGGAGCTCGCGTAACGCATTGCCGTCGAGCAGCGCGTGGCCGTGGCGGAAGCGAATTTGCGACAGCCGCGAACCTTCGCGCACCAGCACCGGGAAGGTGCGCGGAGAGATCTCGGCATAGAGCGGGCCGTGATAGCCGGCGTGAATGCGATCGAAGCCGCGCGTCTCATCGGCGATCACGCGGGTGAACACGTCGAGCCGGCCGGTCGAGCTTTTCGGATTGGCGGCGGCGGAGATGTCGTCAGGCAGCGCCAGGCTCTCAAGCAGCGGCACGATGTAGACGCAGCCGGTTTCCAGCACCGCGCCGTCGGTCAACGGGATTTCATGCAGCTTCAACTCGTCGATGCGCTCGGCGACAGTCGTGCGGCCCGGCAGGAAGCTGGCGCGCACGCGATAGGCGACGTCGCCGAGACGCAGATCGAGCGAGGCGGGTTGAATCTGATCGGGCGCAAAGTCGCGCGCCGGCAGAATGCCGCCGGCTTTCGCCAGCGCGGCGATCATCGTGTCGGGCAAAATGCCTTTTTGGTCGATGGAGAAGGACAGCGCCACAGATCACTCTTGGTGTTGCGCGGGCGATCTAACCCGACCCCCGCCTTGACGTGAAGCGCCCGGCCCCGCTACAAACCTCTTATCCCGTGGTCATTTGAGCCGGCCGGCTTGCAGCCACGTAAAACAACTCGCTAAAAGGCCGGGGACACGTGTGCCCGGCCGAGGATTCTTCCTCCGGCCGGTTTTTTGTTGGCCCGATCGGGCCGCAGGAGAAGCACATGTCTGCGTCCACCCGCCGCGACTATCGTCCGGAAACCCGGCTCATCCATGCCGGCACGCTGCGTTCGCAATTCAACGAAACCTCCGAAGCGATCTTCCTCACCCAAGGCTACGTCTACGACACGGCGGAGCAGTGCGAGGCGCGCTTTTCCGGCAAGGAACCGGGCTACGTCTATTCGCGCTACTCGAACCCGACGGTGGCGATGTTCGAGGCCCGCATGGCGGCGCTGGAAGGCGCGGAAGCGGCCCGCGCCACGGCAACGGGAATGGCGGCTGTGACCACGGCCCTGATGGGGCTGGTGCGCGCGGGCGACCATGTCGTCGCGGCGCGCGCACTGTTCGGCGGCTGCCGCTGGGTGGTGGAGGACTGGCTGCCGCGGTTCGGCGTCACTTCGACGCTGGTCGAGGGCAGCGATCTCGGGCAATGGCAGAAGGCCGTGCGCAAGGAAACCAAGGTTCTCTTCCTCGAGACGCCGACCAATCCGACACTCGAAGTCTATGACATCGCCGCCATCGCCAAGATCGCGCATGGCGCCAACGCAAAGCTGGTGGTCGACAATGTGTTCGCCACGCCGCTCTACCAGAGCCCGCTGACACTCGGCGCCGATTGCGTCGTCTATTCGGCGACCAAGCACATCGACGGCCAGGGCCGCTGCCTCGGCGGCGTCATCCTCGGGTCGGAAAAGCTGATCCAGGATCACATCCATAATGTGATCCGGCAGAGCGGGCCTTCATTGTCGCCGTTCAATGCCTGGGTACTGCTCAAGGGCCTGGAGACGTTGTCGGTGCGTGTCGCGCGCCAGACGCAGACGGCGGCGGCCGTGGCGGACAGATTGGCCGGTCACGGCAAGCTGTCGAAGGTGATTTATCCGGGGCGCGCCGATCATCCGCAGGCAGAGATCGTTCGCCGGCAAATGGCCGGCGGCTCGACGCTGTGTTCGTTCGAGGTCAAAGGCGGCAAGGCCGGCGCCTTCCGCTTCCTCAACGCGCTGCAGCTCATCAGCATGACCAACAATCTCGGCGACGCGAAGAGCCTGGTCACGCATCCGACGACGACGACGCATCAGCGTCTCACGCCCGAGCAGCGGGCGGAGCTTGGCATCGGTGACGGATTGATCAGGTTCTCGGCCGGGCTGGAGCATCCCGACGACGTGATCGCCGACCTGACGACGGCGCTCGACGCGGTGTAGCGGCGGTCAGAACGGGTCGTAGGCGGGAATGGCGATCGAGGCCGCGGCGACCGGCCGCGTCGCCGCTTCGACGATGGCGGACGCCAGCGACTTGGCAAGACAGCTATAGCTCCAGTCGTTCATGTGCAGGCCGTCGGCCGACACGAACGTCTCGAACGGCAGCTTCCCGTTGTCGCGCCAATCCTTCATCACATCATAACGATGGAAGAGATCGACGTTCTCGCTTTTCGCGGCGATACCGATCAACTGCACCATCGTCTCCGCGTGCGGCTTGGCAATGACCTTCGGCGCGAATTGCGGATCGATCAATACGGTGTCGGCGCCGATCCGTTTGATCTTGTCGAGACCTTGCCGGATGCCGGCGCCACGATCGGACATCGGATGGTCGCGGAGCACGGAGTTGGTGCCGAGTTGCCACAGCACCAGATCCGGCTTCTCGGCAATCACTGCCGTATCGAACCGGCGCAGCATGTCGCCGATCTCTTCGCCGTTGGTGCCGCGATTGATGACGGTGATCTTCTGACGGGGGAAATGCGCAACGAGCTCGGCCTGAAGCCGGCTCGGATAGCTGAACTCCGGCTTGCTGGCGCCCGCGCCCGCGGTCGACGAAGAGCCGATAGCGACAATCGTCAGCGGCTGGCCGGCGGCGAGCTTGCGCGCGACCTGTGGCAACGGATGCACAAGCCGGACGAGCTCGGCCTTCACCCGGCATGGAACCTGCGCGGTGTCCGCGCGGCCAACGACCGGCGAAAGAAAAGTAATCAGCGATGCGGCGGTGACGATTTGCATCGCCGTCTTGGCGAACGTCAGCAAGTGAATTGTCCCGGCCCCAGCTAGCGCGCGCCGTTTGGCGCGGCCTCCTTGGCCGACTTTATTACTAGGTCGGCCAGCAATCGTCCAATGCAATCATGCACTTGTTCGGCCATATCGAGTTTCTTGGTGTGGGTCATGAAGTCAAATGTGCCCGTATCGGCCCAAAGTTTCATGATTCCGTAGCGGTCAAACAGGGGCGTATCGTTCCGCAAGCCCACCCACCGCATATGCTCGGAATAGTGGCCCAGCGAGATAATCGACTCCGTGCGCGGGCTGTATTGGCCGTTGAGGAGGACGACGTCGCTATTGGCCCTGTGGGCGGCCTCGATGCCGCCGTCGAGCGCCGAACTGAAATCGTCGAGATCGAGGCCTTTCATGGCGTCGACCGTTCCGGCCTGCCAGACCAGCAGAGCCGGCTTGTTCGCCGCAACTCCGGCTTGAACCGGTTTAACGGCGTCGACCGCCGTTCGACCCGGCTTGATGTCCGCATGCACTTTGACATCCACCCCGGGCAAGTTTTCCGTGAGCGCCAATTGCAGGCGCGCCGGATAGGCCTTCGCCTCTGCTCCCGCCAAAGTGGAAGAGCCGGCTCCGACAACCAGAACATCGAGCTTTTTGTTTTCGATCGCCTTGGCGACGCGCGGCAGCGCGAACTCCGCCGAGATCAATTCCTTCGCCACGGCGCATTTCGGCGGAAGCTCCGCGCCGACCGCCGTCCCGCCAAACATCGTGGCGAGCAACATCATGACAAACGTTTTCATGCCTTGCCCCCAGCCAGGCTCGGCATTTGCGCCGGAGGGCGTGGCCCCGACCCACGCTTCTCGACTCTCTTATACCACGACAACAACCACGCGGTGCCGACCATAATCGCAATTCCGGCCACGCTGACCAGAATCTGGGTCGGCAGCCGATCGGAAATCTCGGTGAAAATGAAATGCCCGGCGAACGACAGGAACACGCCGAGGCAGAAGGTTTCGAGCGAATGCTGGCCGCAGATGATCGCCGGCCAAAATATCTTCGACTTCAACCATGGCGCGCCGCGCGGCACGATCCATAGCACGAGGACCGCGAGAGCCAGGAAATGCGCGATACGCAGAACGTCGAGGTTGGTCTTGTCGATCGGATAGATGAGATCTGCGACGGCGCGCGGCACAAAAGCCGCCAGCCGCGGAATGTGCCAGGTCATCGCGATGGCAAAGGCGAACACCAGATATGCGATAGCCAGGACGAGCACCGTTCGCGAACGAATCCATCGGCTCAAACCGTCCGCACCGCCCAACGCGCACCACCCGCCGAACACGAACAGCAACTGCCAGGCGAACGGATTGAAATACCAGTAACCGTCCGGGTACGCCGGAATGTTCCACTGAAACTCCCACATCAGCGCATAAAGCGCCGCCGAGGTGGCGAGTGCAAAGTTCCGCGCGCGCAGCAGCAGCCAAAGCGCCGGCGTGAAGCCGAGCATCAGCGTGATGTAAAGCGGCAGCACGTCCATGTTGGCTGGCTTGAACTTCAACAACATGGCCTGCATCACCGTCACGTCTGGATTTTGCAGGAAACTCAGAACGCCCATCTCTTCCGTGTAGAGCGGGTTCTCGAACGCATGGGTGACGTAGCCGATTTCCGCAAGATAGACCGCGAACAGAAAAATGTGCGCGATATAGATCTGCCACGCCCGCTTGAGCACACGCGCGCCGGCGATGATGAAACCATGCTCGCGCATCGCGCGGCCATAAACGAATGCCGCCGTGAAGCCGGAAATGAAAACGAATATTTCAGTGGCGTCGCTGAATCCGTAATTACGGATGGTGATCCAGCTCACCGCATTCGACGGAATATGGTCGAGAAAGATCAGCCACAGAGCGAGGCCGCGAAACAGATCGAGCCGCAAATCGCGTTCGGTCACGGCCGGAGTCATGGAAAGCGGCTTTTCTTTCGCCTGGATATTGGTTCTAATCTGATACCAGGCCTACGCCTGTGGCAAGAAGTTGTCCGTGCCTATCGCCTGACAATCAATTGAACGCCCCATGTATCGCGCGGTCACAAAGGAAATCGAAGTCTCGGTGACGCCCCGCTTCGTGTCGGAGCGTTCCTCGCCCGACAAGGGCTATTTCTTCTGGGCTTACACGATCAACATCACCAATCTGGGGCAGGAAACGGTCCAGCTCAAAACCAGGCATTGGCGGATCGTCGATGCAACCGGCCGGGAGCAAGAGGTCAAAGGCGCCGGCGTGGTCGGCGAAGAACCCATGCTCAAGCCCGGCGAGTCGTTCGAATATACCAGTGGCGTGCCGCTTCCGACGCCATCCGGCTTCATGCGCGGCACGTACGGGATGGTGAAGGCGGAAGACCGGACCAAGTTCGATATCGAGATTCCGGCTTTCTCGCTGGACTCCTCCTACGCCGAGCGCACGATCAATTAGCCTCGGGCAGGCAGCCGCGGAAGCGGCTTCGCGCACTCTCCGGCAAGATCGCCAGCACGGCGCCAGCCTCGGCAAAATCCTGAAGCTCGATCACCTGCGGCTCCGGGATGGCGACACAGCCCGCGGTGCTGGTTGCCGCCGCGGTACGGATGTGAATGAAGATGCAGGAGCCCGCGCGTTTCCGGCGGTTGGTTGGATAGTCGACCATCAGGCCGTTCCGATAGGCCGGCACGCGCCACATATTCTCGCCGTGCGTCATCGAGCCGACTTTGTCGCGTGTCGTGATGGTATTGTAGGAGGCCGACTCCAGATCGTCGACGCAGACCGAGCCTTCCTTGATCTGAAGATAGTTCGGCCGACTTGACGGCGCGAAGCCGAAGCTCTGGCCGATGCGGAAGAAACCGGCCGGCGCGCGCTTGTCGCCTTCAACCTTGATGTGTTCGCCGTTCCGCGCGAATGCACGAAACGCATCCGACCACGCCATGCCGTTCGTTCCGATCAGTGCAGATTGCGGGCCGCCGAGCACGCGCCACGGCTGCGTCGACGCGGCGCGCTCGAACCGCTGGATGTGTGCGAGACTCGTTGTCATGCTGTCGGCGGTGACAAGCACCAACCGGCGCGCCGAAGCGACCGGCTCCGGACAAGCCTGACCGAACGCGGCGGCAGGCAGCAAGGTCACAAACAATGCCACCGCGATGCGAAGCATGAGGATCTCGTTCTAAGCCTTCGCGCCGACGTCTTCCGGCGCAAACTCGTATTTCGAGTTGCAGAATTCGCAATTGACCGAAATCTGGCCGTTCTCGACCATGCCGTCGCGATCTTCCTGCGAGAAGCTCTTCAGCATCGCCTCGACACGCGGCCGCGAGCAAGTGCATTGCGCAACGATGCCCACATCCTTGAAGACGCGCACGCCCGGTTCGTGAAACAGCCGGTAAAGCAGCCGCTCGCTGGACAGCGCCGGATCGACCAGTTCGATATCTTCCACGGTCTCGACCAAGGCGCGCCCTTCAACCCACGCATCGTCTTCTTTTACGCTGTGCGGTTCCGTCCCGTGCGGCGCATCGCCCGGCGCAATGTCGGCCACCCTCGCCCGCTCCGGCGCGTGCGGCAGAAACTGCAAAAGAATGCCGCCCGCGCGCCACTTGTGGCGGGGACCGCCGGCGGCTGCGTGAAATTCCTCGGCGACCGCAAGACGAACGCGGGTCGGAATCTGCTCCGAATTGGCAAAGTACTCGTGCGCGGCATCCTCGAGGCTGCCGCCCTTGAGTGCGACCAGCCCCTGATACCGATTGGTGTCCGGCCCCTGGTCGATCGTCATCGCGAGGTGTCCGTCGCCCAGCAGCTTGCCGGCATCGCCGCCGGCGGCTGCAACGCGCTTGGCATCGAAACGCGCGTAAGCGCGCACCTTGTCCGGCATCACGAAGTCGACCACCAGCATGCGGACCGGGCCGTCGGTGCTGGTCTGAAGGATCAGCCGGCCATCGACCTTAAGTCCGGACCCAAGCATGACGGTGAGCACGATCGCTTCGCCGAGCAGCTTGGCGACCGGCGCCGGATACTGATGATGGTTGAGGATGTCGTCGACCACCGGGCCGAGGCGGACCACGCGGCCGCGCAGGTCGAGCTTGGCGACCTCGAACGGCGTGACGATGTCATCGACGGTCACGGCCGAAGGCGCACGGGACGGAGTCGCTGCTTGTGGGGTCATCGTGCCTATGTAGCGCGAAAGATCGGAAAAACGAGGCCCTGAGCGGGATAGTGCTCAGGCGTCGGCGTGCAGGCACCAGGCGAGAATGCCTTTTTGCGCGTGCAGGCGGTTTTCCGCCTCGTCGAACACCACCGAGTGCGGCCCGTCGATCACCTCGTCGGTCACTTCCTCGCCGCGGTGCGCGGGCAGACAGTGCATGAACAGCGCGTCCGGCTTCGCCTTGGACATCAGGCGATCGTTGACCTGATAAGGCTTGAGGAGATTGTGCCGGTCGCCCGCATCTCGGTCACCCATCGAGATCCAGGTGTCGGTCACCACGCAGTCGGCCCCGGCGACGGCCTTTTCCGGGTCGTTCGTCAGGCTGACGGCGGCTCCCGTCTCCTTGATCCAGTCGGTCAGCCAGCGCTTCGGCTTGAGTTCCGGCGGAGTGGCGACCTTGAGCTCGAAATCGAACTGGTGCGCGGCATGGGCCCACGAGGTCAGCACGTTATTGGCGTCGCCAGTCCAGGCCACGGTGCGGCCTTTGATCGCGCCGCGCTTTTCCTCGAACGTCATCACATCCGCCATCACCTGGCAGGGATGCGAGCGGCGGGTCAGCCCGTTGATGACGGGAACGGTCGCGTATTTCGCCAGTTCCGCCAGCGCCTTCGGATCGAGGATGCGGATCATGATGACGTCGACATAGCGCGACAGGACGCGCGCCGTGTCGGCCAGCGTTTCGCCGCGGCCAAGCTGCATTTCCTGGCCGGTGAGCAGAATGGCTTCGCCGCCGAGCTGCCGCATCGCCACGTCAAACGACACGCGGGTGCGGGTCGACGGCTTGTCGAAGATCATCGCCAGGGTCTTGCCGGCGAGCGGCGTCTTGCCGACGCCCTTCTTCTGCCGTTCCTTCATGGCGCGGCTGGCGTCGAGCATCCCGCGCAAATCCTGCCGCGAGATCTCATCGAGATCGAGGAAATGCCGCACGTTGCTCATGACGCGGCTTTCTTGGTCAGTCGCGCACAGGCGCGATCGATCCGCGCAACCGCGTCGGCTATCTCCGCCTCGTCGATGATGAGCGGCGGCAGCAACCGCACGACATTGTCGCCGGCGCCGACGGTAATCATCTTTTCCGCGCGCAACGCATCGACCAGCTCGCCGGCCGGCGGAACGGCCTTCAGGCCGATCAGCAGACCTTCGCCGCGCACTTCGGAAATCACCGAGCCGTAGCGATCCTTGATCTCGGCGAGCTTCTGCTTGAGCAGCAGCGACATTTTTTTCACGTGATCGAGGAAGCCCGGCTTGAGCATCACATCGAGCACGGCGTTGCCGACCGCCATCGCCAGTTGATTGCCGCCGAAGGTCGAGCCGTGCGTGCCGGCGGTCATGCCCTTGCCGGCCTCGCTGGTGGCGAGGCAGGCGCCGACCGGGAAACCGCCGCCAAGCGCCTTGGCGACCGCCATCACGTCCGGCGTGACGCCGGTGTGCTGGTAGCAAAACAGGTCGCCGGTGCGACCGAAGCCGGTCTGGATTTCGTCGAAGATCAGCAGCAGGCCGTGCTTGTCGCACAGCTCGCGCAATTGGCGCAGGAACGCAGGCGGCACCACGCGCACGCCACCCTCGCCCATCACCGGCTCGATCAGGATGGCGGCGGTCTCTTTGGTGATGGCCTTCCTGACGGCTTCGAGGTCGTTGAAAGCCACCTGGTCGAAGCCTTCGACCGGCGGGCCGAAGCCCTCGAGGTATTTCTTGTTGCCGGTGGCGGCGATCGCCGCCAGCGTCCGGCCGTGGAAGGCGCCCTCAAAGGTGACGATCCGGTAGCGCTCCGGCTTGCCGTTCACCGCCTGATACTTCCGCGCCACCTTGATGCAGCACTCGATCGCCTCGGCGCCCGAGTTCTGGAAGAACACCAGGTCGGCGAAGGTGGCGTCGCACAGCCGCTCGGCCAGCCGCTCGCCTTCCGGAATCCGATAAAGGTTGGAGACGTGCCAGACCTTCTGGGCCTGATCGGTGATCGCCTTGACCAGCGCCGGATGGGCGTGCCCCAGCGCATTCACGGCAACGCCCGAGGTGAAGTCGAGATACTTGTCGCCCTGCAGGGTGAACAGCCATGGCCCCTCGCCCCGCTCGAAAGCGAGGTCGACACGCGCATAAGTGGGCAAAAGATGCGAAGTCACCGCGGCAGTCTTTCGTAAACCTGTGTCAGAAAAGAAATGTGCCGCCTTCGGGGCGGCACCGTTTTCATCTTATTGGCGCCCCCCCGGCTGTCAATAAATCGCCAGCGCGGGCAGCCCGACTCGATTTCGACTCAAAGTGCGATTCTAAGGGAAAACCGTCGGAACATGTGAATCCGCGGGCTGTCGACTCTTGCACGAGAGTCACCCCATCTTGTAGTGTCAATACTACCAAGTACGACATCTCGTGCTGGTGATCGTCTCCTAAGGCTCCGAAGCGTAAGCGTTCGGCGTGGACACCCACGTCAGACGTCGGGGCGGGATTCTATCTAGGGGCGCCCAAGTTACTGGGCAAAAAGGGGAAACCCGATGGGCTGGACCGAAGAACGCGTCGAAATGCTGAAAAAGCTCTGGGCTGACGGGCTATCCGCCAGCCAGATCGCGGCCGAGCTGGGCGGGATTACCCGCAACGCGGTCATCGGCAAGGTCCATCGGCTCGGCCTGTCCGGCCGGGCCAAGAGCCCGTCCTCGTCGGTGCCGCGGCAGCGCAAGCCGCGCAGTTCGGGGATGATGCGGGTGCCGCGCAGCGCGATCCGGGGCAACACCGCCCTCGCCTACGACTACGCAGTCGAGCCCGAGCCGGAGCTGATCGAGATTCCGGTCGAGCAGCGCAAGACGTTGCTGCAACTGAACGAAGCGACCTGCCACTGGCCGGTCGGCGACCCGGGCAGCCCGGATTTCTTCTTCTGCGGTGGCCAGTCGAACGAAGGTTCGCCCTACTGCAATTATCACTCGCGGGTAGCCTACCAGCCGGCCTCCGAGCGCCGCCGCGAGCGGCAGAACCGCCCGCCCTTCTCGCGCGGATAATTACCGCTTGCCCTTGTTGCCCTTGCCGGTCCGCTCAAGCTCGCTCTTGACCGGGCCGGCGGTGTCGACCGTATGTGGCCGCTCCAGCGCTTCCGGCGTTCGCCAATAGATGATGGTCTCGCGGATGCCGAGCATGATCAGCGCGACAACGAACGGCGCGATGTAATAGAGCAGCCGGAACAGCAGCAGCCCGGCCAGCAAGTCTTCCTTGTCGAACTCCCACAGCGCCACCAGCATCGTAGCGTCGAACACGCCGAGCCCGCCCGGCGCGTGGCTGGCGAAGCCGAGCATCGTCGCGGTCACGAAAATCACCGCCAGCGTGACGAAACCGATGTTCGGCTCGGCCGGCAGCAGCATGTACATCGCCAGCGCGCAGCACGAGAGATCGATGATGCCGATCGCGATCTGGACGAGCGTGGTCGGTCCGTTCGGCAGCCGCACGGTCCAGCCGCCACGGCCAAGCTGCCGGGGCGCGCTCCAAACCCAGCCGATATAGCTCGTCAGGATCAGCAGGATGACAACGCCAATGCACCGGTTGATCCAGGGAGACAACTGGTCGATCGAGGTTGCCGCAACCGGATGCAAGGTAACGCCAAGGCCGAGCACCGCCGCATTGCCGAGCCAGAATGTCAGCCCGGACACGAAGCAAATCTTGGCGACCTCGATCGCGTCGAGACCGTAGGCGGAATAAATGCGATAACGCACGGCGCCGCCCGTAAATACCGTCGCGCCGATGTTGTGGCCGATGGCATAGCTTGTGAACCCGCCGAGCGCCGCCACGCGATAGGAAATCTCGTTGCGCCCAATGGTCCGCAACGCAAACCAGTCATAGAACGTAAGCGTAAAGTAGCCACCGGCAACGAAAATGCCTGCCGCAAGGATGTGATGAAATCGCGTCGCACGCAGCGCGTCGAAGACCTGATGCACCTCGATGTTGTGGAGGGTGCGATAGAGGACGGTCACCGCCACCGCGATGATGGTCCCGCTCAAGATAAACCCGAGGCGATTCCAGCCGATCGTGTCCTGGCAGAAACGCGCCACCGCGCGCAGGGTCTTCAGCATCGATGAACCCGGCCGGACAAAACACGTGGCGTGAGCGCGCAAAGCATGTAGCCCAGTAGCAGAACTCTTTGACCAGAGCGAGACACACAAAACGGGCTAGGCCCCGGCGTTAGACCGGGGCCTAGCCGACAACATCGACGGGACGATCAGTAGCAGACCGGGACGCGACGCAGGCGCGGACCGTAGGGGGTGTCGACCCAGCGCTTCTGGACGTAGCAGGTGCCGCCGTAGGGGTAGGAAGCAACGACCGGGGTCGCGAGGCCGAGCGCCACGCCGGTGCCGAATGCACCCCACCCCCAACCGTGACCGTGATGATGCGGATGATAGGCCAAGGCCGGGGAGCTGGCGGCGGCGGCGAGAGCAGCGGTGGCACCGAGGGCGATGATGAGCTTGCGGAACATGGGGCAGTCTCCTGTTTGAGGAGGACGCGCCATTCGCGTCCTGATGCCTATGGGTCGCGCGCGCCTGCAAACAGGTTCATGGCCGGCGGGAAAAAATCCGACGGAAATTGAAATCCATTCTAAGCCATTGTTAATGCTGAATTATATTCCTTCCCGAGCCGGTCGCGACACCCATGATGCATTGCGGGTAACCTGTCCCCGGCCATCGCTTGAACCTGATCGCCACTTGCCGCGACCAACCCTTTGAGACGACCACCCGATGCAGACCGCTTCTGATGAAGTCCTGATCGGGCGGATCGCCGACGGCGATCGGTTGGCGATGCAGGTGCTGTTCGCGAGGCACCATGTCCGCGTCTATCGCTTCATCCTGCGCCTGGTGCGCAACGAGGCGACGGCCGAGGACCTGGTCAGCGAGGTGTTCCTCGATGTCTGGCGGCAAGCCGGAAAATTCGAGGGCCGCTCCGCCGCCTCGACCTGGATGCTGTCGATCGCGCGGTTCAAGGCGCTGTCCGCCTTGCGCCGCAAGAGCGAACAGGAATTGGACGACGCGATGGCGGAAACGATCGTCGATGACGCCGACGATCCTCACGCCTCGCTGCAGAAGAAGGATACCGGCGACGTTCTGCGCAAGGCGATCGGCGCCTTGTCTGCCGAACACCGCGAGATCGTCGACCTCGTGTACTACCACGAGAAATCGGTCGAAGAGGTCGCGCAGATCGTCGGCATCCCGGAAGCGACAGTGAAGACGCGCATGTTCTATGCGCGGAAGAAACTGGGCGAACTTTTGAAACAGCAAGGATTCGATCGAGGCTGGCCATGAATACGACGAACAACAACGAGCAGGAGATCGAAGAACTCCTGCCGTGGCATGCCGCCGGCACGCTCAACCGGCGCGACGCGCAACGCGTTGAAGATGCGCTGGCGCGCGACCCCGTGCTGGCGCGCCGCTACGAGCTGGTGCGCGAAGAAATGCTGGAGACGATCGGCGTCAACGAAACGCTCGGCGCGCCGTCCGCTCGCGCGATGGACGCGCTGTTCAAGAAGATCGATGCGGAGCCGGCGCGCCGACCGGCGCGCAGCTTCAATCTCGCCGGACGCTTCAGTGAATTTCTCGCAAGCCTGGCGCCGCGCACTCTGGCGTTCTCGGCTGCCGCGGCAGTTCTTGCGCTGGTGCTGCAAGCCGGAGTCATCACCGGCGTGCTGCTCAACGAAAACACACCCGGCGGTTATCAAACGGCATCCGCCCCGGCGTCGGGCAGTTTCGCGATGATCCGCTTTGCGCCGCAAGCGACCGCCGCGGACATCACCCGTTTTCTTGACGCGAACAAACTGTCGATCGCCAGCGGGCCCGCCCCGGGCGGACTTTATCGGGTGCGGGTTGCCGCGACCGGCCTTCCGAAGGCGGAACTTTCGCAAATCCTCAAGCAATTGCAGCAGGACAAGACCGTCGAGTTCATCGCGGCGGTCGAGTAAAATGAGGCAGGGGTAACAGCCATGACGATCCGCAAAGCCGTTGCCGTCGTTCTTGCCGCCCTGATGACGGCGGCCTTCGCCATGTCTGAAGGTGCCGTCGCGCAGAAGCGCATGCCTGGCGCTGCCGTTGGTGGCGGCGGTGGAGGTGGCAGCGGATGGCACGGCGGCGGTGGTGGGGGCGGCGCCGGTCTGGTCGGGTTCGGCATCGGGCTTGCGACCGGCATCATCGCATCGCAGCCGCCGGCGCAGGCCGCGCCGCAGGTGGTCGACCGGCCGCCGCGGCAGAGTAACAACGCACCGCGCCGGCCTTCGGCCGTGCCGCCGGCAAACGAACGCCGCTATGTGCCGGATGAGGTCCTGATCGAAGTCCCAAATTCCGTTCCGGCGGCGACCATCAGCGAAATCGAAACGCGCTTCCGCCTGACGCGGCTGGACGTTCAGCCAATTCCGCTGCTCGGCAGCACGTTCTATCGTTACCGGGTTCCGAACGGCATCTCAGTGACCAGAGCGGTGCGCGCGCTCGAAGGCGACCGCCGCATCGCGTTCACGCAGCCGAATTACCTGTTCACCTTGCAGCAGGCTGCTGAAAGCACCGCAGCTCCGGCGAAGACCTACGACCCGGCACAATACGCCGTCGCCAAGATGCGGCTCGTCGAAGCGCATGCGATCGCAAAGGGCGACGACATTCGCGTGGCGGTGATCGACTCAGGCGTCGATCCCGAGCAGCCGGAACTGGCCGGTGCGATCGCCGACCGCTTCGATACGCTGAGCACGCCGTTCGCACCGCACATGCACGGCACGGCGATTGCCGCGCTGATTGCCGGCCACAACAAGTTGATGGGCTCGGCACCCGACGCCCGCATTCTCGCGGTCCGCGCCTTCGATCCCAACGGCAATGCCGCCGAGGCAACGACGTTCAACATCATCCGTGCCATCGACTGGTCGGTGACGCAGCGCGCCCGCATCATTAACATGAGCTTCGCGGGGCCGGCCGATCCCGGCATCCACCGCGCGCTCGAGGCCGCGTACAAAAAGAACGTCGTGCTGATCGCCGCGGCCGGCAATGCCGGCGCCAAATCGCCGCCGCTTTATCCCGCGGCCGATCCCAACGTGATCGCGGTGACGGCGACCGACGCCAACGACCAGCTTTTCAAGGGTTCTAACCGCGGGCGCCATGTCGCCGTGGCCGCGCCCGGAGTCGATGTTCTGATCGCGGTGCCGAACGGCGGCTACGAGGTTTCGACCGGCACGTCATTTGCGGCCGCGGAGGTGAGCGGCATTGCCGCGCTGATGCTCCAGCGCAAGACCGACCTGACGCCGGTCGCTGTGCGGGATGCCCTGCTGGCGACCGCCAAGGATCTCGGCAAGAAAGGCCGCGACGACGAGTTCGGGGCTGGCATCGCGGACGCTTACCGCGCGGTGACCGAGCTTCCCGGCGCCCGGATCAGTGACGCAGTGCCGTCCAGGTAACTGGCGCGCCCGGAGAGATTCGAACTCCCGACCCCCAGATTCGAAGTCTGGTGCTCTATCCAGCTGAGCTACGGGCGCGAACAGCTTTTCAATATCGTTTTTGCCGCCGGCTCGCTATAGATGCATCGGGCAGGGGCGGATCATGATCATCAAGGAATACATGCCGGCAGTGGCCGCGATTCTCAAAGCACGTCCAGTCGCCAGCGTGCTCGATGCACCGAGCGGCAGCGGCTGGCTGCGCGAGCGGCTCGACAGCAAAATCGTGCTCGACGGCATCGATCTTTATGACGCGCGGCCGGAGGGCTATCGCAGCTTTCGCGCCGGAGATCTCGACCGCGGACTGCCTGACGATCTGCCGACCTATGACGCGGTCGTGAGTTGCGAAGGCCTGGAGCACATCGGCAATCCGGAGCTGTTTTTGCGCTCGGCTGCCGCGCGACTTAATCCGGGCGGGACGATCATCATCACCACGCCGAACACCTGGCATCCTGCGGCGCGTTTGCAGTATTTCATGCGCGGCTTTTTTCCCGGCTTCCCGTCGCTCGCAGGCCGGATCGAAAAAGGCACTCATATGCACATCACGCCGTGGACCTTCCCGCACCTTTACCTCTATCTCAGTCTCGCGGGATTCAAGGACATCACGCTGCATGACGTCGACGAGCCGAAACCGCGGCGCGCGCACGAAAAACTGCTCGGCCTGTTCGGCAAGGCCTATTGCGCGAACCGGCAAAAGAAGGCCCGCAATGAAGAAGAGCGGCAATTCTGGATTCAGGCTGCGTCACCGCAATCGGTCTATGGCCGGCGGCTCGTGGTATCTGGCGTGAAACGCTAGCCGCAGACATTATCGCGAAATACCGATGGACGAATCCAAACCGACCCCCGAAAAAGCTTCCCACGCTGTCACCAATCAGCGCATCCGTGAAATGGTCGAGCCGTTCCTGACGCGGCCGTTGCGCGTGCTCGATGTCGGCTGCGGTTCGGGATACTTCCTGCGCGATCTCGCGAAAACGTATCAAGAGCGTGGATGGCCGATCGAAAGCAATCTGCTTGGGATCGACATCGATCTGTCGAGTTACCGCGCGCACGCCGTGCCTACGCGGCAAGTCGACATCAACCGGCCGCTGCCGTTCGCCGACCAGTCATACGACCTCGTGCTCGCCATCGAAGTTTTCGAGCACACGCGGGCGCCTTATCTGTTGATGCAGGAAGTGGCGCGCATCCTGGCGCCGGGCGGGCGGATCATCATTTCCGTGCCGAACGTCATGCACGCATTGAGCCGGCTGTCCTATCTGCTGACCGGTCACTACTACATGTACCCGACGCCGAGCGCCGTGCCGTCGAATGCCGGCCGGCTGATGGGGCACATTGAACCGCTGCCGCTGCAATACTGGCACTACGGTCTGCGCTACGCGGGCTTCACGGACATCGCCTGCACGATCGACCGGCGGAAGAAGGGGGCCATGTTCGCCGCCGCCCTGCTCAAGCCGTTCACGATGGCCGGCAGCGCGTGGTACGCGCGCAAGATTCAGAAATACGATGCCAATCTCGCCAAGGAAGTCAGCGAAGTCCTGCCCGCCGTCAATTCATTCGACATGCTGACGTCGCGCAGCCTGATCTTCTCGGCCAACAAGCCTTAGCCGCCGAGAAAATAGCGCAGCGCCCGCCGGTACATCACCTCGCGTGAATGCTCGGCGATCACACGTGCACGGGCACGTTCAAGTGCCGCAGGATCGGGTGTTCCGGATACGGCAGCTTTCATCGCGTCGGCGAGCGCGCCCGCATCCTTCGGCGGCACCAGCGTCACACTGTCGAGACCGCGCGTGGATTCTGGAATGCCGCCGACCGGACAGGCAATCACCGGAAGGCCGCACGCCATCGCCTGAAGCAGCGCCTGCGGCACGCCCTCGTTGGCGTAAGACGGCAGCACGAACACATCGCATGCGTGCAGATAAGGCACGATGTCGTTTTGCCGGCCGGCCATGGTCACCTGCCCTGCAAGGTCCAATGTGGCGATCTGATTTTCCAGATTGGGCTGCTGGGGGCCGTCGCCGACGATCACGACGTGCATGCGCGGATCGTTGGCCGACTTCAGGGCGTCAAGCAGGTACGAATGGCCCTTCCAGGAACGCAGGGTCGCCGCGATGCCGAACAGGAACTTGTCGCGCGGCAGCTTGAGCGCCGCACGGGCTGCCGCCTTGTCGCCGGGCTTGAAGACCTCCGCATCGATGCCGGTCGGAACCGCGGCAAGCCGTTCACGCGGCATGAAGCCGTCGGCCGAAAGCGCATCGACAATCGCCTCGCCGGTCGTCATCACAAAATCGGCGCCGCGGTTATAGACCCAGCGTGAGAAGACATTGCGCGGCACGTTGGCGCTGAGATGCCGGGTGCGGACCACGCGCGGGCGCGGATCAAGGCCGAGACGCGCCAGCGCGACCAGCCAACTGTCGACCGACGAATGCGGATTGACGACATCCGGCCGCCACTCCTTCAGCAGACTGCGAACCGCCAGCACGCCGGGCAAGGTCCGGCGCGCGAGCGGCAGTGTCATCGCGCGCACGCCGTAGCGCGGCGCGTTGGCGACGATCTCACTGCCCGCGTTGGCCGCAATCAGCACCTCGTGGCCTTTGGCCTGGAAATACTGCGCTTCGGTGAGGATGCGGATTTCCTGGCCGCCCCAACCTACCGAGGCTTCGGTATGAAGAATGCGCAGCTTTTTGTCGGCGGTTGTCATGCAAGCTCGCGATAAAGATCGAGCCACCGCGCGGCGGACGCGTTCAAATCGTATCGTGGCGTCAGTGACGCGGCCGCTTTCGCCATCTCATCACGCCGCGCAACGATCCCGAAAATTCCACGTGCGATATCGTCCGGCGAGCGGGTGACAATGACGCCTGCGCCGCTTTCGCGCACAGCATCGGCAATTCCGGTATCGGCGGTGACGAGCAGCGGCAACCCGCACGCCAGCGCTTCGAGCGCCGCATTCGGCATCGGATCGTAGAGCGACGGCAACGCAAACAAGTCAGCCGCGTGATAGACCGCCAACGGATCGTCGACGCCGTCCAGCACCTGCACACGCGCAGCCAAACCCAGCGCATCGACCCGGCGGCGCAACGCATCCTGCCGGCGATCGCGGCCGGCGATCAGCGCGCGAACGGGGCGGCACTGCGGCAACGCCAGAGCCTCGATCAGATGGAACGCACCCTTGCGCTCGAAGCCGGAGCCCACAAAGGCCACGACCGGATCGTCTCCATCCAGCTTGAAGCGGCGGCGCGCTGCATCCCGCTCCGCAGAAGACGGCGGGCGAAATACCGACGTGTCGACGCCATTTTCGATCATGCGGATGCGCGCGGGCGGCAGGCCCAGCCAGTCCGCCAGTTCGCGCGCGACCAGCGCGCTGTTGGCAACGAAGGTCATGCCGGTTTCACTGGCCATCTCCCGCTCGGTCGAGACGATCAGGCGATGCATCGGGCTGAGCCGCCGCACCGTATCCTTGAACGCCCCCTGCTCCGCCGCGAGCCGCACCAGCCACGCGGCATGAACCCCATCACCGGCCCGGAAGATATCGGCGGTGAGCAGACGCTCGTGCGTCTGCACCAGATCGAATTTGTTGCGCTCCACGACCGCCGCCACCTCGCGCTGGAAATTCGCCAATTTGCCGCTCCGAGCCAGGCCGCGCGACTGCACCTTGATGTGTTCGATACCGGGTGCTCCGCCCGGCCACGATTCCGAAACGATCGTGAGCCGGTGGCCTGCGGCGGCCAGTTTCGCCGCGATGTTTTCGATAAACCGCTCGGCACCGCCGAACGCGGCGTGGCGCCTGCGCACAATCGCGATCTTCACGGCCGCTCCCAGCCGGCGGCGAGATAGCGCCAGAACGTCTCCTGCGCGCGTGCGCGCGCCGCGACATACCCCTGCCCCCCATCGAGAAAGCCGAACTGGAGGAAATAGCACTTCACAAAAGCGAAGAAGCTGCGCACCGATGCCGCGCCAAGCCCGCCTTGCACGCCGCGCTCGCGCCGCACTTTCGCCGACAGCAATGCGTAGCGGCGCTGCTTGGTGAGCACATCGTCGACCGTGCGATAACTCAAATGCAGCATGTCGTTGGCAAGATCGCCGACGCTGCCTTTGACGTCGAGCCGTTCATGCACAGTATCGTGCGTAAAATGCGCGGCATCGCGGCGCGCCAGCCGCAGCACGCGGTCGGGGTACCAGCCGCCATGCTTGAGGTAACGGCCGAGAAAAAAATTGCGGCGCTTGATGCGATAGCCGGCATGTTGACCGCGCTCGATGGCGACGCGCATTTCCCGGGCTAGCGCGTCAGGAACACGCTCGTCGGCGTCGATCGAAAACACCCAGTCACCGGCCGCCTCGTCGAGCGCGGCCTGTTTCTGACGGCCAAAGCCGGTGAAATGCGGCCGCTCGATCACGCGCGCACCGGCTTTTGTCGCAATCGCGACCGTATCGTCGACACTTGCCTGGTCGACGACGACGATTTCGTCGCAGAACGACAGCGACGCCAGGCAATCCGGAAGGTTCGCCGCCTCGTTACGGGTGATGATGATCGCGCTCAGCTTCACGGGTGCCCCGGCAGACGCCGCAGCTCGCGCGGCGACCACCCCTAGCACAGACGCGATGGACGACCAACGCGCGCCGGCGCAGCTATGGCTTGCGGAATTTCTGCGCCAGCGCCTCGGTGCCGCGCGCCAGAATGGCGGCATCCACGCCTACCGCGGTGAAGGTGGTGCCAAGCTCGATGCAGCGCGCAGCAAAGGCATTGTCCGGCGTCAGGATGCCGGCCGGCTTGCCGCAGGCACGGATGCGGCGGATGGCGTCCTCGATCGTTGCGATCAATTTCGGATTGCCGAGCTCGCCGACGATGCCGAGGCTGGCGGCGAGATCGGCCGGTCCGATGAAAATGCCATCGACGCCGTCGACCGCGGCAATCGCTTCGAGTTGGGCGAGCGCCTCCTGCGTTTCGATCTGCACCAGCAGACAGAGCTCGCTGGCGGCGACCTTGCCGTAACCGGGGATACGGCCGAATCGCGTGGCCCGTGTCATGCCCGCGACGCCCCGCATTCCTTCCGGCGCGTAACGCATCGCACGCACCGCGGCGCGCGCTTCGTCGGCATTCTGCACGTAAGGAATGAGCAGCGACTGCGCCCCGAGATCGAGAATGCGCTTGATGAGCACAGGATCGTTGCTGGCCGGGCGCACCACGGGCGAGACATCGTAAGGCGCGACGGCCTGAAGCTGCGGCAAAACTGAAAGGACGTCGGTCGGGGAGTGTTCGGTGTCGAACAGCAGCCAGTCGAAACCGGAGCCGGCAACCGCTTCCGCGATATAGCTGCCCGGCAGGCTGCACCACAGGCCGATCTGCTGGCGGCCCTCGCGCAACGCGCGCTTAAATCGATTTTCAGGGAGGTTCATAGTCAGGCCTGCTTGGCAAAGCGTTTCAGCCGCTCAAAATAGAGCTGCGCGAAATAGTCCGCATTTCCATGCGTGTCGTCGGTGTAACTGTCCCAGAACGCATTATCGAAAAAAGTCCTGCGCGAAGCATCGTCAGCCAGAACGTGATCGATATCCGCATAATCGATCTTCAACTCGGCGGCGAACGACTTGAGCCGGCGATTGAAGTCGAGTGTCACCTTCTCGCGTTCTTCGAGCGGCTTAAAAACAGTCCGCTCATCGGCAAGCGAATTGGCATAAAAGTCTTCATCGCCGATGATCTGCGGCTTGGCGCCGAGCACGAGCACCTTCTTGTTGTGCGGCAGGATTTCCCGCTCAACATAGGCTTTCAGATGCGCGACTGACTCGGCGATGGTCTCTTCGATCGTGCGGCCCGACACCGCCGCCGCCTTCCAGGCCGCACGGCGGCAATCGATCTCGCCAAAATTGATCAACACGCGATCCGCGATCGCCATGCGCGGGCGGAGATTCCGCGTCTCTTTCAGCGCGCCCGAATCGGAATTCGCATTGCCAAGGCCGAACGCCGTCGCACCGGCATATTCGTAGCACTCGAGATTCACCCTGCCGTCGAAGAAACGCGGCTGATTGATCTGCATGTAGCGGAAATAGCGGACATGCGAGCAGCCGATAACCAGCCAGTGCTGCGGAATCGGCCGGCCGGTTGCCGCCGCCAGTTCCTTGAACAAACCAAAGAAGTTCAGGCTGGCAGGCGCCAGTTTGTACGCCAGCTCGGCATATTTATAGGCGACATCCAGCTCGCGGAGCTTTTGATAGGTGCGCGCCAGCATAAATGCGACGTTGAAATTGACAGTGTTGCTGTCGGGAAGCGTCGCCTGCTGGAAGTATTGCAGGGCAAGCCGGTGATCGCCGAGCTCGAAACAGCATATGCCGGCGAGAAAGCAAAGATCGGTGCTCCGGTGCGCCTCCCCAAAATTCGCCCTGAAAACCTCGTAAGCATTTTTGAGACGCCCGGCGCGCATTTCTGCGTCCATCGCCGCACGGATCTGGCGCTGATCGAGCTTGGGCGCGGTATCGATCTTCACCTGAGCCGGAGGCGCAACGATGAACAGGCTCTCCCCAAGCTGGAGAACGTCGACCTTGCCGGCCATGTTCGCCGTTTCGCGCATGCGCGCGACATCGTCCACGCATTGTCTAAGCGAGACGTCGAACTTTGACTTCAGTTTGGGATCCCGCGCGCCCTGAAGGGCCGGAAGCGCAATGAAGCCCGCCTTGGGCAATCCTTCCAACAAAATGTCGGCGACGCGCTGCGTCGCGTCGTGCGCCCCGCAATTCCAGACGTAAAATTCGGGCTTGTTCGTCTGCGGCTTCGCCGGCGGCGGCGCGCCCCCATCTAGAATTGCCTCCACCGCATCGACGAAAGCAGATGGGCTCTCGAATGTCGGATTGACGTGATTGGAGAAAAGCGACGAGGTAATCCAGCTCGGCTTCGGCGTGAGACTTAGCGCTGTCTTGCCGGCAACATACGCCTCAAATCCTGTCGTACATGACGTATGCAGCAAAACCCGGCAGGCCATTGTCCATGGGATATGCGCACCCTCGCGGATGATCCGCACGTTCTGCTCGCGGGTAAACACGCCATCCCAGCGTTTTAGTTCTTCGCCTGGATGCGGCCGCACGACGATCCGCTGGTCGGGGCGCCGGCGCGCCAATTCGCGGATCGCCGCATGCATGCCTTCGCGATTGGCTTCCTCGAAGGTGAGATAATCCTTCCAGATTTGCATCGACACAGGATCGTTCGGCTTGATAAAGCCTGCGGCCATCTGGATGTTCGTAACCTCCTCAACACTCTGCCACATGCTGTTGAGGATGGAAAAATTCGTGTTTACCAGCACGAAATCGCCATGCTCCGCCTTGATCGCATCGATCCGCTTCTGAAACAGCGAGCGGAATGCCGGCTTCAGCAGATCGACGCGTCCGTTTCCGGTGATCTCAATGCGATTTTTCCCGCCGGAGAGTCGTTTGAGAATGTCGTGCTCAAACTGGCCGTCAGCGAGGATGACGTCGGGAAACTGGAATATTCCTTCAGTGCACAGCCCTTCGACCGCCTTCACCTCGGTCTGCGCCAGCATTTCTTCGTCGAGGATGACGACACGGTGGCCGCCGCGACGAGCCTGACCCATCGCCGCTTGATGAAATTTATTGAAGGTCTTGAACAGCACGACACCGGCGGGCAAGCGCTGCAAATTTTCATAGATCAGCCACTGCTGTCCGACCACAACCGGATAGCCGCGTTGAGCGAGCGTCGCCGCCAGCAGGACTTTGCTGTCGTATTCGCGCGATTGGAATTCGATCGGCAGATAGACAATCGCATGACGCGGCGTGGTGCCGGAACGTGGCTGTGTCTGTGTTTGCACGCCTGGCCTTACGATCCCCGCTGCGCGCGGCGGAGGTCCTCGATGTGGCCGACGTCCACCCATGGATCGTCAAAATTGAATACGCCGACCGGCCTCTTCTGGACGAGCAGCATTTCGAAGAGATCCGTGATTGGAAATTCCTTTTGCTTCGGCACAAGGTCCAGCACGGCAGGGTCGAGAAGATAAATTCCTCGATTGACGAGAACATTGTGGGTCGGCTTTTCGGCAATCGAGAGCAGGCGGCCGCTCTCTTCGCTTATGGTGCCGAACGGAACCTGAATCTTATAGGGCCCAACACCGATCGTTGCCACGCATTTGCTGCGCTCGTGCGACTTCAAAAACTCGGTCAAATTGGCGCGCGACACAAGATCGCCATTGAGAACAAAAATCGGGTGTTCCGGCCTTTCAGGCAGCAGCGATAACGCGCCACCTGTGCCGAGCGGCACTGTTTCGCGGAGATATTCGATGCGGCAGCCGAAGGCAGAACCGTCACCGAAATGCCGCTCGATGAGTTCAGCCATAAAATTGACTGCGATATAGATCGTTTGAATTCCATGGCCGACGAGATGAAGCACGATACGCTCGAGCATCGGGCGGCCGGCAATTTCTACCATAGGTTTTGGAATGTTTTCGGTCACCGGACGAAGCCGCGTGCCTTTCCCGCCAGCCATCAGGACCGCAATATTGGGTTTCGGCGCAGCACCGATGAGGTCGCGCAGAAAATGAATGCCGAGAAGACGGCGGTCGCCGTCGAGCACCGGCACGTGCCGAAAAGAGCGCGCCTTCATGAGATCGAGCACGGCCACGCGATCAGCCTCGGGACCGACTGTGAAGAAGTCTCGCGTCATCACCTCGGAGACCGGCGCGTCCATCGACTGGCCGGCGAGAAGGCCGCGGCGAATGTCGCCATCCGTGATGAGGCCGACGATGCGGCCCGATTTGTCCTGCACCAGAACGAGTTCGCGCGCGTTCGATTCGATCGCCCGCATGGCGTCGCGAATGGCCGCCGTCTCGCCGACCACGAGATGCAAGGATTCGATGCGATCGACGCTCATGTCAGAATTTCAGGAGTTCTCACAAAGCCGACCGGAAATTAGTAGC
This sequence comes from Pseudolabrys sp., assembly GCA_035546455.1. GTDB lineage: Bacteria > Pseudomonadota > Alphaproteobacteria > Rhizobiales > Xanthobacteraceae > Pseudolabrys. The sequence continues at coordinate 61,790 of DASZXA010000071.1, forward strand.
CGCCAGCACCTAAGTAAAGCGCACTAAAATCTGGAGAATTTTCAGACGAGGCACGCCCAAGTGATCGGCTGGTCCTCGTCGAGATCGCGATTAAGCTCCCGCCCAACCAATTTATGAATGTCACCCGGAGCAATACCGCCCTCAGGGCGCTTGATCTCAATCATATCACGCGCAAGCCGCTCGCCCTTGCGTAGGTTGCGCTTCGCCACCAGGCTTCGACGGATCAGCGGAAGATTTTCACGCTCCGCCCCTGTTGGAATCTTAACTCCGTCACCAAGCATCGCAGCCCATTTCGGGCTGACTGCTCCTTTCGGCACGTTCTTCACGCCGGAAACCAGCGCCTCGAGATCCTTCGGTTCAAGCGAAGCCTGATGATCGGGGCCGGGCAGCATCCGATCGATGGTGAAATGTTTTTCAATCGCGCAAGCGCCAAGGGCCGCGGCGGCCAATGCCGCTTCGATACCTGCGGAGTGATCGGAAAAGCCGACGGGAACCTTGAACGCGTCCGCCATCGTTTTCATGGCACGAAGATTAAGTTCGCCGTCCGGTGCGGGGTAACTCGATACGCAGTGCAGCAACACCAGTTCAGAACATCCCGCATTCGCAAGAACGTCGACCGCTTTGGCAACCTCTGGGAGCGTCGAACCGCCAGTCGACAGGATAACGCTCAACCCGCAAGCGCCGACCTCTTCCAACAACGGGATATTCGTTACTTCACCTGAGGCGACCTTCACCGATGTGACTTTTAGGTCCCGGACCAGGAACGCGAGACTTTCCGAGTCGAAGACCGAACACAGAAATCCGATCTTCTGCCGTTCGCAGTATCGTTTGAGCTCGTGGAGCGAGGAATGCGACAGCTCCAGCGCCTTGCAGAGGTCGAATTGAGTTTTAGCGTCGGGCGAATTGCTTTGCTGATAGGGAGCTAATTCCGCGTAACGGCTAATTTCATTTTCTGTCTTGAATACCTGAAACTTGACGACATCGACATTTGCCGCGACGGCAACGTCGATAAGGCGCTTGGCCAAATCCGCATCGCCGTTGTGGTTGACACCGATCTCGCCGATCACGACCGGCGCATCGCCATCCCCAAATGCGAATTTGCGTGAAACGAAATCCATCATCAGCGCCGATAGACGGGCACGAAGTCCGACAACGATTCAGCGCCCGCCGTCGCTACTTCGTACGCACGCTTGCGCGTACAGAGCCGTTCGTACGCAGCCCGGTCGCGAATGGAAAAATACGTATAGAGCGGCGCGCGCAAATTTGAAAATCCCGCCTTGAAACGCAGCAAGCTGTCATCTTCGGCGCCAGTGACGCCGCCGCCGAGGTGAAGGCGCCGATATCCCATCGAGCCGGCGATATTTGCCGCCTCAAAAACCATCAGATTATTGACCCCGCTTGCCGGGTGGTTCGCATAAGTCGCTGCGAAATGATAGTAGGCCGTATCAAAGTCATGGATCAGCAGGCAGCCGCTTTCCAGCCTGTCACCAACATACGCGAATACCAACGAAGCTCTCTTCTCGCCGAGAGAGACAATGCATCGTTCGAAGTAATCTTCCGGAACGAACCAGCGATCGGCTGCATTCCGGCGCACCATCGTTTCTTCGTACATCTCATTGAATAACTTCAGATTGGCAGCCGTCGGCTCCACTCGAGCCACTTGTATGCCGGCGCGAACAGCCGCGGAAATGCTGCTGCGATGGCCTTTGCGAAAGCTCTCTTTGAAATGCTGGCCGTCGGCATCGAGATCGATGAAAACGACTTCCTTGGCATATTCCGGCGCCAACACTCCGTCGACCAACGAGCGCTGGTGCTGTGCCATGAAGGGATGCAAACTCGTAAACTCACTGGCGATCTGCTCGCTGCAACACCATGCTGAAAGCAACTCGGCGAACTTGCCGTAGAGACCTTGAGCGGCGCCACTTTCGCTCACGTTGCTGAGAGGCCCCCCATAACCATACGGATTTGCGATATCCGAAAATGCGCCTTTGTCGGCGGCCTCCGCGAGGAACGGCAAATCCTGCAACGGCCGGCGCACGAACGGCTGCAGCACGAAATTATCCGCGTCGAAATGGACCGCAAGAAAAGGCGTGAAGCCGTAGGCCTCCCGGTAGATACGCCCATATTCCGGCAAAAAATGTATGTCGCGCAAGTGAGACGGCAACCTGGCGACCAGCGCGGTCCATCGGGTCGCCGTCTCGCCCTCGCCTGATAAAATCTCAAATGCCATTAGCCGTTGATAGCAAGAAAGGCCCGGTCGGGGCGCGCCATTTCGCCAACAGCGCCGCTCCTATCCGCAAGCGGTGCAAGACGTCAATTGTTCGCTCGGCTGCATGACCGTCACCGTACGGATTCCGGCAATCGGCCAAGCCGCGACGGAATCCGGTATCGGCAAGAACAAAGCGAACCGCATTCGCAATTGCCGCCCGCTCGTGACTCACCCGCACAACGTTTGGCGCCGCAACACGATTGTGTTGCCGTGAGCCAATATCAATGGCCGGAATGCCAAGGCTGGGCGCGTCAAAAAGCCCGCTGCTTGAGTTACCGACAATCGCCGCAGCGTGCCGCAGCAAGCTCAGATAGCGACGCGATCCCAGACTCGGCTCAATGCGGATAAAGGATCTGTCCCGCCATGCCTCGAGCACCTCCCTCATGGCGTAGCCGCCTTGGTCGGCATTCGGATACGTAAAGATGGTCGTCAGGCCGACGTCCTGCAGCGCCTCGAGCAATGTCTGCATTTGCAAGCCAGCCTGGGCAACCTCGTCGGTTACCGGATGAAGCGTTGCAATAAGAAACGGCTCTTCAGGCCGGAGATTCAACTCCGAAGCAAGATTCTCGAAGGGCAAAAAATCGAGTGTCCTCAGCCTGTCGATCCCAGGATCACCGACTTCGACGATCCTTTCAGGCTGCTCTGCCATGCCGATGAGCCGGCGGGTGCTGGCGTCGCAATTGGTCAAATGAAAATGCGCGAGCTTGCTGATCGCATTGCGGACGGAGTCGTCGATCGAACCGCTGAAGTCACCTCCGGACATATGAACCACCGGAACGTTCATATGCGCAGCCGATATGGCTGCCGCCAGCATTTCTCCGCGATCGCCCTGCAGCAAAACGATATCGGGACGAATTTCGTCGATCAACGCAGCCGCGGCCACGACACCGTGCCCAATCGATTGAGCCATGACCCGGCCGGTATTCCCACCGACGTGCATGTCGGCCTCATGCAGGCGGCCGAATTTATCGGACCGCACCTGCTCGAGATCCGCGGAAAACTCGGGCATCAAATGCATGCCCGTGACGAGCAAATGGAGCTCGATACCAGTATCTGCAGCAAGCGCGCGATGGACCGGCTCCATGAGGCCATAGTCCGCCCGGCTTCCAGTTACTGAGAGAATGCGCCTCAAAGTCTGATGTCGGTTGATGTGCAGATTAAATAACGGCCCATTCGGATTCTCCGAATACCGTGCCGCAAAAAGTTATATTCATTTGCGCGCCTGAACAATCCATTCAAAAAACTCACACGTTTGATTCTTGTCACTGCGGCGATCCCAGTCGAGGCGCAACTCCGAAAAGATTCCGAACTCTCGCCTGATTTCGGGTTCAGTAAACGTGTGGATAATGCCCATCCCGCTCAACGGGCCCGATGCCGGATTCTCGGTTGTTCCTTCCTCAAGCATCTTTCCGGTGTCGGTACCGGTTGTTCCTGGGCCGAAGGCTCGGCTGAAGAACCACCCTCCCGGCTTAAGCACACGATGCGCCTCTTTTATTGCAGAGTGGATCACCGTGGTAATGTTCGCACTTAAAGCTTCGATATCCACGACCAAATCGAAGCAGGCGTCGGGCCACGGCAATTTCGCAAAGTTGCCGACTTTAATATCGGGCGGTCGACCTTCATCGTAGAGATTTTCAGAGCGAATACGCTCGCTGGCGGCACCTATCGCGGTTTTAGAACCATCAATTCCCGCTATCGCGAACCCCTCGCGCGCCAAATACCAAAGATTGGCCCCTGTGCCGCAGCCGATTTCAAGCGCCTGCATATGTCGCCGCTTCGCGAGATCGGGAAATGTCCGCGCAACAAATCGGATGAGGTCTTCAGGAGGATATTTACCCCATGCCCGTGAGGCGAAAATTTTTTCCCAATGAACAATGTTCGCTTCGGCTGCGTCGTTGGGCGCCATGTCAATCCTTGGGAAATTACATCGCAAGTACTTTTCGCGACATACCACTCGTTTCGATAGTAAAGTGCCCCCGACTGCCCCGCAACTAAAGTGCTTCGCTTGATGATCGACAATAACTTAGCCCGACATTTACGCCGCTTGGGCGGGGAGCTTCCTTCATCCAGCGACAGGACGGGGCCGAAGCGAAAGAGCCCGGAGAACTGGCTCTTCTTTTCCAATGGGCGAGCTGCCCTCGCCTGGATGATTGAGAGATGCAACGTAAGAAGCGTCATCCTTTGCGCATACACGTGCCCGGTATTACCGCCATTCTTCCGCAAGTTGGGACTCGCAGTCGGGATTTACGATGTTGCTGCGACGGAGGCTGAAATTGCCTCAATCGCCTTATCGCTCCCTTCGCCGCGACTCGTGCTTGTTCCTGCCCTATTCGGCAGTGCGCCGTTGATGGACGTGCGGGCTCTATCGGCTGCTCTCGATAACAACGACTACGTGACAGTTGATGCCGCTCAATCGGCTTTCGGACACGAAGAATATTCGCCGCCATTGCGGGGCGGCGTACTTTCGTGCCTGCGAAAGACAACATCGTTAACCGATGGATCGATTCTTGTTATTTCCGGCACTGGAAAACCAAAGATCGACGGGCTCCCGACCGCAGACGCGAGCACCGCCTTGAAAAAAAAGGCACGCGAAATATGGGCAACGGGCGACGCCGATCTGGAGCGGCAAGCGCTGGACTTCAATGCGCAAAGCGAAGCGAACTGGCCGAACACCCCCCATCGCATAACTCCGGAAGCGCTTGAGCAGTTTGAAATCCTCGATCGCGCTTGGCATGTCGAACGCCGGCGGCGAAATCGCGCCCTGCTGCTGAAAAAATTATCCCCCGTGATCCCGTTCTGGCTGCCGGACAACGGCACGCCTTATTCTCTTCCGGTCTTTGTTACCGACGCCGCCTCAGTCATGAAAAAAATGCACGCACGTCGAATTTTTGTATCGCGGCTCTGGCCGGATACCGAGCATGAGCCCGCTCTTCACACCGCAGCCGCCTGGATGGCGGAACATCTGATTAGCTTACCGATCGACCAGCAATGCGACGAAGCCGACATCGCGCGGATCGCAACGGCAATCAACGAGATTGCGCGTCCGGCTCCCATCCCACCACAATCAATAAGACAGTTCGTTGGAACGACGTCGAATTGACGTCACCATGCCGTCAACCCGCCATCGACGATCAGATTCTGGCCGCTGACATATTGAGAGGCGTCGCTGGCAAGAAACACTAGCGCGCCGATGAGATCGTCGGCTTTCGCCATGCGGCCCATCGGCACGCGCGCCGAATAGCGGCGGTCGAACTCCTCGTTCTGCCCGCTCGATACCCCGCCGGGCGTCAGCGTATTCACGCGCACGCCGCGCGGGCCCCAATAGGCCGCAAGATATCGCGTCAAGCCGATCACCCCCGCTTTCGAGGCGCTGTAAACCGGCGGCGTATTGATTGCGCGGCCGAGATATTCCGAACCTTCGTAGATTCGCTGGTCCGGCCCGACGACGCCGTAAATCGAGGCCGTCTGGATGATCGAGCCGCGGCCCCGCTTTGCCATTCGCGCACCGACCTCTTGCGCAACCAGAAATGCGCCATCGAGATTGACCGACATGATCTCGCGCCAGGTCGCCAGATCGAAGCTTTCGGCCGGCTCAAAATAGCGGCCCGGATCGCGCCGGAGCGCCTGCGCATTGCTGTGCAGGATATCGATGGGGCCGATTTGGCTTTCGATCTTTTCGGCCATTGCTTTTACCGAGGCCGGGTCGGCGATGTTGGCGGCCATTCCGATCGCCTTCACACCGAAATCGCGTTCAAGCTCTCGGGCAAATGACGACGTTTCCGCTTCGTCGAGATCGACGACGGCCACAGAGGCGCCATGGTCGGCAAGTCCGGCGCAGAAATGCCGCCCGAGCAGCCCGACTGCGCCTGTCACGACCGCGACACGCCCCGAAAGGTCGAATAGCCGGCGATAATGTCCGCGTTCCACTGTCACCCCTCAGCGCGAGCCGGTCGCCCGCTTGGTCAGCAGCATCTCCACGATCTCAAAGTCGAGTTCGCTGTCGATGTCGGTCGAGCGCTCCTCCGGCATCTCGAACAACAAGGTATCATCGTAGAACACCGCCGGATGGCGCAGAAAAACGTCGCGTTTCCAAACGTAGATCGATGCATTCATATCATAGGTACGTGGCGCATCCTGCCGGCGGACAATGCCCTCGGCTAATGGCTTGGCAACGTGCGGGACCCCATTCTTGTCGAGCTCGACAAGATTGAAATAGGGCGAACGCCGCGCCGGCGCGCCGGTAATGACGCTCGACACGTTACGCTCCTCCAGAAGGCGAATAGCGCCGACGATATCCTGCGGCAGTCGCAGCGGCGACGTCACATCGAGATCGGCGAATACCGGAAATTTCTTATTCAGCTCGCGTTCGGCGGCTTCAAAGCAATGACGGATCGCCGGCACCTTCGGCGCGCTGTCGCTGGCAAGCTCATCGGGCCGGCGAACGAGAACATCCGCGCCGAACTTGCGCGCCATAGATAGAATGTCATCCGAATCGCTGCTGACAGCGATCGCTTCGAACATGGCGGATTGCCGTGCGGCTTCGATAGTATAGGCCATCAGCGGCCTGCCCGCGATCTCCCGCAGGTTCTTGCCAAGTACACCCTTGGAGCCGCCGCGTGCGCAAATGGTGCAAAGGCGCGTCATGCCGGCATCCATCGGGTTTCCTTTGCCGCGCGTTCGGCCGCCGCGATCAACTTCATCACCTGATCGGCATCTGCGAGTGTGCAGAGGCGCGACGTATCGCCGGACAAAATTGCGCGATGCTGGGCACGATAAGTGTGGTCAGGCTCCAGCGTGAAGGCCTGCTCGCGACCGTCTCGCGTCAAGGTGTTGCGGATCAGATCGGCGACAAACGTGTGCTCGGCAGTATTCACGACGATCTGCCGGCGGCCCGGCCGATCGAGGTAATTCACCTGCACCGACACGGCGGGGCAGCGATCAAGCTCGAGCAACAACGCCCAGCAATCGTCGCTTTTGATTTCGAGCGGGCTGATGTGGCCGCCAAGGGCTGCGACCGTTCGCCAGGCCCCGCCGAGCCATAGCAGATAGTCCAGCTCGTGGCTGAGATCGCGCAAGACGCCTCCGCCGCGCGCCGGATCTGCCGAATATGATTCACGAAAATCGGTGCCAGGCCGCCAGTCCGGAAGATATTGCCCGCAATAAGCCTGCATCGAGATCGGCCGCTGCCCGACGAGCGCATCGGCGAGCGCGATCATCGCCGGATGGAAGCGAAGATTGTATCCGACGGCCGCGAGTTCGAACGACGCGTCGAAGACCGGCCGGGGCATTTCACCCAGGGGCTTTTCGATCAGCAAACGGCCCGCATAACGCCGCCGCAGCAACTCTTCAACCGCCATCGCGTGAGCGGACGTCTCACTGGCAACAACCACATAATCGGGCCGGCGCGCTGAAAATGCATCTTCGAGCGACGCGAATACTTGCGGGTGATCGACTTTCCGGCGGCTCACCACCGCAACTTCACAACCCAGATCGCGCAACACCCGGACGTGCCGCTGGCCGATCGACCCGTAGCCGATAACGATGGCGGCGGTCATGCGCGCGAACCTATAGCGGCGGCTTTGCAGTGCCCGCTTCTTCGCCACGCGACAAGAAGCTGGAAATAATGTGCTTCACATATTCTCTTGAAATATGCCGCGGCAACCCGTCGTCACCGAAAGCGTTGCCGGCGTGCCCTCCGGCCCACCGCACAATCTCAAAAGACGGGAAATAGATCGGCTTCTTGCCGCCGCCGAAACCCAGCAGCGCCTCGTGGATGGCGGCGCGCAAAACGGATTTAGACAGACAATCGGCAACGATCGCCGAGGCGAACTCGAAGGTCCGCGCAAGCGGGACGGGAGACAGGGTGATGACGATTTGGATCGCCGGATTGATCTCATGAATCGTCTTGAAGACGTCGAGCAAGGCGTCCGTCGCCTCTTTGACGGTCGCCGTGCGCTGCATGAAGAGGTCCATCGCATGGACATCGGGCGCAAAAACGAATTGCCCGCTGCTTTTCACGTACCAGCTCGGCGCCACGCCGATCGTTAAAATGTAGACGTTTGCCTTCTCGATTTCCTTTCGGATCGGATCGTCCGGCGCGGACTTAAGCTGCGTCAGATAAGCCATGTTGGCGAGCGGGCTATTCAGTGCCTCGACCAGCTGGTTGTAGAAGCAGGGATATCCCGATCGGCTCAACTCGCCATGGAGATTTTCAGCGAAACATGAGCCTTGCAGAAAGAATCGCGTGCTCTTGTCGAAATGCAGCGTCGATTTCTCGTCGAGGATAAAGTCCGCGATGACCTTCGGCAGATCGAGGAATTCCTCGTTGGCCCGCGGGTAACTGCTCTTGCGCCGCGGGACAATGTCGTAACCGACGTTGGCGTCTCGAGCGACCGACATCATTGCATCCCCAACACCGCACTCGACGGCAGATTGACCAGCCGGCGCGCGACAGATTCCGAAACGGTCAGGTCGTCACGCGGGCAACTCTCGAACATCGCCAGCCGATGCATCGGCGTCCACAGCGGCCGCGTCAGCAAACCCGCAGCGTGCGTTTCCTTCAATACCGCATCGCGCCCCGCCCCGCTATCGTCGCCGAGCAAAACCGCGTTGAGCCAATAATTGCTCACGGCCCTCTCCGGCTCGACGATTGGGGTGACGCCGCGCACATTGGCGAAGGCCGCGATGTATCGACCCGCAAGACGCCGTTTCGCCGCCACAAAGCCATCGAGCTGCTCGAGCTGGGCAAGGCCGAGCGCGGCGTTGATGTTGGGCAACCGGTAATTCCAGCCGACCTCGTCGTGGACGAAATCCCATCGATGCGCGATCTTCGCCGTGGTCGTCAGGTGTTTCGCCCGCCGCGCCAGCCCCGCGTCGTTCGTCAACAGCGCGCCGCCGCCGCCCGTCGTGACGATCTTGTTGCCGTTGAAGCTGAGAACACCGATCCGGCTCAGGCTGCCGCAAGGCCGCCCCCGATAGGTGCTGCCGAGAGATTCCGTCGCATCCTCGATCACCGGCAACCCAAACGGCTCGCAGACCGCGTTGAGCGCATCCATATCGACCGGGTGGCCGAACACATGAACCGGGACGACCGCGCGGATGGCCCGGCCGGTCTTGCGGTTCACGCACACGCCGTTCTTCATTTCTGTGATGCGCGCGAGATAGGCTTTGAGCTTTGCAACATCGAGGCCGAGATGGCGGCCCTCAATGTCGACAAAATGCGGAACGGCTCCACAATAGGTCACCGCGTTTGCCGTAGCGACGAAGGTAATCGCCGGCACGATGACCTCGTCCCCTGCGCCGACTCCGGCAAGATGCAGCGCGACGTGGAGCGCCGCCGTGCCGTTCACGACGGCAATCGCCGCCCTGGTGCCGCAAGCTTCGGCGAGCCGGGACTCGAATTCGTCGACAAAGCGTCCCGCCGACGAAACCCAGCCCGTCGCGATACATTCATCGACATAATCGCGCTCGCGCCCGGCAAAGCGCGGCTCATGCAAATGCACCGGACGGTCCTTGGTGACGATCGCCTTCGCGACCGCGGCCACGACCGCCTCGACATCCACCTCTGTCGCGATGGTCCCGGCGCCGCTCAAATGTTGTACCGCCCGGATTTGTACCGGCTGAGATTTGCAGGATCGACAAACCAGTCGATCGTCTTCTTCAACCCGCGCGTCAGCCCCTCGCGTCCACCATGTTCCGGTTTCCAGCCGAGAACGCTGTTCGCCCGGCTGACGTCGGCCCAAAGCCGCTCAACCTCACTTGCTTCCGGGCGGACGCGTTCGGCGGCGTGCTTGACCTTCACATCGGCGTGCATCGTCTCTGCAATCAGCTTGGCAAGATCGCCGATCGAAATTTCGAAATCCGACCCGGTGTTGATGACCTGGCCGACGGCACCATCCGCGACCGCGGCATGCAAGAAACCTTGCACGGTATCTCCCACAAACGAAAAATCGCGCGTGGGATGCAGTGAACCGAGTTCGATTTCGCGGGCGCCATTTGCGATCTGGCTGATGACGGTCGGGATGACCGCGCGCGCCGATTGGCGTGGGCCATAGGTGTTGAACGGACGCAAGATGGCGACCGGCGTCTCAAACGAGCGGTAAAACGACAATGCGAGCTGGTCGGCGGCAATCTTGGAGGCAGCATAAGGCGACTGCGCCTGCAGCGGATGGTCTTCATCGATGGGAACACGCTGCGCGGTCCCATACACCTCGCTGGTTGACGTGCAAACGAGACGCGCGACTCCGGCATCGCGGGCCGCCTGCAGAACGTTGAGCGTGCCGACCACGTTCGTGTCGATGAACGCCGCCGTCGATACGTAAGAAAACGGAATCGAGATCAAGGCCGCCAGATGCAGCACGATCTCGCAGCCGCGTACGGCGCCGCGGACGAACTCGGCGTCGCGAATGTCACCGGCGACGACTTCGAATTTGCCGTGCACGTCGGGCGCGGCGTCGTCGAGCCAGCCCCACGAATTGAGCGAGTTATAAAAGACGAGAGCCCGAACCGAAGCGCCCTCGCGCACCAATGCCTCGACAAGGTGCGAACCAATGAACCCGTCAGCACCCGTTACGAGTATCTTCTTGCCGGTAAGCGCGCGCATGGAAGGCTTTTGAGTGGAATCCCAAACTAAAGTTATTTTAGCAGAGCAGACCGCGTAGTTCCGAGATTCGCCGCCTGAGCGTTAACGATAGCCGGGCCGCAAAAAGCCAGCTAATTCGCGCGCAACCGCCAACGGCGAACCCCTGTTGCTTGCTTGAATGCGGAAAGAAATGGCGCGCCCGAAGAGATTCGAACTCCTGACCCCCAGATTCGTAGTCTGGACTGAGCCTTTGAGTCAAAACGATATTTTTGCAAACCGAGGCTTTTTCGACCCATGAAGCATCAATGGGTTAGTAGGATTTTGAAAACTGGATTGACTAAGGGAGGTCGTTTATCGGTCGAGGCTCGCCACGTGTCCTGCCTTGGCGGAAAAGATCGCCGAAAAATTGCTTCGTTAGCCGCTGGCCCGGGCGCTCGACAAAGCGCCACGTCAGCCACGATAGCGCAGCGACGGCGAGCAAGATGACGACGACAGACACCCGCGGGTAGCGGACCGGACCCATCAATTCGAGGATCGTGTAGCCGAGCTGCTGATGCAGGAGATAGAACGGATAAGTCACCCCGCCAATTGCAAAGACAACAGAGGCTGGTATTGGCAATCGCCGAATGCGGGTGGCCGTGATGATGAGCAAGATCGATCCTAAGCAGATTGTTGCAACAACCCAATCGTCGAAGACGTTGTCTCTGTCGCGAAGCCAGCGCAGATTGTGCAATGCCTGAAATAGCGCCGTTGCGACTGACAATCCCAAAAGACATTGCAGCATCAAGTCACGGCGCCCTCGATAGAGTTCATGAATGAGAAGGCCGGTGGCCAAAAATCCGCTGAAGTCCGTCAGAAAAATTCTACTGACGATTTGGTTATCTGCCGTCAGTTCATTCGCCATCGATAGGCACAGCCAGGTCAAGACGATTGCATCGATGCGGCGCGGAAACACCTTCGCTGCCAGCAGGATCGTGACCCATCCGTAAAATGTGACCTCGACGACCAGCGACCAGTAAGCGCTATCCATGTAGGTCTCACGCAACGCCGTTGCAGCAATGAATAGATTGGCCGCCCATTGTGCGAACGTCGCCTCGAAATGCGGCGGGCCAAATGCGAGTAACGCGCTGAACGTCAACGTCATGCAGAAAAGAAAGCAAGGATAGATACGTGAGAAGCGGGCGATGGCGAATGCTGTCGCCGTCCGCCCTACGGCGGAGTAGGCAATCACAAAACCGCTGATCACAAAGAAAATTGGAACGCCGAGGAAGCCGTAGCGCCCTATCCAAGCCAACTCCGGTATAGCGACGTGGGTGACGTTGAAAGCGGTGGGCCCGCGAAAGCCATAGTGAAAAAGGACGACGCCAAGGACTGCGACCAAACGCAACAAATCTAACGCTTGGACGCGCGCGAGGCCCAATCCCTGGTCAGTGACTTGCTGCATGACGCAATGACGTTGCGCCGCAGACGTGAATATTCCTTAAAGAGCACTTAAGAAAGTCGCGGCTTGCGCTTATGTGCTCACTCTTGCTTTGCTTTCTGAATAACCCGATCCAACGAAGCATGATCCTTGTCATGCGACGCGACGAGTTCCTGAATAAAGGGAACAGCAGAGTTTTCGCACCACTCAGTCAGGCGTGCGCGTTCTTCGGTCGGATTGGGACCGTATAATTTCCTGACGGCAAGCAAAGCTCCCGCGCGCGCCGCATCTGCAGAATGGACGACAACCATCGACGCCTCAGATTCAGGCAAGCCGAAAACAACTTCTCCTCGAATATGCAGCATCAATTGCTGCATATTCCCGCTCTCGCCTTTTGTTCGATCGATGACCGAGTGATCGTATTGCGCACAATAAAATGCAAAATTGTGCGCGAGATACGCTCTCGTTAGAATCCGCACCAACGCCGCGTCGTCAGCGGCGAAGCCAGGTCTGCAAGCAAGGACGGCAAAGACCATCCCTAATGCTATGCTTCTGCAAGTTTTCATCTGCACCCCGAGCGCGATCAATTCTCGCTTATCTTTTCAGCCGCGCGAATATCGCCTGCATCTGTTCGATCTCGCGCTGTTGACTTGCAATGATTTCGCCGCACAGTTTTTTCAGCTCGGCGTCACTGACGGAAGCCTCTCGGCACATCAGGATAGCGCCGGAGTGGTGCGGAATCATCGAACGGATGAATTGCGCATCACCGATGCCCACTTGAAAGCGGATGAGTGTGAAAAAGAGGATTCCGGCAATGATACTTCCCGCCATGATGGCGTAATTGACGGTCTGGTCGGGATACATTTTGCGCATAATGGCGATTTCGATGAGCGCCATTGGCGCTGCCATCAGCCCCGCCATCCAGACCTGATTGAGGCTGTTGTAGACGTAGCCAAGGCGGTCAACCATCGCATACATAAGGATGTACATCGCGATGAACGAAAGCGCAGTCATCACAGCAAGCGGCATATAATGTTTTGCGTGCATTGAAGCTCTCTCCTCTAAAAAATTGGAGGGCGGCGAAGCGTGGCCGCCCTCCTGCTATTAATGCTTCGCCAGCCAGTCGTTCAGCTCTTTGACTTCCTTCTGCTGCTCCGAAATCATCTTGTTGGCCATCTTCTTGATCTCTTCGTCCTTCGTGTACTTCAGGACGGTTTGCGACATGTCGATCGCACCTTCGTGATGGGCAACCATTTTCTTCGCAAACGATTTTGTCGGGTCTGAATCGGTCGCCTCCATCATCTTCTTATGCATCTTGTCCATCCCCGCCATGTATTCTTTGTTGGCGGGAGTCTCGGATGCGCTCTGCGCCAAAACCGGTCCGGCGAGAACTGTTACTGCGCATGCGGCGAGGGCAATCATCTTCAGCGTGTTCATCCTCTGCTCCATTTTTTGAGTGGTATGTTGCGAAAGGCACGTCAGGCCGTTCGTTGTTCGAACGGGCTGCCGCATCCGACGTTCCCACCGCCTTCCGGAATTTATTCACGGAGCTTGTTCCCGATGCGCACACGTCCGCGCACCGCCCGTGAGAGCGGTGGCGGCGCTTTTGATTTTCAACGCGCTTTTTTGGCGCGCAGTTATTTCGTCTTTTCGATTCGCACGACCGTGAATTGACCGTTGACGCGGTCGGCTTCGAATTTGATTTTGTCGCCAGGCTTCACCTGTTTGAGCATCGCGGGGTCCTTTGCGCGGAACACCATGGTCATGCCCTCTTCCATGTCGAACTTCTTGATCGGGCCATGACGAATAGTAATTTTCTGCGCAGATTCATCGACCTTGGTCACTTCCCCGGACGTGACTTCCGGGGTGTTTTGCGCGGATGCGGGTTGTGCCGCCGCCAAAACCGCGAGTGCAAAAAACGCAATAAACAGTTTGCGTAGAGCCATTGTTCTTCTCCTTTTGCCGCTATTTCACGTTGACGCTGCCGAGCATTCCAGCCTCGCGGTGGCCCGGAATTAGGCAGGCGAATTCAAACGTCCCGGCCTTGCTGAACTTCCAGATCATTTCCGCCTTCTGCCCCGGCTGCAGCGTCTTCCCGTTCGGGTCGTCGTGTTCCATGTCGGGGTATTTCTGCATCAAGGCGGCGTGCTTATCGTTGTCGGTTTTGCTCGCGAGTACGAACTCGTGCGTGACGGCCCCCGCGTTCGTGATAACGAAGCGGACTTGCTCTCCCTTCCTCACTTCGATGCTGTTTGGGAAAAAGAGCATCTTGCCGTCACTTGTTTCCTTCATCGTCACCGGCACGATACGGGCTGGTTTTTTTGCCTCGCCCGGCTCGCCAGCCGAAAAGTGCTCGCCTTCGTGGGCAACGGCTACGCTGCCGAGGATCATGGCAACACCGATTGCCAACAAGGTTGCGTATCTCGCTTTCATATCTTCGTCCTTTCCTTAGTGGTCGTGTTTCATCGGCCCGTTGCTGCCGGGCTTGATGACGTTGAACTCAGTTGCGGGTTTACTGGACGCGGGCGGACCGCCACGCGCGGGCTCGCTGACTGCACCCGTGTACTCATATGCAACAGTGCCGGCGGGGTGCTTGTAATCGCCGGGGTCCTTGTAATCGCCGCGCGCGATGCCTTCGCGGATTTTGACGACGGAGAACATGCCGCCCATTTCCATCGGCCCAAACTGGCCGAAGCCCGTCATCATCGGAAGCGTGTTGTCAGGCATGGGCATTTCCATCTCGCCCATCTCCGCCATGCCGTTCGATCCCATCGGCATGTAGTCGGGAACCAGCTTGCGGACGGTCTTGGTGACGTCCTTCTTGTTGACACCGATAAAGGTTTTCACGTCATGGCCCATCGCGTTCATGGTGTGATGCGCCTTGTGACAGTGGATCGCCCAGTCGCCCGGTTCTTCGGCGGTGAACTCGAAGGATCGCATCGCGCCGACCGGGACATCGGTCGTCACCTCCGGAATGCGTGCGCTCGCGGGCAGCCAGCCGCCATCGGTGCAAGTGACCGTGAACGGCAGGCCGTGCTTGTGGATCGGATGGTTGGTCATGGTGAGATTTCCGACCCGGACGCGAACGCGGTCGCCAAGCCCGGCGACCAGCGGGTCGATGCCGGGGAAGACTCGGCTGTTCCAGGCCCACAGGTTGAAGTCGGTCATGGTCATGACCTTCGGCACGTAGCTGCCGGGATCGATGTCGTAGCTCGCCATGATGAAGACGAAGTCGCGATCGACCCGCTGAAATTTCGGATCGCGCGGGTGGATGACGAGCGAGCCCATCATGCCCATTGCCATCTGGACCATTTCGTCCGCGTGCGGGTGGTACATGAAGGTGCCGCTGAGCTGCGCAACGAATTCGTAGACGAAGGTCTTGCCTGGCTTGATCTGCGGTTGCGTCAGTCCACCGACGCCGTCCATGCCGTTGGGCACCGGCACGCCGTGCCAGTGCACGGTCGTATGCTCGGGCAAGCGGTTAGTGACGAAGATGCGGAGCTTATCGCCCTCGACGCATTCAATTGTGGGTCCCGGCGACTGGCCGTTATACCCCCACAGATGTGCCTTCATACCCGGCGCCATTTCGCGCACGACCGGCTCGGCAACGAGATGGAATTCCTTCCAGTCGCCATTCATGCGCCAGGGTAGCGTCCAGCCGTTGAGCGTGACGACGGGCGTGTAGTCGGCACCATCATTGGGGACGAGCGGCGGCGCCATTGCGGGGCTATCGCGCGTCACCGCTTCCGGGATGGAGGCGGCCTGCACTCGGCCGCTCACCAGCGCCGCGCCTGCAACAGCGAGTGCCGAATATCCCATGAATTGTCGTCTGCTTTTATCCATCGGTTTCTCCTAATGCCCCGCGCTTTCGCCGCCCCCGGCCATCGCGCTTGTCATTTCTGCTGAAGGTGTGGCCCCGGCACCGCCACCTAGAATGGCCGTGCCAAGGTTGATTTGCGCGAGATAGAAATCCCGCTGCGCCTCGATTGCTGACATGGTCGACGAAATGCGCTGTCGCGCTTCTTCCAGAAGAGAGAATACGTCGATCTGCATGGCGTTGTAGCGCAGCAGGGTCTCGTCCGAGATGATCTTGCGCAGCGGCATCACCTCGCGCTGGTAGTGCTGCGCGATGTCGTAGCGCGCGCGATAGCCGCGATAGGCTTCGCGCGCTTCGGAGCGCACATTGACGGCCTTGGCGGCAAGCCGGTTGACGGCTTGCATGTAGCGCTCTTCCGCTTTACGGCTCGCGACTTGCCCGAAATCGAACAGCGGAATTTCGAACTCCGCTTCAAAGCCGCGTTCGCGGGACTTTTCGCCCGCATCGCGCATCTTTTTGCCAACTCCCGCGACTTCCAGGAGATTGAGGAAGCGCGTCGCATCCGTCAGGCCATAGGATTTGGCGAGCGCGGTCACTTCCAGCCGCGCAATCTGCAGGTCGAGCCGTCGCGCGATCGCTTCCCTTTCAACTTGCGGCAATTGCCCCGGCTGCCGCGGAGGAAGCGGTAGGCTGGCCGGCAGCTTGAATGCGAGATCGCCGCCCCACAGTCCCAGCGCACGGATCAAGGCTTCGCGCTCGCTTGTGGCGTGGAGCCTTGCGGTGGCAAGTTGCGCACTGATCTCCGCATAGAAAACCTGGTTGCGGGCCTGATCGAGCTTGTTGACGTTGCCGCCTTCGGCGAGGCGAGACGACATTTGCGCGGCCGCCTGCGCGGAGTCCTGCGCCTTGCCGAGAAAATCGGCGAGGCTTTGCGCCCCGACAGCCCGGTAATAGGCGCGCTTCGCGTCAGCAGCGATCCGCAAGGTCGTGTTCGCCGCCTCGAACTGCGCCTGCGCGAAACGGTCCTGCGCGATATCGGCAGTAGCGGGCAAAGTTGCCAGCGCGAGGATGTTGCCGACCACGCGCCCTTCGAGCTCATAATTGCCGCCGCCGGCAAGCCGCGAAATTGAGAACTTCGGGTTCGGCGGCAGGCTCGCCTCGACGGCCTCCGCCTCCGAGAGTCCAAGCTGATTGTAGGCGGCCTGAAGCTCGCGATTGTTGAGCAGGGCGATCTCGGCCGCGCGTTCTGCGGTCAGCGGCGTCCTGAGAAGCGAAGCGACGCGCGCTCGCGCTGAGGTCTCAGCCTCCTCGCTGCGTAGCGCGACGGCGGTCACCCCGGTCGCCGAGCTCGAGAGCGCGTTGACTTTGGCGAGCCCGCCATCCGCCGAAAAGCTGGCGCAGCCGGCAAGCAGCAAACCTGTTGCGAGAAGGTTGCCTGATGCGAGGATGGTGCGCCTCATTGGGCCTTCTCCTGCGGCGCGACGCTGTCGTTGCGTTCGCGCCACGGCTTCGGCTCAACCGGCCGCTGCGCCACGTAACCCGACAGCACAGGCTTGTAAGAAACCGGTCCAGCGGTCTGCGCGAGCGCTGCTGGCGGCGTCAGGTCAGGCCGTGCGGCGCAGGCGGCAAGAAACGGCAGGCAAGCCGCAAGCGCCGCAAGGCGGAGCGGTGACAGCGTGCACAGCCGGAGAAATCCGGCCGGACGCCCGAATATGAGCGCGAACATGAAACCTCATCGAAAGCAAAGCGAAACGCCGCGAACACCATGTCCGCGGGCGCAATACGGCCTTGGCTTTCAGATGATGGGTGGCCTGATGAGGCTGCCGGGCGGATGATCGGCGAGATCGGATGGCGGCAGCACCGCGATCTTCTCGCCGCCAACGACGAAGTGAAGCGCAACGGGCGCTTCCGCGGCGATGGCGGACACGGAGAACAGCCCACAGCAGGCAGTCTGAGGACTACCCTCGTCGTCCGTCGTCCCAATGTTTGCCGCCCGGTCGTGCTTGTGGATCGTGCCGTCGTCATGCACATGCGCTTTCGCGCCATGCATGTGTTGATGCGGCGAAGTTTCATTTTGGACGAAACAGTAAACGGCAGTTTGCGCGTGTGTGAGCGCAAGCGCCGCGTGAGGCGCGATTACGCAAAATGCGTAAAGCGCGACGAGGACCGTCGCGAGCCTTCTGCGGTGTGCCATCAATATTTTGCGCACGTTCGATTTACCCGTCCGGCAGCAAACTCGCCGATAATTAAGATAGAACAATGGCGACGTCCAGCAACTGAAATGCAGCATTCCTTAAAGGATTAATCCATTTATCATCGCCACTGACAAGTTGGAGGCCATTGATCATTGGATATCAATGCGACCGGTGGTGCTCCGCCAGTTCCGCAATAATTGGGCATTCTGGCCGATTTCCGCGCTTACACGCTCGCGCCAAGCGACGTAAAGTTTCAATCATCTCTTGGAGCTGCGTAACCTTGACTTCAAGTTCCTCGACATGATCGAGGGCAAGCTTCCGAACCTTTGCATTGCTTCGGTTACGGTCGCTCCAGAGACGCATCAACTCCGTGATTTGAGGCACCGAGAACCCCAATGATCTGGCTCGGCGCAAGAACTTAAGGCGATTAATGTCATCGCCACCATAGCTGCGATAGCCGCTATTTTGCCGAACCGGCTTTGGCAGAAGCCCGATGGATTCGTAGTAACGAATCATCTTGGCGGTCACTCCCGCCTCGTTTGAGGCCTCTCCGATATTCATATGTGACGCTCCCGCGTGCCTTCCCATTATGGGAAGTCTTTTCGACGTTACAAGCGTTGGAGAACTGCCGCTTTCACAAAATGCCCTTGACCTTCCTGTGATGGGAAGGTGCACGGTTTGCTCAAGACGACGATCTCAAAGGCTGACCCAATGAAACACGATCATCCCATTTCCTCGCCACGCAAAAACAATCAGGTCGCTTGCGATCACCAGCATGGAGCCGCTGCGCCAGCCGCCAACACCTCAGAGGTTCTCAAGGACCCGGTCTGTGGAATGGACGTGGATCCCCACAAAACGCCTCATCGAGCGACGCATGCGGGTCGAACCTATTACTTCTGCTCGGCCAGTTGCCGAACCAAATTTGTTGCAAACCCCGGGCAATATCTCGGAGAACGCGAGCTGGCCGTCAGCGCCCCTGAAGGCACCACCTATACATGTCCAATGCATCCCGAAATTCGGCAGATCGGTCCGGGCAACTGCCCGATCTGCGGCATGGCGCTAGAGCCCCTGCTCGCGACTGCCGACGCCGGCCCAAATGCCGAGCTCACAGATATGACCCGGCGATTCTGGATCGGACTCCTTTTGACCCTTCCTGTTTTTGTACTCGAAATGGGTTTTCATCTTACCGGTCTCGATCACCTGGTGAGCCGCGCGCACGCCAATTGGCTGCAACTTTTCTTGGCCACTCCAGTCGTGCTGTGGGCAGGCCGGCCTTTCTTCGAAAGAGGCTGGGCTTCGTTGCGTTCCCGCAGTCTCAACATGTTCACCCTCATCGCGATGGGCACCGGAGTCGCGTGGACTTACAGCATCGTCGCGACGATCGCGCCGCAAGTGTTTCCCGCGGCATTTCGCGATCATGCGGGCTCCGTTCCGGTGTATTTTGAAGCTGCGGCGGTTATCACGGTTCTCGTGCTCCTCGGGCAGGTGCTGGAGCTGAGAGCCCGTGAGGCGACTGGAGGCGCGATTCGCGCGCTCCTCAACCTGGCTCCGAAGACCGCCAAGCGCATCAATGAGGATGGTAGCGAAACCGAGGTCGGGCTTGACGTGGTATCGGTTGGCGATCGGCTGCGTGTGCGCCCAGGGGAAAAGGTACCGGTCGACGGCGATGTCACCGACGGACGAAGCGCGGTGGATGAATCCTTGGTGACCGGGGAGTCAATGCCGGTCACGAAGAACAAAGGCGACGGCGTAATCGGTGGAACGCTGAACCGAAGCGGAGCCTTGATCATCACCGCTCGCAAAGTCGGTCGCGACACAATGCTCGCACAAATCGTACAGTTGGTGTCCGATGCGCAGCGGAGTCGCGCGCCAATCCAACGTCTCGCCGACCAAGTCTCCGGCTATTTCGTGCCGGCGGTCATCGCAACGGCAATCGTTGCATTCGCCGCATGGGCGATCTGGGGTCCCGAGCCCCGCTTCTCCTATGGGCTTGTCGCGGCCGTGGCGGTGCTGATCATCGCATGCCCGTGTGCCCTGGGCCTTGCCACACCCATGTCGATAATGGTGGGCGTTGGTCGCGGGGCCGCCGCGGGTGTTCTGATCAAAAACGCAGAAGCTTTGGAGCGGATGGAGAAAGTCGACACGCTCGTCGTGGACAAGACCGGAACACTCACCGAAGGAAAGCCCGCAGTTACCAAGGTCGTGGCGGCTGAAGGCTGGTCAGAAGCCGATCTTTTTCTTTTCGCGGCCAGCGTCGAGCGTGCAAGCGAACATCCATTGGCCGAGGCAATCGTCCGCGCGGCGGAACAACGAGGCATCACTACCACCGAGGTCTCGGAGTTCGATTCGCCGGCCGGAAAGGGGGCAATGGGCATCGTAACAAACCGGAAGGTACTCCTCGGCAATGCGCGTTTTATGGCCGAATATGATGTTGACCTCGCCGAAGTTGCGAAAGAGGCAGAGGCTTTCCGCAGCGGCGGCGTCACCGCAATTTTCATGGCAGTTGACGGGGCAGCAGCCGGAGTTTTCGCGATTGCAGATCCAATCAAACCCTCGACTTCAGAAGCGCTTGCGGCACTCAAGAGCGAGGGGCTTCGCGTAGTCATGTTGACGGGCGATAACCGAACCACGGCTCGGGCTGTCGCCAAGCAGCTCGGCATTGAGGATGTCGAAGCAGAAGTTTTACCCGGGCAAAAGACTGAAGTCGTCAATCGTTACAAGAGCCAAGGTCGTGTCGTTGCAATGGCGGGCGACGGCGTCAACGACGCTCCCGCACTTGCTGCCGCCGACGTCGGTATCGCGATGGGTACCGGCACTGACGTCGCAATTGAAAGCGCAGGGATCACTTTGCTCAAGGGCGACTTGAATGGCATCGTTCGAGCGAGAAAGTTGTCTCAGGCCACCATGCGCAATATTCGGCAGAACTTGTTCTTTGCATTCATCTACAATGCTGCCGGTGTACCGATAGCGGCCGGAGCGCTCTATCCCATCTTCGGCATCTTGCTTTCGCCGATCATCGCGGCTGCGGCTATGGCGCTGTCGTCCGTTAGCGTAATCGGCAATGCCATACGTCTCCGCATGGTGAATCTCTGACAAACCCGACGGTCAATTGGGCGGAAGGCTTTCACAGGTCTGTGATTGTTGTTAATGGCCCTTTCTTTCACCGCTTCGGCAGATGTGATAGTTGAGAACGTGAGCATCAGGCTGACCATATTCCGGTTGCTGAGCATTCTTGCCATCGTCGGCTTGATTGCGGCTCCGGTTGTCCGTCCGGCAAGTGCCGCGACTGCGATGATGCACGCGCAGATCGCGGATACCTCAACCATTTCCAACTCGGATGGCATGGCTGAGGCGATGCCGTGTTGTCCAGAAAAAGCACCGGTATCAGGTTGCCACGACTGCCCTTTAATGGCGGTGTGCCATGGAGTTTCACTGCTCAGTCAGTCTGAAATTTCGCTGATCGTATTCTCGATCTCGGCACGTTCGGTGCCGGTACTCAACGAAGCAGTATTGTCTGGGCTAGGCCAAGGGCCGCCTCACCGACCTCCGAAAGTCTGAAGGTAAGCTCGGCGCTTGTTCGGCGCCGACCGCATTGTCCTGACAGATTTAGCAAGGCTCGGGGCAGCGTGTCGAAACGCCCTGGGGCAGTCGGCTCTGAACTAAATCAAAACGGGCGTGCGTACTTGTAGACGTTAGCGAGTCTCAAGCTCATGGCATGGCCGCTGACTTTGTATTTTGCGGCCAGACTACGAACCAATTCATCGCTGTCGAGAACGTTTATAGCTTGGTCATGCTCCAAGAATTGGCGCGGCATCAAAATGCTGGCTGCAAAAACGTTTGCTTCAATTTCTTCTACGTTTGTCCCTTCGGATGATTCTGCTGACCGAAAGTTGACCTTATATTCTTTATCGACGTGCGAGCTCATACCTTCGTGCAAAACGAAATGCGCGAATTCGTGCGCGATTGTGAAACGCTGTCTGGTTTTGGGGTGATTAGCGTTCACGCCAATCACCGTCTGGTTTGCGCTTCGGGCCAACAGCCCAGAGACCTCGCCCAGATCGCCAGACCGCAGCGTGATGCCGGCGGCGCGAACGATGCGATCAATCGGAACAGGCGCGGCCTTCACAGCATGCTGCTCAAGTAACAACGACACTGCTCGCTCTATTCGGCCGTAACGCGGGCGAAGTGGTTTCATCGCGTGTTGCTCCTCTGAGTCTTTTCCAACTGCTGAAGCAACGCTTGCACAGTGTCCGAAAACTCAACCTCTGGGTCAGGCCGTCGTGGCGCCTCAGAGGGCAAAAGTGACGCGGGCGGCACCTTTAATGCCATCGCGATATTTAAGAGCTGGTGAACTAGTATGGCTTGACCGCCGCGCTCGATGTTCGTGATCGAAGTGCGAGACACCCCGGCCTTAGCCGCGAGCGTCGATTGGGTCATACCGATCGCATCCCGCCGTCTGCGGATTTTCGAGCCTAGTTCTGGGTAGAAATCGTCGGGCATTTCGCTCGGCGTTGATTCGTCACGAACGTAGCTCACCTGAGTCGAATGTCAATGAGGTTGACGTAGAAATGTCAACTAGACTGACCCCTCGATGAACTGTCTTGTAAATTTTCAGGAACCGTGGAACGATTGTCTCAGGAATCAGGCCAGCCGCTCTGGCTGCCCGGGAATAAGGGCTACCTCCAATGAATGTTGTCGATAAATACCTCCGCGAGACATCCAGCTATGGCGCACTGGATGTCATGCTCGCTGACGTCGCCGTCCGCATCCAACTGACGCCGACGGACTACCAACTTGCGGTCGAACGCTTCGAGACCATCAACGAATGGATGGACCGCGAAGACAGCCCACTCCACGGCAAGATCGAACTGTTCTATCCGCAAGGCGGGTTCATGATTGGTGCGACCGTCGCGCGCCACTCGACCGACAGCGAGTTCGACATCGACGTGATGGCGCAAATTAATTGGCCTACCAACGTTGATCCGGAATACGCACTGGCGACCACCCACGCTTCGATCAAGGGTGAGCGCGGATCGCGCTACCACGAAATGTGCGACCGTAAGACCCGGTGCAGCACCGTGCAGTACGCCGGAATGCATCTCGACGTCACTCCCGCCGTCTTGCTGCCAGGTCGGGGGGAACGGACGAGCTACATCTTCCACTCGAAGGGCGCTGAGCGCCGTAGCCTCTATGCAAACCCCTACGGCTTCGCGCAGTGGTTTCTCCGACTGACGCCAGCCGAAGAGGTGTTCGGCAAGTATTACGAGGATCGGTCCCTCAACTTCAACCGCGTCCTGCTGGAGACGATGGCGAAGGCGGACGCTGAACCCGTTCCAGTGCAGGCTCCGGCCTATCGCAAGTCTCGCGCAGTTATCGCGCTTCAACTCATCAAGCGTTGGCGCAATCTCGCCTACGATCGTCGGCACACAAACCTGCGGATGCCGCCGTCTGTTCTGCTGGCTTATTACGTGGCGATGAACGCGAACCACACGCAGACGCTTGCCGACGAACTCATCCACCAAGTTGAATGCATCACCGCGGCGCTCGAAGATGCCGAACGCCTGAACACGACAATCTACGTTGAGAGCCCGGTGTGCCGTGAGGACGTGCTCACGGACCGCTGGCCGGATCGCAACGACCAGAGCGTGTTCATCAAGGAGTTGCGCGATTTCTTGGCTAAACTCTACGTCTTGCGCGAAGGCCGTCCGCTCGCCGAGATGCAACGCATCCTCGAAGAGTTGTTCGGCGAGAAGCCCGCGCGAGATGCGGTTCGGAAGTACACCGGACAGCACATCGACGACAACAAGTTAGGTAAGAGCGTCCACATTCTTACAACTGGCGCCATTCCGGCGCTCGGATCAACAGCGGTCCCCGCCAATGCACGTTCGACGCCCGCGAGTAGTCCGTGGGGTGACTAAGCGTGGTTTTGGCGCTTTCGGTCGAAGAGCAGGACGCACGACTGCGGGCCGAGTGCCCGCAGTTCAAGCTCGTTGCTCACGGCGAATGGGTCGGCGTCTGGGAAGGTACGCTGCGCCCGGTTTGCCAAACGTATCGGGTTCGTATCGTCTATTACTCACGCTGGATATTCCCCGGCTTCGACTTGGCTAACCCGATCATCAGCGTTTACGTCTTGGATCCACCGATAGGCGTTAATCCGCGCGGAACAGGCGAGCCGCCACAACACGTCTATCGCAACAAGAGCCGTCCGGACTTCCCTCGCCTGTGCATCTATGATCCTCGCGATGATAATTGGCGGCCGACGGAACACATCGTTGATCGAATCATTCCGTGGACGATCAAATGGCTTTTCTTTCACGAGGAATGGGTCGCGAGCGGCGTGTGGCACGGCGGTGGTCGTCATCCGGAGTTATCTGAATGCCCGACGCCCCAAGACAACTTAGACCCGGCGAAGCGCGCTCAGCAGGAGCAATCCCTCACCGTCGCATTCCATTGCCTTGGCCAAAGGATCGGCCTTTCCGCATCCTCTCTATCGATGGCGGCGGCATTAGAGGCATTTTTCCCGCTGCAGCCCTCGCGGCTATTGAGCGTCAGTACACCGGAGGAAATTCGGTCGCGGATTATTTCGACCTTGCAGTGGGGACCTCGACTGGCGGCATCATCACGCTCGGATTGGGAGCGGGCCTGGAAGCCTCCGACATCCTCGATCTTTATCTCAATCGCGGACACGACATCTTCAATCCCCAAGAAGGCGGCGGCTTAAAGGGCTATTGGCGCTATCGATACAATCGTGAGGCGTTGTCTGGTATTCTTGATGAAACTTTCCGCGGAAAATCGCTCGGTGAATCGCGCCTTCGCTTGTGCATTCCGGCTTTCGAAGGAAAGCATAGCGAGGTCTACGTTTTCAAAACCCCTCACCACGACAACTTTCCCACAGACCGTCACGAAAAGATGGTGACGGTGGCGCTCGCAACTGCGGCAGCACCGACCTACTTCCGGCCTTATGAGCACGGCGGCTACATTTTAGTCGATGGCGGCGTCTGGGCGAACAATCCAATCATGCTTGGGCTTGTAGAAGCCCTCACGTCATTTGACGTCACGCGAGAGAAAATCGAAATCCTGAGCATTGGTTGCGGGGATGAGCCATACGTGGTGTCCGACGCGCAGATGCAGAAGGGCGGCATGTGGCATTGGAAGAATGTCGTGTTTGCATCCATGCGTCTCCAATCTCTGGCCGCCACGAATCAAGCCCGACTACTGTTGGGACCACCGGCTGTTGTTCGCTTAGAGCCGCCGGATTATTTTCCGCCCATCGAGTTGGATGACTGTGATCGCGCGGCTACCCTGTTGCCGTCGGCGGCGGAAGACGCTGTGAGCAAACAAGCGGAACAATTGGCTGGCTTTTTCAAGGACCCGGCTGCGCCATACGTTCCTCAGACCTTTGCTACGCAAGCCTGACGCGCGGTTCGACTGCCTCAAACAGTGAAAACGCTATCTGTTCAGCGCGGCGCAACTCGTGAAGAAAGTGCGCTTTCGTACTCAGTTTTGAAGAAAAGATCATAGAATTCAGCGTATTAGCCTTCAGTATTGGCCTTAGCTATACTCTGAATCGTCAAATCAGAGGGGCTTATATGCTTAAAAAGAGGGCAAAAATACTATCCGATCAACAGATCAATGAGCTTCTGACCTTCGCAAATCGCTCCCGATATTCGGCCAGAAATCGCGTGCTTGTGCTGCTGTCTGTCCGGGCAGGGCTGCGCGCTGGCGAGATCGCCGCCTTGAGCTGGGACATGGTTCTCGATCCGGCCGGCGCCGTCGCGCCTCACCTAGAGCTGCGGGACCACGCCGCCAAGAAGGGCAGCGGCCGCGTCATTCCGCTTCACCGTGACTTGCATGCCGCTCTGACAAACTGGCTCAAAGAAATTGGCGGTCGAGGTGCAGTGATCCGCTCCGAGCGTGGCGGACATATGACTCCGGTCAGCATCGTCAATTTCTTCGCCCTCGCCTACGCCACACTCGGATTCGAAGGCTGCTCGTCGCATTCCGGCCGGCGAACCTTCATCACTCGCGCCGCTCGGTTGGTGCATCAAGCTGGCGGGTCGCTCCGTGACGTCCAAATTTTGGCCGGCCACAAGTCGATCGCGGTCACACAAGGATATATTGAGGGCGACAGCGACGCCCAACGCCGTCTCGTTGCTCTGGTGTAGCCAATGGGTGCAGCTCGGAAACGAGCGCCCAACCCTCAAGTTGATCATCATGTCTCGCGTCGATCAGCCTTGGATGCCGCGGCGCGACTGGTTCATCAAATTTGCTGCGTCGCCGGAAGCGCGACGTTGATCGAAGATGCGAGGAAGGCGGGGGGAGAAAAGCCGCTCGGCCGATCCATTGAACGCCTCGATACCCCTGCTCTGTTCGACTGGCTGGTGAAGACCGTCAGCTTTCAGGGGGTCAGCGATCGTGCCGCGTCGGAGTATATGCGCAAGCATGGCTCGATAACCTGGCTCGAGATCAGCTACCGGTTATCCAAGAAGCCACCATGCCCCAAGTTGCAAAGCTATTGGCACTTTCATGGCTGCCGCTATCGCAAGGGCAACAAGACATGCGCGCGACTGGATTTGATCGGCCACTGCCCTTTACCGAAACATCGCCTTCGCAATGGCCGGCTTAATCAGTCCGCCTACTCGCTCTATTTCTTTCTCCGCGACGTAGCAGATGGCGATCTTGTCAACTGGATAGATGGGCGCCTCTCTTGGGCGTCGACTTGCTCAAGTCGGCATAAACTCTCGCGATGGCGCGAATCCATCCTCGGGCCGATGCGGAACATCTTCGGCCTCGGCGACAAGGTCCTATCGATGGCCCTCGCCGATCTGCTGCTCGCTGCTCAATCAGGTCGCGATCACTGGCATCGCCTCGGTGGCAACTTCGTCGCGATCGATACTCTAGTGCACAAGTTCTTCCAGCGCACCGGCATCCTGACGCTACTCGGCAAACGGCATCGTTACGGCCCCACCTGTTACGTGGATCAAGGCTGCAACGGCGCCATGATGCAAATCGCCAACCGCATCGATGCCCGGCAATTCAACCGGGAATATCCTCGATTTTTCCCGCGCTTTATCCAGCATGCAATCTGGCGCTTTTGCGCGCAGGACGGACTTGCCGTGTGTAACAGCAACAAGATCAGCGACCGGAAACGTTGCGGCAATCTGTATTGCCGCGTGTTTCGAATGTGCGCCCGAGAAAAGATCAATTTGTAGCAACCGCGTCGCTTTCAACCCACGCACTGGCCCTCCATCGCGAGGGCCTTTGCTTTTCAGGAGATTCGAAATGACCAAGCCAAAATCGGAGCCATGGATGCGAGAGCCCCGGCAGATGACTATTGGGCCGAGAGCCACCCCTCGGGTGCTGGTGCTTTTCGGCTATGACGACGAGAAGAAACCCCGCGCGGCGAAATTCTATGAGCCGGAGTTCGATGCGGCGCGCAAAGCGGCAGAGATGATGAAGCTCCAGATTCACGAAGGTGAAACCAAGAAGCTGCGCCGCACCCTCAGCAAAATTGTCGTCGGGGATATCTACAAATCAGGCTGGCCTGGAATTCCTCACGTAACAAAATCCCAATTTGAGGCCTTGGTGCGAAAGCTGACCGGCAAAGAGCCTGCAAAGCCCGGCGCTCCAGCTGTCTCAAGCTATCCCTCAACTTGGGAGCAGATCGAAATCGGCAGTTGCGTGATCGCGCCCGCCGACAATCCTGCACAGGATGGTTTCTGGAAAAGCGTCGTTACGGCAATCGACGGCGAGATGCTCAGCCTCACGCTGCTCGACTTTCCCGACGAGAAGGGCAAACGGCACCGCTCTACGGTCGCCCTGCTCGATCCGACCAAACACGGCTAACTCATCACCTTTCAATCTGATCACAAAAGCACGGCAGCGAGAGCTGTCGCGCTCAGCCTTTTTATGGAGCCATTCGTGAGCACACAGACGATCCGCCGCCTAAACGATCATTTCCGGCAGAATCTCGATTCTGGTATCGCCGTCATCACTCCCGGCGTCGCCGCACTTGGCAAAGAAGCGGTGCAGCGTATTTGCAAGACGATCGAGGTCTATGACGACTTCTGCCGGGAATGCGACTCATACCAAGAACATGATTTTGGCCGCTTCGACGCCGACGGGCACCTGATCTTTTTCAAGATCGACTACTACGACCTCCAACTTAACGCAGCATCGCCCGACCCGGCCGATCCAAGCGTCACCAAGCGCGTACTGACGATTATGGTGGCTGGCGAATACTGACTACTTTCGTGCAGGCTTTAGTCCCGGAAGGCGGTGTAGTTCGCGGATGATGTCGTGAATGTCCGCCCCGAGAATGTCAGCAATGTCCATCAATTCAATCAGATCAATGCGCCGATGGCCGCTTTCAATCCCGGAGACAAACGGCTGATGCCGCTTAAGCGCTTTGGCCACCTGAGACTGCGTAAGGCCCGCCTTCTCTCGACTCGCCACCAAAACCTCGATCAGTCGCCTTTGGCGCGCTGAATGGACGGTTTTCGGCATAGAGCGCCCGCTCCTTAAGAACGGACGCCCTGATAATCTGGCTTTCAGATTATCTGAAAATTAGATATTTTTTCATGAGAGGGCTACAACGTGAAGCTTTGGACCACTGTCAAATCGTCCGTTCGGACCCGCCAGGCAAAAGTCGGAGGCGGCACGATGCTAGTTTTGGCAATTTGCAGCATTTCCTTCGCTCACGCCGCCAGAGTCGAAAAAGGAATAGTGACCGTCGGTGAGGCTCAGGTGCCTTACTGGATCAGCTTGCCGGACAAAGTTGAAGGCAAAATTCCGGCGATGCTCATCTTGCACGGCTCAAACGGCGTCAGCCAACGTTTCTGGGATTACGCCACCGAATTTAACAAGATGGGTGTTGCGGCGGTCATCATCGATTCATTCAGCCCGCGCAACGTCCGCTCGTCGGTCACGAACCAAAAGGCCGTCCCTCTCCCCGTGATGGAGCGTGACACCCTGACGGTTCTACAAGTTGTTGCGAAGCACCCCAACATTGATGGCGACAAGATTGGTGCCATTGGCTTCTCCAAAGGTGCTGGCGTTCTGCTCAACCGCACCAGCCTCGCCTTTACCAATCACCCCGGTGACAAGCAGCTTGCGTTGTCGATTGCGATGTATCCGCCGTGCAACAACTTTCGTTTGCACCCCAAGACGACCGGCAAGCCAATTCGAGTGCTGGTAGGCGATCACGACACCTACAACAACTGGCGTGACTGTCAGCAGGTAGCGGCAAAATACAAAGAGTTTGGTGCCGATATCGAGATTGTCACTCTCTCCGGAGCGCAACACGCTTGGGATGCGCCGGGGCACTTCAACGACCCGAAAGGCGAAAACTGGAGCCAGTGCCGCTGGGATCAGATCAGCGACAAGGTTTGGGAACAGCGTTCAACCCATATCGTGATCGAAAACGAGAACGGACCCAACAAGCCCAATTTTGCCAAAGCTGCTTCCATCTGCATGACGCACGGAATCAGTGGCGGCTACAACGCCGGGGCTGCCGCTCAATCATTTGCCGCTATCAAGGGCTACGTAAATGAAATTTTGAAAGGCAAATAACTCATTCGATAAATTTCAGCGAAGGAGGAAATACGAAAGTGAAAGTCTCCATTATAGCAGCGGTATCCGGTTTGGCTTTCGTCATCTGCAGCATCGGATTTGCGGCGGCCGGACCTCTCGACGGCTCTTACATCAGCAATAAGCGAAACAATCTCACCATCCTCGGCAATCAATATGGTTATAGGGCCAGAGAAGGTGGCGGGAGCGGAAACCACAACGGGTCATTCGTTAGCTTGGGTGGAGATCGTTACCAGTTTCGCGGCTTTCTCCATTACACCTGTGAAAAGCATGGAACGACTCTCGTCTGCGCCAGTGGCAAACGCTCCTGGTACAAGCAATGATCGCCGCCTCGTCTTTTGCTCACCAGCCGCCGATCGGTGTGCCCAAGAGCGAGTTGATCCGCCATGTGCAGGCTTTCGCTGCCGCAGTGGTGCTTATTGCGTTGATCCCAGCCGCTGCCTCCGCCGAGGTCGAGGGCTGCAATTCCGAACGAGCCAAATCAGTGCTGATTGAAGGAACATTTGACAAGTGGAAGGCCAATGCGCGGGCTGAACTTCAAGTATTGTTGTCAAGATCGTTCAAACCGGGCACGGCGCCCGAGTGCGCGCCATTTAAACCGCCCTATACCGGCCCAGAACCTCAATCCGGCTATGTGCCGGGCCGCGGTTACCGATCGCCAAACTCCGCCCCATACGTTCCCAACGCCGGCGGCGGTCAGATCAAAACCGAACCACGTCGGCTCACCGCGAACGACTACTTGGAATCGCACAACAGGGCGTGCGCCCAACGACTTGCTGAATGGCAAGATGATGAGCGGCGCGGAGAGGAGCGATACAAAGACGAACAGGGTGCAGCGCGATCCAGCCTAGATATCGTGACGAAGATGACTGCATCAGTCATCAACGTTCGCCAGCAAGACTACGACAAGAACAATGATGTCCGAATGTGCGCCGCTCAATTCCAATACTCTGAAACTATCAGCACCCCGCAAGCACTTTTCGGCGTCGTCGATCTCAACTTTCCGCAGGGCTTCTTCCCGAACGTTTGTCCAAATTCCGTGTCCTACAAGGTCGAACCACTGCTCGATAAGCCCGGCGAATTCTTGGTCAGCTGGAGATGCATCGGCCGATGACAGCCGGCGAGATCTCCGACTAGATTTCGTAACGAGCCTCGTTTTTGCCTCTGGATGGCATCTTCGGCAAATCGGAGAGATCAAGCCCGTTGGGAAAACTCAGCTTCGCGCTGTGCATTTTCCAAAGCGCCTTCGATGTGGCGTCCGGCAGATCGCCGAACCAGACCCAAATGTCGGAGCCTGGTCGGCGGGCAAAATACTCCCTGCCGACCTGGTGTAGCGTTCTGGGTAATGGATATGGCCCGATGCCATAAGGGTCGAAAGTCTCGGCATAGGTCCACATCACTTGGGCATTGTTGGCGTTGATCGTTTTTGCCTCCCTCTTTCTGATCGCCAACCACTCCTTTTCTTCACGCTCCACCTTTCTTCGCAACTTCACCCATTTTTCTTCAGTCATTTCTTTCTTCATATTCAAACTCCGGAACCTCAACGCGACGTGCGCTATTAAGATTATTTACAAGCCGCTCAGAAGCGACCAACGCGCCCCGATAGCCGGATAAGTCGAGGGCTTGGCTCTTGTAGGCAATCGCAAGGGTTATGCGGAGCGGCGACCGACCGCTCCGCATCTAGGGCGTACTCAGCTTATTGTGGCCGTGGATTCTTGATTTCCTGCGTCATCTCGTCGAGTGACGCCATAACAGCCCCAATATGCTCTTGCACGGGCTGCATCAATTCCTGGGCGACCCGCATATGCAGAATTGCACAATCATGAGCGCGGCGAAGGATAGAAATATCCGGCTCGCGGCAACTATCACTTTGCCGGGTCAAACCCTGATTACCATTTGACGAAGACAAAATGGTTTTCTTGAGTTCTAAAACGTAGAGCTCCATTTCCTTTACGCTTGCACGCAAATCATCGAACAATTCGCCCAACATCTCTTCAAGCTGGCAGATACCGTTGACCATCGCCTGTGGTTCACTAACACGCTTATATTTTTCCATTGTGATTACTCCTAAGCAGCCCGTTGCGATTGCTTCCAGTCACTACTCAGAGTCATTTACAAGTTGAAATCGCGCGCTTCGCGGTGCCATTTGGGCGAGCAATTCACTCCAAAAGACGGATTAAAACACGTCAATCGCCCCGATTCATTTGAGTGAAGAGTGACGCGCAGGCGTTGATACCGCCTTTGCGCCGGATTAAGGCGGATAAATTCGCCCGCCTTCTCTCGAAATGGGCAAGCCGCATGGCGCGAGACCATTTGCTGCGTGTTTTCGGATCGATGGTGCCGCCTGAGCCTTTGGTGATGAACACCGAAAACAGATCACCATACATTTGATCGGTCCTTAATCCTGGCGGAAGCTGCCTCCGCTTCATCCATCGCAGAGCTGTCTCGTAGACGGGGTCGAGGAATACATAGACGCCGTTACGATCCCGGCGACGCCGAGATTCGGACCAAGCGCGCTTGAGCGCGTCGATATCTGCCTCAATCGCGTCTACGTCAGCCAACGCGCCAAATGACGGTCGCGCTACATTGGCGGCGGAATGTTTGGCGGTAACGAACAACATTGATCTCTCTCCAAGGGATTTGTGTCGGCCGAAATTAGTGATTTCAGCTGGGTTCCGTTTCGCCGCTCAAATGGATCGCCTGAGGCGTCAACTGGCGTCATACGCGGTGGTTTGGGGGCGACGGCCAACGCTAATTAGATCACGCAGAAAAACCCGTTTGGACTAAGCCTTAACCGCGACCGACGGTCTCAAAATCCTGCTCCAGCCTAAACAATATGCCGCTGAAACCGGTGCGCATATATGGAGAAGATTTGAGCTGCAACGATCTGAACTCAAAATGAGGAGATGATCGTTTGGGTCCAACTGGAGAAGCGAACATGCGTTCGATGAGTTCAGAGGATGAAAGAACTGAGAGACTTAGGCTTTGTGAGGATTTGAGTTCTGGGATGAGTAAGTGGATTAAGTCTCTTCAACGACAAGGATGGATACCGTTCTACGTAAACTTCATGTTCGCTTCTCTTCCCGGAAATAGGGATACGGTGGTGGAGATGATGAAGGAGCTAATCGAAAAGCGATTTTATGCTCCTTTATGCAAACAGTTTGCACATCATCCCGAGAAGCCGTCGCAATGGGAGAAATTGCCAAGAGGAATGTTGTTCGCCGATCTGCCCGTCCCAAAGAGACATCGAGACGCGAAGATGTCGATCAGGGACGTGAAGATCAATCACGGCGGCTTTCACATGAATGGTGTCTTGATGACGCCTCCTGTTTCGAGGTTCAGGGGCAAATTTATCGCTCATATCCGCGAAAACCACGGGCGATACACAGGTGGCGGCTTGGATCGGATTCACATCAAACCGCTAAAGAACCGACCGCGTCGCGTATCTCGATATAGCACCAAGACAATTGCGCGCGGCGGAGCCGATCTCGATGATTCTATGGTGTTGCCGAGGGCTTTGCCGTCCAGAACGCATCCACTAACGAAAAACGAGCGCGTATTGCGCGATCTACAGTCGCGCTTCAACGTCTCTACTGAAGTCGCCCAGAAAATATTGGCGGCGGCCCAACCTGCCGAGAGCAAGCGTCCAACATAGGTCTCGTCGCTTTACGTTTCAAAATAGGTATTGGAAGCGCCCACCCAATCCTCGCAGTTTTCCTGCCGTCCTTCCACCAAACGGCGCAGTTCGGCATCGCTGATCGTGCGAACTTCGTTCTTACAGTCAGGGTCGTTATTGATGAAGAACCAAACGGCGGCCGACCCCCAACCTTGCCGCTTATGCTGGCACCCTTGATACCGCGCAACGCGACGCACTGCCGCCTTGGAAACGCCGTTGGCCTTGGCATACGCGTAAAGCCGTTTTGTTTCGACCTTGCTGCGACCCCGCAAAACTAAGCTTACGACATCCCGTGGGTCCGGTTTCACCTTGCATGTCGCCCGGTTCAGCATTGCAATGAAGCGGACGCGGTCCTCAAGGCGCGTATACGTCCAGAGCTTCTTTCCCTCCTTTTTCCAGAACCCCTCCAGTTGCATCATTGTCGTTGGGTCAGCTTTCGCGCTCGACAATGCTTGCTTTTTCTCCTTGGTAGGTTGCTCGACATCTTCGGGCTTGGAGGCTGGTGCGGGCGCTCCTTCGCTGTCATCGGCGGCAGGTTGATGGAGATAAACGTTCATGTTGCCAAGCGAAATCGCCTCCAAACGTGCGATCTGATCGGACGGTGAAGGCCCTACCCCAGCAGCCTCCAACAATGCCGCCTGAATGTTATCCAAGTGCAGTTCGCGAGCTTTCGCCTTCGCCTCAGGCGTCAAATTGGCGATCTTGTTATATCGGGCGAACCGCTTAAGCCGGGCGTGCGGTGTGCTGCCCTCAAGCAGGGTTGCGCCAGCGGCAAGGATCGTCAGTGGGTTTGGAGGGCGACCGATGCGGCCTTTTTGGACAAGTTGTCCTGAAACGCCCATCCGATGAGCGGCAAGGTTGATCCACTCAAGAGTCTTCTCGGCACGAACGAGCACCGTCAGTTCCTTGCGCCAAAGATTCTCCGACAGGCTCATGAGCCTCGCTTGGCTGCGCGTCGCCTTGATGACGTGGCAGCGAATCTTGGTCTTTCCTGCTGCAGACTTGGCCTCAAGCCGGTTACGCCCGGCGATTAATTCGGGCGTCTCCTTCCCTTTCTGCTTTCGCATCCGCACAATGGGCGCGTTCAGCACGCCGTGCAGCTTAATGGAGCCCGCGATGTTGGCAGCAACTGCTGACTCAACAGCGTCGTGCCAAGCAGGGATGCTGATCTCGTTGATCTGGAATACGCGATATTTCTTTGCCATGACCGACTCTCTTGGCCATCGCGGTGGGCCTTTCTAGCTGCCGCCTATTTGCCCATTGTTCTTTCCAGCAGGTCAAAATCCATTAGGGAAACGAGACGGCGGTGGAAGTCCTCAACTTCCGGCGTCCATTCGAGTCCTTTGCCTTCATGCTCGGCTCGAAGCACGGATATGAGACTGTCAGGTTCCGTGGGGTATCTAAGAATGGGATTGTTCTTTGGATCCAGGGCATATCGGATCAGTTTACGGACGTGATGCACGTCATAGTTATATCGATCAGGAAACATACGCCGCATTTTCTCGGCAAAAGGCATGCCCTTGAGCTTGGGAAATTTGCGGCGGATTTGAAGATAGTCCGCTGCCACTTGCACTAAGGTTGCTATATCGCGCTTCGGCTTCGTGCGCTGGTCCCCGAAATGGACCTCACAAAAAATACGCAGCAATTCACGCCAGTGAGCCGGAGAGTTGTGATCCAGGCCAGCGGCAATGAACGCTTTGACGATTGACTTATCTCGCTGGCCCTTCGGATCGAGAGTGACTGCAGCTAACGCTGCCATAGGAAGTTGCGAGGGGCTTTGCGGCTGAATCAGCGCACCGAGCGGCCCCAAAAGGCCGATCAAGACCCGCTCGTTATGCCTAAACAGCAGCAGTGTCCGATCAAACTCCTCCTTCAGCCGCTTTTCGGAAAGACCCCGAAAGCCGTTCCGCTTTTTTGTAGTCGCGCTAGCCATTCCGACCTCGTTGGGCAAATGCATCGCACGTAGATAGGCCCACTACGCCGCGCCACTTTGCCGTCATGCGATGCAGTCGGCAATCACACACCGGCGAATCTACACCTAACGATGAGCCGCGCTTGCTCACGCGGGCCCAGGCGATGATTTATCTCGCGCTGAGCAGCGGCTCTTTTAGTGCCTGGATTCGCAAAGGACGCATTCCCGGCCCACTGCCTGGCACGCACCGCTGGGACCGCCTTGCCATCGATACCGCGCTTGATCGCGCGTCCGGCCTGAACTCGGCGACGAACATGTCGCCTCTCGACCAATGGAGATTGAAACGTGACGCGGGTTCGCCTACGCGGCTGGTTCGCGACCTATAAAGTCCTGAAATCTGGCGAGCGTGTTGCGTATTATTACCATCGCGCGACGGGCAACCGTCTGCATGGCGAGCCGGGCTCGTCTCAGTTTGTCGCGGACTATGCCGCAGCTGAGCGATATTCGAAAGACCGGCTCCTTGGCACCTTCGCGGGTTTGGTGCGCGACTATCTACAGTCGGTCGAGTTTCAGGAAAATCTCTCAGAGAGCACTCAAGCAGAATACCGTCGAATGCTGACCGCCGCAGAGGGACAGTTCGATGACTTGCCGCAATCGGCGTTGAACGATCCGGGCGTTCGTAAGGATTTTTTGGATTGGCGAGAGAAAGTGGCCCGCGCGTCGGGCGACCGTGAAGCTGACAACCGCCTGTCGGCTATTTCAACGATGCTCACTTGGGCCGTCGAACGCGGCAAGCTGCAAAGCAACCACCTTCGTGGCTTCAAACGGCTCTACCACAGCGACCGGTCAGAGATCATTTGGCTGCCGGAGCACATCTCGCGTTTCATGAAAGTCGCGCCACTAGAAATGCAACGCGCGCTCATTCTGGCCTTGCATACCGGCCAACGCGAAAGCGATATTCTGAGATTGGCATGGTCCGCTTATGACGGGCAGGTCATCCGCTTACGCCAAGGCAAGTCTCGCCGACGTAAACAGCCAGGCCGTTTGATCGAAGTCCCTTGCTCGGCGGCACTTCGGCGGATGCTCGACCGCATGAAACGGATCTCGCCACTCATCCTGACTACTAAGACTGGCCAAGGGTTCAAGCGTCGCTATTTTGCCCATACATGGCGTAAGGCAGCCCTGACAGCTGGCTTGACCAAGATCGCCCTACCGGGGCGCGAAGACCTCGTCGATCTGCACTTTCACGATCTTCGCGGAACGGCGGTGACACTCCTGTCAGAAGCAGGATGCACGCCACAACAGATCGCGACGATCACGGGTCATTCGCTCAAGACCGTTCATCGCATCCTGGAACGCTACCTGGCTCGCACGCGCGGTCTGGCGGAACAAGCCATCGCCAACTTTGAGAACTCTCCGCGAACAAAGTTTGCAAACCAACTGCAAACTAAGCGGCAAAAGAACAAACGTAGAAAAAGAAAATGACGTGAAGTCAGGGAGTTAATGGCGCGCCCGAAGAGATTCGAACTCCTGACCCCCAGATTCGTAGTCTGGTGCTCTATCCAGCTGAGCTACGGGCGCTAACCGGCGCCTGTTCAGGCGCGGACCGGCGCATAGCTAACGTCTCGGCCCTCTATTGGCAAGGCAGGCAGCCGCGTGCGCCGCACCGCCGTGGCCACAAGGCCGGGAACCAGCGAAGCCCCGCCAATGATTAATGCACGTCCGGCGCGATTGGCGGCGAGCCGCGACATCATCCCGGCGAGCCGGATCGGCCGCGCCGTGAGTGCGCGTGCCGCGGCGAGATAAACGGATGGCGGTAAACCACGAACGATGTGCTGAGCGGCCAGCGTGCCGGATGCGATGGCGATCGCCAGGCCGTCGCCGGTGAACGGCGGAATGTGCGCCAGACGATCACCGACGCGATACGCCTCCGGCTCGGCTTCATCGTCGAGGTGCCCGTTGGCCGGACAGACGACCGCCAGCGGCTTGTCGAATTGTGGCTCGGCGCCGGCGAGACAGGCGGCAAGCTGCGGCGACGTTGCGACAAGATGGTCACGCAGCGCGAGCCACCCTGGGCCGACCTGTTGGGCAAGATCGCGCCTCATCACCAGGCACAGATTCGCGATGCCGTTCTCAACCATTTCGAGACCGGCGTACGAGCGATCGAGCATGAACAGATCGACGCGGCGCGCCGGCACGGCATCGTTGCGTAGCCGTAGATGCATTTTCAGGCCAACCAATGACGTATCGCGGCTGTCGTGCAGTCCGCGCAGCCCCTGTTTACCGGTGGCCAGGACCAGATGGCGGCTTTGCAAAATCTGGCCGGTGGCGAGACGAACGTGCCAGCGGCCATCGCGCGAAGCGCCCTGGACGATGACATCGGTGCGGACGTCCGCCCCGGCTTCACGCGCACGCGCGAGCAAGGCCTGATCGAGCTTGAAGCGCGACAACGACAACGCGCGAAACGGCAATTGCGTCGTCATCTGCCGCCGTCCGACATGGATGCGCACCGTCTCGATCGGCACGGCGCCATGCGCTACCGGATCGACGCCGAGCTGCCGCAAGATCGTCCGCGTCTCGATGCTGAGGAATTCGCCGCACACTTTGTGGTGCGGGCCGGCCGAGCGTTCCAGCAGGATGACCTCACGACCCGCGGTCGCCAGCGCACAGGCTACCGCTGCGCCCGACGGGCCGCCGCCGACCACAATGGTTTCGACGACGTTCATTTCAGTCGTCCGATTGCGAAGCGGAACATGAACCAGCGTAGATCGACGACCGCGCGTGGGATGCCTGCGGCTGCCAGCCGTTCTTCCCACTCGCGGCGCGTCAGCGAGCGCGCGACCGATATACGGCCGTCGTAGGTAACGACCGGATGCAACCGCAACACAACGCCAGCCAGCGCAATGAAATGGAACGGCACGATGCTGCGCTGGAGATCGTAGATCATCCAGCCACGCGCGGACATCGTCTCCATCCAGCGCAGGAAGCGCACGATCAATTCGTCCGGCAGATGGTGGGCGACCAGGCTTGTCACGGCAAAATCGATCGGCACCGGTGGCGTGAACGTGAAAATATCCGCGGCGTGATAGTCAATATCGTTATGCGCGGAGGTGACCGCGCGCGCTACATCAATCACTTGCGAACTTAGATCGACGCCAATCAGTCGCACCGGACGTCCGCGCTTCTGCGCCCAAACACGGATTGCGCGCAACAAGTCGCCGTAACCGCAGCCGATGTCGAGCACCGTCACCGAGCGGTCTTTCGGATAATCTTTCAGCGCGCGGTCGAGCCAGCGCAGCACCGGAAGGTGTCCCTGCATGGCGCCGTTGAACCGCGCGAGGTCGCGGAGGATGTCCGCAAGCTCCGGCGTCGACACCGGGCCGTCGAGAATTTCCGTCTGGTTGCTTCGATGGGACCGGCTGAACTGCGGTTTTGGCCGGTTTGCGGTCAGCGCGGTCATCATTCACATCGCTGTGCGGAACAGCATCGTCTCCGCCGTGAGGCCGGGGCCGAACGCCATCGCACAGCCTCTGGCGCCGTTGACGGCGCGGCGCAGCATGCTTTCGAGCACGAACATTACCGTGCTGGACGACATATTGCCGTAACGCCGCAAGATGTCGCGCGAGGCCGCCAGCGCCTCCGGCGCCAGCGCGAACGCGCGCTCGACCGCGTCCAGCACGGTGCGTCCGCCGGGATGCACCGCCCACAGATCGATGGCGCGAATATCGGCGCCATCCAGGATTTCGCCGGCGCTCGAGCGCAGCGCATCATGGATTGTGCTCGGCACCTGCCCCGACAGCACCATGTCGAAGCCGAAGCCGCCGATATTCCAGGTGATCAGATCACCGCTGTCGGGCACGACGACGGCGCGGAAACGATCGAGCGCGATGCCGAACGGCTCGGCGGTGACGAGCGCGGCGGCGCAGCCATCTCCGAACAGAAGAAAAGACAGCATCTGCTCGATCTCTTTGGTGTCTTGCAGATGCAGCGTGCAAAGTTCGAGGTTGAGAACTAGCACGCGCGACTCCGGCTCGGAGCGCACGATGTGCCGCGCCAGCTTGAGCGCGTTGATGGCCGCGTAACAGCCCATGAAGCCGATCATGGTGCGCTCGACGGAGGTCGGCAGCTTGCAGCGCTGGATGATCTCGAAATCGAGGCCCGGCGCGGAGAACCCGGTGCAACAGGTAATCAGAAGATGAGTGATACGATCCCGTTCATCACCAAGCTCGAGCTTGTCGACCGTGGCCTGAGCCAGCGCCGGCGAATATTGCTCGAATGCGCGCATGCGCGCCGCCGTGTCGGGATAGGCGCCGGCGCGATAAAACTGGTGGGCATTGATCGCATCATTGGCGCCAGTGCCATCCGGCGCCAGCACCGAATAGCGGCGCTCGATGCCGGACAGCGCCGCCATCCGCTTGAAGATCGCGCCGCGACGCCGATCGTCGGCGAGCCGAGACAGGGCGAATGTGCGAAACGTGTCGTGGACTTCGTAAGCCGGCACCGCCGTGGCGACGCGGTTGATATAGGCTTCTGCCAAGTCGCACCTCTGCGTCATCCCGCTGAGGACAATGCGGCGGGATGACGATTAAACACCCCGTTGCGGCAGATATTTCTCAAATAGATGCGAGGCTAGGCGCTTTCGCGGCGATCGCGGCGCGAATCCAGCCTGACGGCGCCATCCGGGATCGTGATCCGGAACGTTGCGCCGATGGTACCCTCGATCAGGCGGATGTCGCCGCCGTGGGCCTGCGCGAGTTCCGCCGCGATGGCGAGACCGAGACCGGTTCCGCCCGAGCGGGTCGAGCCCTGAAACGCCTCGAACAAGTGCGCGCGCGCCTTCTCGGAAATGCCCGGGCCGGTATCCGACACTTCAATCACGGCAACCGTGCCTTCGCGGCGGCCCGTGATACGAATCTGATCGCGCGCGGGATCGCCGGAGCCGCGCGCTTGCAATGCCTGCATGGCGTTGCGTGAGACGTTGACGAGAATGCGGAAGAGCTGATCGTGATCGGCGTCGACCGTCATGCCCTTCTCGACCGCGACGATCCAGCGAATCGGCACTTCGATGCCGAGGCCGAGCGCCTCATGCACTTCTTCGATCAACGGTTCGAGCGGAAGCTTCCGCCGCTCCGGCGGCGGCTCGAGCGCCGCGCCGTAAGACAATGTGGATTGGCAGAACGCGATCGCGCGTTCCAGCGAGCGCATGAGCTTCGGTGCGAAGCGCTGCACCTTGGGATCGGCGGAATTCAGCAGTTGATCGGAAAAAATCTGTGCGCCGGCGAGCAGATTGCGCAAATCGTGGTTGATCTTCGACACGGCGAGACCCAGCGCAGCCAGGCGATTTTTCTGATGCAGCATCGAGGCGAGTTCGCGCTGCATCGTTGCCAGTTCGTCTTCGCTGGTGCCGATTTCATCGGTGCGGCCCGATGCCGAGATGATGCGGGCCGGATTTTCCGGATCGGCGCGGAACGACGTCATGTTGTCGGTCAGCCGGCGCAACGGGCGCACGAACATGTAATGCAGGGCAAAGAACACCAGTGTGGCGCTGATGATCGAGATCAGCAGCGACACCAGAAGAATCGTGCCCGAGAAGCGCAGCATTGCGCTGCGCAGCGGAGTTTCGTCGAGCACGATCTCGAGGAAGTCGCCGCCCATCGGGGCCGGGCCGACGACGCGCATCACCGCGGGCCGCGACATTAACAACGTGCCGAACGCGTCGCTCACGGCCTGCCAGGCCGTGACATCGCGCATGTCGATGTCGTGGTCGATCTTGGAGGGAACTTCCGAAGCGGCGAGCAGGCGGCGCTGGTTGCCCATCTTCATAGCCACGGCGCGCGCGCCGACACTGTTGAGGATCTGGCGGGCCAGGCTGTCGGGCACCATGCCGCTCGGCGCGGCGTCGAGGACCAGCGCCGCGGTGTGCGCGGCCGCCAGCCGGTCGTTCAGCCAGTTGACGCGGAAGTTGGCGACGGCGGGCACATAGATCATGACCTCGGCCACCATCACGAACAGGACGGTGAGCACGAGCAGCTTGCCGGACAGCCCAAGCCGCGCCCTTGTCGCTGTCGGCGCTCGTGGCGGCGTTAGCGCGCCTTGCGTTTTGCCCTCGTCGATCACGTCGACCTCGCAATGCCCTACCTGACATTAACACCAGCAACATGGCGACGATGCGACCCACCAAGGCTTCCACCGCCCTGAAGTGGTGGCGTTTGCGCACCGGTTTCGCGGTTCGGGTCGCATTGACGCGCCACGGAGCCTCCCTTATAAGCCGCGCAATCAAAGGCCAATTTGGTGCGCAAACGCCGCCAGGCCGAAATTTCCTCGCCAATAGCGCGACTTAGCGGAGAGCTTTTCGTGAAGCGGACATATCAACCGAGCAAA
Source organism: Pseudolabrys sp. (assembly GCA_035546455.1). GTDB lineage: Bacteria > Pseudomonadota > Alphaproteobacteria > Rhizobiales > Xanthobacteraceae > Pseudolabrys. The sequence goes on from DASZXA010000071.1 coordinate 103,630, forward strand.
TTGGTGCGCAAACGCCGCCACGGATTCCGCAAGCGCATGGCCACCAAAGGCGGGCGCAAGGTCCTCAACGCGCGGCGCGGACGCGGGCGCAAGCGCCTCAGCGCCTGATACCGCAACCGGCCGGACGGCCCAGAGCGCCCATGGAACGCCTGAAGCGCCGCGCCGACTTCCTCGCAGCCGCCACCGGCAGCAAGGTTCCAGCCGGGCCGTTCGTCCTTCAGGCCCGCGCGCGTGACGACCAGGGACCGGTCCGCGTCGGCTTCACGGTGACAAAGAAGACCGGCAACGCCGTCGAGCGCAATCGCATTCGCCGCCGGCTGCGTGAACTGGTGAGACTATCGGCCAGCCCAATGCGGGCCGGCCATGACTATGTCCTGATCGGGCGACGCGGCGCGCTGAACGCGCCATTCGAGAAGATGACCGATGACTTCACGCGCGCGCTCAAACGCCTGCACAAATAAGAGAGAGTGGTGAGTTAGATGCTGGGTGATTCCAAGAACACCATTCTCGCGATCGTGCTTTCGGCGATCGTGCTGATCGGCTGGCAATACTTCATCGGCGGCCCGCAGCTCGAGAAGCAGCGGCAAGAGGCCGCCCAGCAGCAGCAGGCGCAGCAGACCACGCCGGCACCCGGCCAGGCCAAGACCACGCCGGTGGTGCCGAGCCAGCCCGCGAACGCGCCGACCGCGCCGGCGAGCCAGGCGACCGCAATCGCCGCGCAGCCGATCACCCGCGACGCCGCGCTCGCCGCCTCCCCGCGCGTCAAGATCGACACGCCGAACCTTAACGGCTCGATCGCGCTCAAGGGCGGCCGCATCGACGACCTCGCGCTGGTGAAGTACCGCGAGACGGTCGACCCGAACTCGCCGGCCATCATCCTGCTGTCGCCGTCCGGCACCGGCGACCCGTTCTATGCACAGTTCGGCTGGACCGCCGCGAGCGGCACCACCGCCAAGCTGCCCGATGACAACACCGTATGGACGCAAGCCGGCTCCGGCGCGCTCTCGGTCGATCATCCGGTGACGCTGACTTACGACAACGGCGAAGGCCTCGAATTCAAGCGCACCATCGCGGTCGACAACAAATACCTGTTCACCATCAAGGACGAAGTGGCGAACAAGGGCTCCGCGCCGGTGACGCTGTTCCCCTACGCGCTGGTGTCGCGGCACGGCACGCCGCACACGCTCGGCTACTACATCCTCCATGAAGGCCTGACCGGCGTCCTTGGCGACAAGGGCCTGCAGGAGATGACCTACAAGAAGATGGACGACCTGAAGCCGGACGCGCAGGGCCAGAAGCGCGAGACGTTCGACGTCACCAACGGCTGGCTCGGCTTCACCGACAAATACTGGGCGGCGGTGCTGCTGCCGGCGACCGACGCGCACCTCAAGGCGCAGTTTTCGACCGGCATGATCGGCAAGACGCCGACCTACCAGACCGACTACCTGCTCGACGCCAAGACCGTCGCGCCGGGCGCGACCGCCAGCGCCGATGCGCGGCTGTTCGCCGGCGCCAAGGAAGTTGCGACCATCAACGACTACGAGAAGCAGCTCAACCTCAACCGCTTCGACCTGGCGATCGACTGGGGCTGGTTCTACTTCATCACCAAGCCAATGTTCTTCGTGATCGACTACCTCTACCGGCTGTTCGGCAATTTCGGCATCGCCATTCTGCTGGTGACGGTGATCATCAAGGCGGCGTTCTTCCCGCTCGCCAACAAGTCCTACGCCTCGATGGCAAAGATGAAGGCGGTGCAGCCGCAGATGAAAGAGCTGCGCGACCGCTATCCCGACGACAAGCAGAAACAGCAACAAGAGCTGATGGAGCTCTACAAGCGCGAGAAGATCAATCCGGTGGCCGGCTGCCTGCCGATCGTGGTGCAGATCCCGGTGTTCTTCGCGCTCTACAAGGTGCTGTTCATCACCATCGAGATGCGGCATGCGCCGTTCTTCGGCTGGATCCACGACCTCTCGGCGCCCGACCCGACCAACGTGTTCACTTTGTTCGGGCTCTTGGCCTACGACCCGACGGCGATCCCGATGATCGGCCACTTCCTGCACCTGGGCATCTGGCCGCTGATCATGGGCGTGACGATGTGGGTGCAGATGAAGCTCAACCCGACGCCACCCGACCCGGCGCAGGCGATGATCTTCAACTGGATGCCGGTGATCTTCACCTTCATGCTGGGCACCTTCCCGGCCGGGCTGGTGATCTACTGGGCCTGGAACAACACGCTGTCGGTGACGCAGCAGTCGATCATCATGCGCAAGCACGGCGCCAAGATCGAGCTGTGGGACAACATCAAGGCGGTGTTCGGGGCGAAGAAGAAGGGGGCGTAGGGGCCTGCTCCCAAAAGCGAACGGATCACTGTTTGAAACAGTGCTCGCGATGCCACTGCAAGAAATGTGGATGCGGCCGCTCGACCTCCCGCCGAGGTGGAAAGGCATAACCGTCTTTATTGATGAGCCCGTGAATACCATCGGGATCATTAGCTTGCCGTGAAATCAATATTTTCAGATCGTCAGCCAGACTGATTAGTCCGCGATCAAACATCCAATGAATAGTTCCCGACAATGCAATCCCGTTGCTGACAATGTCTGGGCCGCTTGCCTCGACCGGTCGAATATGCGCGGCAGCCACTTCCGCGCGCCCGCGACCGTTTATTAGGCGCAATCCACTAACCGCACACCTTTCGGAATAAGCGTTCAGGACAACGCGACGGAAGATGCGATCGCGAACAATCCTCGACCCCGAAAAGGTAGCTCGATCTCGAACTTGCTCTAACGCGAATGGCGTTTGCAATTCCTGAAAACCCGCCGACGGCAGATGATCGTCGATGCGCGGAAGTATCGGTTCATTCTCGTTGAAGCCTAGCGAGGTGATACGACTAAAATCGCTCGCCGAAAGTGGGCGCACCGCGGATTGCGCGCGGCCGGAAATTTTCCCTTCTTCGTTGAGTACTCCGCGTTCGACCACATGGCCATGAGAGTCGGCGAATGGGACAGGATTTACGAAGTCCAAATAACTGCCGGGCTCTATGAGAGCCAAGTACATGCCCAGCTTTGAAGGATCGGGAATAACTCGCTCGACTTTCCCTACAGCGAAATAACCCCGAGTATCACTTACCTTCCGGGGCTCATAATAGATGACCCAATCACCTATGCAGGCTTGAACACGACCGAGATACTGACTCGGAAACTGATAACGCTCTGCCGGGCTATCATCATAGTTCGAATCCGAACGATGTATAAAAACGCCGTAGCCCATATTTATTTGTAATCCTGAAGTGGCCACTCGCCAAGAATGCCTAAAAAGAAGAAGGGGGCTTAGCGGCCCAAATCCAACGCGCCAGAATTGTCGCGAGCGCCGCGCCCACCAGTTGCGCACCGATGAATGCAGCCACGCCGCTTGGAGCAATCCCGGCGAAGGTGTCCGAAAACGCCCGGGCGATCGTCACAGCGGGATTGGCGAACGAGGTCGAGGCGGTAAACCAATAAGCGGCGGTGATGTAGAGACCGACCGCCGGCGCGACGGCGACGGGAAAGCGGGCGCAGCCGAAGATCGTCAGCAACAAGCCGAATGTCGCCACGCATTCCGCGAACCATTGGCCCGGTCCGGTGCGAACGGTCGTCGCGAACTGCCACACCGGCAGCTCGAACATCATGTGAGCGGCCCACACCCCGAGGATCGCGCCGACAAGTTGAGCGGCGATATAGATCAAGGCCGTCGCGCCTGTGATCGTCCGGCCAAACCGCATCGCCAGCGTGACGGCGGGATTGAAGTGGGCGCCGGACACCGGGCCGAAGATCAGGATCAGCACCGTCAAGATCGCGCCGGTCGGAAGCGTATTGCAAAGCAAGGCGAGCGCGCCGTTCCCGCCCGCAAGACGCTGAGCCATGATGCCGGACCCGATCACCGTCGCCAGCAAGAACGCCGTCCCCAATGCTTCGGAGACGGCGCGTTGAGCGGTCGAGGCCATCAAGTCGGCTCTTTGGCGATGGCGCCGGTGGCGCGGCCGATCTCTTTCAACTTCGCCTGAAGCGAAAGCTGATCGATGCTTGCGATCGGCAGCGCGACGAACAGGCCGATGCGCTGGTGAAGCATACGATAAGCGTCCTTGAAGGCGAGCGCGACCTCGGCTTCCGTTCCGGTCGCTTCCGCGGGGTCGGGAACGCCCCAATGCGCGGTCATCGGCTGGCCCGGCCACACCGGACATGCCTCGCCCGCCGCGTTGTCGCAGACCGTGAAAACGAAATCGAGCGCCGGGGCGCCGGGCTTTGCAAACTCGGCCCACGACTTGGAACGCAAGTCCGACGTCTCGTAGCCGAGACTCGAAAGAAGCTGAATCGTATTCGGGTTGACCTGGCCGTTGGGCTGGCTCCCCGCGCTGAATGCGCGGAATCGTCCCGCACCGATCTTGTTCAAGACCGCTTCGGCGATGATCGAACGCGCCGAATTGCCTGTGCACAGAAACAGCGTGTTGTAGCTCATGCGCAGCAAGCCTCGCCGGGAGACTCCGTCACAGGCCCACAACATGCCTTGGCGTGCGCGACACGCGCTTCTTTCTCGAAGCTTGTCCCGTAGTTCGTGCTTTCGCCGGTCGTGAAGAACGTCTCCCACGAAATGCCGGCAGGGTCTTCAATCCACGACTTTTCCGACTGCGCGTAGCAGCACGTCGTCTTTCCTTCCTCAAAAACCCGTGCGCCCGCATCGTTCAAACGCGCATAGACTTCCTCGAGCTCGCCTTCGCTTTCGACCTGGATGCCGAGATGATCGAGGCCGGGCTGGCGGCCGCGGGTGGAAATCGCGAAGTTCATGCGCGGATCGTCGAGCATCCACTTCGCGTAGTCGTCCTTCACAATGGCGGGCTTTGTCGCGAAAAGGGCCGAATAGAACCCGACGGCCTTGTCGATATTCTCGACCGACACGTGAACGTGCATCCGCTTCATATGCGAACCTCCTAGACGGCTTCCTTGCGTTTCGCGCGTGCGGGCTTGCACACGGCCGGCGCGCATGTTTCCGCCGATCCAGCGCAGCAATTCTCGGTCAGGAACCCGAGCAGCGCGTTCATCGCGTCAAACTTCGCCGCGTAAATCATCGAGCGGCCTTCCCGGCGGACAGTGACGAGATCCGCAGACCGCAGCCGGTCGAAGTGAAATGTGAGCGTGTTCGGCGCGAGCTTCAGCTCGGCGGCGATGTTGCCCGCCGACTTGCCTTCAGGCCCGGCGCGCACCAGCAGCCGAAAAACGTCGAGGCGATTGTCTTGAGCGAGGGCGGCCAGGGCCGCGACCGCATCTGATCTTTCCATATTTCAACGAATATTGAAATATATACCAATGTCAAGTGGGTCGCGCGCCTTTCGGAAGGTGTCCCTTGAAAATGCGATGCCGATCAGACCGGCGCGGCCGTGTATCGCCCGCGACCGCCTACGGCAGCCAGATCTTTGTCGGCAGCGTCCCGATGCCGTGCAGGTAGTCGACCAGCTCCATCACCGGCACGGCGACGAAAAAAAAGACCGCATCGCGGGCCGTCGAGATGAACTTGGCCGGGAAAACCTCAAGCGACTTACGGGTGTGATAAAGCGAAAGGGACGGCCACAGCCTCGGCACCCGCATCATGTAGTAGAAATACTGCGAGCCGAACTTCTCCACCATGTGGTCTTCTTCAATCAGCACCATCCGCGAGTGGATCAGCCAGGTCACAAATCCGCAGACCAGCGCGACGGTAAACCCGCCGGCCTGTGCGCCGACACCGATCGCGCCGATGATCGAAAAGAAATAGAGCGGGTTGCGGACGATCGAATAAGGCCCGTCCTGAACGACTTCCCTGTTCTTGCGATTGCCGATGTAGAGCGAGCACCAGGTGCGGCCGAAGATGCAGATCGCGATAAGAGCGATGCCGACCCACTCGATGGTTTCGTGCATCGGGCCGTCATCGACCCAGTAAGAGTCCGTGAACCCAAGAACGCCGATGCCGAGCAGGCACCCAAGCGCCAAGGCGATCTTGCGTTCGACCTGACTTGGGCTGCTCGCGGACGCGCGTAATGTTTCTCGTTCCACCGAAAGGCATCCCCTATAAGCCGCGCCCCCGCGCTCGACTCACAATCGTTGGAACTCAAAGAAAGCTGAAATGTGGCGCAGAGCCAAGCCCGATCAATGTTTATGCCGCGAATACGGGACTTTGGAATATATTCCTTGACAGCGCGACGCTGCACGGGTAGCGTTCGGTTAATTCCCGACATCCTGCGCGCCTCAAGACCGGATTCCCGCCTGCGCGAGAATGACCGGCGAAGCTGCGCACGCGTTCAAGGATCATCGCCATGCCCCCGTTACCGACGCCCGAAGCGTGGGCGCAAATCCGTCATGAATACGAGAACACCCGCCGGCCGATCGAGGACATCTGCCTCGCCTACGGCATCTCAGCCAACACGCTGCGGCGCCGCGTCAAGCTTTGGGGCTGGACGATGCGGCAGCCGCCGATTTCCGAGGAAGGGCCATCCGCGCAGGCCGAAGCGGATTTTGCGGCGACCGAGCCTTCTCCGCATATCGAACCGCCCGACCTACCGACGGGCGAACCGCTGCAAAACGCGGTGGCGCGCGTGATGCGGGCGATTGAAGTCACTTCGACGCGGCTTACGGCGAGGCCGGTCCACCTGCGGGAGACCGAAATGGCCGCCCGTGCGCTCGGCTCGCTGACGCGGACCTTGCGCGATCTCAACGTATTGGTTGGCTGGCATCCGATGAAGGCGACCGACGACGATCCGCCGCCGGAGGACATGGACAAATTCCGCACCGAACTGGCGCGGCGCATCGAGGCCGTGGTCGCGCGGCACGAGGCGCAAATCCCGGCGAAATATGAAGCGGCGTGGCACGAGTTTGCCGCGGAGGCGAAGCAGGCATCGCCGGAGGCCGCGCCAGCCTCTATATAGGCGCCCATGAAACATATCGGCTTTCTCTCCTTCGGGCACTGGACCCCCTCGCCGCAATCCGGCACGCGCTCTGCGGCCGAAGCGCTCACGCAATCGATCGAGCTCGCGGTGGCGGCGGAAGAACTCGGCGCGGATGGCGCTTATTTCCGCGTACACCATTTCGCGCGGCAGCTCGCCTCGCCGTTTCCGCTGCTGGCGGCGATCGGCGCGCGGACGAAAAAGATCGAGATCGGCACCGCCGTGATCGACATGCGCTACGAGAACCCGCTCTACATGGCGGAGGACGCAGGCAGCGCCGATCTCATCAGTGGCGGGCGCTTGCAACTCGGCATCTCGCGCGGCTCGCCCGAACAGGTGATCGAGGGCTACAAGTATTTCGGCTACGCGCCGCCGGAAGGCATGGACCACGCCGCGATGGCGCGGCGGCACACCGAAGTGTTTCTCGACGTGCTGCGCGGCCAGGGCTTCGCCAAGCCGAACCCGTCGCCGATGTTTCCGAACCCGCCCGGCCTGCTGCGGCTGGAGCCGCATTCGGAGGGCCTGCGCGAACGCATCTGGTGGGGCGCCGCCACCAACGCGACGGCGGAATGGGCGGCCAAGCTCGGGATGAACCTGCAATCGTCGACGCTGAAGATCGACGAGAGCGGCAAGCCGTTTCACATCCAGCAGGCCGAGCAGATCCGCGCCTATCGCGCGGCGTGGAAGGCGGCGGGACATACGCGCACGCCGCGGGTGTCGGTGTCGCGCTCGATCTTTGCCCTGGTGGACGACCGCGACCGCATGTATTTCGGCCGCGACGGCGAGAGCCAGGACCAGGTCGGCTTCCTCAGCGAGACGGAGCGCGCGATCTTCGGGAAGAGCTTCGCCGGCGAGCCCGATGCGCTGATCGCACAGCTCAAGGGGGACGAGGCGATCGCCGAAGCCGACACGCTGCTGCTCACCGTGCCGAACCAGCTCGGCGTCGACTACAACGCGCATGTGATCGAGGCGATCCTCAAGCATGTGGCGCCGGGGCTGGGCTGGCGGTGAGTTGGCGCGCTTAGTGCTATAAGGCGCGCATGGATTTCACCTCACGCGAGATCGAGGCCGGGCGGCGGCTGTTCAACGGCGACTGGGAGTTCACCGCCGCCGCCGACAGACCGGTCGCGCTGCCGAAGATGAACGGCACCGAGATTGCATTCGCCGGGCGCTCCAATGTCGGCAAGTCGAGCCTCATCAACGCGCTGACCGGACGCAAGGCGCTGGCGCGCACCTCGAAGACGCCGGGGCGCACGCAGGAGCTGATCTTCTTCTCGGGGCCGGAGCGGCTGACCTTGGTGGACATGCCGGGCTACGGCCACGCCGCGGCGTCGAAGGAAAAGATCGGGGCGTGGACGCACCTGATCGAGCAATTCCTGCGCGGCCGCGCCAACCTCGCCCGCGTCTATGTGCTGGTCGATGCGCGGCACGGGCTCAAGGAGATCGACGAGGGCATTCTCAAGGTGCTCTCATCATCCGCCGTCAGTCACCAGATCGTGCTGACCAAGGCCGAGGCGGTGAAGCCGTCCGAGCTGGAGGGGCGGATCGCGGAAACGGAGAAGGCGCTGACCAAGTTCGCGGCCACGTTCCCCCAGGTCATCGCGACGTCATCGCACGATGGCTCCGGGCTGCCAGATCTGCGCGCCGCGGTGGCGCGGCTGCTGGCCGAGCGGGGGCGATAAGCTGTTGTCCCCGCGAAGGCGGGGACCCAGTACGCCGTGCCTTCTCAGCAGAATCTCAGAGCCCTGCGATTACTGGATGCCGCCTTCGCGGGCATGACAACAGGGAGTGTGTCGGCTAGAAAGCGCCCGACAACGAGCGACACGATGGCCAAAGCCCCAAAGATCACCCCGCAGGACGCCGCCCACATCCTCTCCGAGGCGCTGCCGCACATGCAGCGCTACGACGAGGAGACCATCGTCATCAAGTACGGCGGCCACGCGATGGGCAACGAGGAGGTGGCGCGCGCCTTCGCCCGCGACATCGTGCTGCTAGAGCAGACCGCGATCAATCCGATCGTGGTGCACGGCGGCGGCCCACAGATCGAGGCGATGCTGAAGAAAGCCGGCGTGCAGTCGCAATTCGCCGGCGGCCTGCGTGTCACCGACGAGAAGACGCTCGAGATCGTCGAGATGGTGCTGGCCGGCGCGATCAACAAGCAGATCGTCGGCTACATCAACGCCGCCGGCGGCAAGGCGATCGGCCTGTGCGGCAAGGACGGCAACATGGTCACCGCGCGCAAGGCGACGCGCACGGTGAAGGATCCGGATTCGAATATCGAGAAGGTGGTCGATCTCGGCTTCGTCGGCGAGCCTGCCAAGGTGGACACCTTCGTGCTCGATACGGTGCTGGGACGCGAGCTGATCCCGGTGCTGGCGCCGGTCGCGGCCGGCGAGAATGGCGGCACCTTCAACGTCAACGCCGATACGTTTGCCGGCGCGATTGCCGGCGCGCTGAAGGCGAAACGTTTCCTGCTGCTGACCGACGTGCCGGGCGTGCTCGACAAGAATAAAGAGCTGATCAAGGATTTGTCGGCGGCCGACGTTCGCAACCTGATCGCCGACGGCACGATTTCCGGCGGCATGATCCCGAAGGTCGAGACCTGCCTCTATGCGCTGGAAGCGGGCGTCGAGGGCGTCGTCATTCTCGACGGCAAGGTGCCGCACGCGGTGCTGCTCGAACTGTTCACCGACCACGGCGCCGGCACGCTGATCCATAATTGACGAGGAATGTCATCACCGGGCTTGTCCCGGTGATCTCGCTTAGGTGGGCACTGCGTCCCTAAGCGGGATGGCCGGGTCAAGCCCGGCCGTGACCTGGAGAGAGTAACGTGACTGGCAAATCCGATTTCGATCACGTCGACACATGGGTGTTCGACCTCGACAACACGCTCTATCCGCACGACCTTAATCTGTGGCAGCAGATCGACGACCGCATCCGCGCCTATGTCTCGGACTTCCTCAAGGTGTCCGGCGAAGAGGCGTTCCGCGTGCAGAAGGACTACTACAAGAAGTACGGCACCACGATGCGCGGGCTGATGACAGAGCACCACATCGACCCCGACGCCTATCTCGACTTCGTGCACAAGATCGACCACTCGCCGCTGGAGCCGAACGCAGCGCTGGGTGACGCGCTGGAGCAACTGCCGGGCCGCAAGCTCATTCTCACCAACGGCACCAAGAAACATGCCGATGCGGTGATGAAGCGGCTCGACATCGACAAGCATTTTGAAGACGTGTTCGACATCATCGCCGCCGAACTTGAGCCGAAGCCGTCACGGCGGACATACGAGAATTTCCTCTCGCGCCACGGCGTCGATCCGGGAAAAGCGGCGATGTTCGAGGACCTTGCCCGCAATCTCGAAGTGCCGCACACGCTCGGCATGACCACCGTGCTGGTGGTGCCGCCGGCCACCCGCGAGGTTGTGCGCGAGGGCTGGGAGCTGCAGGGACGCGACGCCCCGCACGTCGATCACATCACCGAGGATCTCGCCGGGTTCTTGCGGGCGCTGGCGCCGCGCGCCTGACCGCCTCGCTTGCCGGCCTTGGCCTCGTTGCCTTTCGGCGGCGCCGGCAACTCCTTGACGTGCAGGTCGCTCTGCGGGAACGGGATCGACAGGCCCGCCTGTTCCAGCACCGCCTTGCCGGTTTCGGTCAGCCCGCGAAACACCGGCCAGTAATCCGAGGTCGCGGTCCAGCAGCGCAGCCGCAGCACGACCGCACTGTCGCCGAGCTGGTCGACAAAGATCATCGGCGCCGGATCGGCCAGCACGCGTTGATCGGCGCCAGTCATCGCCAGCAGCACCTCCTGCCCCTTCTTGAGATCGTCGTCATAGGCAACGCCGAATTTGAGATCGACCATGCGGGTCGGCAGCCGCGTGTAGTTGATGATGTGCTTGTTCCACAGCTCCGAGTTCGGCACGAACTGATAGACGCCATCCCATGAGTGAAGCTCGCTGGCGAACAGGCCGACCTCCTTCACCGTACCCATCACCGAGCCGGTGTCGATGAAATCGCCGACCCGGAACGGCCGCAGCCACAGCAGCATCATGCCGGCGGCGATATTGGAGAGGGTGCCCTGCATCGCCAGGCCGATGGCGAGGCCGGCAGCGCCGAGCGCGGCGAGGATGCTGGTGGTCTGGATGCCGAGCTGGCCCAGCACGGCGACGAATACGACGATCAGGATTCCGTAGCGCACCACCGACGAGATCAGCCCGCGCAAGGTGGGATCGATCCGGGTCTGGTAGTCGAGCAGGCGGCAGACCGCGTCATCCGCACGATTGGCCACCCACCAGCCCACTACCAGCAGCACGAGGGCGCCGATGAAATGCGGAATCGCCACCGCGGCCCACGCCGCCAGTCCGGACAGGAAGGCGCCGATCTCGTTGCTCAGTTGTGATGGATCCATTTGATCCATGTCTCCTCCAATTCGATCGTGATTGCGCGCAACGGCGTGCCGGCCAAGTGCCGGCGGGAGCCCCACCCGAACGCCAATGATGGGGCGGCGGTAAAGTTCCCGTCAGCCGCCGGGCGGCGCCGGGATAAGCTGCTGCACCAGAACGGCGATGCCGACCCCGGCGACCCCGGCGCCGATCAGCCGCACCAGCACCGGGTCGGAGCGCTTCATCGCCGCCTTGCAGATCGTCATCGCGCCGAGCGCGACGGCGGACTGGATCGCCGCGAGGCCGATCAGATAGGCGACCAGCGGCGTGCGCTCGGCGCCGTAGATCGATTCACCCAACGCATAGCCGTGGATCAGGCCGACCACGGCGAACAGGATCAGCGCCGCGCCGGCCGCCAGATCGCGCCGCCACACCACGATGGCGCCGAGGCCGAGCACGGTCAGCGCGACCAGCAATTCGGCGGCCGGGACGTTCGTGCCCATCAAATGGAGGGCGACGCCGACCATCATCGCCACGACGTAGCCGATCACCGAAACGGCCCCGCTGCGCTGCGCCGTAGCCAGACAGCCGATCGCCACCACGGCGGCAAAATGGTCGACCCCGATGACCGGATGGCCGAGACCGGACAAAAGGCCTTCGGCAAAGGTCGTGGCCTGACGGCCGCCCATGACGTGGTGCGCGAAGGCCGGTTCGGCAAAGGCAAAAGTGGCAACGGCAAAAGCGATTCTCTTCAGCACGGCATCCCTCCAAATTGGCCAGAGCATAGCGATCCGGCATCCGCTTGACATCCCCCGCCGCTAACCGCGACAAACCGCGACGGAAAAACGGAAAACTCATGTCCCCAAACGAACTCGAAAAGACCATCGACGAAGCCTTCGACAAGCGCGACGGCGTCACCCCGGCGACCAAAGGCGCGGTGCGCGACGCCGTGGACGCCGCGCTCGACCTGCTCGATGCCGGCAAGGCGCGAGTCGCGCAGCGCGACGCCGACGGCAAGTGGACGGTCAATCAGTGGCTCAAGAAGGCCGTGCTGCTGTCGTTCCGCCTCAACGACATGACGACGATCGCCGGCGCGCCGGGCAAGGCATCGTGGTGGGACAAGGTGCCGTCGAAGTTCGACGGCTGGGGCGACAACAAATTCCGTGACGCCGGCTTCCGCGCGGTGCCCGGCAGCGTGGTGCGCCGCTCGGCTTACATCGCGCCGGGCGTGGTACTGATGCCGTCGTTCGTCAACCTCGGCGCCTATGTCGACTCAGGGACGATGGTCGACACCTGGGCGACGGTCGGCTCCTGCGCGCAGATCGGCAAGAACTGTCATATCTCCGGCGGCGCCGGCATCGGCGGCGTGCTGGAGCCGCTGCAGGCCGGCCCGGTCATTATCGAGGACAACTGTTTCATCGGCGCGCGTTCGGAAGTCGCCGAAGGCGTGGTGGTCCGCACCGGCGCGGTGCTGTCGATGGGCGTGTTCCTCGGCGCCTCGACCAAGATCGTCGATCGCGAGAGCGGCAAGGTGCTGCAAGGCGAAGTGCCGGCCTATTCGGTGGTCGTGCCGGGCAGCCTGCCTGGCAAGAATGGCGGCCCATCGCTCTACTGCGCGGTGATCGTCAAACGGGTCGACGAGCAGACACGCTCGAAAACCTCGATCAACGAACTCCTGAGGGACTGACGCGTCCCGCGAGCGTACATGGACTGGCGCCACATCTTCTTCGGCTTCGACGGGCGGATCGCCCGCACGCCCTACTGGATCGCGATGGCGGTGCTGCTCGTCGCCGAGCTGATCCTGTTTTCCTACGGTTATGGCCGCGGCAACGAACGGCTGGGCGCGATCTGCGAACTGGCGCTGCTATATCCCGAAACGGCGGTGCTGATGAAGCGCGCGCACGACCGGGAAACGTCCGAGATGGCGGTGGCCGTCTATGCAGTGCTGTCCGTCATTCTCGGCGGGCTGACGATCTTCGGGCTGGGCGGCACGCTGGACAAGCCATCGGCGCTCTATTGGCTCGTCACCCTTCCCTGCTTCGCGATCGCTCTGTATCTGTTTGTCGATCTCGGTTTCCGCCGCGGGGTGAGCGGGCCGAACCGTTACGGGCCCGACCCGCTGCAAGGAAAGACCTGACAATGGCCGCCGATCCGGTCGCGCTGACAGCCGCGCTTGTGCAATGCCCCTCGGTGACGCCGGCAGAAGGCGGCGCGCTGGCGTTCCTCGAAAGGACACTGAAGGCCGCGGGCTTCACGGTGCACCGCGTCACCTTCAGCGAACCGGGCGCGGCCGACGTCGAAAACCTCTATGCCCGGATCGGCACCGCCTCGCCGCACCTGATGTTTGCCGGGCACACCGACGTGGTGCCGCCGGGCGACGAAACGACGTGGGCGCTGCCGCCGTTTTCCGGCCAGGTGAAGGACGGCATGCTGTACGGCCGCGGCGCGGTCGATATGAAAGGTGGCATCGCCTGCGCGGTCGCCGCGGTGCTCGACCATCTGGCGGCCAATGGCGGCAAGCCCAAGGGCTCGATCTCATTCCTCATCACCGGTGACGAGGAAGGCATCGCGGTCAACGGCACCATCAAGCTGCTGAAATGGGCCGCCGACCAAGGCGAGAAGTTCGATCACTGCATTCTGGCCGAGCCGAGCAATGTCTCGACGCTCGGCGACACCATCAAGATCGGCCGGCGCGGCTCGCTCAACGGCACGCTGGTGGTCAGCGGCAAGCAGGGCCACGTCGCCTATCCTGACCGCGCCGACAATCCGATCCGCGGGCTGGTAAAGCTGGTCGAAGCGCTGCAAGGCGAGCCACTCGACAAAGGCAGCGCCAGCTTCCAGCCGTCGCACCTCGAATTCACCTCGGTCGATGTCGGCAACAAGACCGTCAACCTTATTCCGGGTGAAGCGCGGGCGCGCTTCAACATTCGCTTCAACGACAATCACACGGCGGAGTCGCTGCACGGCCTGTTGCAAAAACGCGCCGAGAAAGCCGCCGCGGGCAAGATCAATTTCCGTTTCGAGTTTCAGCCGTCCAATGCCGGCGTGTTCGTGACCGAGCCGGGACCGTTCATGGACCTGGTGGTGAACTCGATCGCCGACGTGACGCGGCGGAACACCGAACTCTCGACGTCCGGCGGCACGTCGGACGCGCGGTTCATCTGCAACTACTGTCCGGTGGTGGAATTCGGGCTGGTCGGCGCCACCATGCATCAGGTCGACGAGCGGGTGCCGGTGGCGGAATTGAAGGCGCTGACGACGATCTACGCCAAGATCCTCGACCGGTATTTCGACTGACCTGCCGAGTAGCAGGATGGGGCTAATAAGCGGACGAAAAGAGCAGCAAACTAGTCCTTCGTTGCCCTCGACAAGCGGGCTGGAAGCCTTCTAAAAGACGGCAAAGTGCTGGCTTGGACCCTGTCCGCAAAAGCTAAATCGATGAATTACAACGACTTTTTCTCCAAAGCCCTGGGTCAGTTGCGGTCGGAACGGCGCTATCGCGTGTTCGCCGACCTCGAACGCATCGCCGGCCGGTTCCCGCACGCCTATTGGCACTCGCCGGACGGCCGCCGCGAGGTCGTGATCTGGTGCTCGAACGATTACCTCGGCATGGCGCAGCACCCGAAGGTGGTCGGCGCGATGACCGAGACCGCGGCGCGCATGGGCACCGGCGCGGGCGGCACCCGCAACATCGCCGGCAACAATCATCCGCTGATCGAGCTGGAGCGCGAGCTCGCCGATCTGCACGGCAAGCCGGCCGCTCTCGTTTTCACGTCGGGCTACGTGTCGAATTCGACCGGCATCGCGACGATCGCGAACCTGCTGCCGAACTGCCTGATCCTGTCGGACGCGCTCAACCACAATTCGATGATCGAAGGCGTGCGCCGCGCCGGCTGCGAGAAGCAAATCTGGCGGCATAACGATGTCGCGCATCTCGAAGAGCTGCTGAAGGCCGCCGATCCGGCGCGGCCGAAGCTGATCGTGTTCGAGAGCCTCTATTCGATGGACGGCGACGTGGCGCCGATCCACGCGATCTGCGATCTCGCCGAGAAATACAACGCGATGACCTATGTGGACGAGGTTCACGCGGTCGGCATGTACGGCAAGCGCGGCGGCGGCATCACCGACCGCGACAATGCGGCCAAGCGCGTCGACGTGATCGAGGGCACGCTGGCGAAGGCGTTCGGCTGCCTCGGCGGCTACATCGCCGGCTCGACCGAATTGATCGACGCGGTGCGCTCCTACGCGCCGGGCTTCATCTTCACCACCGCGCTGCCGCCGGCGATCTGCGCCGCGGCGACCGCGGCGATCCGCCACCTCAAGACGTCACAGTGGGAGCGCGACCGCCATCAGGACCGCGCCGGGCGCGTCAAGGCAGTGCTGACCGCAGCCGGCCTGCCGGTGATGGCGTGCGACACGCACATCGTTCCGGTGCTGGTCGGCGATCCGGAGAAATGCAAGGCGGCGTGCGACCTGCTGCTCGCCGAGCACGGCATCTACATCCAGCCGATCAATTATCCGACCGTGCCGAAGGGCACCGAGCGGCTACGCATTGCGCCGTCGCCGTACCACGACGATGCGCTGATCGATACGCTCGCCGAGTCGCTGGTCGAGGTCTGGAATGCGCTCGACCTGCCGTTGAAGCAGCAGGCTATCGCTGCGGAATAGCTCCGCACGACCTCGGAATGACAATCGGCATATCTTCGCGGCTCAGCCTTTTCGTTGCGCCTTAAGCTGGGCCCACTTGGCCA
>DASZXA010000072.1:0-86739 GCA_035546455.1 Pseudolabrys sp.
CCGGGAAGAAGGTCGAGACCTCAATCTTCCGAGCCGTCCAAAGCGGTGGGTAAAAAATTGTGACCCCACCGGGGTGGCCGCGGAGCAAACCACATAACACCGCGCGCGGAACGCCGATGATCTCGGCGGAGTCGCGTTCAACTACCCAATTCGCTTCGATGTCGTGAGGCATCGGAGCACGCGGGTCCTATGAGGCCCGGCGTTCCGCGCGCCCTTCGTTATCGGGGCACCGGCAACAGGACTACGGCGTACCCGGCGCCGCAAAGAATACGGGCGATCCCGCTTGTCCGCCGAAGCGTGCTGCGCGAAGGCGGACGCCGACCAAAGAACAGGGAGTGCGGAGCTATGGCTGTTTGAAAATTTGGCTGTCATGCCCGCGAAAGCGGGCATCCGGTAATCACTGACGCTGATGATTGAGCAGAGACGACACGGCGTACTGGATTCCCGCCTTCGCGGGAATGACAGATAGTGATGCAGAATTACCGCGCTGTCGCCCGCCTCTTCGGCAGCGGCAGGATCGAGCCGGTCGGCGCCGGATCGGTCTTCGCGGATGACTCAGGCTTCGCGGCAGCCCTCGGCGCTGCTTCCGCTTTCGCCTGCGGCTTCGCCTCGTTGCTCGCCTGCGTGTCGGTCTTCGCCGGCGTCGTCTCCGGCGGCGACGCGCCCGGCATGCCGGACACGTCCTTGTCCGGATAGCGCTTGTGCATCTCGCGTAGGAACGCGTCGAGCGTGCTGGTGTTGCCGACGCTGTTGGCGACGTCGCGGAATTCCTTCGACGACGAGCCGATCGGCGCCGCCACCACCTCGAAGGCCCGGCGGTCTGGCCCTTCCGCCATCTTCGCCGCGTATTTCTCGCGGAAGCGCGCCAGGCTCATCGGATCGTCGGCCAGCGAATAGGCGATCGCGCCGCGCAGGATGTCGGTGCGCTCCTCATCGTTGAGCGGCGCGAATTGCTTGTAGCGGTCGCCATGCAGCACTTCGATCGCCTCGCCGGCGGGCCGCCATTTCTTCGCGCTCCACAGGATATCGGCGCGCAGCCGCTGCGCCTCGTTGCCCTGCATGCCCTCGATGATTTCCAGCGCCATTTCGTGGCGGCCGATCTCGGACAACGCGCGCGATTCCAGCAGCAGCCGCTGCTCCCGCAAGTCGCCGGCGATGTCGGATACCCGCGTTTTCTGGATCGCGGCCAGCGCGAAATCCGGCTTGTGGTTCATCAGATAAATGGTGGCGAGCTTGGTCGCGACCTGCGCGCGCGCCGCGCCTTGCAGGCGGTGATCGACCTGATGCTGCAGCAGTTCCGCCGCCTGATCGAGCAGATCGACCGCGACCAGCCGGTCCGCCAGCTTGCGGATCATGTCGTCGCCGCGCCGCCCGATCGGCGTCAGCTCGCGATAGTCGTAGAACAGGCCGAGCGCCTCGATCGGCGACATGGCGTCGCCTTCGCTGCCGAGGAACAGGCTGTCGAACGTCCTCGCCGCCTCTTCCTGGATCTTGCGCGTGAGGTCCGAATTGGGATGCGCGAGGAGCGCGGTGCGCATCACATGGAAAGCGTCGCGCGCCCGTTTGTCCTGCGTGTAAAGGTGCGCGAGCATCCGCAGGCCTTCGGCCTCGGTCTCGTCGCCGCGCCACGCGGTGGTCAGGTCCTCGAGCTGGCTGATCACTTCCGCCCGCTTGAGATCGCCGACCTTCTGGCGCAACGCGATGTTGCGCAGCATGGCCTCCGCGGCGAAGCGGCGGTCCGGCGACGCCGCGGCGAGGCGATAGGCGGCCAGCGCCTCGGCGATGTGGCCAAGCCCTTCTTCGACGCGGCCGGTCAGCACTTCCATCGATGGCGCCATCGGCGGCGGCACGCCGAGCGTCTCGAAATCGTTGAGCAAGGTCGAAGCGCCGCCGAAATCCCGGACCTCGATCGAGCAGCGCAGGAATTGGCGCTTGGTCATGCGCTGCAACTCGATCGGCAGCGCGCCCATCGCCACTTCGACCGTCTTGAACTCCTCGCGCGCCCGCGCCCAGTGGCCTTGCTGGGAATGCGCCATCGCGCGCCAGATCGGCGCATCGGAATTGTTGCCGATCTTCGGGTTCGCCAGTTCCTTGAGCGCCTCGTCCGGCCGGTCGAGCATCACATTGGCGACCGCCTTGAGCACAGTGCCGGTCACGCTCTCCTCGCGCTCGTCGGCGGTGACGACGTCGAGCACGCCCTTGGCTTCGGCCGCCATCTCGCGCGCCAGATAAAAGCGCGCCAGGTCGAGCCGTGCCGCGCGCCGCTTCGCTTCCGGCGCCGCGGCCGCCCGCGCGATCAGGTCGCTCTGGCGCTCCTCGAAATTCGCCTGGCGGTCGAAGCCCCAGGTTTGGGTGTCAAACACCAGCGGCTGAAAATCCGGATTGGCGTCGGTGGTCTTGTCGCGCGACGCAATGCTCGACGACGACAGCGACAGGCCGCCAGGACGGCTGATGACGATCTTGTCGGCCGCCAACTCGGCAGTAACGTCATCCGCCAGCGGCTGCACCACGACGCCATGAGTCGAGGCGAGCGCGCGCAACTCGACGAATTCCTGTTCCTTGAGGAAGCCGCGCGGCGGCCCGAGCGCGGTGATCACCAGCAACTGGTCGCCGACCACCGGATCGGTGATGCGATGCAGCTTGCGCGGCTCCGTGAAAGGAATGGTGATGCTGGAGCGGCCCTTGCCGACGATGCTGCGGGCGATCGCGACCGGCTTGGTCGGCTCAACGATGCTGTCGCCGATCGTCAGAACCCAGCCCGAACCTTCGCCGTAAAAGCTCGTCAGCTTCGGCTCATTGAGTTCGAGGCGCAGGATTGCTTCGCCGTCCTTGCCGCGTTCGAGCGAGGTCGAGCGAAACAGCTTCTCGTCCTTGAGCGCGGCAGTGTTGATGTCGGAGCTGCTGTCGAACACCGCCCACAGCATGCGGCCGCGCCGGAACGACGCCGCAGGCGTTGTCGTCGCAAACGGAAAGTCGATCCGCAGATTGTCGCCCTGACGATGCAAGGCGGCCGCCACCGGCGCGTTGACGTCGGCCGGCAATGGCGGCCGCGGAGGCGCGGCATTCGCCTTTTCGAGTTTGGGCGGAGCCTTGTCCGGCGCCATCATGTCGGACGGTACGGGCGGCGCGCTTGGCGGCGGCTCGGCGGCCGCGGCTTTGGCGGGCGGTTCGGGCTGCGCCGCAACAGCGGCCGGCTTCGCCGGCGGCGCGCTGACCGGCGCGGCGGCAACAGGTTTCGGTGGCGCGGGCTTGACCTCGGCCGCCGTCTTGGGCGCTGCCGGAGCTTCCTTTGCGGGAGCGGCAATCGCGGCATCGGCCGCAGGCGCCGCAGCGGTCGGCGGCTTCGGCGCCGCCGGCTTTGGTGCGGCCGCCGTTTCAACTTTCGGCGGCGCGTCGGCCGGCGTCTCTTCCTTGATTGCAAGCGACTCCGGCTGCTCGATCACGGGAGCCGCCTGCGCGAAAGATTTTTCGGCCGCCGCAGATGTTTTCTGCTTCGGCAAGGCCGACTTCTTGTCGGCTGCCGAAACGCCAATATCGACGACAATGCTGTGGTCCTCGCGATACGAGCGCACCAGCGGCTGTCCCTTGAGGCGGAACACCACGGTGGCGGAATCACGGTCGCGATCGCTGTAAATGCTCTCGATCGACTCCGGCTGGGTGGCCGCGGCGTCGGCAAGGTCGAACTTGATCGGCTGGTCGAACGTGAGCGTCAATTTGCCGGGGCTGCGTTCCGGCGTCGCATTGGTCATGTCCGGCAACTGGAAAATGTAGCGCACGAAGGTCGGCTGCACGCCGACCTTGACGCGGATCGTGCCGTCGAATTTCGGATGGGCGGCAAGCTGAAGCTTGCGCAACTGCTGCTCGGCCTCGCGGGCCCGGCGCGCCAGCTCGTCGATCACGTCTTGCGGCAGCCCGGGGGCGAGCCCTGCCCAATTGTCCGGCAAGAGGTCGACATAGAGCCGTTCCGCCGCAGGAATGGTGCTGACTTTCACTTTCTTGGCGAGCGCAATGCGGATCGACGAGCCATCCGGATCGAGCCGCGCGGCGCTGATGTAATCGGGCGCCATCGTATTGATTCGCTCGACCGGGATCGCCACCGGCTTCTTGAACGAGATGATCAGCACGGTACCGGACGTCGTCACCTTCGCTTCGACTTCTTCATCCAGCTTGACCAGCATCCTCGCATAGCCGCCATCGGTCGTGACCGTGATCTGCCCGTTGACGGGATCGGCCCACAGCGGCGTCGCAAACAACGTGAGGCAGAGCGCGACGGCCAGCACCGTCGCCCAGAAGTCTCGCAGTCGTTTTCGAGCGTCACTCATCATGTCACTGTGCGGCCGGCCGGCCCTCGATTTGCGGCAGGGCGTCAGCGGCCGTCGTTTTCTGCGCCGAGGCGCGCTGCGCCAGTTCGACGGTCAATCGTTCGGCGGATTCCGGGGCCATCTGCGCGAGAATGGCCGACATCGTCGCCGGCTTCATTTGGGTCGACACGTCGACCAGGATTTTCAGGTCGAGCCGGTCGAAGATCCGCGCCGCGTCCTTGGGCTTCATGCCCTCGTACATCGCGACGATGCCCTTGAAGCGCTTGGCCTCGGTTTCGTCGCGCTGGTCGAGCGCGCTCTTGACCTTGGCTTCGAGCGCCTTGAGTTCGGCGACCTTCGCCTCGACGCGCTTTTCCGCCGCCTTGAGCAGGTTCTCGCGCATCGCCAGTTCCTCGTCGCGCGCATCGAGCTGCTGGCGGCGGTCCGACAGCCGCTCCAGGATGGCGCGTTCGCCGCGCGGCGCCACCGGCTCAAGATTGACCTTCAAACCGTTGGGCGATTTCGGCGGTGCGGCCGGAACCTTGGCCTCTTTGGCGTCCTTGCCGTCTTTCTCGTCCGCCTTCTTGGCGTCCTTGCTGTCTTTCGGCGGCTCGGCCGGCTTGGTTGCGCCGACCGACCCGGTGATATCGCCGCCGTAGTTGAACATTTCGCGCGCCCACGACTGCTTGGCCGGCTCGGGCGGCAGCGCATCGCGGTTCGCGAAAATGATTGGCGTCGTTCCCGGAATGGTATCGGCGGTCGTCGGCGTCAGATCGCTTTTGTCGGCGCCGGCGAGCCGCTCGCCGAGCGTGTAGCCGCCATCAAAGACGAGGCCGGATACCTTGAGCGCAAACAGGCTGATGGTCGCGACCAGCACGAGCGGGATCAACCGAAATTCGCGCTTGAACAGGTTCATGCCGCAAGACCGCTCACCCGCGCCCGCGCGCGATCGGCAAAGGCTTGCGCCGCCGCCGCCACTTCCCGCGCCGCCGGCGCCTCGGTGAGCTCGGTCGGCTTCGCCGCCCCCGTGATGCGCGCGAGTTTTGCCAGCAAGTCACGGCCGGCAGCGAGTTGCTGCTCGATGTCGGTCGACGCCTGCTGCGCCTGCGTCAGCGTGGTGCTCAGCGTCTGCTCACCTTCGCGCATCGTGGCCTTCAGGCCCCCGATCGCGCGTTCGGCGATCCCCGTCGCGGTGACGAGCTCGGCGATGGTCGCGCGGAGCGATTGCTCATCGGCGCGCAACAAGCGGAGTTGCCGGCTCAGCCGCACGCAATAGAGGATCGTCAGCAAGAGCAGGATCGCCACCATGCTCTCGATCATGAAACCGAAGGTGTGGTTCACTGCGCCTCCAATCGATTGGTCGAGCCGTCGGCATTTTCAAACATTGCAAAGGTCGTTCGCGGTAGCCGCAATGGCTTGTCGACCCGGACGGCCACACGGTCGCCGACCTTGCCCATGCGCCCTTCCGTCAATGTCACGTCGCCACAACGCACCTTGACCAGCGCGTCGGTCTTCAGCTCGAGCATCAGCGTGTCGCCGACATTGAGCTTCATCATTTTTCGAAGCGGCAGGTTCGCCTCATAGAGAACGGCATCGACGCCGATCTCCGCCTGCCCGATTTCAGTGGCGAGATGGCCTTCCCAGATCGGGTCGCGGCCGAACTTCTCGCCCATGAACATCTGCAGCAGCACGGCGCGGATCGGTTCGATCGTCGCGTAGGGTAGCAGCAGTTCGATGGCGCCGCCGCGATCCTCCATGTCGATGCGCAGCCGCACCAGGATCGCCGCATTGGCCGGCCGCGAGATCGCGGCGAAGCGCGGATTGGTCTCCAGTCGGTCGATATTGAATTTCACCGGTGACAGCGGCCGGAACGCCAGCTCGGCGTCGGCCAGCACCACCTCGATCATGCGCTTGACGAGGTTCGTCTCGATGGTGGTGTAGGGCCGCCCTTCGACGCGCACCGCGCTCTGGCCGCGGCGGCCGCCGAGCAGCACGTCGATGATCGAATAGATCAGGCTGGAATTGACAGTGCAGAGGCCGAAATTGTCCCACTCCTCCGCCTTGAACACCGCGAGGATCGCTGGCAGCGGGATCGAGTTGAGATAATCGCCGAACCGCACCGAGGTGATGCGATCGAGTGAGACTTCGACGTTGTCGGAGGTGAAGTTGCGCAAACTCGTCGTCATCAACCGCACGAGGCGGTCGAAGACGATTTCCAGCATCGGCAGGCGCTCGTAGGACACCATCGCCGAGTCGATGATGGCGCGGATGCCCGAGCGGTCGCTGAGCGTAACGTCGGCAAGGCTGAAGCCGAGCAGGCTGTCGATCTCATCCTGGTTGAGGATGCGCTCGGTGCCGCCCTTGGTGTTGCCGCGGAACTGAGAATTGCTCTCGTCCACCATCGCCGCCCATTGAGCGGCTGCGGCGTCGCTCGGCGTGGTATCGGCGCCTTCGGCACCGTCCGGCGCGGCGCCGCCTTCCGCTTCGAGCGCGAGCCCCCACTCGGCGGCGAGCGCGTCTTGGTCGATCTGGTCTTTATTGGCCATGATTTATTGGACGACGATTTCCTTGAACAGCACCGCGGTGATCTTGTTCGGCGCAACAGCGACGTTGACCCGTCGTGTCAGCTCTTCCTTGAGGCGATAAAGCCCGGCGGAGCCGTCAAGATCGGTCGGCCGCAGCTCGCGCAAATAAGTCTGAAACGCGTCCATCACGCGCGGCATCAGCGGCTGAATGTGCGGGACCATCTCCTTGTCCGGCACTTCGAGCGTCACTTTGACTTTCAGATATTGGGTGCGGTCGTTGCCGGCGTTCGAGAGATTGACCAGCACTTCCGGCAAGTCGACGAATGTCGCAGGCTTGACCTCGGCATGCTCGGCTTTCTTTTCGCCGTGGCCGAAATACATCTTGGCGCCGAAGCCGGCGCCGCCGAGCACCAGAACCGCCGCGCCGATGATGATCATCATCTTGCGCGACAACTTCAGTGAAAACTTGCCCTTCGGCTTGGCGGCTTTTTCGCCTTCCGCGCCCTCTTCCGGTTCTTTGTCTTGATCGGCCTGCTTGGCCTTCGCTGCTGCCATAAAACGAGCCCCATCGCGTTGGATTGAGGAGCCGCCAGGCAGCAGGGATGCGCAAAACAATGCCGCGGACGCGACCCCGGCGTCCCCGCAATGAAGGTAGGTCGCTATGGTTAACAGAACATTGCCTCGGCCCGCCCGACCGGAAGTTTTTGCCGAGTGCATCTGGTTTTTCGGCGGTTTTTGCCGCGGCCGCCAGTGCCCATTTTCAACTAACATACTGAATCTACTTATGTATTCTATTTGGCACACCCCCTGCAATGAATGGGATGCCAGCGGCTTGGGAGAGCCAAAGGCATTCGGTGCGATCGCGCTTGGGAGAGCGAGATTGCCACCGCGCTAGGGGAGCACGATGAGCAATTCTGCGCTGGTCGGATTGTCACGTCAGGTCGCGCTTGGGCGCGAGTTGGACGTTGTCGCCAACAATATCGCGAACATGAACACCACCGGCTTCAAGGCCGATGGTTCGATTTTCGAGGAATACCTTTCCCCGACCGCCCGCACGCCTGCCGACAGCAAGATCAGTTTCGTGCGCGATCGCGGCACCTGGCACGACATGACCCAGGGCCCGACGCAGCACACCGGCAACCCGCTCGACGTCGCGATCGACGGCAAAGGTTTCCTGGTGGTGCAGACGCCGCGCGGGGAACGCTACACCCGCAACGGCTCGCTGCAGATCGGCCCGACCGGGAACCTGATGACGGCCGACGGTTTTCCGATCGTCGGCGATTCCGGCCCGATCACGCTGCAGCCGACCGACCGCCAGATTTCAATTGCCGAGGACGGCACGGTGAGCGTGCGCGAGGGAACGTCGACCGCCGACACGCAACGCGGCAAGCTGCGCGTCGTTTCTTTCGACGATGCGCAGCGCATGCGGCTGACCAAGGACGGCTCGGGCACCTTTGCCGCTCCGGCCGGCGTCACCCCGCAGCCTGAAACGAACGTCCGGGTGATCCAGGGCGCGGTCGAAAAATCGAACGTCCGCGGCGTCGTCGAGATCACTCGCATGATCGAGATCACACGCAGCTACACGCAACTCTCCGCGATGCTCCAACAGCAGAGCGATATGCGGACAAACGCGATCGGCAAGCTCGCCGACGTGCCGGCTTGAGCGAGGAAAACTAGGCCATGCGAGCTCTTTACACCGCCGCCACTGGAATGATGGCCCAGGAACTCAACGTTCAGGTCATCTCCAACAACATCGCGAACATGCGCACCACCGGCTACAAGCGGCAGCGCGCGGAATTTCAGGATCTGCTCTACGAGCACGTCAAGCGCATCGGCACGCAGACGTCCGACCAGGGCAACATCCTGCCGGTCGGCGTCGACCTCGGCTCCGGCGTCAAGACCGTCGGCACGCCACGCCTGATGTCACAAGGCACGCTGAGCCCGACCGGCTCGCCACTCGATCTCGCAATTCGCGGCGACGGCTTCTTCAAGATCCAGCTACCGGACGGCACTTACTCGTACACGCGCGACGGCTCGTTCCAGATGGACGCGCAAGGCCGCATCGTCACCGTGCAGGGCAGCGTCGTGCAGCCCGGCATCACCATTCCGCAGAACTCGACCGGCCTGACGATCAATTCGCAGGGTCAGGTCTCGGTCGTGCCGCAAGGGCAGACCACGCCGACCGTGCTCGGCCAGCTCACGCTGACACGCTTCATCAACAACGCCGGCCTGCTGTCGGTCGGCGACAACATGTTCACCGAGACGCCGGCGTCCGGCACGCCGCAGGACGGTCTGCCGAACACCGACGGCGCCGGCGACATCCAACAGGGCAACCTGGAAAGCGCCAACGTCGAGGCGGTCAGCGAAATCTCCGACCTGATCGCCGCGCAACGCGCCTACGAGATGAACGGCAAGGTCATCACCGCCGCCGACCAAATGTTGCAGTCCACCGCCAACATGATGCGCTGAGGCACCGCCATGGTCCGCAAAATAACCCTCGGAATTGCAGGTCTCGTACTCTCGATCGCAGCAGCGACCGCGGCGGAACGCCCCACTCTTCGCTCCGAGGTCGTCGTCAACGACAACATCGTTCGGATCGGGGACCTGATCGACAACGCCGGCATTGTCGCCAGCGAGCCGGTGTTCCGGTCACCTCCGCTCGGCCAGACCGGCACCATTCCAGCCGCTCAGGTGCTCGACGCGGTGCGCTCGCATGCCCTGGTCGGCATCGATCCCGGCGGCGTGTCGGAAGTCACCGTCACACGCGCGAGCCGTGCCGTTGTGGCGGGCGAAATCGAGACGCTGCTCACGACGGCTCTCGCCAAGTCATATGCCCTCGGCAACGCCGCCGATATCTCGTTGAGCTTCACCCGCTCCTTGCGCACGTTCCATCTCGAGCCGACGCAGACCGGTGCGCTTCAGATCGATCAGTTGCGCTTCGATTCCCGCACCGGCCGGTTCGACGGATTTCTCACCGTGGCCAATGCCCCGAGCGTTCAACTGCGGCTGAGCGGCATCGCCACCCTCACCACCGAAACGGTCCAGCTCCTCCGCCCGCTCGCGCGCGGCGAAGTCATCAAATTGAGCGACGTCGCGCTGCGCCGGGTGCCGCGTACTGACGTTACGCCCGAAACGATCACCAATCCGGATCAGGCCATCGGCATGGCGGCGCGCACCGTCATCAATGCCGGACGGCCGATGCGGACCACCGAACTGATGAAGCCCGAGTTGGTCGAGCGTGGCGAGAGCGTGACCATCATCTATCAAAGCCCCGGCTTGATGCTGGCCGTGCGCGGCAAAGCGAGCGACGGCGGCGCCGAAGGCGACATGATCGATGTCGTCAATCTGCAATCCAAGCGCGTCGTGCGCGGCACCATTATCGGCCGCGGCCAGGTTGCCGTTGCCTCGATGACGGCCCGCATCGTCGCGGCCGCGGATATTCCTTCAGACCTCAGCCGGGCCAAGCCCGGCGCAAAATGAAAGTGACGTCGATGGTTGCTTATTCCATGACCCGCAACGCGTGCACCCTCGTGCTGGTCGCGAGCTTGCTGGCCGGCTGTTCGGCGATCGACCGGCTCAAGAATATCGGCGAGGCCCCGGCTCTCTCCGAGGTCGACAACCCGACGGCGCGGCCGGGCTACAAGCCGGTGCAAATGCCGATGCCGGCGCTTCAGCCCGCGGCCTACAACGCAAACTCGTTGTGGCGAAACGGCTCGCGCGCCTTCTTCAAGGATCAGCGCGCGCATCAGATCGGCGACATCCTGACGGTGAAGGTCAATTTCGCCGACAAGGCGAATATCGCCAACGAAACACAACGCAGCCGCGCCAACACCGAAGATTCCGGCATCACGAACTTCTTCGGCAAGAGCAAGATTTTCGACTTCGCGATTCCCGGCCGGCTGCTGACGGCGGACTCGACGGCATCGAGCGACGGCAAGGGCTCCGTGCAGCGCCAGGAAGCGTTGAACACCAACGTCGCCGGCGTCGTCACCCAGGTCCTGCCGAACGGCAATCTGGTGATCGAGGGCAAGCAGGAAATCCGGGTGAATTACGAAATGCGCGAGCTCGTCGTTGCGGGCATCGTGCGGCCGGAGGATATCGAGAGCGACAACACGATCGACTCCAGCAAGATCGCGCAGGCGCGCATCGCTTACGGCGGCCGCGGCCAGATCACCGACGTGCAGCAACCGCGCTACGGTCAGCAAGTGTTCGACGTGCTGCTGCCATTCTAGGAAATCCATCGGCAGCCATCGGCTGCTGAGACGAGCTCCCACGCCGTCTCCGCTGCGCGCGAACGGACCGGCGTAAACGATGCGGCCTCAGGTTGGCTCCCCCACCTGAGGCCGCACACTTTTGAAATCCAGAAAATGAGGATGTCAGTCGTCGCGATAGACGCGCTCGCGGCGCTCGTGACGCTCTTGCGCTTCGACCGACAGTGTCGCGATCGGCCGCGCCTCGAGCCGGCGGATCGCGATCGGCTCGCCGGTCTCCTCGCAATAGCCATAAGAGCCGTCGTCGATGCGGCCGAGCGCTTCGTCGATTTTGGCAATCAGCTTGCGCTGGCGGTCGCGCGCGCGAAGCTCGATGGCGCGATCGGTTTCGGAGGAGGCCCGATCGGCAAGGTCGGGATGGTTCTGGTTTTCTTCCTGGAGATGGAGAAGCGTTTCCTTCGCTTCCTTGAGGATGTCCTCTCTCCAGGTCATCAGCCGCGCGCGGAAGTATTCGCGCTGGCGCTCGTTCATAAACGGCTCTTTGTCGGTCGGTTTGTAGTTCTTCGTTTTAGCAACCATCCCACCAACTCCACCTATGGTTTCTTTTTGGCGAGTTTCCTCCCTCGCGCGGACCGGGCTTATATACGTCCGCCACCCTGCCGACAATATGCGACAGCGATTGCTGCAGTGCCAAATTGTGATGTTTTTGTAACGGCTTAGGCTGGTTTTGCGCTAACGCAACGAGACCTTGGCGAGTTCCACTTCGACTCGCAATTCGATTTCGGCAAGCACCGCGTCGAGGCCCGCGTCACCGGAGCCTTGGCGCAACCCGTCGACGCTCGATTTGAGCTGTCCGATGGCTGACGGGTCGAGATCGCCCTCGAGCAGGCTGATCTTCAAGCCATCCAGCACATCGAGCGCCTTCCGCCCCTTCTGGACCGCACGCTTGCGGCGCTCCATCGGGTCCTCGACCGCCTGGAGGGCAATCAGCGCGTCAACCGATGAGATCGCGCGCAGGCCGCCGGCCTGTGCCGGACTTTTGGCTGAGTTGTCCTCGCTGACGGAAAAGCCGCCGGCGCCGGCACGGCGCGCGGACGAAGGCGTGCTCGTTGCCGCAGCTCCAGCCAGTCCATTGACGCGCATGGCGACGTGCTCCCCGCCGGCTCCCCCATGTGCACCCTGCGCCGCTATGGTTAACAGCGGGTAAAATTCCCCGGCAATTTTTGCCGTGCATGGTCAATCATGCCGCCTGCTCGCGGTTAAGAGCGGGATGGAGATACGAATTCTCCATCGCCGCCAATCGGTTAGCGACGTACGCAAGTTGGCACGGTCCTCGCATCATTAAGGCTGGTCCGCTCATTGGGGAGCAATGATGACGAGGACATTTCGAGCCGCCCTTGCGGCGATCCTGATCGCGTGTGTTCCGGTGGGAGCCGGGGCGACGTCGCGCATCAAGGATCTCGCGAACGTCGAGGGCGTGCGCCAAAACCAGTTGATCGGCTACGGCCTCGTCGTCGGCCTAAATGGCACAGGCGACACGCTCAACAACATTCCTTTCACCAAGCAGTCGCTGCAGGCGATGCTCGAGCGGCTCGGCGTCAATGTGCGCGGCCAGACGCTGCGCACCGGCAATGTCGCCGCTGTGATGGTGACCGCCAATCTTCCCCCGTTCGGTACGCAAGGCACACGCGTTGACGTTACCGTCTCCGCACTCGGCGATGCCAAGAGCCTGCAAGGCGGCACGCTGTTGGTCACGCCGCTGCTTGGCGCCGACGGCAACGTTTATGCAGTCGGTCAAGGCTCGGTCGCGATCGCCGGCTTCTCGGCCGAAGGCGAAGCCGCCAAGATCGTGCGCGGCGTGCCGACGGTCGGGCGCATCTCGAACGGCGCCGTGATCGAGCGCGAGATCGACTTTGCGCTCAATCGTCTGAGCCAACTGCGGATGGCTCTGCGCAATCCCGACTTCACGACCGCAAAGCGCATCGCCATGGCGATCAACGATTTCATCGGCGCGCCGACCGCGGAGCCGCTCGATCCCGCAACGGTTGAGATTACGGTGCCGCAGCAATTCAAGGGCAACGTCGTCGCGCTGCTGACTGAGATCGAGCAATTGCAGGTCGAGCCTGACATGTCCGCCAAGATCGTGATCGACGAGCGATCCGGCGTCATTGTCATGGGCCGCGACGTTCGCGTCTCGATGGTTGCGGTGTCGCAGGGAAATCTCACCGTCGCCATTACTGAAACGCCTCAGGTCAGTCAGCCGCTGCCATTCAGCCGCGGCGGCCAGACCACCGTCGTGCCGCGCACCCGCGTCGGCGTCACGGAAGACGGCAAGAAGCTCGGCGTCATCAAGGATGGTGTGTCGCTTCAGCAAGTCGTCGATGGGCTCAATGCGCTGGGCATCGGACCACGCGACATGATCGCGATTTTGCAGGCCATCAAGGCCGCCGGCGCGATCCAGGCCGACATCGAGGTGATGTAATGAGCGCCGCCGCAATCCCCGGGCTTGCTCTCTCCGCACTCGATGCGTTGTCCAACGCGGGCGCCAAGAAGCCCGCGCTCAACCCTAATCTCGCGAAGGCCAAGGCCACCGCGCAGGACTTCGAATCCGTTTTCCTCAATTCGATGTTTCAGCAGATGTCGACCAGCGTTGGCGGCGAAGGCCCGTTTGGCGGCGATGGCGCCACCGGCGTTTGGCGCTCATTCCTCACCAATGAATATGCCAACACCTTTGCCAAGGCTGGCGGCATCGGGATCGCCGATCACGTCTATAGCGCGCTGATCGCCCACCAAAGCGGCGGCCAGTCGTGACCGCGCAGCAGGCTCGATCCGCTCCGATCGCCAGCGTCGGCGAAGCGCAGCACGCGATCGCCAATCTCGAGCGGATCATGGAAAGCCTGCTCACGACGGTCGAGGAAGAAACCGCTCTTGTCCGCGGTGGACGAATCAAGGAGGCGGCTCAGCTCGGCACGACGAAGTCGGAGCTCGCCGGCTATTACCTGGCGGAGACCGAGCGGTTGAAGGCCAGCAAGGGCTTCATGCAGCAGAGCCTGCCCGAGGCCCTCGCCTCGCTGCGGCGCCGGCACGAATCCTTTCACGCGCTGCTCCAAATCAACCTGACCGTGCTTGCGACCGCTCATGCCGTATCGGAAGGCATCGTCCGCAGCGTGTCGGATGAGATCAATCGCGCCCAGGTGCCGCAGACCTACGGCGCGACCGGCCGGGCCACGGTCGCGAGGCCGAAAAACCGGCAACCGATCGCGATCAGCCGCACGCTCTGACGTCTTTTCGGCGTCACACCCGTTACCGAATTCCTAATTTGTATGGCGGCTGTTCCCAGAACAGCGTCACTCAATTCTTAACGGTGCCGTTGGCCCGGTATTAACCCGTTAACCATACGGATTTACCGATCCTTTGGTTCCTTGAGGCATGGTCGGCGTGACCCTGGGTCTGAAAGACCCACCTGGGCCAATGAGTCTCATCGTACCAGAAAGGTTTTTTGAAAATGGCTGATATCACTCTTAGCGCTGGCGTTCGGCAGAACCTTCTTTCTCTGCAGAACACAGCCGACTTGATGGCCCAGACGCAGAACCGTCTTGCCACCGGTAAGAAAGTCAACAGCGCGCTCGACAATCCGATCAGCTACTTCACGTCTCAGTCGCTCAACAACCGCGCCTCGGACCTGAACTCGCTGCTCGACTCGATCTCGAACGCGACCCAGACGCTCGACGCCGCGAACAACGGCCTCACCTCGCTGACGAAGCTTGTGCAGAGCGCGCAGGCGATCGCGCAGCAGGCCCTGCAGAGCGCTTCGACGACGGCGAAGGTGACCGGTTCTGTGACCGGCCAGACTGCTTCGACCGACATCTCGGGCATCACGGCGACCAAGACCATCACCGTGAGCGACGGCACCACCACCGCGACCTACACCGCGGCGGCTTCTGACACCGTTCAGGACTTCCTGGATGCCGTCAACAACGCGTCGGGCCTGAAGGTCAACGCCTCGCTGGATGCGTCGGGCGCGATCAAGCTCGAAGCCACCGATGGCAGCACCATCACTGTTGGCGGCACTGGCTCCGCGGCGGACCTCGCCGTGATCGGCCTGACCGCCGGCGCGACCACCGGTTCGCTGAACGCTGGCCGTACTTCGCTCGCCAATCAGTTCGACGACATCCGCAGCCAGATCAGCCAGCTCTCGGCCGACTCCGGCTACAATGGCGTCAACCTGCTGAACGGCGACAGCCTCCAGGTCGTGTTCAACGAAACCGGCACGTCGACCCAGTCGATCACCGGCGTGAAGTTCGACGCGGCCGGTCTCGGCATTGCCGCTTCCTCGAACAGCTTCCAGACCGACAGCGACGTCAACGCTGCCCTGAGCGACCTCACGTCCGCTCTCGGCACGCTGCGTTCGCAGTCTGTCGCCTTCGGTTCGAGCCTGTCGGTCGTGCAGACCCGCCAGGACTTCACCAAGTCGATGGTCAACACCCTCCAGACCGGCGCCGACAACCTCGTCCTCGCCGACACCAACCTGGAAGGCGCGAACATGCTGGCGTTGCAGACCCGCCAGTCTCTGTCGACCACCGCCCTGTCCCTCGCCGCTCAGGCGAGCCAGTCGGTGCTCCGCCTGTTCGGCTAATCGCACCTACATCCAAGGCGAAGACGGCGGGGCCAAAAGCCCCGCCGTTTTTTTACGCCCGGTTAACTAACCAGGCCGATAACCGCAGGAGGGCCGCCCATGACACTCCGCATCGAGCTCAAGCCGCACGAGCGCATTCTGATCGGCGATTGCGTGATCACGAATTCCGATCAGCGGGCACGCTTCGTCATCGAAGGGCGCACCCCGGTCCTGCGCGAAAAAGACATCATGACCGCGGAGGCCGCCGACACGCCGGCCAAGCGCATCTATCTCTCGGTCCAGCTCATGTACACGTCGCGCGATCCTGGCGCGCACAACGAGATCTATTTCGCCTTGCTGGGCGATTTTCTGCGCGCCGCGCCGAGTGCGCGGGCCCTGATCGAAAGTATCAATAATCAAATCTTAACAGGCAACTTGTACAACGCCCTTAAGGACGCTCGCAAACTCATCACTTTCGAACAGGATCTTCTCTCGAATGAAAAACGCCGCACAGCTTTACGGAAGCGTGGCAAAGCAAATCTCGAGTCCGCGCAACCTTGAAGCCAACTTGCTGCTCGAAGCTGCGGCCCGGATGCAGGCCGTGCACGATGACTGGAATGGCAAGCGCGTCGGCCTCGATCGCGCGCTGCGTTACAACCGGCGCCTTTGGACCGTCTTTCTGACTTCGGTCACCAGCAACGACAATCCGCTGCCGAAGGAAATCCGGCAGAACGTCGCCAACCTCGGCCTGTTCGTCATGAAGCAGACAATCGCGCTGATCGGCGACCCCAAGCCCGAGCAGCTCGGCTCGCTCATCAACATCAACCGCGAAATCGCGGGCGGCCTGATGGCCCGCGGCTGACGCGCAGAGCCACGAATGCACAAAACCCCGGGCAACTGCCCGGGGTTTTGCTTTGCACGATCGGCCTACTCAACTTCAACTACTGAGGTAATTCACCAGGCTCATCTTGGAGAGCAACGCGGTCGTCTGTAGAGAGGCTTGCAAGCTGGTCTGAAGCGACAGGATCTGCGCGCCGACGTCGTCCTGCGAAACACCTTCCACCTGCTGCAGCAGATCGGTCAGCATGTTGGACGTCTGGCTGTGGCGCGTCTTGGCGGCGTCGAAGGCCTGCTGCGCGCCCGCGATCTCGGCGCTGATGTCGGTGATCTTCTGCTGGTTTGCCGGGCCATCGAGCGCGGCGCCGACCCGGGACCCCAGCGCGGTGTAAGCGTCGTTCGCGTTCGGGTCGTTGGCGGTGAAGCTCACCGCGGCAAACACGGCGATGTTCTTGACCGCGTTGCGCAGTCCTTCCTCGTTCGCCCGCATGCCGTAATTGACCGACATCGATGGATCGATCTGCGCGCTGACGGAGGTGCGGGCGGAATTTGGCCCGTCTTCGCCGGTGTACCATTGCACCGTGTTCGCGCTGGTGCCGTCCACCAGTCCCGTGGCGCTGTCGTAGGGCGGTCCGTCGACCCGCTGCGGCGGATGCGTGGAATCGGTGTCGAAGAAGTTGTCGGCCGCCGCCATCGCCGAGGCGGCAGTCAGCGTTGTCGCGCCGATCTTGGCAATCGACGTGTTCAGCGCCGCTTCGAAGCTCGTCGCGGTGTCGGTCGGGGTCGCGCCGATGGTGAACTGGTTGTCGCCGGGCGGCGAGGCCGTGGTCGCCGTCAGAGTCAGCGTCTGCTCGGTGCCGTCCGGCAGGGTGAAGTCGACCGCAACCTGCTGACCGGCGGTCGGCGTGCCGGTGAAATCGACGTTCAGGCTGGCCGGCGGGCCGCCCGGTCCGGTGACGGTCGCGCCAGACAACGTCGAATTGACCGCCGATATCTTGAGGCCGAACGGCGACACGGCATCTTCCGCCACCGTCACCGAGGCGCCGGCGCGGGTGATATCGAGCCGTCCGAGCCCGTCGGCGCCGAGATCGGCCTGCTTGCGCTGGTCGAGAATCTGGAGAAAGCCCGCATGCGTCGCATCGCCGTTCATCAGCACGCTGGACGAAACGACGGACGGCTGATCCACCGCCGAGCCGGAAAACAGGTAGCGGTTGCCGGCCTGGGTGTTCAGCAGCCCCAGCATTTGGTCGAGCGCGTTGGAGGCGGCGGTCTGCTCGCCGGTCTTGCCGCTCTGATTGATGGTGAAGTCGGTCTGCACCGCCGCCGTCTTGATGGTGTGGGCGAGGTTGTCGGCGCCGGTCAGGGCCTGCTGCGCCACGCTGAGCCGTACCCCGACATTGGCGATCGTGCTGTCGTAGCTCTGCAACGCGGAAAGCTGCGAGCGCATCACCAGCGAGACTCCGGTATTTATGCCGAGGCCGGCATAGGTCGTCGACTTCTCGCCGCTGCCGAGCTGACGTTGCAGATCGTCAAGCTTGGACCGCATGTCGAGAATCGACTGCAGCATCGTGCTTGACATCGAGCCAATGTAGCTGACGCTCATGCGGCCTCACATATTCATCAACGTGTCGAGCATCTGCTTGACCGCCGACATCACGCGCGCGTTCGCCGCGTATGCGGTCTGAAGATCGAGCAGGTTGCTCATCTCGGTATCGATATTGACGCTCGAATTGTCGGCGAAACGCTGTTGCAGCGACGACAGCACCACGTCCTGGCCTTGCTTTAGGGTGCTTGCCGTGCTCGCGGCATCGCTCTGGAATTGAATGACCTTGCGCATGAACCCATCCAGCGTGCCGCTGTAGGGCGAGTTCACCGTGCCGATGCCGGAATTGGGATTGAACGTCAGCGAGCTGCCGGTGAGCTGCGACAAGATAAAGTTCGGCCGCGTCGAGTCACCGGCCGTGGTGACGGTCCCATAAGTGACAAGCTTGGATGGGTCGGCGATCAGGGCGGCATTCACGGTGATGCGCGATGCGAAGCCCTGGCTCTGAACCCCGGAGGAGCGGAATGAGCCCGTATAGGCCGCCGACTGGTCGAGAAACAGCGGCAGTTGGGCGTCCCCCGTGCCGAACGATGTCACGGTCGTCGTGGTACTGGCGTTTGTGATCGTGACGCGGCTGGTACCGTCGTCGACGAGATGCAGCGTCGTGCCGCTCGGATTCGATGCGGCGATGCCTGTCGTCGATAGCGCATTGGAAATCTGCGACCACACCGAGGCCATGCCGCCGGAGAAATCGATGCCGACCACCTTGTCGTTGCTGTTGGCGGTCGCCGCGTCGGTCAACGGCAAGACCGACGGATCGTCGACCCGTACGAATGTGATCTGCCGCTGCGTGTTGGTCAGCTTGTCGGTGTAACTGACGTTGAAGGTATTGCCCTCGAGCACTGAGCCGATGTCGATATCGAAACCGGCCGGCGGGCCGGTCACCGGCGTGCCGGTCGTCGTTTTGTCGGAGAGCGCCGACGCCATGGACGACGCGATAGCATCGAGCTGGTTTTGCGCCTGCACCAGATCCTGGTCGCGCAATTGCAGATAGGCGGCAAGTTGACCTGAGCGAATGGCTTTCGTCTCGATCAGATCGACCGGCGTGCCGTTAGGCGAGGTCAACGTAATGGTGCCGACACCCCGCTTGGTCGGGTCGGCGCTCCATTGTGCGTTGGCGTCCAGGGTGCCGCGCGCATCGAAACTGAGCGTCGCCGGCTTGTCGCCGACCAGCAGCAAGCCGGAGCCGGTGTAAACGCTCACCTGATCGTGCAGACCGGGAACGACGTTGATATCGAGAATCTGCGACAGTTGATCGATCGCGTTGTCCCGCTGATCCATCAACGTCGCTTTTGACGTGTCATTCTGATTGGACTGGGCGATCTGCGTATTCAACGCGGAAATCTGCTTCATCAGATCGTTGGCGCTGCCAACCGCGTTGGCTATCCCGCTCTCGGCGCCCTCGCGGAGGCTTTCGACGCTCTGCGACATGCTGTTGAGCTGTTGCGCCAGAAGCTGCGCGGAGCTGACGACGCCGATACGCGCCGAGTTGTCGTCCGGGCTTGCCGACAAAGCCTGGAGAGCAGACGTAAAATTATTGAAGATCGAGTCGAGCGAGGTATCGGCGCCCGGCTGGCCGTAGATCTGCTGGAGTTGATCGTAAAAACTCGACCGCAGATCGGCATATGACGCACCGGCGTTCTCCGACCGGAGCTGCTTCTGCACGAATGCGTCGAGCTGGCGCTGAACGTCGCCGACGCGGACGCCAATGTTGACGCCCGAGTCGGCGACCGCGACCTGATTGATGGTCTTTCGGGTATAGCCGGGTGTATTCGCGTTGGCGACGTTGCCCGCAACGATCGACAGCCCGGCCTGATTGGCGTGCAGGCCGGAAACTGCCGCGGCGAGCGCCTGTGACAAACCCATGGCTGGCTGCCGTCCTTACGCGATTGCCCTAGCCGCGAGTCAGCGCAGCATGTTCAGGAGGTCCTGAATCATGGTGTTGCTGGTGGTCACGACGCGGGTGTTGGCCGAGTACGCCTGCTGAGTCACGATCAGCTTGGTGAACTCGTCGGCGATATCGGTGTTCGAACCTTCCAGCGACGAGCCGACAATCTTGCCCGGCGCGTTGTAGATCGCCGGGCCCGATTCAGCGGTCGCTTCGAATGCGCCGCCATCGACCATCTTCAGGTTGTTGGCGCCGCTGAAATTCGCCAGCGTGATCTCGGCGAGGTCGAGCGTGCGGCCGTTCGAATAGGTGCCGCTGATGCGTCCGTTGTCGCTCACCGTCACGCCTTGGAGCTGACCGGCGGCGAAGCCGTCCTGCTGCAGCGTGCCGACCTGAGCGGTGCCGTTCGGATCGGCGTATTGGGTCACACCGCCGGAGCCATGCGCCAGCTTGAGGTTGCCGAGCTGCACGCCGTCGACCGTCACGTTGGACAGCGTTACGTTCAGGATCGGCGGATTCATGCTGCCGTTCGGTGCGAACGAGTAGCTGGTTCCGGTATTGGTCCAGGCGACGTCGGTGGGATCGGTCGGATTCGAGTTCGATTGATAGAAAAGGTTCCAGGTGTCCGTGTGACCGGTGCCCAAGGAAGCCGAGTCGACCTTTGCCCAGCGGAATTGGACGTTCACGGCCGCGCCCGACACGTCATAGACGGTCACCGCACCGCCGCCGATCGATTGAGAAAGGAACGAGGTTACGTCACTGCCGATCACCCCGCCTTTTGCCGGAATGGCAGTCAGCGTCTGAACGCCGAAATTGCCGGGGTCGGCGCTGCCGCCCACCGTGATCTTCTTGGTCGGATCGGTCGCCTGGATCGTGATGTTGCCGCTATTGAGATCGACCGAGGCTGTGCCGCCGGCGAGACCGCCGAGCGCGGTATTCAGGTCGTCCAGTGTTTCGATCTGACCGGGACCAAAGTTCAGCGTCAGCACGCCGCTGCCTTCGACCTGGATGGTCATGTTGCTGGGGCCGACGGCGCCCTGCGTGAGCAGATTGGTCGGGTTGGTCGTACCGGAAGCGAGACCGAGATCGCTCAGCACCGCCGGGGTGCTGGTGGCATCGATCGGGATGTCGGTTTTGGGATCGTCGCTGGTGAGAACGAGCTTGTTGCTGACCAGAGACGCGGTGACGCCAGTGCCGACCGCAGCGTTGATCTTGGTCACGACGGTCGAAGCGTCATCACCTGCCGCAATCGCGATAGAGACGCCATTGATGCTCAGCGTGCCCGCCGAAGCGCTCAGTGTTGAAAGATCCTGGCTGCCGGTGACAACCGCAGGTGCATCCGGCAGCAAGTGAGCGCCGCTGCCGATGATGGTGGCGTTAGCGACCGCTCCATTGACCGGGTTTGCCGCAAAGCTCGCCGGATTGAGCAGCTCGGAGCCCGGGATCGTCGTGTCGTGATTTGCCGTGAGCGGATAGCTCGCCAGGTTGACGCGATAGTCGATCTCGGTGGTTTGCACCGCCGGCAGGAAGCCATTCTGGAATTGCAGAAGCTGCGGCACGCTGCCAAGAGCGTTGCCGGTCGTGGTGTCGATCGGGATGCCGGACAGGAAGTAACCGGAGCCGTTGACCAGATAACCGTTCTGGTCGAGCTGGAAGTCGCCGCGGCGAGTATACATGTCGACGCCGGTGAAGGTCGGCCGACCGTCGTTCATCGCGCTTGGCTTCTGCACGACGAAGAAGCCGTCGCCGTTGATCGCCATGAAGGTCCCGATCGAGGCCGCCTGGACGTCGCCCTGCACGGTGATCGAGCCGCGTGAGTTGGCCACCACGCTGCCGGAGACCTGCTTGCTCGGGATGTTGTCCGCGATCAGGTCTTCGAAGCTGGTGTCAGTCCGCTTGAAGGCCGTGGTCTGCGAGTTCGCGATGTTGCCGGAAATGTTTTCCAGCGCGAAGGACTGCGCACGCATGCCCGTGACGGCCGTAGTCAGCGCACCGAAAATACCCATGACTGTTCTCCACCTCATAACGGCAGCGCGCGGCGCTGCGGACGGTCCCGTGAGCCGGACTTCGCAATCCGCATGCCAATTAAAAGATTATATATTTCAAATACTTGCATGGACGGAGCGATCGAAGGCGATGGCGGTTCCTGCCGCACCCGGCAGTTCTTGCCGCCTCGAACGCGGCTTGCCCCGTCGCAATGCGCTGCCTAGGGTCGCCGCGTTTTGAAAGAGGACCGCATGCGTTTCGAAGGTACTGAAAATTACGTCGCCACCGACGATCTGAAAGTTGCGGTCAATGCCGCGATCGCGCTCGAGCGTCCTCTTCTCATCAAGGGTGAGCCGGGCACCGGCAAGACCGTGCTCGCACTGGAAGTCGCCAAGGCGATCGGCGCGCCGCTGATCGAATGGCACGTCAAGTCGACCACCAAGGCGCTTCAGGGCCTCTACGAATACGACGCGGTGTCGCGTTTGCGCGACAGCCAGCTCGGCGACCAACGCGTGCAGGACATCCGCAACTACATCAAGCGCGGCAAGCTTTGGGAAGCGTTCATCTCGGAGCAGCGGCCGGTGCTGCTGATCGATGAGATCGACAAGGCCGACATCGAATTTCCCAACGACCTGTTGCTCGAACTCGACCGGATGGAGTTCTTTGTCTACGAGACCGGCGAGACGGTGAAGGCAAAACGCCGGCCGGTCGTCGTCATCACTTCCAATAACGAAAAGGAATTACCCGACGCCTTTCTGCGCCGCTGTTTCTTTCACTACATCCGCTTCCCCGATGCCGAGACAATGGCGGCGATCGTCGAGGTCCATTTCCCCGGCATCAAGCAGCGGCTAGTCTCCGAGGCGCTCAAGCTGTTCTACGAAATACGCGAAGTGCCCGGCATCAAGAAGAAGCCGTCGACCTCCGAGCTGCTCGATTGGCTCAAGCTGCTGATGGTTGAAGATATCGGTCCCGACCTGCTGCGCGAGCGCGACCCGAAGAAACTGATCCCGCCGCTCCACGGTGCGCTGCTCAAGAACGAGCAGGACGTGCATCTGTTCGAGCGGCTGGCCTTCATGTCGCGCCGCGAAGGGCGCTGAAGCCGCCTAGGCCTGCTTGTCGTCCTTGCCGCCCGGCAGCAGCGCCGGCTCCGGCAACATATCTGCGGCCTGTCCTCCGGCGCGTGGCGGCTTGGTCAGCGGCGGCTTTGCAGCTTGCGCTGCCGCGGGAGCCTTCGGCTTCGTCGCTTCTTTTGCGGCCGATGCGGCCTGCCGGGCAGCCGCCCTGGCCTTGCGCCGGTTGCGGCGCCGTTCGCGCCCGCGCGCCAGCGCCTCCCGCAGGGTCACCATCGGCCGGGTGGTCACGTACATCCCCTGCGCAATGGTGCGGAACAGCTTGCCGCCCGCCCAGACGAGTTCGTAGGGCGCAAACAGCCGCCAGGTCTGGTCGCGCTCGACGATGCCGCGCGCGATCAGCTCGCCGGCCAGCGCCGTGGTGTTGAGCCCGTGGCGGCCGAAGCCGCTGGCGACCCAGACGCCGGGCTCGATCTCGCCGATTTGCGGCATGTGGTGCAGCGTCCGCCCGAAGGTGCCCGACCAGACATAGGCCGCCTTCACGTCGCCCAACTGCGGGAATGTACGCCGGATGCTCCCGGTCAGCGCCCGCGCGAAGCGCTGCGGGTCGGCCTCCCAGACCGTCATGCGGCCCGACCATTGCAGGCGGTCGCCGCCGACGATGCGGTAGTGGTTGTCGTAGCGATCGGTGTCGCTAACAGCGCCTTCATAACGGATTGTAGCTGCGAGCTGCGGGCTCAATTGCTCGGTTTCGAGCACATAGGTCGTTACTGGCATCAATGTAGCCGCCAGTTGCGGCATCAGCGCGCCGAGTTCTGCGTTGGCGGCAAGCACGACGTGCCCCGCCCTCACCCTCCCCGCCGCCGTTTGCACGCGCTTGCGCACGCCGGCCGTGTCGATGCCGAGCGCCGGCGTCTCCTCGAAGATTCGCACGCCGACCGCTTGGGCGGCGCGCGCGAGGCCGATCGTGTAGTTCAGCGCATGAATATGGAACGCGCCCGGATAGTGCACGGCGCCGAAGTAGCGCTCGCTTGGCAGCGCGGCGCGGACGCGATCGGCGGGCCACGCCTCAACATTAGCGCCGATCCAGCGCAGCCGCTCGACCGCAATTTGAATCTCACGCCAGTTGTCGGTCTTCGACACATCGAGCCAGCCGTTGACCGGGTTGATGCCCGGCATCTTTTCTTCGTCGATGGTTTCGCGCACATAGTCGACGCCCCGCTGCGACAGCGCCCATAGTTCCTTGGTGTGATCGAGCCCGATCCGCTCGATCATCGTGTCGACCTTCTCGGCAAAACCCGGAAGCACGAAACCGGTATTGCGGCCCGATGCGCCGCCACCGACTCGCCCGGCTTCCAGGATGACGACGGACCAGCCGCGCCGAGCAATTTCACGCGCGGCGGTCAGGCCCGCCAAACCGCCGCCGATCACGCATACATCGGCGTCAAGTTCGTAATTGAGCCGCGATCTTTGCGGGTTTTCGACCTGCGTCGATTGGTACCAGCTTGAATGTTCTGCGAGCGCGCTCATATCGACCCTGCACGTCCCGTCATAGCCAAGGGCGTGGTAGAATGCCACCGCGCTCAATCGTGGGGCTCGATCATGCGCCGTTTGATGCTTGTCCGCCATTCCAAGGCCGAAAGAGCCGAGCCGGGCGTCGGCGATCAGGACCGTGTGCTGACCGACGAAGGCCGCACGGACGCTACGACGGTCGGCGCCTACCTCGCGAACCATTCATTCCGGCCGGACCATGTTCTGGTATCGCCGGCGGCGCGCACGCACGAGACATGGCGGCAGATCGCGGCGGCGCTCCGCGCGGCCCCGCACGCCAAATTCGACCAGCGCATCTACAATGCATCGGCACAGGCTCTGTTCAATGTCCTCGCCGAAGTGCCCGACGAGGCGCGCGCCGTCCTGGTGCTTGGCCACAATCCGGGACTGCACGAACTGGCCGTGCTCCTGACCGCGACCGGCGACATCGACCTGCGCGAACGGCTGCGCGAAAATTTCCCGACATCCGGTATCGCCATCATCGATTTTGCGCTCGACTCCTGGTCGAAACTGCACCCGCGGTCAGGCCGGCTCGAGCGTTTTGTCAGCCCGAAGCTGATCGCGAGTGCTACAAATTGATGGGGGTCCGCGATGATCTACAAAAACATCCTTGTCCCGGTCGATTTGGCTGAGCCGGCCATCGCCAAGCCCGCAATTGAAGCCGCCTGCGCGATGGCGCGCCAATCCGGCGGCACCGTGCGCGTCGTCAACGTGCTGCCGATGACCCCGGTGATGCTGGCCGAATACGTGCCGCCGGACTTCGACGTGCAACAGCGCAAGACCGCCGAGGAGTCGATCGCCGCGATCGCGCGCGACTGTGGGCTGGAGAAAGGCCGCGTCAGCGGTGTCGTGCGGCAAGGCGGCATCTATCACGAGGTCCTGGAAGAAGCGGCTGCGATCAACGCCGACCTGATCG
Organism: Pseudolabrys sp.; assembly: GCA_035546455.1. Lineage (GTDB taxonomy): Bacteria > Pseudomonadota > Alphaproteobacteria > Rhizobiales > Xanthobacteraceae > Pseudolabrys. The sequence goes on from DASZXA010000072.1 coordinate 25,504, forward strand.
TGATGACCTCGCACCGGCCTGCCATGCGAACCTATTTTCTCGGCTCGAACGCCGGCCACGTCGTGCGTTACGCCAGATGCTCGGTGCTGGTGGTTCGCAGCTAGGCTTTTGCGGGCGGCAACAGCAACGGCGGCAGCGCATCCGGCCGATAGGGATGCGGCCGATTGCGGTGGAGAATCGTGCCGCCCTGCCAGACGAACAGCACCGCAAAAGCCGCGACCAAAAAGCCGGTAAGACCGGCATCGGACTGGAATGCACGAAGGATGAGCCCCGCAAAGGCGATGAACACTACGGCCATCAGCGCGGCACTTAACCAGTAGATCAACGGATTGAGCCCGGCGGCGAACTGCGCCTTGCTGTTCGAAAGGCGCCAGTGCAACTCGACGACAAAAGCGCGGTAAGCCGCGCCCTGATCGGTCTGCTCGGTCACGCTCTTCCATGACACCGACTGGACCATCAGCTTGGGCGCGTCGGGCGACCATATTTCCAGCAGGAACCGATGGGTCTGCAACGTGCCAGGCCGATATGACAGGCGAATGTCCGTGATCCGGTCGAGCATAACGCGACCCGACCGCCGGCCAGCTTCCCAGACAAGAGCCCCATTCGTCAGGCGGAAATTCCGCCCCGCCCCAAAGACCGACGGCTGGAACGAATAGCTCGGCTCGCTGTCCAGCCCACCCGGTGTCATGTTTTCCCCGCGAATTTTTTCAGCAGCACGTGACACTACGCCCATGTTTTCAAGCCGGAGGATATAGAATAACGTCGTGGTCCTGCGGAACAGCGTTGGCTGCGGGTTGGGGAGTTGCGTCGATGAGTAAGTTGTCGGGCCTGTTTGGCCGCGGTGGGCGTTCTGGCGCCGACAAGCCGGCGTCTGCCCCGAAAGGCCAACCTGAGCCGACCCGGCAACCCGCACCGGACACCTTTTCTGACGTCGGCTCGCGGATCGGCGAGGAAAATGAGGCGCTCCGCAACCTGCTGTTTGATACCGGCCGCAAGATCAACGAGCTCGACGAACTCAAGAGCGCGTTCGACAAGATCGTCACGCCGTTCAACAACACCCTGCGCGCGCTGGAGCAGGAAAAGTCGCAAAATTTGAGCCTCAGCGGCCAGCTCGACGAAAGCCGCGCCGCCTACGACAAGCTGCGGGCGGACGTCTATCAGGTCGAACGGCGCGCGACTTTCCTTGAATCCGAGAACGCCCGGCTGCGCGAAGACCTCGAACTTGCGCGCGAGACCGCGCGCGGCCTCGAAAGCCACCGCAACGACATTCAAAGCCAGATCTCGGCGCAACACGCGCAGCTCAGCGAGCTGGAACGGCAACTCGCGCAGGAAAGCAACGAGCGGCGCACGCTGTCGGAAAACAAGCGGACGCTGACCGAACACCTGGAAGCGGCCGAAAAGCGCACCGTGACGCTGGAAGGCGATCTTGCAGCGGCGCGCGAGCGCGTCGCATTGCTCGACACCGCGCAGCAGACCGCAAAATCGTCGCTCGACCAAGCGCTCGACGAGATTTCGCGCATCACCCGCCGCCTCACTGAATCCGAGAATACGCTCGCCGCAACGCGCACCCAGCTTGCCAAGGTCGAGGCGACGCACGCCGAAACATCGGCCGAGCGGACCCGGCTCGCCACCACGCTCGACGAGACGAAGGAAGCCCACCAGACCGAGCGCAATTCACTGAACGCGCGGCTCGACGGCCTGCAGTCGCGCGCCGCGACGGCGGAACGGCTGCTGGCGGAGGCGCGGCAGAACCTCGTCGCCCGTACGGAAGAAGTGCGCAGCTTCGACCGCAAGGCGGTCGAGGCGACCATCGCCCGTAACAACGCCGACAAGCGGCTCGCCCAGATCGAAGCGACCCACGAGACGCGCGAGCGCCAGATCAAAGACCTCGAACAGTCGCGCGCCGCGCTGGTCGAACGCACCAATGCATTGACCAAGACGTTGAAGACCCGCGAAGCGGCGTTGGCACGTGCCGAAGAGCGCAACCAGGCCCTCACCGACCGCGCCGCGCGCCTTGAAGGCGACATTCAAGTGAGCCGCACCAACATCGAAAAGCGGGTCGAGGACCTCAATTCGTCGTTGCAGCGCGAGCGGATGGAGCGCGCGGTGGTCGAAGGCGCGCTGGAAGCGGCACGCAAGGACAATTCGCGGCTCCAGAGCGAAGTGGCGGCGTTGCGCGCCGCGTTACGCCGCGGCGCTCCGCTCGATGCGCCGGCGGCCGAGGACGCACCCAAGCCGGCCCGCAAGGCCAAAGGCAGCGCCGAGAACGTAGAACCAATTGTTAAGTCCTGACGCCTCGCGTTGGCGAAGGCGCATCGCTATATGTCGTCCATGCGACGGCTCCTTTTCTCCGTTCCCGTACTTGCTTTGCTCGCCGTGACGCTGTGGTTCGTCGGCCGAGCGTGGGTCCGCTTCGGTGCCGGAGCAATTCCCTATTATGGCTGGCTCGCGATCGGCGGCGGCATCTTCTTCTCGCTACTCGTCGCCGGCGGGCTGATTACGCTAATGATCTATAGCCACACCCACGGCTATGACGAACTCAACGAAAAGGACCGGCGCAACGACGAGACGTGACACGTTCACGGCGCTATAACGCCGCTTCCCACCGGGGAAGCGGAATCCAAGCGTCATGGCCAGGTCCCTTTCACAAGAGCAATTCGGCAAGACCGCCGCGCATTACCTCACCTCGAAACCGCACGCCAAAGGCAAGAGCCTGGAGCGGCTGGCCGAGCTGACCTCGCCGCAAAAGGACTGGCGCGTGCTCGACGTCGCGACCGGCGCCGGCCATGTCGCCTACACGTTCTCGCCGCATGTCGCGCGGGTCTGGGCGACCGACATCACGCAGGAGATGCTCGATCAGGTGAAGGCCGAGGCCGGAAAGCGCGGCCTTGCCAACATCCGCGTCACCTACGCCAAGGCCGAGGCGCTGCCGTTCGAGGACGCAGGCTTCGATCTCGTCACCTGCCGGATCGCGCCGCACCACTTCGACTCCATCCCGGAGTTTCTGGCCGAAGTGCATCGCGTGCTGAAGCCGAACCGCGCATTCGCATTGGTCGACAACGTCGTGCCGGCCGGCAGCGTCGGCGACTACATCAATGCGTTCGAGCGGCTGCGCGACCCGAGCCACCTGCGCGCCTGGACGATGGACGAATGGCGAAACGCGCTCGGCGCCGCCAGGCTCACGGTCGAGCACGAAGAGCAGATCTACAAGACGATGGAATTCAAGAGCTGGGCGCAGCGCTACGACGACACCATGAAGGCACTGCTGCGCGCGATGCTCACGCAGGTGACGCCCGAGGTGAAGAAGGTGCTGGAGCCGAACGACGGCGCCGACGACTTCACCTTCCGCCTGTGCGAAGGCCTGTTTATCGCGCGGAAGAAATAGCTATCGCCTCGCGTGCCGCTTGCGCGCCGCCCTCACCGGCCGTGCCGGTGCTTCCCATTGCGGGTTGGCGTCGAACAGCGCGTTGACCAATAGCCCGCCGACGATCGGCACGATGCAGGAGCCTTCCATCACCAGCACTTCGCGGCTGGTGAGCTGGCGCTCCGGCACAAAGGCCGCGGCGACCATCGGGCCGAGCACCATGCAGCCGACCGTGGTGATGCCCCACGCGCTCCAATCGGGGCTGGGGCCATTGTGACCTTCCTTGATGGCGAAATAGGCGCCGGTGCCGACGATACTCGCGCCGATGCCAACCGTGGCGACACGCCTGTCGATCTTTGGATGCCGCTGAAAAAGGAAGAAGTCTTCCGCGCTCGCTGGCCGGTTCACCACGACGGCAGCGGCGATCAATGACGCAACAATGGCACCGCGACGCATGGAGAGCCTCCCAGCCGATCGGTTAACGGCTCAACCGGGGAGCGCCGGGTTCGTTCCCGCGAGCGCCGCACGAACGCGCGACTTTCCCCGATTTGGCGGGCCGAAATGCACGCGGCATGGGCGTTAACCTCTCATTAACCTTCGTAAATCAGTTTGCGGATAGTTTGTGATTTCAGGTGATTCGGCGTCGCTTCTGCCGGGCGGATCGGCGCATGGGGGATCCCTGCAATGAGCAAGATTGCCGCACTTCTCGCGCGCAAGTCGCCGACCACCACTTCGCCCTCCACCGTTCCCGCCATCAAGGCCGCCGACCCGGACGCCCACCTCGATCTCGATGAGGAGCTGTTCTCCTCGATCGGCGCGCAGCTCGGCTCGAACAACGAGACGCTGCGAAACCTCCTGCTCAACGCCAACCACAAGATCAGCGAACTCGACTCCATCAAGGACGCGGTCGGCAAGCTCGTTGCGCCGGTCAGCAAGGCGCTGCGCGATTTCGAGACGGAAAAGGCCGACAAGATCAATTTGCAGGCGGCGCTGTCGAACACCCGCACCGCCTACGGCAAGCTGCGCAATGAGGTGACCGACCTCGAAAAGAAGGCGTCCGCCGCCGAGCGCGAGGCCGACCAGCTTCGCAAGGACCTGACGTTCGCCGAGAACGCAGCCAAGGCGCTGGAGACGGTGCGCGGCGAGCTGTCGGTCGAGATCGCGCAACGGCGCGCCCAGATCACCGACCTCGAAGGCCGGCTCGGCCAGGAAGCGGTCGAGACCAAGGCGCTGCGCGACGAGAACGAGCGGCTCAAGAGCCGGCAGGTCACGGTCGACAAGCACGTCGTGCAGGTCGAGGCCGAGATCAACGGCTTGCGGCAGAAGCTGGTGCTGGCCGAAGACGAGAAGCGCGCGCTGCAGACGGCGTACGAGAAGTCGGCGGCCGACGTGCAGCGCCTCGCCCGCAAGCTGGCCGAGACGGAGAATACGCTCTCGGCGACGCATTCGCGGCTGCGCAACGTCGAGAACAGCCTCGCCGAGATGACCAGCGAGCGCGGCCGGCTGTCGGCGGCGCTGGAAGAAGCGACCGAGCGCCACGCCGGCGAGCTGACCAAGCAGCAGATGCGCTTCGATGCCCTGACGGCGCGCAGCAATGCGACCGACCGGCTGCTCACCGAAGCGCGCGAGCATCTCGCCGCCCGCTCCGAGGATGTCCGCATGCTCGACCGCCGGCTGAGCGAAATCACGCTGGAGCGCGACACGCTGGCGACCCGCCTCTCGACCACCGAAACCGAGCTGCTGCAACGCGACGGCTCGCTGCACGACGTCGAGAACGCGCGCACCGCGCTGCTCGAACGTGCCGGCGCCCTGGCCAAGGCCTACAACACCAAGGAAGCCGAGCTGGCGCAGGCGCAGGAAGCTTTGCAGGCACTGCTCGACAAGGTGACCTTCCTCGAAGACGAGGCGCGCACCAAGACGCTCGGCACCGAGAAACAGATCGACGAGCTCAACGAGGCACTGCGGCGCGAGAAGGTCGAGCGCGCGGTGGTCGAAGGCGCGCTGGAAGCGGCGCGCAAGGACTTCAGCCGGCTGATGCGCGAACTGATGGCGCTCGAGCAGCAGCGCAATGCGCGCGAGCCGCTTGAGTTGCGCTCGGCGAACGCAGCGTAAAATCGTTCAGTTCTCAAACAGCCAAGCGTCATCGTCCCTGTTCTTTGGTCGGCGCGGGATACGCCCTCGTCTCATCTCGCCGTTCGCCCTTGAAGGGCGCGCGGAACGCCGGGCCCCATAGGACCCGCGCGCGACGGCACCTCGCGATGCCGCAGCGTAGTGTGATGTGACGCGACTCCGCCGGTTTGCCCGGCGTCCCGCGCGCGGTGTTTGAGGTTTGCTCCACGGCCACCCCGGTGGGGTCACAATTTTTTACCCACCGCTCCGTGCGGGCCGGAACGCCAGCACCCGCAAACTGTGGACGCCTGCCTGACATCCGGGAAGACCGCGGCTTGGACCGCCGCTTGCGGACGCGCGTATGCGCCCGTTCGCGGCCACCGCACTCACTTCTCCCTCCTGAGAGAGAGAAGCTCCGGGGCTGGCGCTGTTGTCGGCGCCACATAGCCCGGACGGTCCCGCCTTCGTTACGCTCGATCGAAAGCGCCCCTTTAGCGGACCGGGTAAATCAGCATATAGTCCTACATAGGAATGTTGTCAAGAACACGAAAGGCGCACGGTTTCCCGCGCGCCTGCTTCCAGTTTGACGATCAGCGCCCAGCCGGGCGGCGACTGCGGCGACTCAGTTGACGGCCAAAGCCGGCACCACCCTGACTTCGACGGTCTCGCAGTTGTCGCACACATAGGTGCGGATATCTTTTTTCTCGTTCTCCGCATGGGGTTCGACGCCGTAAATTCGCGTCCCCATTCCGCAGCGCGAACACAGCGGAGCGTTGTTCAGCGTCGCGATGATTTGGTCTGCCATTGTCATGAGCGGCACTCCTGTGAAACGTGCCATGCCTCTTTAAGTATTCAGAGTAGAACTTCGTTGCCGGGAGTCAAATAAATACTTTTCACAAGCGCAGAATGACTAGAAGATGACCCTTAATTACTTGCGTCATAAGTATTATTTAGCTTGCATATAGTCTTGAAGGCATTCGCAGCAGTTTATTCCGACTACTCATTTGTCTCTCCTTACTCAAAACCCTAATTGAACTAAGGTCCCTTCCAAACGTTGTTCCATTGGAAAGGATCAGGACAAGAGGGAGTTGGCCATGGTTGAGGATCGCGGGGCGACGGCCAAGGCGGATAAGTCGCGATGGCGGTTCGCGCACGGCGGAACTCTCCTGCGTCTTTCTTACTAGCCAGCACTGACGATTGCACGCAGACTCATCCCCGGATGGTAATCGTCGATGGCAGATGATTCTCGTGGCGAGCGGTTGCAACTCATGCTCTCCGGACATGAGCTGAGACTGCTCGACACCTTTCGTTTCAAGACGCGCATGCCGAGTCGCGCCGCCGCGGTACGCGAGCTGTTGAGGCGCGGCCTCGCGGCTGAAGGATTCACTGCCGCGGCTTTCGGCGCCAAGTCGGCGGAGTACGGCTTGAGCGGCGACAACCCTGAAGGCCGGGCCGAAGACAGCCGCAGCCCTCACAACAAGAAATAGATTCGTGCTTCTGCTGCTTACGTAGCTTGCGGTGCAATGCCGCTCGATTGCACGTGCGCACGATGCCGCCGGATCGCGACAGGAAGACTGACCAAACTGTGAATGTTTATTCAGCCGAGCGGAACAATCGGCATTTCCGCGACTTGAAGGAGCAACCACAAGAATAAGAGGCGCCGCCCATGAATGCCCCGGTCTCACTGACCGCGCTCCCGCGTGGCAACTACACCGACAGTCCGCTCTGCGCTCCGCGCAGCGGCAAACGATTTTATCAATGCCCGATTTGCGGAGGCTGGGTGGATTCAGCCGATCTCGCACAAGTCGTGGAACATGAAGGCGGCTTACGAATCTCCGCGACAACCGCATTGCCCACGGACGCCGCCGAAGCCTCATAAGTTTGCGCCAAAATGTTTCGCGTCGTCGTCGCGGACGACGGCGACTATCATTTGATATTGAAAACGCAAACATTTTTAAAGTTGCCTGAACAACTTGTCAGCTTTCCCGTTTTCGAAACGACACCGTTTCAAAAAGGAAAGCTCATGAAAGTTCTTGCTGCCGTCATCGTCGCAGCCAGTGTGTTCGCGGCCCCTGCGTTAGCCCAATCCACAATGGAAAAAACCGGCGTCAATTCCGTGATCGGCAAAGCGCCGACGATGCAAGACTTCGTCACGGAAGCCGCCATCAGCGACATGTTCGAGATCAACTCGAGCCAAGCTGCGCAAAGCAAAGCGCAGGACGCAAATATCAAATCCTTCGCCGCCAAGATGGTCGAGGATCACACCAAGACCACCAACGACCTCAAAGCATTGGTCAGCGGCGGCAATGTGAAGGCGCAGATTCCGGCCGCCATGGACGACTCTCATAAGAAGAAGCTCGACAAGCTCAACGGCCTCAACGGCAAGGACTTCGACAAGCAATACGCCAGCGACCAGAAGGCGGCGCATAAGGATGCCGTTTCGCTGTTCGAGCGCTACGCAAAGGGAGGCAGCAACGCCGACCTGAAGGCTTTTGCCTCGAAATATCTGCCGGCGTTGAAAGGCCACGAAAAGATGGCGAACGATCTCAAGCCTTGAGGGCCGCGCGTCGCCGATCGCTGCTTCAACCCCCTACATCAACAAGGAGAGAACAATGGGTTTCTTTTCGAAAGACATCAAAAATCTCGACGATCTGTTCGTCCACACGTTGCAGGACATCTATTACGCCGAGAAGCAGATCGAAAAAGCACTTCCCGACATGATCGAGAAGGCGACCAACCGCGAGCTGACCGACGGCTTCAAGATGCACCTTGAGCAGACCAAAGGACACATCGCCCGCGTCGAGCAGGTGTTCAAGATGCACGGACATTCGCCGAAGCAAGTGAACTGCCCGGCGATCGACGGCATCATCGAGGAAGCTAATGACATCGCCGGCGACGTCGAGGACAAGCAGACGCTCGACGCCGCGTTGATCGCGGCGGCGCAGGCGGTCGAACACTACGAGATGACGCGCTACGGCACACTGATCGCCTGGGCCAAGCAGCTCGGCCGCAATGACTGCGCCAGCGTGCTGGCCGAGAACCTCAAGGAAGAGGAAGCGACGGACAAGAAGCTGTCGCAGCTCGCAACCAAGGGCGTGAACGCCAAGGCGGCTTAATTCGGCAGCGGACGATCAGCCTCAATGCTGCCCTTTGGAGGAAAGGCCCGGCACCCAGCCGGGCCTTTCTGCGTCGATGTAGTGCCAAGTAACCAAGGCATTTCGGAATGGACACCGCTTATCAGTGGCTCGATACTCTCCTCGGCTTGCAGGCCACGCGAGCCGCTGACCTGAGCGTCGCGCAGACCTGCGCCCGAGCATTCATCGTCTATCTGGTGCTCATCGCCTATGCCCGGCTGGGCAAGAAGCGCTTCCTGGGTGAAGCGACCGCGTTCGACGTTATCCTCCTGATCATCATCGGGGCGTTGTCGGGCCGCACCATCGCCGGCGCAGCGCCGCTGGCCTCCACCCTCGCAGCGATCCTACTGATGATCGCGATGCATTGGGTGATGTCATATGCCACCCGAGATTGGCCGGCGCTTGGCATACTGCTCAAGGGCCACGACACTGTTCTTATCCGTAATGGCCGGGTCGATCATAAGGCGCTGGCCGCAGCGCATATGGCGATGGACGATCTCAGCGAAGATTTGCGCCAGCAGGGCGTTGAAGATCCGCGCGATGTGAAGGAGGCGCGCCTTGAGCGCAGCGGCAAGCTTTCAGTGATCAAGAAGTAGTCATCGCACCAGTTCGCGCATCGCGCGGTCCAGCCCGTCGAGCGTCAAAGGAAACATCCGGTTGCCCATCAACTGGCGCACCATGCCGATCGAGTGGGTGTAGCCCCACTCCTTCTCGGGTACCGGATTGAGCCAGACGCAGGCCGGATAGGTGCGGGTGATGCGATCCATCCACGTCTGCCCGGCCTCCTCGTTGAAGTGCTCGACCGAGCCGCCCGGCGCGGCGATCTCATACGGCGACATCGAGGCGTCGCCGACGAACACCACCTTGTAGTCGTGCGGATAGGTGTGCAGCACGTCCCAGGTCGGCGTGGTGTGATCGAAGCGGCGGCGGTTCTCCTTCCACACTTTCTCGTAGAGGCAGTTGTGGAAGTAGAAATGCTCCATGTGCTTGAACTCGGTGCGCGCCGCCGAGAACAATTCCTCGGTCGCCTTGATGTGCCAGTCCATCGAGCCGCCGATGTCGAAGAACAGCAGCACCTTCACGGCGTTGTGGCGCTCCGGGCGCATCTGGATGTCGAGATAGCCCTTGTGCGCGGTGCCGCGGATGGTGCCGTCGAGATCGAGCTCGTCGGGCGCGCCGGTGCGGGCGAATTTGCGCAGGCGGCGCAGCGCCACCTTGATGTTGCGGGTGCCGAGTTCGACGTCGTCGTCGAGGTCCTTGAACTCGCGCTTATCCCAGACCTTCACGGCGCGGCGGTTCTTGCTTTCACCGCCGATGCGGATGCCTTCGGGGTTATAGCCGCCGTTACCAAAAGGCGAGGTGCCGGCGGTGCCGATCCATTTGTTGCCGCCCTGATGGCGGCCCTTCTGCTCGGCGAGGCGCTGTTTCAGCGTCTCCAATAATTTGTCGAGACCGCCGAGCGCCTTGATCTGCTGCTTCTCTTCCTCGGTGAGGTATTTGTCGGCGAGCTTCTTCAGCCATTCTTCCGGGATTTCGGCGGTCAGGCCGTCGCCGACGGTTTCCAGCCCCTTGAAGACATGGCCGAACACGCGGTCGAACTTGTCGAGATTGCGCTCGTCCTTCACCAGCGCGGCGCGCGACAAATAGTAGAATTCCTCGATGCGGCGCGAGGCGAGATCGGCGTCCATCGCCTCCATCAATGTCAAATACTCGCGCAGCGAGACGGGCACGCCGGCGGATTTCAACTCATGGAAGAAGGTGACGAACATTGCTGCGGTTTAGCCTTTAACCGCGGCGACATTTCGCCCTAGTGCGCGCGCCGTCAAGCGGCTAACACTGCGCCCAACAAAAAGAAGAACCTGCCCGGGAGGATCTGCTGCTTTCACGTGACCGCGTTCTGTGGGCGATCGCCGCCCTGCTTTGCGTTGCGCTTTTGACGGCGCCGGCGCTGTGGAACGGATTCCCGCTGCTGCAATGGGACACCGGCGGCTACCTGGCGCGCTGGTTCGAGGGCTACCTGGTGCCGAGCCGGCCGGGCATGTACGGCCTGATCCTGCTCGGCGGCGCGTGGGCGAATTTCTGGCCGGTGGTCGTGTTGCAAGCGGCGCTGACGGTGTGGGTGATCCATCTCGTGCTGCGCGCGCACGGATTTGCGCGGCCGTGGATGCTCCTCGGCGTGGTGGCGACGCTCACGGTCTTCAGCACGCTGCCCTGGCTCTCCGCGATCCTGCTCACCGACATCTTCTGCGGGCTCGGCGTGCTGGCGCTCTACCTCATCATGCTGCGCGCCGACACGCTGCGGAGCTGCGAGCGCTGCGCGCTGATCGCACTGGTGGCGATTGGCGGCGCGACGCACAGCGCGACCTACGCGGTATTCCTTGCGCTGCTGGCCGGCGCGATGGTGTGGCACACCCGGCCCGGCTCGCCGGTCGCGCTCAAGCCGCTGCTGCACGGTATCGCCGCATTGGTGCTCGGCGCGCTGGTGACGCTGGCAGCGAACTGGAGCGTCAGCGGACAATTCGTCTGGACGCCGGGCGGCGCGGCGCTGTCGTTCGGCCGCATGCTGCAAGACGGCATCGTCGCGAAATATCTCGACGAGCACTGCCCCGACCCGCGCTTCAGATTGTGCGACCACAGGAACGAGCTGCCGACCGACGCCGATATGTTCTTCTGGGGCAATTCGGTATTCAACAAGCTCGGGCGGTTTGCCGGGCTCGGCAAGGAAATGCAGACCATCGCGGTCGAAAGCCTGGCCGGTTATCCGGTGCTGCAACTTGAATCCGCGGTGCTCGACACCGCGAAACAGATCGTCGACGTGCGCACCGGCGAAGGCGTGCTCAACACGATCTATCACACCTACGGGATCATCACCCGCTACACGCCGTGGGCGGCGCCGCAGATGAAGGCGGCGCACCAGCAGCACGGCGATATCTCGTTCACGGCGATCAACACCCTGCACTACCCGCTCGGGCTGCTGGCGATTCTCGCCCTGCCGGCCATCATGATCGTGCTGCGGCAGCAGCGGCGCTTTGCCACGGTGCGCGATCTCGCCGCTACGGTGGCGCTGGCGGTGCTCGCCAATGCCGCGGTGTGCGGCGTGTTTTCCAACCCGCACGACCGCTATGGTGCGCGGATCGTCTGGCTGGCGGTGCTGACGGCGCTGCTGGCGGCGATCACCGCGCTGCGGCCGGCGAAAATCGACTAAGCTTCACGCGCAGGGGGAACGCCGCCGGAGCGGGCGGCGTTAAAGCGGGTGGCTGAGATCAGCGTTATCGACCGGGACGACCGGCGCCAGGAACGCGGCCTGGGCAACGTCGCCTATTGGCTGGCGGCGGGCGCGGCGCTGCTCGCGCTGGTGGCGCCGGCGTTGTGGAACGGCTTCCCGCTGATCTTTCCGGACACCGGCGGCTACCTGCAACGGCCGATCACCGGCACGCTCGAGCTCGGCCGTTCGGCACTCTACGGCGTCTTCCTCATTCCCGGCGCACCGCTGGCGTTCTGGCCGAACATCGTTGTGCAGTCGGGGCTGGTCGTCTGGCTGATCGCGCTGACGCTGCGCGTGCACAAGATCGGCGGACGGGCCTGGTTGCTGCTCGGCATCGTGGTCATCCTGGCGGTGATCACCAGCCTGCCGTGGTTCGTGAGCCAGATGATGCCGGACATCCTGTTTCCGGCCGGCGTGCTGGCGCTCTATCTGCTCGTCTTCGGCGGCGACGACATTCGCACGATCGAGCGGATCGGATTGGGCGCGACGATCGCATTCGCGATCTGCTCGCACATGGCATTCATGGGGGTGGCGCTCGGCCTCGTCGCGGCGCTGCTGATTGCCGGATTGCTGAAAAATTTTCCACGGCCGCGCTTCGCGGCGGCGGGGATCGCGCTGGCGGGCGGCCTGCTGCTGGCGCCGGTTTCAAATCTGGCGGTCACCGGACATTTCGCGTTCACCCCGGGCGGCATCAGCTTCCTGTTCAACCGGCTGGTCGAGGACGGGATCGTCAGCCGCTATCTCGACGACGTATGTCCAGATCCGACACTCCGTATTTGCCCCTACCGCACGCAGATCGCCGGCTACGGCTATGACGACTGGCTGTGGCGCAACAGCACGCCGTTCACAAAGCTCGGCGGCTGGAAGGATTACAGCAGCGAGGAGCGCCGTATCGTACTGGCGACTTTGGCGCGTTACCCGGCAGAGCAGATCGAAAACGCGGTCGCGCACAGCGCGGAGCAATTCGTCTCGTTTGCGACCGCGATCACGGCCGACAACGACCGGAATTTCCACGTCATCTGGACCTTCAAGGATTACCTGCCGGCGCTCTATCCGGCGCTGATGGAGGCGCGGCAGCAGAACGGCGGGCTCGACGTGAAGCCGCTCAACTGGATTCACATTCCGGCCGGCAGCTTGGCGATGCTCGGACTTGCCGCTGTGCTGCTGTGGCGCCGCCGGCTCGACCTGCCGCCGCAAGCGGCCGCGCTGGCCGCCACCGTGCTGCTGGCGCTGATCGTCAACGCCGCGGTCTGCGGCGTGTTCTCGCACGCATCCAACCGCTACCAGAGCCGGCTGATGCCGCTGGCGCCGCTGGCGATGATGATCGTCCTCGTCGGGCGGCGGCGGGTCTGCTAGCGTTTGGGCTCCACGCTGGGGTTTTCAATGCACGAACTCACACCCACCGGAAAGCTGCGGGTCGCCATCGCGATCGCACCCGCCCCGTCCGCGCAATTCGCGGTCAAGGATGAGAGCGGCGGCTATCGCGGCGTCGCGGTCGAGCTTGGCGCGGCGCTGGCGAAGAAGCTGGGCGTGCCGGTGGAATATGTCGTGTTCAACGGCTCCGGTGAGGTGCAGGCCTCGGCTGCCGACAATAAATGGGACGTCGCCTTCATGCCGGTCGACGAGGAGCGCAAGAAATTCGTCGACTTCGGCAACGCCTATCACGTGCTGCAAAGCACCTATCTGGCCGGACCCGACGCCAGCATCGCGAATGTCGCAGACGCCAATCGCGCCGGGGTGCGGATCGGCGGGCTGGGCGGTACAGCGACGTTCCGCGCCTCGAACCGCACCGCGCCGCACGCGACGCATGTGACGTTCGACAGCGCCGACGCCGCAGTGGCGGCGCTGGTCGCCGGCAAAGTCGATGCCATCGCGTTCTCGCGGGAGTCGCTGACCGGCATCGCCGGCAAGGTGCCGGGCTCGCGCATCCTCGATGGCGGCTTCATGAACTCGACGACGTCGATTGCCGTGCCGAAGGGCAAGGCGCAATCGCTCGCCACTGTCACCGAATTCATCGAGGAAGCGAAGGCGTCCGGCTTGGTGCGCAAGGCGCTGGACGACGTCGGGCTGAAAAGCTCACAGGTCGCCCCGGCGGGGATGGGGTCTTAGCTCAGGCTTCCGGCGTGCGGATGTGCTCGGGGCGGATGCCGATGCCGATCAGCCGCGCCGGGATGCGACGCAGGATCGGGAACGCGCCGACCAGCCGGAAGATCAACGGCGGCTTCGGCGTTTGCCGGCTCGCCAGCAGACGGCCGATCAACCGCTTCTGGATGGTGAGCTGAAGCCACTGGGTGAGTTTCACCGGCAGCAGGCGGCGCTGCTCGATCTCGTGCAGATGCCGTGCGGTGACGCTGCGTGACTTGAGCGGCGCGGCGAGAATGTTGGCGGCGGCGACCGCGTCCTGCACCGCGAGATTGATGCCGACGCCACCGACCGGCGACATCGCGTGCGCGGCGTCGCCGATGCAAATCAGGCCCGGCTGGTGCCACTGGCGCAATCGGTCGACCGCAACGGTGAGCAGCTTCACGTCGTCCCAGCTTTCGATCTCGCCGATGCGGCGCTTCAGGAACGGCGAGAACTTCACCACGCTGGCGCGAAACGCGTCGAGGCCGCGCGCCTTCACCTGCTCGAAGCCGCCCTTCGGGATGACATAGGCGCATTGCCAGTAATCGCCGCGGTCGAGCATCACCAGCAGGCCGCCGGCCTCGGCATGGCCGAAGGTTTCGCCCTTGTCGCTCTTCTTCTTGCTGAGGCGGAACCACAGCACATCCATCGGCGCACCGTAGTCGTCGCCGGTGAGGCCGGCGGCGGCGCGGACGGTCGAATGGCGGCCGTCGGTGCCGACCACAAGATCGGCGCGGATTTCGAGGTCTTTGCGCGGCATCTTGGCGGTCACACCAACGACACGGCCGCCGGAGTGGATCAGGCCGACCGCCTCCGCGCGCATTCGCAGATCGAAGCGCTTCTTGTATTTCTTTCCCTTGGCGGCGAGGAAATTGAGGAAGTCCCACTGCGGCATGAAGGCGACGAACTTGCAGCGGGTCGGCAGGTGGGTGAAGTCCGCCAGCTCGACACGGGTGTCGCCGATCTGCGCGGCGAGATGCTTCACCTTGGAGTGCGGCAGCTTGAGGAATTCGTCGAGCAGCCCAAGCTCGTGCATCAACTCCAGCGTCGAGGGATGGATGGTGTCGCCGCGGAAGTCACGCAGGAAATCCTTGTGCTTTTCCAGCACGACGACATCGACGCCGGCGCGCGCCAGCAGGAAGCCGAGCATCATGCCGGCGGGGCCGCCGCCAACGATGCAGCAGGTGGTGGTGATGGATTCGGTGGGCATTGCTCAACCTGTCATGCCCGCGAAAGCGGGCATCCAGTAAACACAAGAGCCAGACGTGATCTCCGACTCAAACTTTGAATAGCACAGCTTACTGGATCCCCGCCTGCGCGGGGATGACAGCCGGACTCACGCCACGCCGAGCTTCTTCTGCAAGCTCGTGGATGACGTCGTGTACTGGAACACGAACTTCTTGTCCGGATAGACGTAAGCCTGCGCGCGACGCGCCATCAGCGCGGCCTCGTGGAAGCCGGACAGGATCAGCTTGAGCTTGCCGGGATAGGTGTTGATGTCGCCGATCGCGAAAATGCCCTTCTCACTGGTCTCGAAGGCTTCGGTGTCGACCGGGATCAGCTCTTCGTTGAGCCGCAGGCCCCAGTTGGCGATCGGGCCGAGCTTCATGGTGAGGCCGAAGAACGGCAGGATGGCGTCGCAGGCGATCTCGAAATTCGAGCCGTCGGTGCTTTTCACGATCACCTTGGACACCTGACCGTCGGCGCCCTCGACCGCGCTGGCCTGCCCCATCACGAAGTCGATCTTCCCCTCGCCGACCAGCGACATCATCTTGTTGACGCTGTCCGGCGCGGCGCGGAATTCGGAGCGGCGGTGCAGCAGCGTCAGATGCCCGGCGATCGGCGCGAGGTTGAGCGTCCAGTCGAGCGCGGAGTCGCCGCCGCCGGCGATCAGCACCTTCTTGCCGCGGAAATCCTCCATGCGGCGCACCGAATAGTGCACCGACTTCTTCTCGTAGGCCTCAATGCCGGGGATCGGCGGACGCTTGGGCTGGAACGAGCCGCCGCCGGCTGCGACCACAATGACCTTCGTCTCGAAGATCTGGCCGCCGTTCGTGGTGACACGAAACAGCGGGTCGCCGATCTTCTCGATACTCTCCACCATTTCGTTGAGGTGGATGGTGGGTTTGAACGGCTTGGACTGCGCCATCAGCCCGTCGACCAGCCCCTGCGCGGTGATCGTGGGGAAGCCGGGAATGTCGTAGATCGGCTTCTCGGGATAAAGCTCGGCGCACTGGCCGCCGACCTTGTCGAGGATGTCGACGAGGTGCGCCTTGATGTCGAGCAGGCCGAGCTCGAACACCGCGAACAGGCCGACCGGGCCCGCGCCAATGATCAATGCGTCAGTTTTGATTGTCTCGGGCATGTCTGTCGTTTGCGTGTCGGTTCCATCGTTGTCAATATAGCGATGTGAACGACAAACCGCAGAAGACCCTCCCCCGCCTCGCCGACTTTCCGCATCAGGTCCGGGATATAGTGCGTTTCCGTGACATGGACGCGCAGGGCCACGTCAACAACGCGGTCTATTCCACCTATTTCGAGACCGGCCGGGTGGCGATGTTTCGCAACCCCGATCTCAGCGTCGGCATCGACAACGTCACCTTCGTGCTGGTGCGGGCGGAAATAAACTTCATGCGCGAGCTGCGCTGGCCGGGCGACCTGATGATCGGCACCGCGCTCAAGTCGTTCGCGCGGCGCTCGTTCGTGGTGGCGCAGGGCGTGTTCCAGGGCGAGCACTGCGCCGCGGCCGGCGACTTCACGATGGTGACGATGAACAAGACGACGCGCGAGCCGATCCCGGTGCCTGATGAAGTGATTGCGCGGCTGAGCCCGTGGCGGGTGAAGAGCGGGAGTTAATTGCTGTCATGGCCGGGCTTGTCCCGGCCATCCACGCCTTGGCCAAAAAGGAAGGCGTGGATGCCCGGCACAAGGCTGGGCATGACGACGGAGAGGACGCCCCTACGCCTGCCGCTCCGGCGTCGTCACCTTGAGGCCGTCGAGCGCGTCGGTCACCTTGATCTGGCAGGACAGCCGCGAGTTTTCCCGCACATCGTAGCCGAAATCGAGCATGTCCTCTTCCATCGGCGAGGGCTCGCCGACCTTCTCGCGCCAAGCCTCATCGACATAGACGTGGCAGGTCGCGCAGGCACAGGCGCCGCCGCACTCGGCCTCGATGCCGGGGATGTTGTTGCGGATCGCGGTTTCCATCACGGTCGCGCCGACTTCGGCGTCAACCGTGCGTGATGTGCCGCTCGAGTCGGTAAAAGTGATCTTGGGCATCGTTCAGGAAATGAAAGCTCGGATGGATGTGGCCCCTATATAGGGTCGCGCCGCGAGATGCCACTCAGTTGCGCGGCAATATGCGCGCGATTGCGGCGCGGGCCTCAACCAGAGCGGCGGACAGCGGCGCCCGGTTGCCTTGCGGCGCCATTTCGAGGATGGCGGCGGCTTCCGCCACCCGCCAGGCACCGATGCCGCGCGCCGAGCCTTTGACGGCGTGCGCCAGCGCCGGAAGCGCGCCGGGCTCGGCGACGGAGATCAGTTCCAGCATCGAGGCGGCCTGCTTGTCGAACAGGCCCAGCACCTCGCGTTCGAGGATCGCGTCCGAAAAGGTCATCTGCCGCAGGTGGGCGCGGTCGATCGCCTCACCCAGCGGCTCTGCGGCCGCATCCGTCATCTGGGCCGATTTACGCACCTGAACCATCACACGCTCCGAAACCGCGGCGATAGTGCCGGAGGCTCGCCAAAGTCCGGTAAACGCGCCGGAATAATCGGCTCTGTCACAGTCGTTAACCGACGTTAACGATATGCCTTTGGAGCGGTTTTCATTGCATTCCCAAGCCGATAGGATGGTTTGGGCAATCTGACCGTGAGAAATCCGGGCCTTTCAGGCCTCTGATCCCCGCGCTCCCAAGCGCGGCCCGGGAATGTGCAGTGTTCGGACTGACGGGATCGGTCCGGCGTAACGACGAGGCGACGAATGGCCAATAATCCGCAGAAGTCCAACGATGCCGGCAAGGATCCACTGACGGCGATCGAAGACGCCTTGCGGAGCCGCGAGCACGACAACATGCTCGGCCGGCCGACTATTCCGGTCAGCGCCCAGGACCGCGTCCGCGCGCCGGGCGGCGACCTGTTCCAGAGCGACGAGCAGGCCCAGTGGGGCGAAGACGGCAATGTCCGCCGCGCCGCCAACGACGATCGCGCCGCGATCGGCCACATCCTCCAGACTCTCCAGCGCCGGCCGGCCCGGACGCCATATCTCTATGCCGGCGCGCTGTCTGCGCTGTGGCTGCTCGGCGCCGCCGCGTTCGCCTTTGCGTTCCGCGCCAAGCTGGCCACCCTGCTGGGACAGCCGGACGCCGCGATCCCGGTCATGGCGGCGATCGCTGCGGGCGTGCTGCTGCCTATCGCGACGTTCTTCGCTTTCGCGCAGGCGGTCCGCCGCACCAACGAGCTGCGGACCGTGGCGCAGGCGATGGCCGACGTCGCCATCAAGTTTGCCGAGCCGGAAACCGCCGCCCGCGAGGCCATCGTCAACGTCGGCCAGGCGATCCGCCGCGAAGTGACCGCGATGGGTGACGGCGTCGAGCGCGCCTTGGCGCGCGCCGCCGAGCTTGAGGCGCTGGTGCATAACGAAGTCTCCGCGCTCGAGCGCGCCTATAACGACAACGAAGTCCGCATCCGCGACCTGCTGGCCGAACTGACCAGCCAGCGCGACACGCTGGTGGGCCAGGCCGAACAGATCCGCAGCGCGATCGGCGGCGTCCATCTCGGCCTGACGCAGGATATCGGAAACGTCGGCGACGTGATCTCCGAGCGCGTCAACGAAGTGGCGCAGCGCATCACCCGCTCGCTGACCGAGAAGGGCGAGCACATCACGCTCGCGCTCGGCCACGCCGGCGACTCGATGATCGACGCGCTGCAGGAGCGCGGCTCCACCCTGCTCGGCCGGCTGGAAAGTACCAGCGACCGTGCCACCACCGCGATCACCTCGGCGAGCGAGCGGCTGACCAACAGCCTCACCTTCAAGACCGACCATATCCACGACGAATTCGCCGATCTGTCGGGTCGCCTCCAGCAGATGATGGCAAGCCGCCTCGACCAGGTGGCGCAGAGCTTCGACCAGAAGTCCACGGCGGTGATCGAGAACATGGCCGCGCGGTCGCAGCAAATGACCGATACGCTGGCCGAGACCGGCAAAAAGCTCAACGATGAGATCGCGGCGCGCGTCGGCGAAGTGAACAATACGCTGCGCTCCACCGGCGACTCGCTGGTGCTCGACCTCACCGCCCGCGGCGGCGACGTGGTCGCCAAGATCGAGCAGACCGGCTCGCGGGTCGGCGACAGCATCGTCGCCCGCAGCAACAAGGTGGCCGACACCTTCCGCGAGAACGCGGAGACCCTGGCCAATTCGCTCGACCGCCAGAACAACGGCGTACGCGACATGCTGGCGGCGCGGCTGCAAGCCTTCGCCGACGTGTTCAACCGCGACGGCACGAACCTCTCGGAAAAGCTGGCACGCGATTCCGCGGCGCTCGGCGACCTCATCATCCGCCACATCGGCGAATTCG
Organism: Pseudolabrys sp.; assembly: GCA_035546455.1. Lineage (GTDB taxonomy): Bacteria > Pseudomonadota > Alphaproteobacteria > Rhizobiales > Xanthobacteraceae > Pseudolabrys. The sequence continues at coordinate 45,073 of DASZXA010000072.1, forward strand.
ACCGCACGGTGAAGACCTACGGCGGCGAGCTGGTCGAGAAGCTCAGTCAGCGCACGCAGGACGTCGGCGCCTCGATGCGCGACTATGTCGACGGCTTCGATCAGCGCGTCACCAGCCGCACCGAAGAGATCAGCAGCACGCTCGACCAGCGCCTCGCCAAGTTCGAGGAGCTGATGGGCGGCAAGGTCAATTCGCTGGCGCAGACGCTGTCCGAAGGCGGCAAGGATGCCGTCGCCGCGATCGACAAGCGCATCGCCGAAGCCGGCGACACCATCAACAAGCGCGGCGACGACGTCGCGACCCGCATCGCCGACAAGGCGGCGGCAATCGACACCACGCTCGGCGCGCGCGCCGACGAGGTGGCGAGCCATCTCGACAGCCGGATCGGCCGCTTCGAGGAATTGCTGGTCGGCCGGGCCGAAGAGGTCACCTCGAAGATCGAGAGCCGTACCAAGGCGGCCGCCGACGCCCTCAATTCGTCCGCCACGTCGATCATCGATCGCGCGGGCGAAGCCGAACGCTCCCTCACCGCGCTGTCCGACAGTGTCGGCGGCTCGCTCAAGACGCTGTCGACCGAAGTGGCCGCGAGCTTCCTCGGCAAGGCCGAGGAGATCACCAATACGGTAACGCGCCAGACCAGCGAGATGACCACGCTGCTCTCCGACAAGAGCGGCGGCGTGCTCGCCTCGATCGTCGAGAAGGGCCAGCAGTTCGCCGACAGCGTAACACAGGCCACCGAGCAGGCGGTGAAGTCGATCGAGGACAAGGGCCTCGCCTTCAGCCAGACCATGCTGAACAACTCGGAAGAGCTGGCGCGCATGATCAACGCCGCCGGCGAGACCGCGACCGGCGCGGTGAGCAGCACGATGTCCGAGCTTCACAACGTCGCGCAAACCGCGATCCAGCAGGCCAAGCAGACCTCGGCGGCGAGCGTCTCCGAGATGCTGGAAACCCACAACATGCTCCGCGCGGATTCGACCGCGCTCTACGAGCGGCTGCGCGAAGCCAACATCCTGCTGCAGGAAGTGCTGACCGGCGCGCACCAGAACATGAGCGTGCTGGAAAACACCATGATGATGCGGGTCACCGACTTCGTCAGCGCGATGAAGGAAGTGACCGAGGGTACCAACACCGCCAGCGAGAGCGTGGCTCACACGATCGGCGACTTCCGCGAGACCACCGCGCGGGTCGTCACCGATCTCGGCCAGCTCACCATCCGCTTCGAGCAGCATGGCCGCGAGCTGGCCAAGGCGATCGAGCTGATCGAGCGCAGCAATATCCGCACCGAAGACGCGGTGAACGAGCGCCGCGTCACCCTCGACTCGCTGATCTCCACCCTCGACATCCGCACCGAGGATCTCGACCAGCGGCTCAAGCGCTTCTCCGCGCTGCTCGATGAATCGCTCGACGCGGCCGGCGGCCGCGCCCGCGAAATCGCGCGCGTGGTGTCGGAATCGAGCGTCGAGAGCGCCCACGTCATCGCCGACCAGTTCGAGGCGATGCGCGAAGCCGCCGAGACCGAACGCCGCGCCACCGCCGAGTCGATGCGCGCGGTGTACGAGCAATCGACCGGCGACAGCCAGATGATGCTCCGCCAGGCGGCCGAACGCTTCACCGAGATCATGGAATCGATGAAGCAGATGTCCGGCGAGATGCAGCAGCAGCTCGAAACGACGCGCGAGGAGTTGCGCCGCGGCATCATGGAACTGCCGCAGGAAACCGCCGACGCCGCCGCGCAGATGCGCAGCGAGCTGGAAGCGACCCGCGAGGAGCTGCGCCGTGGCATTCTCGAACTGCCGCGCGAAACCGCCGACAGCGCGACGCAAATGCGCCGCGTGCTGGTCGACCAGATCGAGGCGCTGGCCGAGTTGAACCGCATCGTCGCCCGCCACGGCCGCAGCCTGGAGCAATCCGAGCCGCGCCGCGTGTCGCGCCCGGAGCGGGCCGAAGCCCCGCAGCCGGCTGCCCGGCCGACCGCGGCAAGCTATGCCCCGCCCGCCCGCCGGACCGGCACGGATACGTCGGCGCAGGTTCAGGCCAACAAAGGCTGGCTGACGGACCTGCTCAACCGCGCCTCGCGTGACGAGGACGAACTGCTGGGCGAAAGCCGCCCGGCGCCCGCTCCTGCCCCCGTGGTGTCACGCCCGAGTGACGAGCGCACGCCGCGCCACTCGATCGAGTCGCTCGACTCGCTCTCGGTCGACATCGCGCGGATGATCGATCACGACGCCGCAGCGGACCTGTGGGACCGCTACAAGCGCGGCGAGCGCAACGTGTTCACCCGCCGGCTCTATACGCTGCAAGGCCAGAAGGCGTTCGACGAAATCCGCGCCAAGTATCGCGTCGACCGCGAGTTCAAGCAGACGGTCGACCGCTACATCGCCGAGTTCGAGCGCCTGCTGGAAGATGTCTCGCGCGACGACCGCGGCCAGGTGGTGGCGCGCACGTACCTGACGTCGGAAACCGGCAAGGTCTACACGATGCTGGCCCACGCCGCCGGCCGGTTCGACCAGGCACAGTAAAAACCGACGCAAAGAAAAACGGCCCCGGAAGTCCGGGGCCGTTTGCTTTTGGGGAGCTAGCGCCCGCCGCCCTGCGAGCCGCCGCCACTGCCGCCGAACAGCAGGCGGCTCGGATTCTTGTCGATATTGTTGACGGTGCGGTCGATGGTGCCGAGCGTGCGCTGAAGATCACGCGACACCGCGTTGATCTGCTTGGTGCCGGTCGCGGTCAGATCGTTGATGCCGTCGGTGATCGAGGCGGTGCGCTTGTCGAGATTGTCGGCGAGCTTGCTGAGCCGGTCAGACAATTCGCGGATCGACTTGGCGGCGTCGTTGATGTCGCCGCCCTTGCCATCCGCGCCGCCCATGAAGTTCTGCATGCCCGCAAGAATGGTGTCGAGACGCGCGGAGTTACGCGCCAGCGCGCCCGAGAACGTGTCGAGATTCTTGAGCGTGCTCTTGAAGGCCGGGCGATTCTCTTCGATGAAATCGTCCATCCGCTGGAGCACATCGCGCGCACCCTGGGCGATGTCTTGCGACGCCGCGGGAGACGCGACCAGCGCCGGCGGCGGATTGGAGAGGCCGTTCAACGCCGGCTCGCCCGGGCTGCCGCCGTTGAGGGCGATCGCGGCGATGCCGGTCAGGCCCTGAAACTCGATGCCGGCACGGGTGTCGGGGCGAACCTTCACATTCTTGTCGACCGAGATCGTCGCGGCAACCTGATTTGGGTTGTCGGCATTGAGCCGCAGATCGGTCACGTCGCCGACGCGGATGCCGTTGAACAGGACCGCGCTGCCGGTGCGCAGACCGGACACCGAAGTCGAAAACAGCACGCGGTAGATCGCGCGCTCACCGGTGCCGCCGACATGCTGCGCCCAGTAGACGAAGCCGAAAATCGCGGCGACGACCGCGAGCGTGAACATTCCGACCAGGGTGTAATTGGCTTTGGTTTCCATGTTGTACGCTACCTATTCAAGCCGTGGCGGGCTGGGCGCGCTTCCGCACGGGATCGGGCGCCGTGAAAATAAGATTTCATCCAGGGATGCTCGGACGCGAGCATCGTCTCCATCGGGCCGGCGGCAATGACCTTGCCGTCGATCAGGACCGCGATGCGGTCGCAAACAGTGTGCAGGCTGTCGAGGTCGTGGGTAACCATGAAAACGGTCAATCCCAGCGTCTGCTGCAAGGTCGCGATCAGCGCGTCGAAGTCGCCGGCACCGATCGGGTCAAGGCCCGAGGTCGGCTCGTCGAGGAACACGATCTCGGGGTCGAGCGCGAGCGCCCGCGCCAGCGCCACGCGCTTGGTCATGCCGCCGGACAGTTCGGAGGGAAACTTGTCGCGCACGTTGGCGTGCAGCCCGACCATTTCGAGCTTGGCCACCACGATCTCGTCGAGCAGCCGCTCGGGCAGATGGAGGTATTCGCGGATCGGGAACTGGATATTCTCGCGCACCGTCAGCGAGGAAAACAGCGCGCCCTGCTGGAACAGGATGCCCCAGCGGCGTTCGATCGAACGGCGCTCCTCCTCGTTCGCTTTGAGCATGTCGGTGCCGAACACCTCGATGCTGCCCTCGCGGCGCGGCAGGAGGCCTATGATGGTTCGCGTCAGCACCGACTTGCCGGCGCCGGAGCCGCCGACGAAGCCCAAGATCTCGCCGCGATAAACGTCGAGGTCGAGATGGTTGAGGATGTTCTGGTCGCGGAAGCCCACGACGAGGTCGCGGACCTTGATGACGACGTCTTTTTGCGGCGCTTTCTCGATCATGCCGTCACATCCCGATCGAAGCGAAGAAGATGGCGAAGATGCCGTCGAGCACGATCACCAGGAAGATCGATTCAACGACCGAGGCCGTGGTCTGCATGCCGAGCGATTCCGCCGAACCCTTGACCTCGAAGCCCTGCACGCAGGCAACCACGCCGATCACCATCGCCATGAACGGCGCCTTGATGATGCCGACCTTGAAATGATCGATGGTGATGGCTTCCCGCAGGCGCTGAAGAAATACATCCGGGTCGATGCCGCCATAGAGCCAGCACACCAGCCCGCCGCCGTAGAGCGCGGCGAGCGACCCGATGAAGGTGAGCAGCGGCAAGCCGATGATCAGCGCCAGCACCCGCGGCAGCACCAGCACTTCGACCGGGTCGAACCCCATGGTGCGCAGCGCATCGACTTCCTCGCGCATCTTCATCGAACCAAGCTCGGCGGTGAACGCCGAACCGGAACGGCCCGCCACCATGATGGCGACGATCAGGACGCCGATCTCGCGCATCACCAGGATGCCGACCATGTCGACCACATAGATGTCGGCGCCAAATTTGCGGAAATGGAAAATGCCCTGCTGGGCAATGATGCAGCCGATCAGGAAGGTGATGAGCAGGATGATCGGCACCGCTCGCCACGCGACATTGTCCAGATGATGGACCATCGAGGTGAGACGGAAATTGCGCGGATGAGCCAGCACGCGCAGCAGCGCGACCATGACTGCGCCGATCATGTCGAGCGCAGCGCGCAGCGAATGGATGACGGTATAGACCGTGTGACCGATCGATTCGAAGGTCGTTAGAACCTTGTTTTCTTCTTCCGGGGCTGGCCAATTCTTGAAATTCACAGTGTGAACTTCGTCGACCAGGGCCTGGTAATTCGCCGGCAGGGCGACGACCTGAGCCGCCGTGCCCCGCTCCTTGAACAGGCGGATCAGACGCTCAAGCATCCAGGCGCCGTAGGTGTCGAATTTTTCGATGCGCGCCATATCGATGACAACGGTGCGCGGCCTTTCGGACGCAGCCGTTTGCGCCTCGATGAGCCGCTCGAGTTCGGCCGCTTCGACAGCGGTCCAGACGCCGCTGCCGACCAGCGTCAGCCGGTCGCCGTCGGCGCGCCCTTCCAATAGTGACTGTTCGCTCAAGCAATGGTCCCGTCAGTTAAGTTAAAATAAGTGCAGCGAGCGCGCTTGGCCATGGCCTTTCGACCCCCAAAAGATAAGGTCGGCGCCGCAACATGGTTAACAGCAACACCCTTTCCCTGGCCGTAGCGGCGGAAAAATGGCCGATCGCGGGTGATTTCCGCATCAGCCGCGGCAGCAAGACCGAAGCAGCGGTGGTCGTCGTCGAACTCAACGACGGCGAGAAACGCGGGCGCGGCGAATGTGTTCCTTATGCCCGTTATGACGAAAGTGTCGAGGAGGTTGTGACAGCAATCGAGGCGATGCGTGGCGCGCTCGCGAGCGGGCTCGACCGCACGGCGCTGCAACGGGCGATGCCACCGGGCGCGGCGCGCAATGCGCTCGACTGCGCCTTCTGGGACCTGGAAGCCAAGCGCGCCGGCAACCCGGTGCATGAATTGATCGGTGCGGACGCGCCTCGCCCGCTTGTCACCGCCTACACGATTTCACTCGGTGCGCCTCCGGCGATGGCGGAGGCCACGGCACGCGCGGCAGCGCGGCCGCTGCTCAAGATCAAGCTTGGCGGCGGCGACGGACAGGATGCCGCGCGGATCGCCGCGGTCCGCAAGGCGGCGCCGAATGCAAAACTGATCGTCGACGCAAACGAAGGATGGTCGCCGGATGATCTCGCCGGCAACATTGCGGCGTGCGCCGATACCGGCGTCGCGCTGATCGAGCAGCCGCTGCCGGCGGACGCCGACGACGCGCTCGCGACAATCGAACATCGCGTGCCGATCTGCGCCGACGAGAGCGTGCATGCGCGCGATTCACTCGCAGCACTCGGCAATCGCTACGATGCGATCAACATAAAACTCGACAAAGCCGGCGGCCTCACCGAAGCGCTGGCGATGGCCGATGAGGCAAAACGGCTCGGGCTCGACATCATGGTCGGCTGCATGGTGGCGACATCGCTGGCGATGGCGCCGGCGATATTCGTCGCGCAGCGCGCAACCTTCGTCGATCTCGACGGGCCTCTCCTGCTCGCGCGCGATCGTTCACCGGGATTGCAATACGACGGCAGCACGATTCATCCGCCACAGCGCGCGTTGTGGGGCTGATCGATACAATTGTAATCAAACTCAAAGTTCCGCTGTTCCAATTTGGCGCACAGCGTGCGCATCTTTTTGGTTAATAAAGTCTTGCTCTTCGGCGACGTTGCGATACGCTTTTGGTTAATCGGGGACCGCAAAAGCGGCGTGCGTCACAGGGGATGGGGGTCATGCGTTTCCGCAGCGTTATCGCGGGCGCTTTGTTGCTGATCGGCGGCGCGTCGTCCGCGTCGGCAACCATGTTGATCACCGAAGACCGTGGCGGCCAGATCGGCCAATATCTGCAAGCTTTCGCGGCGCTGCGCTCGTCCGGTGAGGACGTCGTCATCGACGGCAACTGCTTCTCCGCCTGCACGCTCCTGCTCGGCCTGATCCCGCGCGAGCGCGTCTGCGCGACTTCGCGTGCGCGGTTCGGCTTCCATGCCGCCTGGATGCCCGACGAGAACGGCCGCCCGGTCACCAGCCCGATGGGCACGCAGGCTTTGTGGAACGTCTATCCGAACAAGGTGCGCTCGTGGATCGGCCGCAATGGCGGCCTGTCGCGCAAGATGATCTTCCTGCAAGGCCGCGAGCTCAACCGCATCGTGCAGTCCTGCGGCTCGCCGCATCACGATATCACGGCAAGCTCACGCCATCGCGCGCTGCCGCGCGTGGTGCGCTATGGCGGCGCACGCGCAGCCAGCAACAGCCGATAACGCCATCGCACCGTAAGCCGCGGCGCCGTAAGTGGCATAGAGCCAGCCGGACAAGCTCATCATCGCCGCCATGATCGCGCCGAGCCCGATCGCGTAGAAGCCTTGCGCCGATGCGCTTCTCCCCTGCGGGGCGATCTTCACCAGCAGCGCCATCGCGCCGAGATGGGTGGCGCCGAACGACAGGCCGTGCAGAAGCTGGAGGGCCGGCAGCGCGGCCGGCGGCGGATCGAACGCCATCACTAACCAGCGCAAGGCGGCGCCGGCCCCGCCAACGGCCAGCAGCAAGACCGGCGTGATCGATAGAGGCAGCCGGCCCTGCGCCGCAAACAGCGCGATTTCGGCGAACACGCCGAGCGCCCACAGCATCGCAATCGTCGTGCCGTCGAGTCCCGCTTTCGACCAATCCAGCGCCGAAAAGCCGTAATAGACCGCGTGGCTGCCCTGGATGAGACCCGACGCGGCGGTGACGGCGAGGAAGGCCGGATTGGTCAGCAACCGCCGCGACTGGCCGAGCGATGGCGCATGCGGCGCGAAGTTCATCGGCTCGAGTGCGAACGCGGCCACCGCCGACAGCAGGCTGGCGGCGACCATCAGCCAGATCAGGTCATGCGCCGGAAACGCATCGACGGCATAGCCGGCGAGAAACGTGCCGACCACGAACGCGACCGAGCCCCACAGCCGCACCGGCCCATAGGCGCGGTTGCGTTGGCCCAGACCATGCAGCGCGTAAGTGTCCGTGAGCGGCGAGGCCGGCGACACCGCAAACGACGCCAAGGCAAACAACACCAGGATCGCGAGGAAGCCGTTCGCCAATCCGACCGCCACATACCCGACCGTCGCAACCGCAAGGGCGATCGAGATCATGCCGCGCAATGCGCCGGTGCGTTCGGCGATCCGGGCCGCGGCGGGAATGGCGAACAAGCGGACCACCATCGGCGCCGCCAGTACAATCCCGATTTCGCGCGCGTCGAGCCCCTTGGCTTTCAGCCATAGCGGGAAATACGGCAACTGGATGCCGCCCCACATGAACAGGCCGCCATACACGGCGGCGACGCGCGCCGCGAAACCAAAGGACAGCGGGGACAACTTGGGGAACATCTGCGGTGGCTAACCCGGCCGAATCGGGCTGATTGATAGACTGCCGCCATGACGCAAGACAGCCTCGCGCGGGATTTATCCGCCGCCAGGACGGATGACCCGATCTATGACGCGCTGGTGACCGCGCTGAGCGCCACCGCGCGCGGCCGCGCATTTCTGGAGGAGCATGCCCGGCGCGCCCGCGCCGCCGACACCCGCGCCGCGCTCGATGCCCTGGCGCGGATCGAGGCGATGCTGTCGCGCGAGCACGGCGTCGCGCCGATGGACAGCCCGGTCATGGATGAGGACGGGACGCCGGCAGAGCCGGACACCCCGCGGCTCAAGAGCGCCGATTTGCTGACGCAAGTGATGGCGCTGTCGCCGGAAGAGCGGATCGCGCTGTTTTCCTAGGCCGCGATCAGGCGGTCGAATAGCTCGGCATCGACATTGCCGCCCGACAGCACGGCGACCACCACCTTGCCCTTCACGTCGGGCCGGCCGGCCAGCAGCGCGGCAAGGCCAATCGCCCCGCCCGGCTCGACCACCAGCTTCAACTCGCGGAACGCGAAGGCCACAGCACGGCCGACTTCCTCGTCGGTCGCAGTAACACCATCGCCGATCAGTTCGCGATTGATCGGGAAGGTGATCTCCCCCGGCGTCTGCGTCATCAATGCGTCACAGATGGTGCCGGAGAGCTTCGGATTGCGCTCGCGCCGGCCGCTGGCGAACGAGCGGCGGGTGTCGTCGAAACCGTCCGGCTCGGCGGTGTAGAACTTGCAACTTGGCACCCGCGACTTGACGCCAAGCGCGGTGCCGGCCGCAAGCCCGCCGCCCGAGGCACCGATCACGACGATGTCCGGCTTGAGGCCGAGCGCCGCGAGGTCCTCGACGATCTCGCGGCCGATGGTGCCCTGCCCGGCAATGATCATCGGATCGTCGAACGGCGGCACCAAAGTGGCGCCACGCTCCTCGGCAATCTTCTTGGCGATGGCGGCGCGGTCTTCCTTGTTGCGGTCGTAGAGCACGACCTCGGCGCCGAGTGCCTTGGTGCGCTCGCGCTTCGCCATCGGCGCGTCCGCCGGCATTACGATAGTGGCGCGCATGCCGAGAAGCTGCGCTGCGGCGGCGACACCTTGCGCATGGTTGCCGGACGAATAGGCGACCACACCGCCGGCGCGCTTGCTCTCGGGAATCTGGGAAATTTTGTTGTAGGCGCCGCGGAATTTGAACGAGCCGGTGCGCTGCAAGGTCTCGGCCTTGAGGAACACGCGGGCGCCAACCGCGGCATCGAGCACAGGGGCATTGATGAGCGGCGTGCGCACCGCAACACCCTTGAGCCGCGGCGCGGCGGCGTCGATATCGGCGGCGGTGGGCAGCGTGAAATTTGTCGGGGCCATGAGCAACGGTAGCGCCGGCCTCCCGCGTTGTCACGCCAGACCCGACCGCGTATGACAACCACAACAATTTTGGAGGAACCCGCCATGGATCTCGGTATCAAGGGCCGCAAGGCCATCGTCTGCGCGTCGAGCCGCGGGCTCGGCAAAGGCTGCGCGATGGCGCTGGCGCAGGCGGGCTGCGAGGTCGTCGTGAACGGCCGCGACCAGAAGACGGTCGAAGGGACCGCCAACGAGATCGCCAAGGCGAGCGGCGCGAAGATTATCCCGGTGGTGGCGGATGTCGCGACGCCGGAGGGTCAGGCCAAGCTGTTCGCGGCGATGCCCTCGCCCGACATCCTGGTGAACAACAATGCCGGCCCGCCGTTCCGCGATTTCCGCGAGTTGTCGCGCCAGCAGATGATCGACGGCGTGATCGCCAACATGATCGTCGCGATCGAATTGATCCAGAAGGTGATCGACCCGATGACGGAGCGGAAATTCGGCCGCATCGTCAATATCACCTCATCCGCCGTGAAAGCGCCGCTCGCCGGGCTCGATTTATCGTCCGGCGCGCGCGCCGGCCTGACCGCGTTCCTCGCCGGCGTCGCCCGCACGGTCGCCGACAAGAACGTCACCATCAATTTCCTGCTGCCGGGGCCGTTCGACACCGACCGGTTACGCAGCAATATCGAGATGAACGCCAAGAAGGCCGGCAAGAGCTTCGACGACGCCGCCAAGGCGCGGATGCAGACCGTGCCGGCCAAGCGGTTCGGTACGGCGGAAGAATTCGGCAATGCCTGCGCATTCCTGTGCTCGCAGCACGCCGGCTACATCACCGGGCAGAACCTGCTGCTCGACGGCGGCACGATCCCGACGGCGTTCTAAGCCGATTGCGGCTCGGCGGCCGCCGGACCGCGCGCCAGCTCGTCCGCCTCAAATTCGACGCCGAGGCGGGTCGGCTTGCGCCAAATCACCCGGCACTTCTTCTTCAGGCGCTCGTGGTCGACCACGAGCGTGAACTCGTCCGGAATGCCGATCTGGCTCGGCACATCGAGACAGGCGCCGATCGGCGACAGATTGCGCACCTGACACTCAATCGTGGCGGCACGGTTGAATGCGATCAGGCCCGCCTTGAGCGTGCGGCGGCGTGGCACCTTGCGCCGTTCCGGCTGGACACCCTGGACCATTTGCAACCTCCTCCACTGCGGCCGCGGCATGTGTCTTCGCGACCTGCAATCTGCGGATTGTGCGCCAACCGGTTTATTGGGCCGTGAAAATGATCTCGAAAAATTCCGGCATCGATTCAAAGATCGGTAACGACAGAAGCCCTTGCAAATGCGCGATTTCCCTATGCATTTTCAGCGGCGGCCACTTGCGAGGCGGCGCGCCGCGTCGCATGATCGGCGTGACCAGCCCTTCCGATCAACCAATCCCAGCGGAGTAAATTATGAAGCTCGTGCGTTACGGCGCGCCCGGTAAGGAAAAGCCCGGCATCATCGATGCCGACGGCAAGATCCGCGACCTCTCCAAGGTCGTCAAAGACATCGACGGCGAGATGCTCGCCTCGGGCGGACTGGCGAAGATCAAGAAGGCCAACATCAAGCGGCTCAAGCCGGTGCCGGGCAAGCCGCGGCTTGGTCCCTGCATCACCAGGGTCGGCAACTTCATCGCGATCGGGCTGAACTATTCAGATCACGCCGCCGAATCCGGCATGCCGATCCCGAAGGAGCCGATTATTTTCAACAAGGCGCCAAGCTGCCTTTGCGGGCCGAATGACGACACCGTCATGCCGAAAGACAGCACCAAGCTGGACTGGGAAGTCGAGCTCGGCATCGTGATCGGCAAGCGTGCGCGCTACCTCGACAAGAAAAAGGCGAAGGATGCGATCGCCGGCTACTTCGTCAGCAACGATGTATCGGAGCGCGCGTTCCAGCTCGACCGCAGCGGCGGTCAGTGGAACAAGGGCAAGGGCTGCGAGACGTTCGGCCCGATCGGCCCCTGGTTCGTCACCAAGGACGAGATCAAGGACGTGCAGAAGCTCGACATGTGGCTCGACGTCAACGGCGAGAAGCGCCAGCGCGGCAACACCCGCACGATGATCTTCGATTGCGAGCACATCGTCTGGTACTGCTCGCAGTTTTTCGTGATGAATCCGGGCGACATCATCGTCACCGGAACGCCGCCGGGTGTTGGCCTCGGCATGAAGCCGAACCCGAGCTTCCTGAAGGTCGGCGACGTGGTGACGCTCGGCATCCAGGGGCTCGGCGAGCAGAAGCAGAAGATCGTCAAAGGTAAGTATTGATTGGGCAAACACTGATCGCCGCTGCGGCAAAAAGAAAACCCCGGGCTCACGCCCGGGGTTTTGCATTTTAAAAGATGCGTTCGGGTTAGAAGCGATAGTTGATGCCGGCGCGAACGATGTTCGTCGTGTAGTCGATGTCGGCGCCACCGATGCTGTAGGTGCCGAGGTCGGCGTAGAGGTATTCGATCTTGACCGACCAGTTGCTGAACATCGCGTATTCGAGACCGGCACCGAGCGTCCAGCCAACCTTGGTGTCGTTGTCGCTGCCAGCCGCGCCGGCATCGACTTCCATCTTGGCGAAGGCCGCGCCACCGGTGATGTACGGCATCAGGTTGCCCCAGCCGGCGTAGCCGATACGGCCGCGCACAGTGGCGAACCACGGAACCTTGGTGTCGACGCCGCCGGTGCTGTCCTTCATGGCGGAGTAGTCGAAGTCGCCTTCGATGCCCCACACCCAGACGCCGGTCTGCAGGTTGTAGCCAACGGTGCCGCCGACAAGGAAGCCATTCACGTCGACGTTCGCGCCGCCGCCGTCGGCCTTGCCGAAGCCATAGCCGCCGTTGATACCGACGTAGAAGCCGCTCCAGGTCGCGTAGGACGGAGCAACGTAAGCCGGCGCCTTGTAAGACGGCGCCGGGCCGAGGTCAGCGGCACTCGCCGCGACGGGCACGGCAAGCATCGCCGCGATTGCCAGCCCGAGGTGGATCAGTCTCGATTTCATTTTAACAGCCCCTTCCAGATGACTCGTCCACTCGGACGATTGATTCGTTCGTGCGCGGTGGCTCCGCGCACGCAGGCTGGAAACTGCACGGTTCGGGTTAAGGGGCAGTTAAGGTTAACGGTGTGTCAGCCGCGGGCGCCCAGCACCTTTTCGAGCGAGACCCGCGACCAGCCCCCTACCTTGGCCCTGAAAGCCAAGTAAGAATCGTGGGTTTTGCGGCTTATCGGGTCACGGCCGGCAAGCTCGCCCAGCACGTCCCTGGCCTGCCCCCGCGCCGCCCCAACCAGCTCGGCCGGGAACTCGCGCAATTTTACGCCGTGTTGCGAAATCATCACACTTAACGCCTCGGCGTTGAGCTTCTCCATCTCGGCCAGCGCGTAATTGGCCTCCGCCGCACAGGCGTGCGCCAGCATCGCCTGCTGCGCGCTGTCGAGCGAGCCCCAAGTCTTGAGCGAGACGATGCACTCGCCGGTGCCGTTCGGCTTGTTGAAGCCGGGATAATAATAAAACGGCGCGACGCGATAGAGGCCGAGCGCAATGTCAGTCCCGGGGCCGACAAATTCGGCGCCGTCGAGCACGCCGGACTGCAGGCTCGGCAGGATTTCACTGGGCGGCGTCGTCTGCGGCGTGACGCCGAGCCGGCGATAGACTTCCCCGCCAAGACCGAGCGTGCGCAATTTGAGGCCACGGATGTCGGCGAGGCCGCTGATCTCGCGACGGAACCAACCGCCCATGCAGACGCCGGTGTTGCCGCCCATGAACGGCTTCACGCCGAACGGCGCGTAGAGTTCGTCCCAAATCTGCTGGCCGCCGGCGGCATCGATCCAGGCGACATGCTCGGCTGGCGTGAGGCCGAACGGTACCGTGGTGAAGAACGCTGCGGCGGGCATCTTGCCCTGCCAGTAAAACGAGGCGGTGTGGCCGAGATCGGCGGTCCCGTTGCCGACCGCGCCGAGGACCTCGAAGGCCGGAACGATTTCACCGGCAGCATAGACCGTGATGTCGATGGCGCCGTTCGACATGGCGCGCATGCGATCGGCGATGCGTTCGGCCGACATGCCGGGTCCAGGCAGGCGCTTCGGCCATGAGGTGACCATCCGCAGTTTTTTTGTCGCGGCACGAGCGATGGACGGCGCGGCAATGACGCCGGCGAGACCGGTGGCGATAGCGCGGCGGGTGATTTTTGTCATGACGTTCACCAGTGAGCGTGGAAGTGATGCAGCGGACCATGACCGTGGCCGATGTGGAGCTTGTCGGCGGCGGCGATTGCCGCAGTGACGTAATCCTTGGCGGCGCGCACGGCGGCGGCGAGGTCGAGACTTTTGGCAAGACCGGCGGCAACCGCGGATGACAGCGTGCAGCCGGTGCCGTGGGTGTTACGCGAGGGATAACGCGGCGCGGCGAGGCGGACATTGAGATCGGGACCGATCAGCAGATCGACGCTCTCCGGTCCTTCGCCGTGGCCGCCTTTGATGAGGACATTGCGCGCGCCGGCGTCGAGCAACTGTTTCGCCTGCGCCGCCATGTCGGCTTCGGTTTTCGCGATCGGGGCGCCGGTGAGCGCGGCCGCCTCAGGCAGGTTGGGCGTGATCAAAAGCGCCCGTGAAATCAGCTCTTTCCGCAACGTCGCGACGGCGTCGTTCGCCAGAAGGCGCGCGCCGGAGGCGGCGATCATCACCGGATCGAGCACGATGTTCCTCGCCTTGTGACGATCGAGTGCCTTGGCGATCGACACGATCGCAGCGGACTGCGACAACATGCCGATCTTCACGGCACCGACATCGAGATCGGCAAATACCGCATCGATCTGCGCGACGATGAAATCCGGCGGCACATCGTGGATGCCGGTGACGCCTTGGGTGTTCTGCGCCGTGAGCGCGGTGATCGCCGACGCGCCATAGACACCGAGTGCGGCGAAGGTCTTGAGGTCGGCCTGAATGCCGGCGCCGCCGCTGGAATCCGAACCGGCGATGGTGAGGGCGATCGCGGTCACTTTCCGCCTCGCTGTGCCAGCGCAAGATCGACGACGCTGCGCAGATCGCGCGCCGCCTGCCGCGGGTCGGGGGCGAGCGAGAGCGCCGAGATCACCGAGACGCCATCGGCCCCGGCGGCGATCACGCTCGGAGCATTGTCGGCATCGATACCGGCGATGGCGCAGACCGGCATTCGCGGCGCCCGTTCGCGCACGGCGGCAAGGATGGTGCGGAAGCCGTCGAGGCCGACCGGCGGATCGGGATTGTCCTTCGAGATGGTCACGAACACGCCGCCGATCGCAACGTAATCGAGATGATCGAGCGGGGCGGCCTGCGCCTGCTTCACCGATTTGAGGCTGAGGCCGATGATCGCCTGCCGGCCGAGCAGCAGCCGCGCCTCGGCGGCCTCCATGTCGTCCCAGCCGATGTGGACGCCGTCGGCCTCGGCGGCCAGCGCGACGTCGACGCGATCGTTGATGAGCAGCGGCACGCTCGCCGGCAAGTTCGCCTTGATCTCCCGCGCGCGCGCGATCATCTCGCGAGTCGAGCCGTGCTTGTCGCGCAACTGAACGAGCGTCGCGGCAGGGCCGATCAGCGTGGCGAGCTCGCCCATCGAACGGCCGCCGCTTTGCGCCGGATCGAGCAGGCCATAGACGCGAAGATCGACCGCCATCACGACACCTTGGCCCGGGCGGCAAGGACGCCGGACTCCAGCCGATAAAGGGCATCGAGGATCGACACGGCGAGGCTGCCCGGCCCTTCGGAAGCTTCGCCCGCGATTTCCCCGGCGACGCCGAGGATCAACATGCCGGTCACGGCCGCGAGCCAGGCATCGCTCTCGACCGCGAGGCACGCGGCGACCAGTGCCGAGCCGGCGCAGCCCATCGCGGTTATGCGGGCCATCAGCGGGTGCCCGTTGGCGAGCGAAGCCTGCCGATCGTCGCCAGCAACGATGTCGGTCGCGCCGGACAGCGCAACCACAGCGGAATTGGCGGCGGCGAATTCGGCGGGTGTTTGACCTCCCGCCAGCGCGGCAAATTCGGCGGCGTTAAGCCGCAACGCGACCGGCTTCCGCTTGAGCAGTTCGCGCGCCAATGCAGCGCGCGGCGGCGAGCGGTCGATCAGCACCGGGTCGAGCACCCAGGGCCGCTTGGCTGCGGTTGCCGACGCCACAGCAATATCGATCGCCTCGGCACGCTCGCGGTCGAAGGTGCCGAGATTGACCAGCAGCGCATCGGCACCGCCCGCGAAATGACCGATCTCCTCGGGGGAAATCGTCATCGACGGCTGCGCGCCGACCGCGAGCAGCACATTGGCGGTGAAATTTTGCGCGACCGAATTGGTGATGCAATGGACGCGCGGCGGCTTGGCGCGCAGCCGCGACAAAACGTCAACCGCGCTCGCCGCAATGGCGCGAAGATCGGGGGACGTGCGCATCTCTTCTCCCTCCGCCGGCATGACCCGGATCAGGTTCGTTGGGTTGGCGCCCTTCACCTCTCAGCCCGGCCGCGGATCGGCCGGACACCCCACGAGATTGCACGCGAAAGCTAGTGCGCTCGGCCACACGACGCAAGGCCGGAACATGCAACTTGCCAGCGGCACGCGCGCGCCTGTATGAAGCGGGCGCGGAGGCGCTCAATGATCCCCTTCTTCGTCCAGATCAAATGCCAGCTCGGCAAGTCCTACCAGGTCGCCAACAGCCTGGCGGAAGCCGAGATCGCGTCGGAAATCTATTCGACCGCCGGCGACTTCGATCTGCTGGTGAAGTTCTATGTCGATGCGGAAGCCGACATCGGCCACTTCGTCAACGAGAAGGTGCAGACCATCCCGGGCATCCAGGACACCCGCACCATCATCACCTTCAAGGCGTTCCAAGGCTGATTGACGGTTAGCGATCAGGTCGGCGTGGTCGGGTCTTCCGGCGCGCGGCGGCGCAGGCCGAGCTGGCGCTCGCGCCAGATGACGAACAGGCCGGAGGCGATGACGATCGCGGCGCCGGCCAGCACCAGCACGCTCGGCACCTCGCCGAAGAACCAGTAGCCGAGAATGATCGCCCAGATCATCGTCGAATAATCGAACGGAGCGATGACCGAGGCGGTGGCGTAGCGATAGCTCTCCGTCAGGAAGATGTGGCCGATGCCGCCGAGCATTCCGAGCGCGACGAACTCCGCGAGTTCAAGCGGCGATGGCGCGTACCGGTCGAACGGCAGCGTCAGCGCGCCGGCGATTGCGGTGACGACCGAGAAATAGAACACGATCGACGCGGTCTTTTCCGTCGCCACCAGCCGGCGGGTCTGAATCTGCGCGGCGGCGTTGGTGAAGGCGGAGCCCAGGGCCAGCAGCGAACCGACCGTGGTCGCCGCCGTCGCCACCACGGCATATTTGCCGATGTCGAGATGGGGGAGCAGCATCACGATGACGCCGCCAAAGCCGACCACCACCGCGGTCCAGCGATAGATACGCACGCGCTCCTTCAGAATGAGCGCGGCGAGCGCAACGGTAATGAGTGGCGAGCCGAAGCCGATGGCGGTCACGTCGGCGATCGGGATGCGCGCCAGCGCGCCGAAATTGGCAAACATGCCGACGGCGCTGATGAGGCCACGCAACAACTGGCCGAACGGAGACTTGGTTGCGATGGCGTGACGGATTTCGCCGCGCCACCAATAGATCGCCAGCACCGGGATGATCGCGAACAGGCCGCGAAAGAACACGACCTCGCCGGTCGGCGCGCGCTGGCCGAGGTCGCGCACCAATACCGACATCACCGTGAAGAGGAATGCCGACAGAAGCTTGAGGCCGATGGCCTTGAAGAGATTCATGCCGGGAAGACGTTCCGGGCGCTGCAGGAAGAACGGATGATTCTTCTCGCATGTTCGCGGCGCGATGGGTAGCCGCGGCCCCGCACCGGAGCCATGCGGCTTGAATTAGCGCGGTGGCAGCGTCTTGATGTATTCGCCGATCGCCAGGCGGTCATCGTTGCTCAGGTGCGCGGTATTGCGCACCACTTCACCCATCGAACCGCCGACCCGATCGGAGTCCGGCGTCTGGCCGTCCTCGAGCATGAAGGAGATATCCTGTGCCTTCCAGTCTTTCAACTTGGTCGCGGTGATGTTCGGCACGCCGCCATTGCCATCCGGCGACGGCCCGCCGGCAAAGCGCCGGCTCTCGACGATGGCGCCGAGCGCGTTGCGCGGGCTGTGGCATTCGGCGCAGTGCGCTAGCGCATTAGTGAGATAAGCGCCGCGATTCCATTGCGCCGATTTCGACGGGTCGAAATCGAACGGCCTGCCATCGAGAAACAGCAGCTTCCAAAGTCCGACCATGCGACGCACGTTAAACGGAAAGCGCAGATCGTGATCGCGCACCTTGCCGGATACCGGCGGCAGCGTCTTCAGGAACGCGAACAGGTCGCGCAGATCGACAATCGTCGCGTGCTGGTACGAGGTGTAAGGAAAGGCCGGGAACAAATGCTTACCGGACGGCGACGTTCCTTTGGTCATCGCGGTGACGAACTGCGCCTCGCTCCAGCCGCCGATGCCATCCTTCGGATCGGATGAAATGTTCGGCACGTAGAACGTGCCGAACGGCGAGCGCAGCGCGAGGCCGCCACCCAGCCTGGTCTCATCCTTCTGCTTCGGCACCGCATGGCAGGACGCGCAGCCGCCGGCATAGAACACCGTTCGCCCGTTCTCGACATTGGGGCTGTAAGCGCCGAGCGCACTCGCCGAAACCGTCTTTGGGATCGTGAGGAACCAGATCGCGGCAAAGCCGACGACGACAACGGCGAGCACCAGCAGGATCAGCTTGCGCAGCATTCTCGAATCCTTCGCCGCATGATGGCAGAGCCACGCCGGAAAGAAATGCCGTTGCAGCTCAGTTGCAACGGCATTCGCAGCATTATTTTCTCGCCGCGGTCAGCGGCCCGACACGCGATAGTCGTCGTGGCAATCGTCGCAGGCCTTGCCAACCGCTCCGACCGCGGCCTTCAGGCCATCGAGCGACTCCTTCGCCTTGGCGCGATTGTCGGCCACGGCCTTGCCGAAGGCGGCAGCCTTGGCATCGAAGTCGGCCTTGTTCTCCCAGATCTTCGGCGACGCGCGGGTCTCTTCGCCGGTCTTGGAATTATCGGGGAACAGCCCGGGCAGCTTCTGCGCGGTCTCGGCCCATTGCGAGAACACCGGGTCGACCTTGGAGGCGTCGAACGGCGCGGTGCCGCGCATCATTGCGACGACCACTTTGGCGCCGTCGTTATTGCCTTTCATCAGCGCCTTGCGCGCCGCGATCGGATTGGACTGCGCAATCACCGCGCCGGTGCCAAGCGCAATCAGCGCCGTTGCCGCAACAAGACCACGAAACTTCATTCATGCCTCCGCTTTAGAAACTGTCAAAAGCGAACACCGGACTATGGCGATTATTCAGCAGCGCGTCCCTATGCCAGGACGCGACCTTTCGTCATCGCCGCCCAAATCTTCTGCGGCGTGGCCGGCATGTCGAGTTCCTTGACGCTGTAATCGGCGCGCCACAGCGCGTCGAGCACCGCGTTCATCACCGCCGGGCATGAGCCGATCGCGCCTGCTTCGCCTGCTCCTTTGACGCCGAGCGGATTGGTCTTGCACGGCACGTTCGACGTCTCGAAGGCAAACGCCGGCGAGTCCGACGCGCGCGGCAGCGCATAGTCCATCAGGCTTGCGCTGATGAGCTGGCCGCTCGCCTCGTCATATGCCGTGTTCTCCATCAGCGCCTGACCGATGCCCTGCACGCTGCCGCCGTGCACCTGGCCGGCCAGCATCAATGGGTTGAGCGTCATGCCGAAGTCATCGACCACGACATAGTTCACGATATCGACGTGACCTGTGCTCTGGTCGATCTCGACTTCGGCGATATGCGTGCCGTTCGGATAGGTCGGCTGATCGGGCGTCCATACATCCGCGGCGCTGACCTGCTCCCTCGCCTTGGCGGCGAGCTCCTCAAACGAAACCACACGGTCGGTGCCGGCAACGCGCACCGTGCCGGCCTCTATTTCGAGGTCGCCGGACGAGGCTTCGAGCGCATCGGCGGCGAGTTTCTTGATCTCGGTGGCGAGCTTGCCGACCGCCTTCTCAAGCGAGGCACCACCGCACGGAATGGAGCTGGAGCCGCCGGTGCCGCCGCCGGTCGCCACCTTGTCAGTGTCGCCCTGGACCATCCGAACGCGCTCAGGCGGCAGGCCGAGCTGTTCGGCGACCAGTTGCGCATAAGCGGTGGCGTGGCCCTGCCCGCTCGACTGCGAACCGATCAGCACGGTGATCCCACCATCCTTGTCGAGCGTCACTGTGGCCGTTTCCGGCCCCATGTTGCCGCAGGCTTCGATGTAGGTGGAGATGCCGATGCCGCGCAGCTTGCCGTTCTTCTTCGCCGCGCCGGCGCGCTTCTTCAGGCCATCCCAGCCGATCATCTCCTGCGCGCGATTGAGGTGCGCGGTAAAATCGCCGGAGTCGTAAATCTTTCCGGTCGGCGTGGTGTAGGGCATCGCCTTCGGCTTGATGAAGTTGCGGCGGCGGAGCACGTCCGGCGCAACGCGGATTTCATGGGCGACAGCATCGACCAATCGCTCGATCACGTAGGCCGCTTCCGGGCGGCCGGCACCACGATAGGCATCGACCGGCACGGTGTTGGTGTAAGCCGCGCGCAGCCGCACGAAGGCCGCCGGAATGTCATAGACGCCGGTCGCCATGCCGGCGCCGAGCCACGGAATGTACGGCGCGTAACACGACAGGTACGCGCCCATGTCGGCGACAATGTCGATGTCGAGCGCGAGGAACTTGCCCTTGTCGTCGAGCGCCATCTTCGCGACCGTGATGTTGTCGCGGCCGTGGCTGTCGCTGAGGAAGTGCTCGATGCGCTCGCCGATCCAGCGCACCGGCTTTTTCAGCGTGCGCGCGGCAACGGCGGCCAGCGCATATTCACGGTAGGGAAACAGCTTGGTGCCGAAGCCGCCGCCGACATCCGGCGTAATGACGCGCAGCTTCTCCGGCGGCAACTTGAGGATATCCCCGGCGACGATGTCGCGAATGATGTGGCTGCCCTGGCTGCCGAGCGTGAGCGTGATGCGGTCGCCGTCGTATTCGGCGACCACGCCGCGGGTGTCGAGATAATTGGTGACGAGGCGATTGTTGACGACCTTCACCGATACGGTGCGCGCGGCTTTGGCAAAGATGTCTTGTGTCGCCTTCTCGTCGCCGAGCGTGGTTTCAAAAGCGAGATTGCCGGGGCGATCCGGCCAAACCTGCGCGGCGCCTTTTTCAAGCGCAGCCTCGGCGCCGACGATGTGCGGCAATTGCTGCCAGTCGATGCTGATCGTTTCGGCGGCGTCCTTGGCCTGCGCCAGCGTGTCGGCCACGACGAAGGCGACGGCGTCGCCAACGTAGCGAACGGTTTTGTCGGCAAGGATCGGATAAGGCGGGATCGGAATCTCGACATCCGGCACGACGCCCGGCGTCGGCAGCGGGCCGAGATCGGCGGTATCCGCCGCTGTCATCACCAGCCGAACGCCCGGCATCGCGCGCACGCGCGCCAGATCTCCGATCGAGAACCGGGCATGGGCGTGCGGCGAGCGCACGACAACAGCATGCAATGAATTGGCCGGCTGGTAGTCGGCGACGTAATGGCCGGCGCCGCGGATGAGCGGATCGTCTTCCTTGCGCCGCACCGCCTGGCCGACACCGAATTTGGGATTCCCGGCCATGCCTGCTCCTATTTCGTTCGCCGCCCGCCCGTCGGCTCAGGATGGCGGCGCGACGTGTGCAGCGCAATCCAGCGCGACACCACATAGAACACCGGCGTGAAGATCAGGCCGAACGCGGTCACGCCGATCATGCCCGAGAACACCGCGGTACCGAGGGTCTGGCGAAGCTCGGCACCGGCGCCGAGCGCCCACACCAGCGGAACCACGCCGAAAATGAAGGCCAGCGACGTCATCAGGATCGGCCGGAAGCGCAGCCGCGCCGCTTCGACCGCGGCGCCCCAGCGATCGCGCCCCTGGTCCTCGAGCTGGCGCGCGAACTCGACGATCAGAATGGCGTTCTTCGCCGCCAGCGCGATCAGCACGACGAAGCCGACTTGCGTGAGGATGTTGTTGTCGAAGCCGCGAATGACGACGCCGACGATCGAGGCGACGAGACACATCGGCACGATCAAGATGACCGCGAGCGGCAGCGTCAGGCTTTCGAACTGCGCGGCCAGCACCAGGAAGACGAACACCACCGCCAGCGTGAAGGCGAACATCGCCGTGTTGCCGGCGCGGATCTGCTGGAAGGCGAGCGTAGTCCACTCATAGCCGAAACCGGGCGGCAGCGTTTCCGCGGCCAGCTTCTCCATGATCTGGATCGCCTGCCCTTGCGAGTAACCGGGCGCGGCGTTGCCGTCGAGCTCGGCCGCCGGATAGAGGTTATAGCGCGGCACGCGATACGGACCCGAGATGTCGCGCACGGTGGTGAAGGCGCCGAGCGGCACCGTCTCGCCGCTCGAATTGCGCACGCGGATCCTCAGGACGTCCGCGCGATCCATGCGGTACTGGTCTTCCGCCTGTGCGACCACGCGGAAAGTGCGGCCGAACAGGTTGAAGTCGTTGACGTAGGCCGAGCCGAGATAGATCTGCAGTGCGCTGAACACGTCCTGGATGTTGATGCCGAGGAGCTGCGCCTTGGTGCGATCGATGTCGAGATAAAGCTGCGGCGTCGAGTTCTCGAACAGCGAGAACACCTGCTGCACACCCTTGGTCTGCGCGGCCTTGCCCATCATCGCGTAGACCGCGTTTTGCAAGGCGGCATAGCCCTGCCCGCCACGGTCCTCGACCATCATGCGGAAGCCGCCGGCATTGCCGACGCCGCTGACCGGCGGCGGCGGCACCGCAATGACGAGCGCGTCTTCGATCGATGCGTATTTGGCGAGCAGTTGCCCGAGGATCGCGTTGGCGGTTTTTCTCGGATCGCCGGCCCGCTCGGAGAACGGCTGTAACGTCAGGAAGATCGCGCCGGCATTCGGCGCGTTGGTGAATGTCGCGCCGGAAAAGCCGACGATGTTGACCGCGGCGGCAACGCCCGGAACCTGCAAGGCAAGCTCGACGGCGCGCCTGTTGACCTCGTCGGTGCGGGACAACGACGCACCGGGCGGCAACTGCACAACGGTAATCAGGTAGCCGGCGTCGGTCTGCGGAATAAATCCGATCGGGGTCTTGCGAAATTCGTTCAGGCCGAACGCGAGCACGCCGGCATAGACCAGCAGCATGACGACGGCGATGCGAACCACTTTGCTCGCCAGCCAGCCATACCCCGCCGCGAACTTGTCGAAACCGATGTTGAAGTACCGGAAGAAGACGCGGAGCGGCGCGCTCCACCAGTAATGCTTTTCGCCCTCGTGCGGCTTGAGCAGCAGCGCGCACAGCGCCGGCGAGAGCGTCAGCGAGCAGATCAACGAGATCGTCGCGGCGCCGGCGATTGTGAGCGCGAATTGCCGGTAGAATTGTCCGGAAATGCCGGTGATGAAGGCCGACGGCACGAACACCGCGCCCAGCACCAGCGCGATCGCGACCAGCGCGGTGCCGACCTCGTCCATGCTCTTGCGCGCCGCTTCGCGCGGCGAGAGTCCGGCGGCGATGTTGCGCTCGACGTTCTCGACTACGACGATGGCGTCGTCGACCACGATGCCGACCGCCAGCACCAGGCCGAACAGCGACAACGTGTTGAGCGTGAAGCCGAACGTCGCCATCAGGAAGAAGGTGCCAACCAGCGAGACGGGAATTGCGATCAGCGGAATGACGGCAGCGCGCCAGCTTTGCAGGAACAGGATCACCACCAGCACGACGAGCAGGATCGCCTCGCCGATCGTCTCCTGCACCGCCTCGACCGATTGCTGGATGAACTGGGTCGGGTCGTAAACGATCGTGTATTTCACGCCGGGCGGAAACCGCTTCGACAATTCCGCCATCGTCGCGCGGATGCCTTCGGCGGTTTTCAGCGCGTTGGAGCCGGGGCGCTGGAACACCGCAATCGCCACGGCAGGGTCGGTGTTGAGGTAGGAGTTCGAGCTGTAGTCCTGCGCGGCAAGCTCGACGCGGGCGATGTCGCGCACGCGCACCACCGCCGTATCGGTCTTCTTGACGACGATGTTGCCGAATTCGTTGGGATCGCTCAGCCGGCCAAGGGTCTGCACCGCGATCTCGAACGCGCCGGGTTTCGACACCGGCGACTGATTGAGCACGCCGGAGGCGACCTGGACGTTCTGGGCCGCCAGCGCGTTGGTGACGTCGGTCGCGGTCAGATTGAGCGATTGCAGGCGCGCCGGATCGAGCCAGACCCGCATCGAGTAGTCGCGGCTGCCGAACGCGATGATGGAGCCGACGCCGTCGACGCGCGTGAGCGGGTCCTTCACCTCCAGCGTGACGTAGTTCGAGACGAACAGCGGGTCGCGCGATTTATCCGGCGAGAACAGGTGCACGACCATCATCAGGTCGGGCGATCGCTTGGCGACGGTGACGCCGATGTTGCGCACGTCCGCCGGCAGGCGCGGCTGCGCGATGGCGACGCGGTTTTGCACCTGCACCTGCGCGATATCGAGATTGGTGCCGAGATCGAACGTGACCGCAATGGAGAACTTGCCGTCGGCCGTCGAGTTCGACGCCACGTAGAGCATGTTCTCGACGCCGTTGATCTGGTCCTCGATCGGCGACACCACGGTGCTCGCCACCACGTCGGCGCTGGCGCCCGGATACTGGCCGCTGACGTTGATGACCGGCGGCGCGATTTCCGGATACTGCGCGACCGGCAGGCGCGTGAACGACACCGCGCCGACGATCACGAAGACGATCGACACCACGGCGGCGAAGATCGGCCGGTCGATGAAGAAATGCGAAATGCGCATCGGCTAACCGCCGCTCACTTTTTCGGCGGCGTAGCGCCACCCTGCTGCGCCGGCTGCTCGCCTTCCGTCTTCGGCGACACCACGACGCCGGGACGGGCGCGCATCAAGCCGTTGACGATGACGCGATCATCCGGCCCGAGACCGCTTTTGATGACGCGGAGATTGTCCTTGGTTGCCTGGCCGAGCTCCACGTACTTTTGCTGCACCTTGTTGTCGGCGCCGACCACCAGGACGAATTTGCGTGTCTGCTCGGTGCCGACCGCGGCATCGGGCACAAGCAGCGCCTCGTAGGCAGGCGAGCCCGGCACCCTCACCCGCGCGAACATGCCGGGGGTGAACAATCCCGTTGGATTGTCGAACACGGCGCGGCCGCGGATCGTGCCGGTCGCGCGGTCGATCACGTTGTCGATGAAGTCCATGCGGCCGGCGTGCTCGTAATCGTTTTCATCGATCAGCTTGAGGGCGACCTTGGTGCCGTCGGCAAGCTCCTGGCGCTGCTTGGCGGCGCGCTCGTATTTCAGGAACGACGCCTCGTCGAAGGTGAACTCGAACCGGATCGGATCGGTCGACACGATGGTGGCGAGCAGCGTGGTCGCATTGCCGCCGGTGCCGCCGGCGATCAGGTTGCCGACCGACACGCGCCGGTCGCCGATGCGACCGTCGACCGGCGCGCGCAATTCGGTGAATTGCAGATCGAGCTCGGCCTGCTTCACCTGGGCCTGGTTGACGTTGAACAAGGCCTGCGCGTTGCGAAAGGCCTGCGCGCGTTGATCGAACGCCTGCTCGGTGATGGTCTTGTCCTTCACCAGTTGCTGGGCGCGCTGGAAGTCGGCCTCGGTGAAGGTGAGGTTCGATTGCGCCAGCACGCGGTTGGAAGTCGCCTGCGCGAGCGCATTCTCAAACGGGCGCTTGTCGATGGTGAACAGCAGGTCGCCCTGCTTCACCATCTGGCCGTCGGTGAAATGAATCTTGTCGAGATAGCCGGACACGCGGGCGCGGACCTCGACCGAATTCACGGCCACGAAGCGGCCGACATATTCGTCGTAGTCGAACACGGTGCGCTTGACCGGCACCGCAACGGTGACCTGCGGCGCTGGTGGCGCGGCGGCCTGTTTCTGGTCGCCGCAAGCGGCAACGGTGAAGGCGAGCGCCGAAAGCGCCACAATTTGAATAGGGAGTCGCATGGGGACGCGGAGCATACTTATCCTGACGGGATGGGCAACCTTATCAGTGCGCGCGGAATGCCCCGAACCAGCGCTTTCCAAACATAAGCACGATCGCGGCCCCGTAAATAACCGCCCCAACAACAATAAAAATGATGAGTACGATCTCTTCTTTCAATGCCGGCCAATGTGACGCAACTTTGAGCACCGGATCGCGCGCAATCCACAGCACTGCGGCAAGGATAATGCCCGCAATCGCGAGGCGAATAACCGATTGCCGCAGCCGCGCATCGACCCCGCCATAACCGGCGCGTGACGCAAACCACACGACCAGCATGAAATTGATCCACGCTCCGATTGCGGTAGCAAGTGCGAGGCCGATCTGCGCCAGCGGACCCATCAGCATGACCTTGAAGGCGATGTTGACGGCAACCGCGATCAGCGCCGCCTTGACCGGCGTCGCCGTGTCGCCGCGCGCATAGAATGTCGCGACCACGCTGCGGATCAGCACGAAGGGCAACAGACCCGCGGCATAAGCCGTCAAGGTTTGCGCGGCAGCCGTTGCATCGGCGGCGGTGAATTTGCCGTGCATGAAGAGGCCGCGCATGATCGCGTCCGGCACCGTGAAGAACGCCGCGACGCATGGCACCGACAGCAGCAACGTGAACTCGATCGCGCGGTTCTGCGCATTCAACGCGCCAGCCTCGTCACCGGCGGCGATACGGCGCGCCATTTCCGGCAATAGCACGGTGCCGGCGGCAATGCCGAGGACGCCGATCGGCAACTGATCGATGCGGTCGGCATAATAGAGCGCGGACAGCGCGCCGGCCGGCAGGAAGCTCGCGATGATGGTGTCGGCAAACAATGCGAGTTGCACGCCGCCTGAGCCGATGGTTGCCGGCCCGAGCGCGCGGAAGAACTTGCGCACGTCGGCATCGAGCTCCGGCCATTTCAGCACCGGCAATGCGCCGGCGCGTTTGGCATCGGCTGCGAGCCATATGGCCTCGAGCGCGCCGGCGACCAGCACGCCCCAGGCCGCCGCGTGACCGGCGGTCGGAAAGAACGCAACGAAAGCGAGCGCAACGACGATAGAGATATTGAGCAGGATCGGCGCGGCGGCCGCGCTGGCGAAACGATGCAGCGAATTGAGGATGCCGCCGTAGAGCGTCACCAGCGTAATGAGAAGCAGATAGGGAAAGGTGATGCGCGTCAGCGTGACGGCGAGGCCGTAACGCTCCGGGTCTTTGGAGAAGCCCGGCGCCAGCAGATCGATCACCTGCGGCGTAAAGACAAGTGCGACACCGAGCAGCACGATCTGGCTCGCAAGCAATAGCGCAAATATCCGGTCGGCGAACACCTGCGCGCGGGCTGCCCCGCCCTGCTCGCGGATTTGCGCGTAAGCCGGCACGAAGGCCGCGTTGAATGCGCCTTCGGCAAACACCGCGCGGAAATGATTGGGCAGCCGAAGCGCCACGAAAAAGGCGTCGGCCACCGGCCCGGCACCGAGCACGGCGGCCAGCACGATATCGCGGACAAAGCCGGTAATCCGCGACACCAGCGTCAGGCCGCCGACCGTCAAAATCCGATCAATCATCGCTGAAAATCCGCCGGTCAGCGCAAACCATGGTCAGCCGCGCTAAACTGCCTTAAACGAATCTGCGGGAGACCATAGCGCCCCGCCGCGCCGCACCATAGCCGAAGCGACAGAATGCCCGCACCGATCGTCCCCATCATCCTTGCCGGCGGCACCGGCACGCGGCTTTGGCCCGTCTCCCGCGACGCCATGCCGAAGCAGTTCCTGGCGTTCAGCGGCCCGCGCACGACCTATCAGGAGACCTTGCTGCGGGTGGCGCATCCGATGTTCGCGCCGCCGGTTGTCATCACCGGATCGGATTTCCGCTTCTTCGCGCAGCGGCAGGCCGAAGAAGTCGGTGTCAAAGCCAAGGTCGTGATCGAGCCGACGCGGCGCGACTCCGGCCCCGCGCTTGCCGCCGCCACGCTGATTGCCGGCCAGAGCGATCCGAAGGCGATCGTGCTCGCGCTGGCCGCAGATCATATCGTGCCCGACGCCGCGGCATTTCGCGCCGACTGTGAGGCAGCGCGCGAAGCAGCGCTCGCCGGCCTGATCGTGACGTTCGGCATCAAGCCCACCGCGCCGAAGACCGCTTATGGCTACATCCGGCCCGGCGAGAAGATCGGTGGCGCGCACAAGGTCTCCCGCTTCGTCGAGAAGCCGGATACCGCCACCGCCGGAAAATATATGAACGAGGGCTACCTCTGGAATTCCGGCAACTTCCTGTTTCGCGCCGACGTGATGCTCGACGAGATGCGGCGGCTTCAGCCGTCAATCGTGAAGGCCGCCGAAGCATCGATCGCCAAAGCGGATAACGATCTCGGCTTCCTGCGGCTCGACGCCGGCGCATTCGCCGCCGCACCGCAGATCTCGATCGATTACGCGGTGATGGAAAAGACCGACCGCGCCGCGGTGATAACCGCTACCTTCCGCTGGTCCGACATCGGAAGCTGGGACTCGCTGCCGGACATCGTGCCGGCGGATCGCGATGCCAACATCGTGCAAGGCAACGCCGTCAGCATCGACAGCTCCGGCAACGTCATTCATGCCGGCGAGCAATTGGTGACCGCGATTGGGCTGAAAGACATGGTCGTCGTCAGCACCAAGGATGCGGTGATGGTGGCGCCGCGCTCGCGTGCGCAAGAAGTGCGTGAATTGGTCGGCAAGCTCAAGACCGAGCAGCGGCCGGAGGCCGATACGCACCGCCGTGTCGACCGGCCATGGGGCTATTACGAGACGCTGGATATCGGCGAGCGCTTCCAGGTGAAGCGGATCGTCGTCTATTCGGGTGGCGTGTTGTCCTTGCAGAAGCACAGCAAGCGCGCCGAGCACTGGGTGGTGGTGCGCGGCAATGCCGAGGTCACGATCGGCGAGAAGCAAAGCACGGTGCGGGAAAACGAGTCCGTCTACATCCCGATGGGCAGCGTGCACCGGCTCGCCAACAAGGGCGACATCCCGCTCGAATTGATCGAGGTGCAGACCGGCACGTATTTCGGCGAGGACGATATCGTGCGCCTCGACGACATTTATAAGCGGAAATAGATCGGCTTAATTCGCGACGACGCGCGGCGCCTGACGCGGCGCTTTCGCGCTTGGGTTGACGAGACAACGCGTCGCGATGTCGAGACTGGCGACGCCCTCCTCACCCGTCACCGCGGCCGGGCCGCCGGTGCGAACCGCATCCATGAAGGCGGTCAATTCGGTGCGCAGCGGCTCGGTGTGGCCGACCGAGAGATGCCGCATCGAATAGCTGCCGTCGGGCTGGAAGCCGAAGCACTCCGTCACCTGCCGCGTGAGCAGATCGCCCATGATGTATTTGGCGCGGGTCGCGACCGTCACGGTGCGCGCCTTGAACGGCGTCAGCCAGTTGGTGTTGATGTGCGCCAGCACGCCGTTGGCGGTGCGGAATTGCAGCAGCGCAATGTCCTCCCGCTCGGCGACCGCGCTCGACACCTGCGGCTGCACCTCGACGATATCGGAATCGGTGAACCAGCGGATCAGGTCGATGTCGTGGACGGCGAGGTCGATGACCACCCCGACATTGGACATCCGCGGCGGGAACGGGCCGACGCGGGTAATGCCGATCGACAGGATGCTTTCCCCGCGCACCGCCTGCTTGATCGCCTCGACCGCCGGATTGAAACGCTCGACATGGCCGACCATCAAGGTCACGCCGGCGCGGCGCGCCGCCGCCACGATCTCCTGTGCTTCGGCGACGGTGGACGCGATCGGCTTTTCGACGAGCACGTGAACGCCGCGCGCAATGCATTGCAGCGCGATACGGTGATGCAATTCGGTTGGCGCCGCGATGCTGACCGCATCGGGCTTGAGATCTAGCAGCTCATCGACAGCGGCCACCGCCGGGCAGCCAAGCGTGCGAGCGACAAAGCCGGCGCGCTCCGGATCGGGATCGCAGACGCCGGCCAGCGTGGCGCCGGAGAGGCCCGCCAGAACGCGCGCATGGTTTGAGCCCATCACGCCGGCGCCGATCACGCCGATCCGCAGCGGCCGCGCTGCTTCTATGTTTGCCGGATCAACCATTGAAATGAACGAACTCCCGCGATGTTGGTGCCTAGCACGGCGATACAAACGTGGCGATGCGCCGATGTAGCCGAGCGAACACGTTTTGATTCAAAGCTTTACAGCACGATCTCAACTTTTGGCCCGCGCCCGCTCGACCATCGACGTGGTCGAATGGCCCGGCACCAGATCGATCAGCACCACTTCGCCGCCCAGCGCCTCGACGACCTTTTGCCCCGGCAGCTCGGTGCCCTTGTAGTCGCCGCCCTTCACCAGAACGATCGGCTTGACCTGCCCGATCAGTTTCTCCGGCGTGTCCTCCTCGAACACCACAACGAGATCGACCGCTTCAAGCGCAGCGAGCATCTCGGCACGAGCCTCGACATTCTGCACCGGGCGGTCCTTGCCCTTGAGCCGTTTCACCGAGGCATCGCTGTTGAGGCCGAGCACCAGCCGATCACACGCCGCGCGCGCTGCGGTGACGACCTTGATGTGGCCTGGATGGAGCAGATCGAACACGCCATTGGTGAAGCCGATCCGCAGGCCCTGCTTGCGCCATTCGGCAAGGCGCTCGTCGAGCTCGCTCCTCTCATAGAGGATTTTCTCGTGCGACGCGCCGAGCAGCCGGTTACGCAGTTCGCCGAGCGAGGCGGTCGCGGTGCCGCGCTTGGCGACGACGACCGACGCTGCGGCGTTGGCGACGCGGGTTGCCGCCTCGAACGAGGCGCCGGCCGCCAGCATGAGGGCGAGAGTCGCCGACACCGTGTCGCCAGCGCCCGACACGTCCTTTACGCGCACCGGATAGGCCGGCAAGTGCAGCGGCGCTTCGCTACTTATAAGGCTCATGCCGGCTTCGCTGCGCGTGACCAGCACGGCTTTCGCCTTCGTCGCTCTCCGGACTTCATCCGCCGCCGCTGCGATATCGTTGTCGCCATCGACGTTGCGCGCGACCACATCGATGAGTTGCTGGCGGTTCGGCTTGATGAGGGTGGCGCCGGCGTAGCGGGTGTAATCGCGGCCGCGCGGATCGACGATAACGGGCTTGTTTGCGGCAGTGGCGGCGTCGATGAGGGCCCTGACGACGCTCTGCGTCAGCATGCCGAGGGCGTAGTCGGCGATGACGACGCTTCCCGCCTTGCTCACCGCACTCTTGATATTGTCGATGATGGCAGTCTCGGTCGCCTTCGAGACCGGGGCCGCGGTTTCCCAATCGGCGCGGGCGACGTGGGTCGAGTGCTTTTCCGACACGAACCGCATCTTGCGGGTGCTCATGCGGCCCGCTTCGACCACCAGCCGGCACTCGATGCGCGGCTCGGCGGCAAATTCCTTCCTGATCGACTGGCCGACGTCGTCATCCCCGATCATGCCGATATAGATGCAGCGGCCACCGAGGGCGGCGATATTGCGCGCCACATTGCCGGCGCCGCCGATCATGCGATCGGTGCGGCGGGCGACCAGAACGGGCGTCGGCGCCTCGGCCGACAACCGCGACACGTCGCCATAGACGAACTCGTCGAGTACGACGTCGCCGATGCAAAGCACCGTCTGCCCGGCAAACGCCGAAAGCTGTTTCTCGAAATCGATCATGCGCTTAATGATACCAGCCGGCCCGATAACGGCCAAAAGCATTACCAGATAGGGTAAAATCCCGCACCGGAATCGCACGCCAACGGCTATTCGTCCAACAAAGCCCGATGATGACGCAAGCACAGTCACCGATCCTGATCGTGCCGTATATGTGGATCGGCGACTTCGTCCGCTGTCACTCGGCTGTCCGACTCCTCAAGGAGCAATACCCGGACCGCCCGATCGACATGCTGAGTTCGTCACTTTGCGCGGCCCTGGTCGAGTTCATGCCGGGCGTCCGCAAGGCGATCGTGTCCGATCTGCCCCGGGGCAGCGTGCCGCTGTCGCAATATCGCGCGCTGGCCGCGCGGCTGCGCGCGGAGAATTACGCGCAGGCCATCGTGATGTTGCGCACCTGGAAGTCGGCGCTGGCTCCGTGGCTCGCCGGCATCCCGACTCGCACCGGTTTTCTGGGAGAGATGCGGTTCGGGTTGATCAATGACAGGCGGCCTGGTGAGCGGGCGCTCCCGCGCATGATCGACCGTATGGGCTCACTGTCACTGCCGCGGGGCGCGACGCCGCCGACGCAGTGGCCGCTGCCGGAAATTCGAGTCGGCGCGGACGAGATCGCGAAATGGCGTGCGATGAACGGATTGACGCATGACAAGCGCCGCGTTGTCGCGCTGGCTCCCGGCGCAGTCGGCCCTGGCAAGGCGTGGCCGCTCGACCACTATGCTGCGCTGGCAAAAAAGCTCGCGGACGACGGACATGCGGTGTGGGTGCTGGGCGGCCCGAATGAAAAGGCCCTCGCCGTACAGATTGTCGCCGCCGGCGGCGGTTCGGTCCGTGATCTTACCGGCACCGAATTACGCAATGCCGTCGTCGCTCTCGCGGCGGCCGATGCCGCCGTGGCAAACGATTCCGGGCTGATGCACATCGCCGCCGCGATCGGCACGCCGACCGTCGCGATCTTCGGCCCGAGCAGCCCAACACATTGGGCGCCGCTCAATCCCCTCGCCGCGATCCTCGAACCGCCGGGGGATGAGTTAAAGGAACGCGCGCGCATCGAAGGCAATGCGGCCGTCGCAAATCGCAGCACGGCGGGCGTGACGGTTGAGAGCGTTGCGGACGCCGTGCGAACGGCGCTGGCGAAAAAGAACTGACGTCAGCGCAGGATTTTTTCAAGCGCGCCGCCGACGTCTTCAATCGAGGGGATCACACCCTTCGCGCCAACCACTTCAATCGGTCCAGCACCGACCGGGCGCGTCAGCGCCGGATCGCTGCCGGAAAAGATCGCGACCAGCGGTACGCCAAGCGCTGCGGCGAGGTGCACCAGCCCGGTGTCACCGCCGAACACACATTGAGCGCTCGCAATCGTTCGCGCCATCTGATCGATTGCCTGCCAGTCAATGATGCGCGCGTTCGGCAACGCCGAAACAATTTCTCCCGCGCGCATCCGCTCCGCTTCGCTGCCCCACGGAACGGCCACTGCGAGATTTCGCGTATTCAATTTTTTTCCCAGGGCAACCCAATTCGCGACCGGCCATTCCTTCTCCGGCCGCGCGGTGCCATGCAGCAGAACTGCATAAGGCTCGCCGCTTGCACGCAAAGCGGCTCGGTCGAGACCATAGTTGATCGCGCCATTGGATCGATAGCCGAGCGCCAGCGCCGAGAGCTGTCTATTGCGCTCGATCGCATGCAGATCGCGCGACACCGCAAAACGCACGTCGTAGAAGCACGATGCCAGGGGTTCGCGAATGCTGTTGCGGTCGTAACCGTGATGCGGGCCGCGCGCGGCGCGCCCCATGATCGCAGTGCGGATCAAGCCCTGGGTATCGACGATCCGGTCATATTGCTTCGCGCCGATCCGGCGCCGCCAGCCGCCGATCTCCCGCCATATTTGCGGGGCAAGCAACTGCTTGCGCCAACGCCGCCACGCCACCGGAACGACCTCATCGACACCGGGATGCAGCGCGACCAGCGGCGCATAGGCTTCTTCCACCAGCCAGGAGATGCGGCTGTTGGGGAAACGCGCGCGCGACTCAGTCACCGCCGGCATATGATGGATGACGTCGCCCAGCGAGGACGTCTTTATGAAGAGAATCTCGGTCATCGCTGCGGGCTGGTATACGCGGCGTGAGGCAGCAGAGCCATAAGGATCGCTTAAGCGGCTCAAGGCTAGAGGTATTTCAGCACGCCGCGCCGACGCAGCGGCGACTTTTGGGGGACGCGAATGGCGATCCTGGTGACCGGCGGCGCCGGCTATATCGGCAGCCATATGGTGCACGAGCTTCACGACGCCGGCGAACAGGTCGTCGTGCTCGACAATCTGTCGACCGGTTTTCGCTTCCTGCTGCCGAGCGGCGTGCCGATGGTGGTCGGCAACACCGGCGATCAGGAACTGGTGACGAAGATCATCACCCAGCACCATGTCGACGCCATCATCCACTTCGCCGCGTCGATCGTGGTGCCGGACTCGATCAGCGACCCGTTGAGCTATTACCGCAACAACACGATCAACACCGCACTGCTGCTTCAGGCCGCGGTGGCGGCAGGCGTCCGCCAATTCATCTTCTCGTCGACGGCGGCGGTGTACGGCAATCCGGAAATCGTGCCGGTGCAAGAAAACGCGCGGGCAAATCCGATCTCGCCGTACGGTACATCCAAGCTGATGTCGGAAATTCTGCTGCATGACACGGCCCGAGCACATGCCTTGCGGTTCGTTGTTCTGCGCTATTTCAACGTCGCCGGCGCCGACCCGAAGATGCGCACCGGCCAGGCCACGCCGCAGGCGACGCATCTCATCAAGGTGACGAGCGAAACCGTGCTCGGCCAGCGCGAGAAGCTCAACGTGTTCGGTACCGACTATCCGACGCCGGACGGCACCTGCATCCGCGATTACATTCATGTCAGCGACCTGGTGCGCGCGCACTCGTCGGCGCTCGCCTATCTGCGGCGCGGCGGCGGCAACGCGACATTCAACTGCGGCTACGGCCACGGCTATTCGGTGCTCGAAGTGATCGAGACCGCGCGCCGCGTCAGCGGCCGCAACTTCACGGTCGAGTATGCAGGGCGGCGGCCGGGCGATCCGGCCACGCTGGTTGCCGATGTGTCGCGCATCCATGCAACGCTCGACTGGCGGCCGCTCTACGACAATCTGGACACAATTGTTTCACACGCTCTCGCGTGGGAGCGCCGTTTGGCGACAAAACAGCCGTCGCGTTAACGACGAGAGCGCCGGTTTAGCCTGAGAATTCTGTTCCTTACGCCGATTTGGCTTGAAAATCGGGCATGGGATGGGCAAGGAACAGTGCGCGCAGCCGAAGTCCATCTGAAATAGGGCCGGCCCAACACAGCAGCATGAGCAGCAGCACCAAATTCATCCTGCCGGAATCCGGCGACCACCTCTACGGCAACACCACGATGATCAAACGTCTGGTGACCGAAGAAGGCGTGTTGCATTGGAAAAAGTATGCCGTCGCTGCCACGCTGATGGCGATTGTCGCCGGTTGCACCGCGCTCGTTCCGTATCTTTTCGGCAAGATCGTCGATCAGCTTCAGGTCCACCACAGCATGGAAGGCGTCGTCATCGGCGCGGCGATCATGTTTGCGGTGTTCGTCAGCAAGGGCGTCGCGTCCTACGGGCAGTCGGTGATCCTCGCCAAGATCGCCAACCGCGTGGTCCTCTCGCATCAGCGCAAAATCTTCCTCAAGCTGCTCAATGAAAACCTCGGGTTCTTTGCCGACCGGCACACGGCCGAATTCGTCACGCGCGTGAATACCGGCGCAGCCTCCACTGCCAGGATTCTCAATCTTCTCGTCACCACCGCCAGCCGCGATGTGCTCTCCTTGATCGGCCTCACCGCCGTGATGATCGTCCAGGACCCGGTGATGTCGATCACCGGACTGCTGATTGCGCCACCGGCGTGGCTTTCCCTGAACTACCTGATGAAGCGTGTCAGGCGGCAAGCGAAGCAGCAATTCAAGGGCGGCGCCGCCGCGCTCGAGACGCTGCAAGAGACATTGCAGGGCATTCGTGTCGTCAAGGCGTTCACGCTTGAAAACGCGATGCGGGCCCGCTTCGACGGGCAAGTGAAGGCGATCGAAAAATCGTCCAACAAGATCGCCAAGCTTTCAAATCGCTCGACACCGCTGATGGAGATGCTCGGTGGTTTCGCCCTAACCGCCGCGACCGTCTACGGCGGCTATCGCACCATCGTCCATGGCGCGCCTCCCGGCGAATTCGTGGCGTTCACCGCGGCCTTCCTGCTCGCCTATGAGCCCGCACGACGGCTCGCGCGCTTCAATCTCGACCTCAACAGCAGCATGGTGGGCGTGCGGCTGCTGTTTGAAATTCTCGACAGCCCGGCGACCGAACCGAGCGACGATTACAAGCCGGCGCTGCGCGCGGCGATCGAACGCATCGAATTCAACGACGTGAGCTTCGCTTACCGCCCCGAAAACCCGACCCTGCGCGGCATGTCGTTCGTTGCCGAACCCGGCACCATGACCGCGCTGGTTGGCCCTTCGGGCGGCGGCAAGTCGACGGTGTTCAACCTGCTGCTGCGATTTTACGACGTCCACAGCGGGCGCATCACCATCGGCGGGCAGGATGTCACCGCCGTGTCGCGCTCATCGCTGCGGCGTCACATCGCCTATGTCGGCCAAGACACCTTCCTGTTCCGCGGCACGATCCGCGAAAACATCGCCTACGGCCGGCCGGATGCGACCGAAGAGGAAATCATCGCGGCGGCCAAGGGCGCTTACGCGCACGACTTCATCATGTCCTTCCCGCAGGGATACGACACGGAAGTCGGCGAGCACGGCACGCAGGTTTCCGGCGGCCAGCGCCAGCGCATCGCGATCGCGCGCGCATTGATCAAGAACGCGCCGGTCGTCCTGCTCGACGAGGCCACCGCGGCGCTCGATTCGGAGTCGGAATTGCTGGTACGGGATGCCATCGCGCACCTGTGCCAGGGCAAGACCACGTTGGTGATCGCGCATCGGCTGCACACAATTGCCCATGCCGACCGTATCCACGTGATCGAGGAAGGTCGCGTGCTCGAATCCGGCCGCCACGAGGAGTTGCTGCGCAAGGGCGGCCGCTACTCGCAGTTCTACCGGCTCCAGCTTCAGGCCCGGGAAGGCCACGAGCCGCTGGCGGCTAATCTCTGATCGGGCGTTGACGGACTTCGCTGCGTTCGTTAACTCGCTCTGGCATTCCCTTTCATTTCAGCAGCATTTTGTCATGACCGACCGCTATGTGATCGCCCAGCCGCCGCAAGCCGAAATCGCGGTGGCGGGCACCAGCAAGACCTTTCCGGTTCGCCGCATCTGGTGCGTCGGCCGCAACTACATCGAGCACATCCGGGAAATGGGGCAGGACGAGCGCGCGCCGCCGTTCTTCTTCGCCAAGCCGGCAGACGCAATCGTTCCGGACGGCGGCACGGTGCCCTACCCGCCGCTGACCAAGGACATGCATCACGAGGTCGAGCTGGTAGTGGCGCTGAAGTCCGGTGGCCGCAACATCCCGGTCGCCAAGGCGAACGACTGCATCTTCGGCTATGCGGTCGGCATCGACCTGACCCGCCGCGATCTGCAGATCGCCTCGCGCGAGGTGAAGCGGCCGTGGGAAATCGGCAAGGCGTTCGACGGCTCGGCGCCGTGCGGCGCGATCAAGCCGGCGAGCGAGATCGGCCACCCGACCAAGGGTAAGATCACGCTCAAGGTGAACGGCAAGGTCCGCCAGGACGGCGACCTCAACCAGATGATCTGGAACATCCCGGAGACGATTTCCAAGCTCTCCGAAATGGTCGCGCTTGCGGCCGGCGATATCATCATGACCGGCACGCCTTCCGGCGTCGCCGCGACCGTTGCCGGCGACAAGATCGAGTGCGAAGTCGAGAATGTCGGCAAGCTGACCGTGACGATCGGGCCGCCGGCGAAATAGCGCCGGCGCCTTTTCCTTCTGTATTGCGGTTTTTTATCCGCCCCGCGGAACCGCGGGGCATCGCGCCTGTTAACCGTTTTGTAAAGGCCGGGCCTTCAAACTGACTTATCGATTTTCAGGACGATTCTACAGGTCAAACGCCATGGGCGCGCTTTTCAAATCCGAGCACTATCCGAAGGACCCCGAGAGCATGGCCGCCCGCGTAATGGAATTTGCGCCGGTCAATGACGCCGAAGCGCTCAGGATTCTGCGTGCGAGCTTTCCGGATTGCCCGCTGAGCGCCCGCGTCGCCGCGCTCGACTATCTGATGCGCCGCAAGCCGCGCCGTCAGCAGACGCCTTCTTTTTCGCGCTAAACGATCAGGCCCAGAGCCGCTCGATCGCCGTCGCGATGCGGAACAGGCGATGGTCGTTGCCGTTGCGCGCCATCAGCATCAACCCGACCGGCAGGCCGCTGCCCGGGATCGGCAATGAGATCGACGTAAGGTCGAAGAAGTTGCCGAGCGAGGTGTTGCGCAACACCATCGCGTTCTTGCGCGACCACACGTCCGGCGCTTCCACCTCGGCGATGGTCGGCGCGACGATCGGACAGGTCGGCATTGCGATGACGTCGAGATCGGCAAGCCGCGCATCCATCGCCTTCACGAGCCGGCCGCGCGCCTCGATCATTTCGAGATAAGTCGCCGCGTTGATCGCGCGTGCACGCTCCAGACGGATGCGGATATTCGGATCGATCTGAGCGGCATGTTGCTCGAGGTTGGCGTTGTGGACGCCGAGCGCCTCCGGCGGCACCAGGCCGCCTTTGGCGTTCACCGGCGCGACCTGATCGATCAGCGCAATCTTTTCGTCCGACAGCCGCACGCCGGCCTTGCGGAGATCGTCGATTGCGGCTGCGAACCGTGGAGCGACCGTCTCGTCGAGATTTTCGATCGGGAAGCCCTGTGGGATGCCGATCCGCAGGCCGGCCAGCGGCGCAGGCTCGAACGGATGCGCCTCTTCACCGGCCATGATGGCGTCGGCCTTCGCGCAAGCCGACACGGTGCGCGCCATCGGCCCGATGGAATCGAGCGTCGACGACAGCGGGAACGCGCCGGTGGTCGGGATGCGCCACTTGCTCGGCTTGAAGCCGACGATGCCGCATAGGCCCGCGGGAACACGGGTCGAACCGCCGGTGTCGCTGCCGATCGTGATTTCACACATGTGATCGCCGACGGCGATCGCACCGCCGGAGGTGGATCCGCCCGGAATGCGGCTGCGATCGGCCGGGTTGCCCGGCGTGCCGAAATGCGGATTGGCACCGATGCCGGAGAACGCGAACTCCGACATGTTGGTCTTGGCGATGATCACCGCCCCCGCGCCACGCAAGCGCCGAACGATCGGCGCATCTTCCGCGGCGGGCTTGCCGTTGGCGGCGAGCACTTTCGAACCGGCGCGCGTCACTTCACCGGCAACATCGAACAGATCCTTGATGGTGACGATGGCGCCATCGAGCGGGCCGAGCGTGACGTGGTTGCGCGCGCGACTATCGGCCGCTTCGGCCGCAGCTTTGGCAGCGTCACGATAAACGGTGAGGCATGCGCGTGCGCCCTCGCCTTTCGGATCATCGATCTTGGTAAGCGCGGCCTGGAGTCGTTCGGTGGCGGGAATGCGTTTCATGAGAGGAACTTTATCGATGCTGTCGCGTTAGAGAGCAAGTTCAGAGGCTGGAGGATACCATGCGAAAGACCATCATTGCTGTCGCTGCCCTTGCATCGCTGGCAATTATGCCGACCGGTGCCGGTGCGCAGAATGCGGTTGGCGGCGCGCTTGTGGGCGCCGGTGTCGGCGCCGGCGTAGG
The DNA here is from genome assembly GCA_035546455.1 of Pseudolabrys sp. Classification (GTDB taxonomy): domain Bacteria; phylum Pseudomonadota; class Alphaproteobacteria; order Rhizobiales; family Xanthobacteraceae; genus Pseudolabrys. Next base: position 84,214 of record DASZXA010000072.1, read on the forward strand.
CGCGGCAGTCGGCGGCGGACGTGGCGCGGCGGTCGGAGCCGTGGTTGGCGCAACCACGGGCGCGGCGGTCGGCGCGCAAGCCGATGGCCGCTACTACTACGGTCACCGGTATTACCATCACCGCGAGTGCTGGCGGCACCACGGACACCTTCGCTGCCGCTACTACTAAGACTTCGACGAGCAAACGAGGCGGTCACAAAAGGCCGCCTCGTTTTCTTTGCACTCAGTACAGCGCATCGATCGGGATCGGCTTGCTGACCAGTTGTTGTTGTGCCGCGTAGGACATCAACAGCTCGAGCGCCTTCCGGTTGGTTTCCTTGCCGAACGGCGCCGTATCGATGTCGCCTTTCGGCGGCGCCGCTTTGCGGCTTGCTTCAAGCAGCCGGTAAAGCTCCGCAACAGCCTTCGGATTGTCGCGCGCCAGTTCGTCGGTGACGACGACCATGTGATTGACCGGCACGAATTTATAGCGAGCATACCATTCGAGCGCGTCTTTCTCCGGGTCGGCAATCACGGTCTTGAGTCGCGGATCGGTTGGCATAGCTGCGCCATAGATCGCGGCGTCGAGCTCGCCGTCGAGCAGCATCTGCGTCATGTCCTTGGTGGCGCGGATGACACCCGGCGGATCTTTCGCCTCGGCGACATGACCGTCTTCAAACGTGAACCACTGCACCTTGCTGAAGTCGACGCCATAGTCGTTGGCCAGGATGCCCCGCAGCCAGCCGCCGGTGGTCTGATTCCACGACCGCACGCCGATCCGCTTGCCGGCAAGATCACGCGGCGTCAGGGTGCCACGCGCCGAATTGTAAAGCATCGCATGATGCTGGAACCGCGCCAGCATCGCGGCCGGCAATAGCCGCAGCCCCTTGTTGTATTCTTTCGCCTGGAAAAAGGTCGTCAGCGCCATTTCGCTGGCATCATAGGCATGCTCACGCACCATCGGCTTGAAGGCATGGTGCATCGGTTTCACCTCGTGGAAATCGAGGGTCAGCCAGTCCGATTTGATCTCGCCACGCTTGAGCGGCAGCGTGTGCGGATAGTCGCCGATCGCAATCCGAATGGTGGTCATACCTTTTCTCGCTCCTTGCCCGCATGCTATTGGAACGCGCGCAGTTTGAGAACGGAGAAGCCATGCCGGATCAGAAGACCGGGCTTGTCGTTACCGCCCACCCCGGAGATTTCGTCTGGCGTGCCGGCGGCGCCATCGCGCTGCATGCCAAACGCGGCTACCGCGTCAAGATCGTCTGCCTGTCGTTCGGCGAACGCGGCGAGAGTCAATTTGCGTGGAAGGAAGCCGGCGCGACGCTCGAAAGCGTGAAAGCCGGCCGCAAGGACGAGGCGGAGCGCGCCGCAAAGATGCTCGGCGCCGAGATCGAATTCTTCGACGTGGGCGACTATCCGCTCCACCTTAACGAAAAGCATTTCGACCGCATGGTCGACATTTACCGCGAACTCAATCTGTCATTCGTGCTGACCCACGCGCTGGAAGATCCCTACAATTACGACCATCCGAACGCCGCGCATTATGCGCAGGAAACGCGTGTCGTCGCGCAGGCGATGGGACATAAGCCCGGTGCCAAATACAAATATTCGGCGCCGCCGGTCTATCTGTTCGAGCCGCACCAGCCCGAGCAGTGCGACTACAAGCCCGATCTCATCCTCAAGATCGACGACGTCTGGGAAACCAAATACAAGGCCTTCCAGATCCTCGCCGCACAGAAGCACCTCTGGCATTATTACGAGCGCGTCGCGCTCAACCGCGGCATCCAGGGCTCGCGCAACACCGGCATCCCGATGACCTACGGCGAGGCCTACCAGACCCTGTTCCCGCGCGTCGTCACCGAGACGCTGGGCTGAGGTAAAGGACGACCCACATGAAGAACGTCGTTGTTCGCAACATCGAGCGTGCCGATCCCAAGGCGCTTGCGACTTTCGAGAAGCTGGGCGCCTCGACCGTGCACGAAGCGCTCGGCCGCTACCAGTTGATGAAGCCCTATATCCGGCCGGTCTGGGCCGGCGCATCGATCGCCGGCCCCGCGGTGACGATCCTCGCCCAGCCCGGCGACAACTGGATGCTTCATGTCGCCATCGAGCAGTGCAAACCCGGCGATATCGTCGTGCTCGGCTGCACCGCCGACAACACCGACGGCATGATCGGCGACCTGATCGCCACGTCGTTGAAGGCGCGCGGGGTGAAAGGCGTCGTCATGGACGCCGGTTGTCGCGACGTCGCCGCGCTCAAGGAGATGGGCTTCCCGATCTGGTCCCGCGCGATCTCATCGAAAGGCACGGTCAAGTCGACCCTCGGTTCGGTGAATATCCCGGTGGTCTGCGCGGGCGTTTATGTCGAGCCGGGCGACGCGGTGGTCGCAGATGATGACGGTGTCGTCGTGGTGCCCAAGAAGTATGTCGCCGAAACGGCAGCGAAGGCGCAGAAGCGCTTTGACGATGAGGACGCCAAGCGCCAGAAGCTGGCCTCAGGCGTTCTCGGCCTCGACATGTACAATATGCGCGAGCCGCTCAAGA
>DASZXA010000073.1:0-53680 GCA_035546455.1 Pseudolabrys sp.
CCTGGTCGGCCGCACCGTGGCCGACGTCGAGCGCGACTTGATCCTCGAGACGCTCAAGCACTGCCTCGGCAACCGGACCCATGCCGCCAACATCCTCGGCATCTCGATCCGCACCTTGCGCAACAAGCTCAACGAATATGCCGGCGACGGCCTGCCGATCCCGCCCGCCAATGGCGGCGAACTGAAAGGCGCGGCCTAGCCATTTAACGCTGCAAAGGCGTTCGCTATGATCTCCACGCGTTTCAACGCTTGGGGGTTATGCCATGAATGCATTTCGCGAATTCATTGTGAAGACTGCCGAAGTGATGATGCTCATCATCGTCGTCCTCATGACGCTCGCTTTCGCCGTCTCCGGTGCCGGCACCGGCGCAGCCGTGATGGGCGGGATAGGTGGCCTGCTCGGCTTCATCGTCGGCGGTGCCATCGGATTTATTTCAGCGTCCGTTCTCGCGGCCTATTTCTTTTTGCTCTCGGAAATCGCCGATAATACCCGGCGTTCCTAAGCCTCACGCTACTTCGACAACGGCGTCCTGACGGAACCTCACGCGCGAGCCGCCGTTAACGGCGGCATGCGCGTGACTCTTTTTCATAACCCGGGGGCCGGGAAAAAGGGCCATGGCAAGGATGAAATCCTCGCCGCGCTGGAACTCGCCAATCACAAGGTCCGCTACGTCTCCACCAAATCCGACGAGTTCAAGAAGGAAATCGAGAAGACTGAAGGCGATTTCATCGTCGCCGCCGGCGGCGATGGCACCGTCGCCGAGGTGATCGCCCGGCTCGGCAACCGCAAGCTGCCGATCGGCATCCTTCCCCTCGGCACGGCAAACAACATCGCGCGCTCGCTGGCGATCGCCGGCGAACCGCAAATCCTGGTCGAAACCTGGAATATCGAGCGCACGCGGCGGCTCGACATCGGCCGCGTCGACGGCCCAAGCGGCCTCGCGCATTTCGTCGAGTCGGTCGGCGTCGGCATCGTGCCGGAAATGCTGCTCAAGGCCCGCAAGCTGGGCAAGGAAAAGGGCGCGCTCAATCTGCAAAAGGGCCGCGAGCTGCTGCGTGCGATCGCCAAAGACGCAAAGCCGCTCGAACTCGGCATCATGGTCGACGGCAAGAAGCTCGACGGCGAATGGCTCGGCGCCGAAGTGCTGAACATCCCCTACACCGGTCCCGGCCTGCCGCTCGCGCCGAAGGCCGACCTCACCGACGGCATGCTCGACCTGATCTGCTTCCACAAGGCCGGCTCCCGCGCACTGTCCGATTGGTTCGAGAAACCGGCCGAAGCGCCGCCACCCGGCGTCACCCGGCGCGGCAGGATGGTCAGCTTCAACTTCCGCAATGCGCCCTGGCGCGTCGACGACGAGGCCTTCAAGGCAAGCGACAAGGCGCAGACCGTCACGCTGACGTGCGAGGAGCAGCCCGCCATCGTCATCGAGTCGCGGATCGAGGTCGAAAAGAAAAAATCGGAGGCGGCGTAATGGGCGCGCCGGCCGAAAATCTGGAGGCCGCGGAGTGCCTCGATCAAATCGAAAGCCTTGCGGTTGAACTCGCCAATATCGCCGGCGCCGAGATCAAGAGTGCACTCGGCAGCATCTTCACCGTCCGCTACAAGACCGGCGCGACCGCCAGCTCGCTATGGCGCGATCCGGTTTCCGAGGTCGACCACAAGGTCGAAAAAATCATCCGCGCGCGCATCGCCGAGCAATTCCCGGATCACGGCATCATCGGCGAGGAGATGAAGGCGCAGCCGAGCCGCGGCAGTTCGTTCATCTGGGCGGTCGATCCGATCGACGGCACCACCAACTTCATCAACGGCTTTCCGATGTTCGCCGCCTCGATCGGCGTGCTGCACAAGGCGTGCCCGGTAGCCGGTGCCGTCTGGTGCGCGACCAGCCACGCGCTGCGCGCCGGCGTCTATCACGCCCGCGAGGGCGGCAAGCTCCGCTTCGAGGGCAGCGACGTCACGCCCAAGGCCAATCCCGCCGTGCGCTCCGGCCTTGCCGGCGTGCCGGTCATCAAGGCCGAGGACATGCAGTGGGAGACCCGCAAGACCGGCTCCGCGGCGATCGAGTGCGCGATGGTGGCGGCGGGCCTGCTCCGCGTCGCCCGCTTCTCCAATCCGAACATCTGGGACGTCGCCGGCGGCCTCGCCCTCGTCAAAGCCGCGCGCGGCGTGGTGCGCCAGAAGACCGGCGATGCCTGGCAGCCGATGGACGCCTTCGAGCCCGCGAAAGGCCCGGACGACGCCACCGGCATCCGGTTCTGGCGCCGCTCCATCGTGATCGGCACGCCCGATGCCGTCGAGAAGATGTGCCAGGCGCAGCCCAAGGCCGAGGCCCGCCCTCCTGCCAAAAGCGCGTCAGAACCCGCCCGTTAACCAGCCGCTAACCATAAACCGGGCAAGATTTGCCTAGGGCTGGGTGGGGTTTAGGCGCCGTTCTCCGCGGTGTCGGTTTCAGCACCTGTTGTTTTTATCTGCGTCCGCGCCGCCAGGTCTGGCGGCACGTTTTCGGCGATTTGTGACGGCATGAGCGATGTTTCGGCTGCCCAGCCCACGCAGGCCATAGGCGGCATCAAGCTTCCGAGCCTCAGCGAGCTTGGCGCGCTATTGAAGCGCGGCGACATCGCGCTCGCGATCGGCGTGATGACGATCCTCGTCGTCCTCATCCTGCCGCTGCCGCCGCTGCTGCTCGACGTCGCGCTGGCGATCTCGATCATCATCTCGGTGCTGATCCTGATGACGGCGTTGTTCATCCACACGCCGCTCGAATTCTCGTCGTTCCCGACCGTGCTTCTCATCGCGACGATGCTGCGGCTCGCGCTCAACCTCGCCTCGACCCGCCTGATCCTCGCCCACGGCCACGAAGGCACCAGCGCCGCCGGCCACGTCATCGAGGCGTTCGGTAACTTCGTGATGAGCGGCAACTTCGTGATCGGCATCATCGTCTTCACGATCCTCGTCATCGTGAACTTCGTGGTCATCACCAAGGGCTCGGGCCGCATCGCCGAAGTCGCGGCGCGCTTCCACCTGGACGCGATGCCCGGCAAGCAGATGGCGATCGACGCCGACCTCTCGGCCGGCCTGATCGACGAGAAAGAAGCTCGCAAGCGCCGCCAGAAGCTCGAGGACGAAGGCGGCTTCTTCGGCGCCATGGACGGCGCCTCCAAATTCGTGCGCGGCGACGCCATCGCCGGCCTGCTGGTCGTCTTCATCAACGTCATCGGCGGCATGGTGATCGGCATCGTGCAGCAGGGCCTGTCGTTTGCCGACGCTGCACACTCCTACACCGTGCTCACCGTCGGTGACGGCCTCGTCACGCAAGTGCCGGCGCTGATCGTCTCGACCGCCGCAGGCCTCCTCGTCGCCAAGGCCGGCATCGCCGGCGCCGCCGACAAGATGCTGATGACGCAGCTCTCCGGTTATCCGAAGGCGCTCGGCATGTCGGCCGCGGTCATGGGCGTAATCGCGCTCCTCCCTGGCATCCCGATGCTTCCGTTCCTTGCGCTGGGCGGCGGCGCTGGCGCGCTGGCCTATATGTTCGACAAGCGCGCCAAGGTGAAGGCGCAGGACGAGGCCGCCACCGCTGCGGCAGCGGCTGCCAAGACCGAAGCGGCCGAAGAGCCGATCACCGCCGCGCTCAAGATGGACGACCTCAAGATCGAGCTCGGCTACAGCCTGCTGCCGATGGTCAACGCACCGGACGGCGCCGACCGGCTCACCGAACAAATCAAGGCGCTGCGGCGTTCGCTGGCGAGCGAGATGGGCTTCGTGATGCCCGCCGTTCGCATCCTCGACAATGTCGGGCTCGATCCGAACGCCTACCTCATCAAGATCAAGGAAGTCGAAGCCGGCGGCGGCAAGATCTGGCCCGGCCAGTTCATGGTCATGGACCCGGCCGGCGGCCAGGTGAACCTGCCCGGCACCCACACCAGCGAGCCGACCTTCGGCCTGCCCGCAACCTGGATCGACGGCGCGCTCAAGGAAGACGCCACGCTCAAGGGTTACACCGTGGTCGACGCCGCCACCGTGCTGTCGACCCACCTCACCGAGCTGCTCAAGAACAACATGTCGGAGCTGCTCAGCTACGCCGAGGTGCAGAAGCTCATCAAGGAAGTGCCGAAGGAGCAGGCCGAGCTCATCAAGGACCTGGTGCCGAACCTCATCACCATCTCGGGCATCCAGCGCGTCCTCCAGACGCTGCTCTCCGAGCGCGTCTCGATCCGCGACCTCTCGACCATCCTCGAGGGCATCGCCGACGCGATTCCGATCTCGCGCAACCCGACCACCATCGCCGAGCACGTTCGCGCCCGGCTGTCGCGCCAGATCTGCGCGCAGTTCACCAGCACCAGCGGCTACCTGCCGCTGATCGCACTGTCGGCCCAGTGGGAGCAGGCCTTCGCGGAATCGATCGTCGGCCAGGGCGACGACCGCGCGCTCACCATGCAGCCCTCGAAGCTCTCCGAATTCATCATGCTGGTGCGCGAGCGCTTCGAGGCCGCCGCCCGCGAGGGTGAGGCGCCGGTGCTGGTCACCTCGACCGGCATCCGGCCGTTCGTGCGCGGCATCGTCGAGCGTTTCCGGGCGCAAACGCCCGTTCTCTCCCAAGCGGAAATCCACCCCCGTGCCCGCCTGAAAACCGTAGGCAGCATCTAGGCTTAGTGGCCATCTGCCCGGTTTCAAGGTTCCGTGATGCGGCCTGCCGGAACTAAGGCAGGTCCCCTACGTTTGTTTCCCGAACGGATGAACCTTGTGCCCGCGTCGTTCGACGAATGGAGAGACACGGGAGGGAAACATGAACTGGTCGCTTTACACGGCTGATCGCGCCACCCACCTCAAGATCGTGGTGGTCGCTTTGATCGCGGGCATCCTCATCGCCGGCTTCGGCATCGCGGCGCGCGACCTCAATCTCGGCACCGATATTCTCACCGCGCGCGGCCCGACGGTCGAACAGCCGGCCAACACCGTGGTGTTCACCAGCCGCGACATTTCCGTCATTCGCTGACTTCTTCTCCCCCCAAACTTCCTCCCAACGTCGCGCCCGGCCAAAAACCGGGCGCGCTTTTTTTGGGAAGCGGGAGCTACTTGACCACCACCGACGGCAGCCAGAGCGACAGCGCGGGGACGAAGGTGACCAGCATCAGCACCGCGAGCAGCACGCCGTAGAACGGCCAGATGCCCTTCATCACGTCTTCCAGCTTCACCTTGCCGATCGCGCAGCCGACGAACAGCACCGCGCCGACCGGCGGGGTCAGCAGGCCGATGCCGAGGTTGAGCAGCATGATCATGCCGAAGTGCACCGGATCGACGCCGAGTTTCATCACCACCGGCAGCAGGATCGGCGTGCAGATCAGGATCAGCGGCGCCATGTCCATCAGGCAGCCGAGCACCAGCAGCATGAAGTTGATGAGCATCAGGATGACGTACTTGTTCTCCGAGATGGTCAGGAAGAACTTCGTGATCGTCGCCGGCATCTGCATCAGCGCCATGATGTAGCCGAAGCTCGACGCCATCGCGATCAGCGTCATCACCATCGCCACCGTCTTGAGCGTGCGGTGGACCAGGCCTGGCAGGTCTTTCCAGCGGTAGTCGCGGTAGATGAACATCGTGACGCAGAACGCCCAGATGCACGCCACCGCACCGGCTTCGATCGCCGTGAAGATGCCGAGCAGAATGCCCGCGATAATGATGATGACGGTGATAAGACCCCACATCGCCTCGATGGTGATCTTCACCGCGTCCTTGACCGGCACCGACTCGCCAGTCGGGTGGCCGTTGCGGTAACCCATGAAGACGACCAGTGCGATCAGCGAAGCACCGAGCAGCAGGCCCGGAACGACGCCCGCCATGAACAGGCTGATGATCGAGATCGTGCCGCCGGTGGCGAGCGAATAGATCACCGCGTTGTGGCTCGGCGGCACCAGGATCGCCTGCACCGAGGCGGAGATGGTGACGTTGGTGGCGAACGGACGCGGATAACCGACCTTCTCCATCTGCGGGATCAGCACCGAGCCGATCGCCGACACGTCGGCGACCGAGGAGCCGGAGATGCCGCTCAGGAAGGTAGTCGCCAGAATGTTGACGGCCGAGAGGCCGCCGCGCACCCGAACGAGCCCGACGATCACGTTGGCGAAGCGCACCAGGCGCCGCGCCATGCCGCCCTCCGCCATGATGGCTCCCGCCAGCACGAAGAACGGAATGGTCAGCATCGCGACTTTGCTGACGCCGTCGGAGATCTTCAGCATCACCGCCTCTGGCGGGATGCCGATCCACAGTGCGCCGACCAGCGCGCCGAGACCGAGCGAATAGGAGATCGGCATGCCGATGCCGAAGCACAGGAACAACGTGCCGAGCAGAATGAGGAGATCCATGGTCGGCGCGCCCTTATTCGACGGGAAGATGCGGATCGGAGCCCGCCGATGCCGGCCGGCCGATCGTCACATGCTCGATGATGAACAACAGCGTGAAAATGCCGCCGATCGGAATCGGCGAATAGACAAGGCCGACCGACAGCGCCGGAAACTCGGCGATCGAGTTCTGCCAGGTCGCCTCGCACAGCTTGAAGCCGTAGATGATCATGTAGACGGCCATCAAAGCCATCAGAAACTCGACGACGAGATCGACCACGCGGCGCACGTTTTTCGGCAGCATGTCCACCGCGACGCTGACACTCATGTGGATGCCGATCCGGTAACAGGCGGCCGCGCCGTAAAATGTCACCACGATGGTGAGCAAAACGGCCGTTGTCTCAGGCCACGACGCCGCGCTGTTGAGCACGTAGCGGGTGAAGACCGCCCATGGGATCACCGCTGAAATCGCCACCAATGCCACGCCCGCGATCACCACGCAGACGAGATAGGCGAGGTCCATCGCCCGCCGGTACGCACCAGCCATATTTCCCCCCAATGCAGCCGCTTTTCGCCAGCGGCCCTTTTTCAAGCGTGCGCCACGCTTCCACGCCGGGCGGCGGAGAAGCGTGGCGGCTGACTTGCGGTTATTTCACTTCCTGGATGCGCTTGATCATTGCCGCGTACTTGGGACCGTACTTGTCCCACACCGGCTTGACCGCTTCCTGCATCTTCTTCTTGTCGGCGTCAGACATATGAACGATCTGGACGCCGGAAGCCTTGGCCTTGTCCATGGCCTGCTTCTCGTAGACTTCCCACAGTTTGCGCTCTTCCATCTGCGCTTCGCGGGAGAACTTCATGATGAGAGCCTGCTCATCCTTGCTGAGCGAGTCGTAGATCTTCTTCGACATCACCAGCATTTCCGGAACGATCAGGTGCTCGTCGATCGTGTAGAACTTGGCGACCTGATAGTGGTTGTCGAACACGAAGCTCGGCGGGTTGTTTTCCGCGCCGTCGATCACGCCGGTCTGCAGCGAGGTGAAGACCTGGTCGTAGCCCATCGCGACGCCGTTGGCGCCCATCGAGTTCGCCATGTCGACGAACATCGGGTTGCCCATCACGCGCACCTTGAGGCCCTTGAGGTCGGCCATCGACTTGATCGGGTGCTTGGTGTCGTAGAACGAGCGCGCGCCGGCATCCATCCAGCACAGGCCGACGATGCCTTTGCCGCTGTTGGTCACCTTGTCGAGCAGCTCCTTGCCGATCGCGCCGTCCATCACCTTCTGGGCGTGCTCGGTGTTGCGGAACACGTAAGGCAGGTTGAAGACGTTGAGGTCGTCGACCACCGGGCCGAGCGCGCCGACCGAGACGCGGGCGAAGGCGATCGCGCCGACCTGCGCCTGCTCGATGGCTTCCTTCTCACCGCCGAGCTGCATGGACGGATACATGGCGACGCTGAGGCGGCCGTTGGTGGCCTTCTCGAGCTTCTTGCCCATGCTCTCGACGGCGGCGACGGTCGGATAACCTTCCGGATGCACGTCGGACGCCTTGAGCGTCAACTTCTGCTGCGCCAGCGCGGTGCCGGCGGAAAGCGCTGTCACTGCGGCAAGCGTGCCGGCAGCGATCAGCGAAGCGAAATGTTTCATGTCGATGATCCTCCCAAAGGTCTCTTGTTCATTGCGCTGCGTCCGTTTCTGTCGGACGTTTCGCTGCCGAAACAGCCAAGGCCGTCATTTCGGCCTTCCCGTCCCAGTCATAGTATGACATGATGACCTTGGCCGGCCCGCCCGGTCAAGAGATCGGGAACGCGGTTTGCCAAAAAATCTTTCTCTATTGCGGCCGATAGAAGCGCCCCGCGGCCTGACCGCCGAGCTGGTTGCGCGGCTGACTGCCGACATTACCAGCGGCAAGCTGCCGCCAGGCTCGCGGCTACCCACCGAGCAGCAAATGATCGCCGCCACCGGCGTGTCCCGCACCGTGATCCGCGAAGCGGTCGCGGCCTTGCGTGCCGACCGTTTAGTCGTGACTCGTCAGGGTGTTGGCGCCTTTGTCGCGGATAACGTGCGCCGCCCCTTTCGGGTCGACTTCGACGAGCATTCCTCGCTGCGCGACGTGCTCAATGTCATGGAGTTGCGCACCGGCGTCGAGGTCGAGGCCGCCGGGCTCGCCGCCGAACGCGCCACATCCGCTCAGGTCAAGAAAATCGCCGACCGCTTCGCCGCCATTGAAGCCTCCATCGAGGACGGCAGCAGCGCCGTCGATGAAGATTTCGCTTTCCATTGCGAGATCGCCGACTCCACCGGCAATCCGCAGTTCCGCCGGTTCCTGGAATATCTCGGCCGCTTCATTATTCCCCGCAAGACCGTGTGGGGCCAGTCGAGCCCCCTGCTCGGCCGCGCCAACCTCGCCATTTTCCAGCGCGAGCATTCGCAAATTCTCAATGCGATCCGCTCCCGCGCGGTGCAGCAGGCCCGCACCGCGATGCAGAAGCATCTCAGCAACAGCCAGCGCCGCTACCAGAAGCTCGCCGCCGAGCTCGGCGTGAAATAGTCGTCAACACGGAAGCATCTCATGAACTACGTTCTCGTCACCGGCGCCTCGGGCGGCATCGGCACTCGCCTGCGCAAGCTGCTCAAGGGCGTCTATCCGCGCATCCGCTGGAGCGACATCAAGAAGCCCGACGATCTCGCCCCCGACGAGGAATTCGTGGTGGCGGACGTGTCGAACATGGCGGCCTGCGAGAAGCTCACCGCCAACATCGACGGCATCGTGCATCTCGGCGGCTATTCGATCGAAGGACCATGGGAGGTGATCCACAGCGCCAACATCGTTGGCTGCTACAACATGTTCGAGGCCGCCTACCGCAACAAGGTGAAGCGGATGGTGTTCGCCTCGTCGAACCACGCGGTCGGCTTCTATCCGCGCAGCCAGAAGATCGGCACCGACGTCACCGTCCATCCGGACAGCCGCTACGGCATCAGCAAGGCGTTCGGCGAAGCGGTCGGCGCGTTCTATTCCGACAAGCACGGCATGGGCGTCACATGTCTCCGCATCGGCAATTTCGGCGATGCGCCGCTCGACGAGCGCCGCCTGTCGATCTGGCTCAAGCCGGAAGATTTGGTGCAGTTGATCCGCATCGGCCTCGAGCATCCCGACATCAAGTTCGAGATTTTCTACGGCGCATCCGACAACGCCGCCTCGTGGTGGGACAATTCCAACGCGAAGAAGTTCGGCTACAAGCCGACCGGCAAGGGAGAAGACTTCCGCGCGCAGGCGCTGGAGGCGCAGAAGAAGCTGCCCAAGGACCCGGTCGGCGACAAATATCAGGGCGGGCCGTTTTGCTCGGCCGAATACGACGCCGACAAGCGCCGCTAGACGCTACGGCGAAAGCTGCAACTCACCCGCGTTCTGCACCAGCGAGTAGCCCGGCAGCGGGCCGTAAGCGCGCTCGCTGGCCAGGCATAGAACTGACAACAGCAGGGTCGCTGCGATCAGCAGATCGCGAAAGCACGGATCGCGGCGTTGCGGTTCAGCAAATGGGTCGCGGCGGGATGGCAATTCGGTTGGCATGTTTCACGCCTTTCGTTTGCCGGCGGGACCGAGCATAGCCCAAAAGCAAAACAGCGTCCCCGCCAAAGCGGAAACGCTGCCCTGCTAACTCATCACAACGCCGTAATTACGCGCGGGCGCCCGAAAAGCGCATCGCGCCGATGCGGTCGAGTTCGACCTGCTCGCGGGCGGCATTTTCGGCCCGTTCACGCGCCTGATCGCGCTCGTCGAGCAATTCGACCTTCTTGAGCTCCTCGAACGCCTCGCCGAGCGCGGCTTGCGCGTCGTCGAGCTGCGTTTTGAGCTCCCCGGCCGAACGGCGCAGGTTTTCCCGGCGCGTCATCGCCGCCTTGGCATAGGTCGGATAGGCAAAATGCGCGGGATCGTGGATGCCGGCACGGTCCTGCTCGGTCTTGATCTCCCGATCCAGGTCGCCGGCCATGCGGTCGAACTCGGCGATCATCGTCTCGATCTGAGCGACTTTGCGCCGTCTCTCGTCGACCTGAAATTTCTTCAGGCGAATGAGGGTGTCTCGTGACTTCATCGACTAACTACTCCCCCGAAGCCCCGGGTATTTTGCGCCGCCAAGGCAAACAGCCATGGCAACGGCTGTGAAACCGTCCAGGTCGTGACACTGGGGCAATAACGTTAGTTTTCGGTTTAGATGAACGGCGGAGATGGGGCTTTCCCAAGGAATATGCGGACCGAAAGGGTTATTTTGACCCGTCATCTTGCCCGGCCAGGATGCGCTCCAGCCGCTGATAGCCTTCGGCCATATTGGTTGACTCTTCCTTAAGCTGGCCGAGGAAGTCCTCAAGCGGCTTGTGAAGCGCGATCGCCTCATCCACTTCCGTCGAGGAGCCGGGCCGGTAGGCGCCGAGCCGGATCAGCTCTTCCATGTCGGCATAGGTCGCCATCACCTGCTTGGCCCGGTTGATCGCCGGCAGGTATTGCGGATCGGCCGAGCGCGGCATGGTGCGCGAGATCGACTTCAGCACATTGATCGCCGGATAGCGCCCGCGCTCGGCGATGGCGCGCTCCATCACGATGTGGCCGTCGAGAATGCCGCGCACCGCGTCCGCCACCGGCTCGTTGTGATCGTCGCCGTCGACCAGCACGGTGAAGATGCCGGTCACTGTGCCCTGCTCCGTCCCCGGTCCGGCTCGCTCGAGCAGCCGCGGTAGTTCGGTGAACACCGTCGGCGTGTAGCCCTTCGCGGTCGGTGGCTCACCGGCCGACAAGCCGATCTCGCGCTGCGCCATCGCGAAGCGCGTCACCGAGTCCATCAGCACCAGCACGTCCTTGCCGGTGTCGCGGAAATATTCGGCGACCGCCATTGTCAGATAGCCCGCCTGGCGGCGCATCAGCGCCGGCTCATCCGAGGTCGAGACGACAACGACCGAGCGCGCGAGACCGGCCGGACCCAAATCGTCCTGCAAGAACTCCTGCACCTCGCGGCCGCGCTCGCCGACGAGGCCAATGACCGAGACGTCGGCGGCCACGTTCCTCGCCATCATCGACAGCAGCACCGACTTGCCGACGCCGGAACCGGCGAAGATGCCCATGCGCTGGCCGCGACAGACAGTCGTGAATGTGTTGAGCGCGCGCACGCCGAGGTCGAGCGGATCGCCGACGCGGCGGCGCGCATGCGCGGGCGGCGGCGAGGCGCGGAACGGGAATGGCGCCGGCCCGAACGGCAGCGGGCCTTGCCCGTCGATCGGCTCGCCGATCGCGTTGACGACGCGGCCGAGCCAGCCGTCGGACGGGCGCACCGCCCCGGCGGCCGACGACACCACCGCGCGGCAGCCGCGCCGCACGCCGTCGAGCGCCGCGAACGGCATCGCCAGTGCATTGGGCCCGGAGAAGCCGACCACCTCGCACGGGATGGAGCGCAATGGCCCATAGCCCTGCGCGGTTTCGATCGAGACGCGCGAGCCGACCGACATTGCGTGAATCGGGCCGGCCAGTTCCACCATCAGCCCGCGCACGCCGACCACGCGGCCATAAACTTCGATGCCGTCGAGGTCGTTGATCTGCTCGGCGAGAGCTTTCATTCCTTAACCCCCGCCGCCCGGCATTCACGGGTGCTTAGGCTTACCGCCCTTCGGTCGCCTTTAACCTCGTGTTTACCCGCGTCGTTAATCATTGCGTCACCGTTGATGGGATCAGGACACTTCGAGTCGACGCAGAACGCGGAGATGGGAGTCCTGGGAGTCGCTTAGGAGCAACTCTTAACGCAAGACATGAAGCCGCCAGTGGCTGAAAAATCACTCTCGGACAGCATCTTACGCCGATTCGGCACCCGCCGACTACGTGAAGCTTGCAACCGAGAATCAGATTTTGTTAACCATGTCGGAATAGTGTCGAATCGTTCTGTCCCGAAGGCGTTTTTTGAATTTTTGCCGCCGTTGCGGCGCTGACTGAAGCCGAACGCGGCGAAAAGGGGACCGGCAATGCGCGTATTGCTAATCGAAGACGACAGCGCGACGGCACAGTCGATCGAGCTGATGCTCAAATCCGAGGCCTTCAACGTCTATACGACGGACCTGGGCGAAGAAGGCGTCGATCTGGGCAAGCTCTACGACTATGACATCATCCTGCTGGACCTGAACCTCCCGGACATGTCCGGTTTCGAGGTTCTGCGCTCGCTCCGGGTGTCCAAGGTCAAGACGCCGATCCTGATCCTGTCCGGCCTCGCCGGCATCGAGGACAAGGTTCGCGGCCTGGGCTTCGGCGCCGACGACTACATGACCAAGCCGTTCCACAAGGACGAGCTGATCGCCCGCATCCACGCGATCGTGCGCCGTTCCAAGGGCCACGCGCAGTCGGTCATCAACACCGGTGATCTCGTCGTCAATCTCGACACCAAGACGGTCGAGGTCGGCGGCCAGCGCGTCCACCTCACCGGCAAAGAATACCAGATGCTCGAGCTGCTCTCGCTCCGCAAGGGCACCACGCTCACCAAGGAGATGTTCCTCAATCATCTCTACGGCGGCATGGACGAGCCGGAGCTCAAGATCATCGACGTCTTCATCTGCAAGCTTCGCAAGAAGCTGGCGAACGCGTCGAGCGGCAAGAACTACATCGAGACGGTGTGGGGGCGCGGCTATGTGCTGCGCGAGCCGAGCGACGCCGACGAGCGAATTCCAGCCTGATTTTTCTCGGGCGCGCGTATGGCCTCGAAAAGCGGGCACCGGTTTTCGGACCAGGCCATGCGCAGACAAGAAGTTTCCGGAAGGGCGTAGAGCGATCTGCGCCCTTCTTTCTTTAGCACCCGCGTCCATCTTGAGCTTCCCGGATTATTGCCCGGGATCTTTGCCTCCCAACTGAAAACCCCGCCGTCTCGGCGGGGTTTTTTATTTGGGGAAGCGGAAGGCCCGCATCATCGCATCGGTGCGCGAGACTTCGGTCAGCGGCGGTACGATGTTGATCGGCGCGCACTCCGCCTGCTGCTCGTCGCCGACCACGCCGGTCTTGTTGTCGAAACGGTAGCTCAAGCAGGTCGCGCCCTCCTGCGGCACCTGGATCTGGCCGATGCGGTGCGTCGCGGCGCCTTCATAAACGTCGGATTTTTCGACCGCCGGCTGCGTGGCGGTCTTGGCCGCGCCCGCGCGATAGAGCGCGAAGCCGAACGCGCTGGCGATCGCACAGCCGCACACCACGACCACCTTGAGCTGGAGCATGTGCGCATGCGAGCGCGCGATTGCGGCCGCCTGGCGCTGCCGCGCGAGTTTTTCTGCGGCTGACAAGGTCGAGCTCCCGGCAGAAGTCACGCTCATGGCGGGTATTGTCCGCGCCACGTGTTACGCGCCCGTCACCGGCGGCGGCGCAAATACCTGAAAATTGTGGGGAACCCTGTTGAATTGCTGTTTAGGTAACCAGAACCTTAACGGCGTGGACGGCGTTGCGCGCCTCGCGTGCCGGCTGGGTCTGGCCTTTCGCGTCGGTTGCGCGAGCCATCACGGTGAGCGGCCCGGCCGCGCACTCCGCAACCAGCGAAAACCGCTGCCACGCCATTTGCCGCCGTGGCTCGACAGTAGCCGTGCGCCAGCTTTGCCCCTCGTCGAGGCTGACCTCGACCGCCGCGATGGCGTGCTCGCCCCAGCACCAGCCCCAGATCTCGCGCACGCCCGGCGTGATCTTGTCGTGATCGGCCGGCGCAACGATCAGCGACTCCGGCGCCACCTGCCAGACGGGAGCCGTTCCGCCGCCCGGCGCCGGATCGTTGTAAAGCTCGTTGGTGAGAATGCCCGGCGCGCGCTCGCGCGACGCCTCCAGCCGGCAAATCCATTTCACGCTGTTGGTGCCGTAGAAACCCGGAATGAACAGCCGCACCGGAAAGCCGTGCGTCTGCGGCAGCGGTTCGCCGTTCATCTCATAGGCGAGCAGCACGCCGCCCGTCCTCACCCGCGAAACCGGCACGTCCTTGCGATAGCGATCGGCGCTCCAGCGTGCGTAAGTGCCGTGGTCGGGTGCGCTCGCCCACAGATACTGCGCTGCCGGATCGAGCCCGGCCGCATCGAGCACATCGCGCAGATCGGCGCCCGCCCATTTCGCGTTCGACACATTGCGCGTCGCGATAGTCGGATCGTGCGGAAAGCCGGCGCACTTGATGAACGACTCGATCTCGATTTTCGGCAGACGTTTGATGTCGTCGAGCGTCAACGCCAGCGGCTTCTTCACCAGCCCTTCGACATGCAGCCGCCACGCCGTCGCGTCGAACTGCGGAATGCCGAAATGCGCCAGCACGAACACATCGTCGTTCGGCGTGATCGCGCCGGTCAGTTCCTCCGCCCGCACCTTGTGACGGAAGGTGGTCGGCGGATCCATCGTGATGACGGGACGCCAGCTTTCATCGGAAGGGCCGCTCATGCCGCATCATATCACGCGGCCGCGCAAAAAAAGCCGGCGCCCGGTCACGGAGAGACCCGGGTCGCCGGCTCGCAGTCAGCCCACAATCGAATGACTCGGCAGACCTACTTGCCGGTATTGATGCCGGTGGTCGATTTGACCGGCGGGCCGCCCGGCTGATGCGCCATCGTCTTGGTGCGCGAGGAGACTTCACCCTTGTGCACCTTGGTATGGGTCATCGACTTGGAGAAGGTGCCGCCGTCCTGCGCCTGCGCCTTGGCGTGACCGTTCAGGTTGCCGCTGGCGCCGCCATTCGAGACGTTGCTGTTGACGTGCTGCTGGCTGCCGCCGGCCGCGCTGCCGCCGACCCCGATGGAGGACGAGCCGCCGGACGCCGCGCCGACGCCGAGCGTCGAAGCCGAGGTGCCGCCCACCGCGGCGCTGCCGCCGGTCCCGCCGGTTGCCGCACCTTGAGCGAAAGCAAATGAGGCCAGACCGCCTGTCAGGGCGCCGGCCAACAATAATGTGGTGATCCGTTTCATTTCATTTTTCCTTGTCGCGATAAATTGTGCAGCTGCCGTCCGAATTGGTGACGACCGTTTGACTGCGGCCGCCCGGGCCACTGCCGGTCGTCACGCTCGACGACACGCTGCCGTTGCCGGAGTTCATGGTGACGGAATTGCCGCCGTTGGTATGCGCGGTAACTTTGCCGTTGCCAGCCGTCACCGAGCTCGAAATCGATCCGGAATTATTGTGCGCCGAAGCATCGCGCTCGACGATCTTGCAGTTCTGGTCGTCGGCCGCGAAAGCCGGCGAAGCCACCGCGAAAGCGATTGCAGCGGCGAATGCGAAACGTGCTGATAGACAGGACATGGTGTCCTCCCTGATCGGAAGTGTGGGTTGGCGGTGGAACTGGCCGGGTACTTGGCCATTTCCACCGCCGGTCTGCCTCACTTAACTAGTCGTTCTTGTGGTGACCGCGGGCCTTGCCGTGATGGCGGCCGTTGTCATCACCCATGCCGGCGCTAGACGCGCCTGCGCCAACGGTCGAGGCCGAGCCGGCCTTGCCGCTACCCGCAGCCGAACCGCCGGTTCCGATCGAGCTCGAAGCCGAGCCCTTGCCCGCGGTCGAAGCGCCCGCGCCGAGCGTCGAAGCGGAGCCCGAGCCGGACTTGCCGCTGCCGGCCGCCGAACCACCGGTCCCGATCGAGGTCGAAGCCGAGCCCTTGCCTGCGGTCGCGCCGCCGACGCCAAGCGTCGAAGCCGAACCGGAGCCAGACCCGCTACCCGCGGCCGAACCGCCGGTGCCGATCGAGGTCGAGGTTGAACCGTTGCCCGCAGTCGCGCCGCCGACGCCGAGCGTCGAGGCCGAACCGGAGCCAGACCCGCCAGCCGACGAGCCGCCGGTGCCGAGCGTGGTGCTCGATGAGCCACTGCCGGCGGTCGAGCCGCCCGCGCCCACCGTCGAACTTGACTGCGCCTGCGCGAAGCCAATGCCGGCCGCCGCGATGATCGTCGACGCCAGCGCTGCGGTGCGAAGAAGTTTAAGTGCCATTGGGTGTCCTCCTCATGAAAAGGTTTTGGACCGAAGGTCCTTCGATGCACCGCTAAAATAAATTCGTACGCGCGATGCATGGTCCAACGTCATGACGTGAAGGCTGTTCCTGAATCGCGATGAAAAAAGTGCCGATGGTTCAAGGCTGAACATGCGTTCAGGGTTCTGATTGCGAGTCGCGCGGTTCGAAAATTTGTTGCACACGAAATCACTTCACGAGTGCGCAGAATTTTTTCAGCTGGCTTTTGCAGTTACGTCGCGTGCGCAAGCGATCGTGCCGAACGCAACCATCGCCGCGACGACAACGCGGAACGTGATCGCCATCGCACCGTTATCCGCGCGCGGAAACACCAAGGAGGCAAACATGCCACTCGTTCTGTTGTGGGTCGGAATTCCGGTCCTTCTCGTCGGCGGCGGATACTTCGTCATCCACGCCATGCACTAGTGCCCGGCGAAATGGAAAAGGCGCAGCCCACCGGCTGCGCCTTTTTCTGTATGCGCTGATTTTACTCGGCTGCCTGTTGCGCCGGCGGCCGCATCGCATCGAGCCCGTCCGCCACGGAAGCAGACACGGTGGTCCGCACCATCAGCCGCGGCTGGTCGCCCGGCCACGGCCGCCCGCGATGCATGGTAGCGCGGTTGTCCCACATCACCACGTCGCCCGGTTTCCAGGCGTGCTCGTAAGTCATGCCCGGCTGGGTCGACATCGCGGTCAATTCGTCGATGAAGGCGAGGCCCGCCTGCTCCGGCATGCCTTCGACCCCGCAGGCATGCGAGGCGAGATAGAGCGCCTTCCGCCCGTTCGCCGGGTTGCGCCACACCATCCGCCAGCACACCGGCGGGAACGCGTCCCTCTCGGCCTGGCTGGCGAGGTCCTTGGCGACCTTGCCCTTGGAGTGCGCGTAATTGTGCCAGGCAAACGAATTCTCCAGCCGCTCCTGCAACGCCTTGGGGAACGACTCGAACGCCACCCGCGTCGAGACGAATTCCGTGCCGCCGCCGTTGGCCGGCGCGATCCGCACCGACAGGATCGAGGCCAGCGCCGGCGTCGTCTTGAACGAACTATCGGTGTGCCAGAGCTGGTTCGCCTTGTTGCGGAGCGCATAGCGGTGGTCGGGCGCGACCACTTTGCCGTCCTTGCCGAAGTTCGACAGCGTGATGAAGTGGCCGCCCATGCCGGCGGTGCCGACCGGCACAGTTTCGGGCTCGCCGAACTTGCGCGTGAAGGCAAGCTGCGCGTCGTCGTCGGTCTCCTGGTCGCGGAAGACGAGCACCGAGTGCTCCTCGAACGCGGCACGCACCTGTTGGTAGATCGCGTCGTCAGCGGCGACGTCTTTAAGCGTCACGCCGCGAACTTCAGCGCCGAAGCCCGGACCGACAGGAGTGATCTGCATGGGCGTCTCTCCCTTATGCGGTGATTTCGCCAAGGTTGGCGCGAAAGCCCGGCGCGGGCAAGCACCACCTGTCGTCCCCGCGAAGGCGGGGACCCATATGCCTGCGCTATCGAGAGAACAGGGCGGATAGGTCCCGGGCCTCGCAAGCGCTCGCCCGGAACGACAGGATTTAATATTGACAATATTCCTCTCTAGGACTATATGCCATTCATCCGGTCCGTCGAAGGGCGCCGTCGCGAGGCGTTCGTAACGGTGGGATCGGATGCGGCGCCTGCGGCTTCGTCTCGCAAACGAAGGCTCGGGAGGCCCCGGGACCCGCCCGTCAGGCACTACGCCCTGACTGCGAGGAGCTCGCTGGACTGGGATTGGACGGAGTGGCTAACCGCCGCCGATGTCCTCGTCCCAGGAAGCGCGGACCTGGGGCATCGCCGGCGGTCGAAAGACCGCCGGTAACGCCGCGATGGAGCGCCGGCCGGCGCGAGCCTCTTCGCCGGAGGCTCGCTGCCGCAAGGCAGCTATCGAAGACGTTGCGCCGACCGGCGCTCCGTCCCCTTCGGCATGCGCCGCAGGGAGAAATTGGAAGACGACGCCCCCGCGTCGCTAACAACAGGGGCGATCCCGCTCGCCCGCCGAAGCCTGGCGAACAGCAGCTTGTCTGCTGAAGCTTTGCGAACAGCGGGCTTGCCCGCCGAAGCCTTGGCGAAGGCGGGTTCCACACGAAACTCAGGAACGAAGGGTCGTATGTCACGTTGCGTTTGCACGATGTGACGCACGCAAGTGGAGGCCTGACATGTCCAAACAAGTTTTAAGCGCAACCGCTCTCGCGCTGCTGCTGAGTGTCAGTGCTTTCAGTATCGACGCCGCAATCGCGCAGACCAGCGATACACCCAGCGCCACCAAGAAATCGCTCGACGACAAACATCTGACGCCGATCCGTCCGATCCGCCGCGTCGGCGAAGACAGTTGGCCGTCCGCCAAGAATCAGCCGTCCGTGCGCGAAACCACCGGCCAGGCGGCCAAGGAAGAAAAGAAGGACACCGCGCAGAACGACGCGAAACCCGACACGCAGACAACGTCGAAGCCCGATGCCGGGAACTCCAGCCTCGGCAATCAGAGCCCCCCACCCGACAAGCCGCAGGACACGGCGAAGCAGAACGCTCAACCGAAACAGGACACGGCCAAGCGGGATAACAAGCAGGACAGCGCCAACGGACAAAACGGCGATCAGAAGACCGCCGACCAGAACAGTGGCGATCGGAAGAACGACAAGAACTTTGCCAGCATCAGGCTCGGCACCGATTCAAGCGGCCGCGTCGCAATCAATGATTCCCAAGAGAAGCAGCTCACGTCGGTGATGCGCAAGCACCGCGTCGAGACCGTCGACGTGAAGGTGTCGGTCGGCTCTGTCGCGCCCGCCAATGCGCGGCTCATTGCGGTGTCGTCTGACTTCATCGACGTCTTCCCGCAATTCCGCGGCTACAGCTACTTCTCGACCCGCGAAGACATCGTGGTGGTCGAGCCCTCGACCAGGAAGGTCGTGGCGCTGATCCCGATGAAGACCACGGCGACCGCATCGCGCTCCAGCGAAGAGCGCACGACAGCCACCACCGAAACACGGCCGAGCAACCGCACCAGAACCGTGGTGAAGGAACGCGACGTCACTGTGGGTTCCGGCATTCCAAGCCGGGAGGAAATCCTCGCCGCACCGGTCGCGCGCGGAGCGCCGGCGGGGACCACGGTCACGCGCACGTATCGCAGCTATCAATATGTGCCGGACGATGATGACGATGTCGTCGTTATCGAACGCCGCCGCCCGCGCATCTTCCCGTTCTGGTAACGGGCGTCAGGAAGCCGCGGCGAACGGTACCACCTTGGGGCTCTCCAGCGGAGCTGGCACGTAAACACCACGCTGCGCCATCATCGGCTTGAAGGCGGTGGTCAGCCCGACCACCGTCTCCGCCGCCCCCAGCATCAGGTAGCTGTCCGCCCGCATCGCTTTCGCGAGGCGATTGAGCACGCCAATCTTGGTTTCCTGATCGAAATAGATCAGCACGTTGCGGCAGAACACGACGTCGAAGAAGCCGAACGCGGAAAATTCCTGCAACAGGTTGAAGTGTCGATAGGTGACCATCGCGCGGATTTCCGGGAAGATCTGCCACTGGTCGCCGACCTGGGTGAAGTATTTCACCAGCATCTGGATCGGCAGCCCGCGCTGCACTTCGAACTGGCTGTAAAGCCCGGCCTTGGCTTTCTCCAGCGCGGCTTGCGAAATGTCGGTGGCGAAAATCTCGATGTTCCAGCCGGCCAGCCGGCTGCCCATTTCCCGCAACGCCATCGCCAGCGAATAAGGCTCCTGCCCGGTCGCCGCCGCCGCGCACCAGATACGGATGTGCCGCTCCTGCGCCCGCGCGTGGAGAAGCGCCGGCATCAGCACGTCGCGAAAGTTGTCGAACGGCAGCTTGTCTCGGAAGAAGAACGACTCGTTGGTGGTCATCGCCTCGACCACCGTCGACGACAGCGACGAATGCGGCACGGCTTTGAGCGCCGTCACCAGCTCGGCGAGATTGTTCAGGCCGGCCTTGCGGGCGACCGGCAGCAGCCGGCTTTCGACCAGGTATTGCTTCTCCGACGACAGCACGAGGCCGCTGCGCTCGCGCAGCAGCTTGCGGATGTAGTCGTAATCCTGCGGGGTCACAGGCGTTCCCCGGCGAACACCCGCATCAGCTTGGTTGGGATGTCATCGAGCGGCAGCACCGCCGACGAGATGCCGGCCATCGTTACCTGGCCGGGCATGCCCCAGACCACGCTCGAGGCCTCGTCCTGCGTCAGCACCGCACCGCCCGCGCCCGCGATCGCGTGCGAGCCGCGCAATCCGTCCGCGCCCATTCCGGTGAGCACCAAGCCGAGCAGCCATTGCCCCCACACCGAGGCAGCCGAGGAGAACAGCGGGTCGACCGCCGGCTTGCAGAAATTCACCGGCGGACCGTCGTCGATCTCGATCACCGCGACGCCGTCGCGCCGCGCCACCGTCATGTGCTTGGCGCCGGGGGCGAGATAGATGTGACCGGCATTGACCTCCTCGCCATGCTGCGCCTCCCGGGCGGGCCGGCCGGAGACGCGGGCGAGATGCTCGGCGAGAATGGTCGTGAAGGTCGGCGGCATGTGTTGCGTAATGAGCACCGGCGCCCGGTCGATCAGGGTGCCGATCTTGCGCATCAGGCCGGTCAACGCCTGGGGACCGCCGGTCGAGGCGCCAATCGCCAGCACCCGCGGCGCGCAGCGCGGCAGCGGCCGCAATACATGGCGCGGCGCCGCCGGCACCAGCGAGGGCGCCACGGGAATGCGCGGCAGCCGGGCCGTCGCCGGCCTGGCCGGCGCGGGGGCCGCAGCCGGGGCCGGCATATGAAGCTTCTTGGCGCGTTGCCCGAGTTCGCGAATTTTCTCGATCAGTTCGCGGCGGAAGTTCGAGGCGGCGCTCACCGGGCCTTCGCCCGCCTGCGGCTTGGCGACGTAATCCGTCGCGCCCAGGGACAGTGCCTTCAAGCTGATCTCGGCATTCCGGCGCGTCAGCGTCGACGCCATGATGACGATGAGGTCGCGCTTCTTCTTGAAGAGCAGCGGCAGCGCCGAGAGGCCGTCGAGGTCCGGCATCTCGACATCGAGCACCACGACATCGGGGTTGTGGCGTTCGAGCTGATCGACCGCTTCACGGCCGCCGCGCAAGGTCGCGACCATGTGGAGATCGGGTTCGGCGTCCACCCAGCGGGCGAACAGCCCGCGCACCACGATCGCGTCATCGACGATCATGACGCGAATGCGATTATCGGTCGTGGGGACCGGGGTCTTGGCGAGGGAAACGTTCATGGCGGGGCTTCCGAATTTCGATTCTTAGAGCAGCCCCACCTCTTGGAATTTCGCCTCGACGATATCGCGGTCGAACGGCTTCATGATGTACTCATTGGCGCCGGCATGCAGCGCACGGGCGATGTGCGCGACATCGTTCTCGGTCGTGCAGAACACCACCTTTGGCGCGTCGCCGCCCGGCAATTTGCGCAACGAGCGCAGGAATTCGTAGCCGTCCATCTTCGGCATGTTCCAGTCGAGCAGGATCGCTTCCGGCAGGTTGCGCCGGCAGATATCGAGCGCCTGTTCGCCGTCTTCCGCTTCAACTATCTGGAATTCCATGCCTTCGAGAATCCGCCGCGCCACCTTGCGAATGACGCTGGAATCATCAACCACCAAACAGGTCTTCATTTTAGTCCTCGTATCTCTGGAGCGCCGGTCCCCCGCCGCCCGGTTCAGTTTTCCTCAGGCCGCCTTCGCCCTCTCCGCCAATCCCAGCACACGGTCGACATCGATTAGCACAAGCAAATGGTCGTCGAGCCGCTGGATGCCGACCGAAAATTCGGCCAGCCGCGGATCGAGATTGACCGGATTTGCCTCGCGCCGGTTGTCGTCGAGCTTGAGCACCTCGCCCACGCTGTCGACCAGAAGACCGTAAGATTCGCCGCGCCATTCGATCCCGATCGCCATCGGCGGCTCATCGCTCGCGGGAGCGGGGCCGAATCCGAGGCGCTTGCGCAAATCGATCAGGGTGACGATGCGGCCACGCAGATTGATGAGACCGGCGACATCGGGTGGCGCCAGCGGAACGCGCGTCAGATGATCCGGCACGAACACATCCTGCACGCGCAAGATCGGCAGGCCGAAGCGCTGCGAACCGACCATCGCAGTGACGTATTCGCTCATGAGTTCGGTGTGCTCGTCCATCACGCCGCTACCTTCGCCGCGGTCTGCTCCTTGAGCGCCGCGATCAACCCCTGCCGATCGAACTTCGCCACATAGTCATGAAATCCAACCTGACGGCCCCGCTCGACCGCCTCGACCGAGATCACCGACGACAGGCCGACGATCGGGAGATGAGCGGTGCGCGCGTCGGCGCGCAGATGTTCCGCCAGCGCAAAGCCGTCCATCTCCGGCATGTCGATGTCGGTGATGACCACATCGACATGCTTGCCGCCAATCAGCATTTCGATTGCGTCATGCGGGCGGCTGACCGTCGTCACGTCGTAGCCGGCGGCCTGGAGAACCGGCGTCAGCATGTTGAGGAAGAACGGCGAGTCGTCGATCAGCATCACCGCCGGCTGTTGAGCGGCGCCACGCTCCTGCTTGCCGCGGAACCAGTCGGCGAACGCGATCGGCAGGAAATGTCCGACGTCGATAATCTCGGTAGCCTGACCCCTGATGACCGCGGAGCCGAGCACCCCGGCCGAAGCGCTGGACGCCTCGATGTCGAGCCGCTCTTCGACGATATCGACGATCTCGTCGACGACAAGCGCCATCGAGCGCGTGCCATCGGAGAACACCAGCAGCGGCTGCGCACCTTCACCGCGCACGGTCGCATGCTCGTCGAGCGTAATCAGCGGCATCAGGTGACCGCGGTATTGCACCATGTGGCGGCCATTCGACAGTTCGATCGTATGCGCGTCGATCTCTTCAAGCCGCGTGATCAGCGCGAGCGGCACTGCCTTGGGCCGGGCAGAGCCGGCGCGGAAGACCAGCAGCGAAGTGGTCTGTTCCTGCGCGGCCTGACGATTTATCGGAGTGAGCGCATCGGCCGCGGCGAGTTGCGTCGCGACCGTCCCGCCGAGCGCCTGCACGACGCCATTCGGATCGACGATCATGATCACCGAGCCGTCGCCGAGAATAGTGTTGCCGGAGAACATCGTGATCGAGCGCAGCTTGCTTGACATCGGCTTCACGACGATCTCTTCCGTGTGGAAGACGGCATCGACAACGACACCGAACGACTGGCTGCCGAATTCGATCACGACAACGAAGCCGTCATCCTCGGTGCCGATGCCGCGGGAATCGAGGCCGAGCAGCTCGGTCAGGCGCGTCACCGCCAGCAGCCGGTCACGCAAGCGCATTACGGCGGTGTCGCGGATGTGTTCGATCTTGTGCTCGCCGCCCTGCCGCAAGCGGACTAATTCACTGACCGACAATTGCGGGATCGCGAACCGCTCGCCGCCGGCCTCGACAATCAGCGCCGAGATGATCGCCAAGGTCAGCGGGATTTTGATGATGAAGCTGACGCCCTCGCCGGCCACCGAACGCACGTCGATGGTGCCGCCGATCTGGTCGATGTTGGTGCGCACAACATCCATGCCGACACCGCGGCCGGAAATGTTGGTCACCTGCGCCGCGGTCGAGAAGCCGGGCGCGAAGATGAATTTGTGGATCTGGCTCTCGGACAGCTTCTCGATCTCCGCCGCCGTGGCGAGATTTTGTGCCACCGCCTTGGCTTTGATGCGCTCGGTGTTGAGGCCGCGGCCGTCATCCGCGATCTCGATCACGATCTGGCCGCCTTCCTGATAGGCCGATAGCCGGATACGGCCGCGCTCAGGTTTGCCCAGCGCACGCCGCTCCGCCGCGGTTTCGAGGCCGTGGTCGGCCGAATTGCGCACCATGTGCGTCAGCGGATCCTTGACGAGATCGAGCACCTGCCGGTCGAGTTCCGTCTCGGCGCCGTGCATTTCGAGGTCGATGTATTTGCCGAGTTCGTTGCCGAGATCGCGCACCACGCGGGGCAGTTTCTGCCAGGCATTGCCGATCGGCTGCATGCGCGTCTTCATGACGCCTTCCTGCAGCTGCGCCGTGACGTTCGAGAGCCGCTGCAGCGGCATCTTGAATTCGGATTCTTCCTGCTGGCGGACGATTTCGAGCAACTGGTTGCGTGTCAGCACCAGCTCCGAAACCATCGTCATCAGTTGCTCGAGCGTTTCGACCGGGACGCGGATCGACTGACTGGCCAGCTTCTCGGGATCCTCGACCTTGATGCTCGGCGAGGCCGGCTTGAAGTCCGGTTTTTCGACTTCAGTTTCACGGAAAGCGCGTTCGAGATCGTCGAGGCTGTCTTCACCCGGCCGCAAGGGCCGCTCAAGTACTTGCGGCACCAGCGTGCCGACCGCCGATTCGATCGGCGCATTGACCGGCTTGGCGCCGTCGATTGTCTCGAGCATCCGTTCGAGAGCAGCGATCAGGTCCGCGTCGTTGCCGTCCGGTTCACGCTGTTCGCGCTCGAGCGTGCCGAGCATCCCCTTGATGCGGTCGATCGTCGCGAGAATGAGGGTGACTGCCTCGGCGCTGGCGTGCGCGCCGGAGCGGAACTTGCCCATCAGGGTTTCGGCGGCATGCGCCAGGGCTTCCAGGCGCGGCAGGTTGAGGAAGCCGCAGGTGCCCTTGATCGTGTGCACCAGCCGGAAAATGTGATCGAGAATCTTGGCGTTGTTCGGCTCCTGCTCGAAGCGCACGAGCTCAACGTCGACGACGTCGAGACTCTCGTTCGTCTCGGTCACGAATTCGCGCAGCAGGTCATCCATCAAGCCGCCCACGACAACGCCAAGGCGGGCGGAAAAGCCCGCCCGGCCGCCGTTTTCACAGCGGGGCCAGTGTGTCGGGGAAGCGTTTAATTTTGGTTGCGGATTGTTAAAGCGGAACGCGGCTTTAACGTTTCGCTAACCGCGATTATCGTGGAAAAACGGTCAGACGGTCGAAATCGTCACGCCGTCGGCGTCAGCGGCGATGTTTACCGTCACGCCGCAGGAGCGCGCCAGCAGGCCGGTATAGAACGGCTGGATTCGGTGCGCGTCGACGCCGTCGGCGCCGCCATCGCCCGCCAACAGTGGCGCGACGGTCGGAGCGACCTTGGCATTGATGCCGGCCGCACGGATGGAAAATCCGGTGGTCTCTCCACTTCCGACCCCGTCCACCGTCAGAGTGCCGCCGCGCGGGATTGTCTGCCCGGCAATCACCAGCATGTTGAGCAGCAGTTTGATCCGGTTTTTCGGCAGGATAGCGCGGGTCAGATTCCAGGTCAGCTTGGTCTTCTCGTCCTCGAGGAAACCCCGGGAAATCGTCTCAGCGTCCCCGGAGTCGATCTGTGCGCCAGCCGAGCCGGCGGCGCCGAAGGCAATCCGGCAAAACTGCAGCTTGGCCGAAGCGGTCCGCGAGCTTTTCTTGATGAGTTCAAGTGCGAAATCCTGGGTCTCCTGATCCTTGTCTTCCGCCAGCACCTCGAGGCCGTTGACGATCGCGCCGACCGGGCTGATCAGATCGTGGCAGACGCGCGAGCAAAGCAGCGCGGCAAGATCGAGGGCTTCAAGATTGGTCGCGGCCATGGCGAGCTCTTCGGTTCATGAAAACGAGCGCGAATCACTCGGAACGGCGCGCTTTGCGTGATACACCGCACGTCAGCGAGCGCCAAGCAGATCGACCCCTCCGATGAGCAGCATGCATAAGGCGATAGGTCCGGAGGTTACGCCGGAACTGGCGGAGCGGCTCCTCGACGGCCTCTGCGAGATCGCAGCGCGCGCATCGGCCGCCATCCTTGCGGTGCCGCTGTCGGCGGCCGGCGTCCGGATCAAGGACGACAACAGCCCCCTCACCAAAGCGGACGAGGCCTCGGAACGGATTATCATCGAAGGTCTGACCCGCATCCTGCCGGGTATTCCGGTCATTGCGGAGGAGAGCGCGGCCGCCGCGCCAAAGCGCGTCGCGCAAAGCTGCATCATCGTCGATCCGCTCGACGGCACCAAGGAATTCATCGCCGGCCGCGACGAATACACTGTCAACATCGCGCTGGTGACGTGCGGTGTCCCAATCGCCGGCATCATCACTGCTCCAAAACAAGGGCTGCTCTGGCGTGGCGTGGTTGGGCGCATGGCGGAGCGGCTGCGGATCGACTTCGCTGCCGGCACGAGCGTGAGCGAGAAAGTGACCATCCGGACACGGCCTGCGCCGGCCGCGTTGGTGGCGGCCGTCTCCCGCACGCATCTCGATCCGAACTCCGAGGCGTTCCTTTCCCGGCTGAAAGTTCGCGAACGCCACACCAGCGGCTCGTCGGTCAAGTTCTGCCATCTCGCGCAGGGCGACGCCGACGTTTATCCGCGCCTGTCACCGACCTGCGAATGGGATGTCGCCGCAGGCTGCGCGATCCTCACCGCGGCGGGCGGCAAAGTGACAAATCCCGCCGGCGGCGAATTGCGCTTTGCGAGTGGTGCGGAGAAATTCTCGGTGCCGGGATTCATCGCCTGGGGCGATCCGAAAATCGCACGGGCGGTCTAGGGCAGCGTCCGTTTCACGTCCGGCCATTGGCGCTGCGCGGCTTCGATCGCGCGGCGAGGCGCCTCGATGAAATCGGCGCGGGCTTTTGCGTCGTAAAATAGATAGAGCCGGTCGGCGACGACCGCCCACGTCAGCGGGTTGCCGGGCACCGACACGCCACGCCCGATGGCAATCGGGTCGTAGCCGCCGAATTGCGGTGCATAGACGTCCGGATGATCGACAAACACCGCGCGATTGGCTTCGCTGTTGAAACGCCACATCGTGCCGGCTTGCCGGTACTCATATTGTTCGCGCCCCTGCAACGGGCCGTCGCCTGTGAAGTAAGCGACCGGATCGAAGCCGTCGATCGCGAGCCCGGTTTGCGGATCGGTCACGACAGGGGCAGGCGCAGCCGACCAGGTCGGATTGGCAAGCCCCGCATACAGGAGAATGCCAAGCGCGAACAACAAGATGGGCGATTTCCGCCGCGCTGCCGACATAGTTGTTGCCGAGACTGGTTTCGAATCGGATGTTCGCTGTCATTATTGCGACACACCCTGTGAGCATCCGGTTAAGGGGTGGGTTCTCCATGGAGCTTCCGATGCGCGCGGTCAGCCGCTTTGCCGCTACGACACTTGTCCTGTTTGCCGTCGCCACCGGTGTTGCCCATGCGCAAGGCACCGCACCGCCGGCGCCTGTGCAGGCGGCTCCGCCGCCGCCCCCGGCAACGCGGACCGACACATATTCCTCTGGCGAGATCATCGCCGCCGGCCATAAATTCTTCGGCGCAATCTCCCGCGATCTCGCCGGCATCGTCGAACACGCGGTGAGTACCTGGGGACTGCCGAACGGCTACATCCTCGGCCAGGAAGGCGGCGGCGCGATTGTCGTCGGCCTGCGCTACGGCGACGGCACGCTCTATACGAAGAACGCCGGCGACCGTCGCGTGTTCTGGGAAGGCCCCTCGATCGGCTGGGACATGGGCGGCGAAGGCGCCCGCACAATGATGCTGGTTTACAATCTGCCGTCCACCGAATCCATCTATCGCCGCTTCGGCGGCATTGACGGCTCCGCCTATCTCGTCGGCGGGTTTGGCATGACGGCGTTAACCGACGGCAACATCGTCGTCGTGCCAATCCGCAGCGGCGTCGGCCTGCGGCTTGGCGCCAATGTCGGCTATCTGAAGTTTACGCCGCGGGCGACCTGGAACCCGTTCTGACGGCGGCCTTCGAGCAAGGCTGGAAAGGTTAATCCGGGTCTTTGCTGGCCGAACTCCCGCGCGCGTGCCATTGTGGCACTCAACGTCCTTAACGGCAGTTGAGTTTGGAGGCGCGCCTTCATGATTGAACCGATCATGTATTTCGGGATCGGCTTTCTGGTCGCAGCCCTGATCGGGCTCGTGGTCATCCCCCTCGTTCATGGCCGCGCCGTTCGATTGACGATGCGCCGCCTCGAAGCCGCGACGCCGCTGTCGATGGCCGAAATTCAAGCCGACAAGGATCAGCTTCGTGCCGAGTTCGCGATGTCGACGCGCCGGCTCGAAATGAGCGTCGAGCAGCTCAAGGGCCGCACCACCAGCCAGCTTTCGGAGTTGTCCAAGAAGACCGACGCTATCAATCGCCTCAAGGTCGAACTGGGCGAAAAGACCGCCACCATCTTCGCGCTCGAAGCGCGCGACAAGGCGCTGCGCGACCAACTCCGCGCCAGTGAAGAAGAATTCGTCGTCCGCACCACCGCCGTGCAGGACGCCGAGCGTGCGCTTTCGGACAAGCAGAGCGAGCTCGCCAAGCTGATGTCCGAGCTCGATGAGCGCTCGGTTCTGGCCGACAGCCAGAAGGTCGAGATCGTCGCCCTGAAGACGCAGGTTGAAGCGCTGAAGGAACGCCTCGGCGACGCCGAGAAAGAGGTCAAAACCACCGAAGATCGCGTGGCCCACGAGCGCATCGAGCTCAAGGAAGCTACCGCGGAACTGTCCGCCGAGCGCGGCAAGGTCGAAAACCTCGGCCGCCGGGTCTCGGAACTCGAGCAGCAGTTGATCGCGCAGTCGACCGAAGCCGAGATGCTCGGCCGCCGGGCGCACGATCTGGAAAGTCGCCTCACCGAACAGTCCAAGATGCTCACAGAGAGCGAATTCGAGCGCAACCAGCTGCGCGCGCAGATCGACGGCGCGCGCAAGACGGAAGCCGATCTGCGCGCCGCGATGTCGGAGATCAGCGGCAAAGTCAGCTCGGCGACCGAAACCTTGCGCGCCGAGAAGGCGCAACTTCAGGCCGAGCTCGATCGCGCCAACGAAGAACGCACGCGTCTTGCCGCCGAAATCGGCGACATGAAGCGCGACACCGAGCAGGCCTGGTCGTCAGAACGCGTCGAGAATGCGCTGCTGCGCGAGCGCATCAACGATGTGGCCGCAGAAGTTGCCCGGCTGGCGTCCGCGCTCGAAGGCCCGAACTCGCCAATCGACGCGATCCTCGCCGCCGAAACCGCACGCGACAAAGGCACACTCCCGCCGGTCGCCGTCGAGGTTGAACCAGCCGGTGAGCCGGCCACAACCGGCGGCAACCTTGCCGACCGCATCCGCGCTCTGCAAAGCCGCGCGTCGCGCATTCAGCAGCCGGACGAGCCGACGAGCCGCAACTAATCTCGCCGGTCGCGTTGCTTGACACTGCGCGACCCCGCTCTTTATATCGCGCCTCGAAACGACCGGGCGGTTAGCTCAGCGGGAGAGCACACCCTTCACACGGGTGGGGTCGTAGGTTCAATCCCTACACCGCCCACCATTTTCCAATTAAATCCGACGCCGCTTACCGCGCCGCAGCCTCGCGCTTGACGCGGGTGACGATCTGGGTCGGGTCAACGAACCGCAGCGCGATCAGCAGCCAGACCAGAGTCGTGACCATATAGACCACGGCCATGGCGTCGATCGACTGGCCGGCCCGCACGCCCGCCGCGTAGACCGCGTAGTACAGCGCGACCACCAGCGTCTGGCTGCCCGGCCCTGCTGTGAAGAAGGTCAGCTCGAACATCGCGATGGTGCGCACCAGCACCAGCAGGAGGGCTGCAAGAATCCCCGGCGCCAGCAACGGCAACAGCACCCGCAGGAACAGCCGCCCTGTGCCGGCCCCGAACACGCGCGCAGCGGATTCGATGCGCGGATCGATCTGCTCGACAAATGGCATCATCACCAGCACGACGAACGGCACCGTCGGCACCAGATTGGCAAGGATCACGCCGGTCATGTTGCCGCCGAGATGCGACTGGTAGAGCACCGTCGCCAGCGGAATGCCGAAGGTGATCGGCGGGATCATCATCGGCATAAGGAACAGCAGCATCACGATCTGCTTGCCGGGGAAGTTGCGGCGCGCCAGCGCGTAGGCGGCCGGCACGCCCAGGACGCCCGAGAGCAGAACCACCGCGCCGACCACCTCGAAAGTGACGACCAGCACATCGGTGAGCTGGAATTCCTGCCACGCCGAAGCGTACCAGCGCGTGGTGAAACCGGCCGGAAGCCAGGCATTGAACCAGCGCGTGCCGAACGAATTGACGACGACAGCGGCGATGGTCGCCAGCACGTTGATGACAAAAAAGATCACCAGCGCCCAGATGGCGATGCGCCACAGCTTTTCGCCGACGGACTGATCGCGAGTCATTGCACTCACCCTTTTCCGCCGCCGGCTGCGCCGCGATAGACAAAGCTGCGCCCGGCCAGGATCAAGATCACGACGCCAAGCTGCACGAAGCCCATGATCATCGCGATCGCCGACGCCATCGAGTAGTCATACTGCTCATAAGCGGCCTGATAGGCGGCGAGCGAGATCACGCGGGTCGATCCTGCCGGTGCGCCGAGCAGCACCGCAGACGGGAAGACCGAGAAGGTCTGCACGAACGACAAACAGAGATTGATCGCCAGCCCCTGCGCCAGCAACGGGAGGATGATGTGGAAGAACCGCTGCCGCGCCTTGGCGCCCAGCGTCGACGCTGCCTGTTCCAGCGAGGGATCGATGCCGGTCAGGTAGGACAGCGTCAGCAGGAACGTGAACGGGAAGCCCGACATCACCAGCGACAGCATCACGCCGGTGTAGTTGTGCACCAGGCGAACCGGGTTGCTGATAAGCCCCAGCATCATCAAAGTCCGGTTGAACCAGCCTTGCGGGCCGAGATAGGTCAGCAAGCCTTCGGCGATCAGCACGGTGCCGAGCGTGATCGGGATGACCAGAATGGTCGTCAGGATTCGCCGGTGCGTCATCCCTCGCACGCGGAGCGCGACCGGAATTGAAATCAGCACATTGATGAGCGTCGCCGGAATCGCCAGCCAGAAGGTGGCCGCGATGGTGTCGTACAGGAACGGGTCTGAGAAAAATTTTCGGTAGTTGGCGAGCCAGCCGCCCGCCTTCGGCTCGAACGACAGGATGAACCCGTAGACGAACGGGTAAACGAACAGCGCGATCACAAACAGAACCGCCGGCAATACCAGCAACGTGACGCCGTCGAGGTCGCGCAATGCCAGCCGCACGCGCAGCGGCGGCCGCTCGGTCATTTGGGCTGGTTCGCTCATGACGCGTAGATCAGAACGCGGTCGCGATCCGCCGCGAGGCGAACCGTATCGCCTTTCTGCACCTTCGTTGGCGACAGGAAGTAGAGATCGGTGCCATCGGCCGCCTTGCCGGAGCAATAGAAGCAATCGCCGTGGTATTGCGCGGTTTCGACCTTGGCCGTGAGCGGGCCGTCCGCCGCGACATGCAAGTCATCCGGCCGGATCGCGGCGACACCTGCGCCTGAAACCTGCTCGATCGCCGTGCCCTGGAAGGTTGCGCCGCCAACCGTGACGGCTCCGGACGACACCTGCGAGCGGATCAGGTTGCGATAACCCATGAACTCGGCGACGTCCGAATGGGCCGGCCGCGCGTACAAATCCTCCGGCGTGCCGACCTGGCGGACGCGCCCTTCCCGCATCACCACGATGCGGTCGGCCAGCGACAGCGCCTCCTCCTGGTCGTGGGTGACGTAAATGGTCGCCGAGCCGATCAGCTCATGGATGCGGCGGATTTCGGCGCGCATCTCGAGACGCAGCTTGGCGTCGAGATTCGACAGTGGCTCGTCCATGAGAACGAGCGGCGGCTCGATGACGATGGCGCGCGCGATCGCAACGCGCTGCTGCTGGCCGCCGGAGAGCTGACCCGGCAATTTGTTGCCCTGGTCACCAAGGCGAACGATCGAAAGTGCTTCGTCAACCTTGCGCTCGATCTCGGCCTTCGGCCGGCCCTGCATCGAGAGGCCGAACGCGATATTCTTGCGCACCGTCATGTGCGGAAATAGCGCGTAGTTCTGGAACACCATGCCGAAGCCACGCTCTTCGGGCTTGAGCCCGTCGATGCGATCCTTGTCGAGCCAGATGCTGCCGCTCGACAGCGTCAGCAGCCCCGCCAGGCAGTTGAGTGCGGTCGACTTGCCGCAGCCCGACGGTCCCAGCAGAGCGATGAACTCGCCGCGGCGAACGCTCAGTGTCACATCTTTCAGCGCATTGACGGTGCCGAACGCGCGGCTCATCCCGTCGAGGCGCAGCTCGCGAAAATCGCGCGCCGCAATAGCCATGATCTGTGTCCCTTCCGGCGTCCCCGGACAGCATAAAAAACAAAGGGAAGGCTGGCGAGCGATGCCAGCCTTCCCGGTTTGCGTGTTTACTTCTTCTTCTGCGAGCCGATCTGCTCGTCCCAGCGGCTGAACGCATAGACCAGCTTGTCCGGCAGCAGCGGCAGTTCCTGCTTGTTGTCGGTGATGGCCTTTGCGTATTCGTCGCGGCCGAACTCCTTGATGACCTTCTGGCTCGACTCCGGCGCCATCGACAGCGGCACGTCCTTCACGGCGGGGCCGGGATAGAAGTAGCCGTCGTCATAGGTGGTTGCCTGCGCCTCTTTCGAGAGCATGTAGTTGAGCAGGTCGACCATCACCGCGAGCTTCTCCTTCGAGATGCCCTTCGGGATGCAGAGGTAGTGCGCGTCGAGGATCCAGTGGAAGCCCTTGAGGAAGAACACCTTGGCTTCCTTCGGCACGACGCCGAGCGCGCGCGGATTGATGTCCCAGCCCATCTGCGACGGGATCATGTCGCGCGAGCCTTCGCCGAGCTCCTTCATGGTCGGACCGGTGCCGGCCGGATAGTACTCGATGTACTGACCGAGTTCCTTCAGATAGGCCCAGGTCTTGTCCCAGCCGTTCTTCGGATCGGACGGATCCTTGTCGCCGAGGATGTAGGGCAGCCCCATCATGAAGACGCGGCCGGGGCCGGAGTTCGCCGGGCGGGCATACATGAAGCGGTTCGGATTGGCCTTGGCCCAGGCGAGCAGATCTTCCGCCGTCTGCGGCACCTGCTTCACCTTGTTCGGCATGTATTCCATCACCGGGCCGGCCGGGCAGAACACGATGCAAACGCCCTGGTTTGAAGCAAGCGCCTGCATCTGCTTGGCGCCGGGCAGGTAGATGTCGTCGAGCTTCGGCAGCTTCGAAGCGTATTCGGATGCGATCGGCACCCACAGCTTCTGCTCGACGCCCGCCGATAGCGCGTCGATGCCGGTCAATACGCCGTCGATGTCGACGCGGTTGGCATCCTGCTGCGCCTTGATCTTGCCCGGCAGTTCAGGAGCCGGCGCCTTGCCGAATGTGATCTTGGAAACCAGCTTCGGATTCTTGTCGCGATAGGCCTCGATCGCCTTTTGCGTGAGCGCGAGATTGCCGGCGACGTCGACGAAATTCAGCGACACCGGCGATGTCGGCATCGTCAGGGTTTGTGCGAAGGCCTTGAGGTCCATCGCCATCGAACCGGCGAGGCCGGCGACCACCGCGCGGCGTGTAGGCTTGAAAGTCATGAGCGTTACTCCCTCTGCTTCATGTTCTGTGAGCGTTAGTTTGAACGGACGTATTTTCGTGTTTGACGAGGAATTGCAGGCGTCGCTTTTTGGACGGTCTCGTCGGCCTGCCCATCGGCGAAGTATTCGTTGTTCTCATTCCGCAGCGTCTCGATCGTACGGAAAATGCCGCGCAGATGAACGCGCATCGCCTCGACTGCGCCGCGCGCATCACGCGCGAGCATCCGGTCGACCACCGCCTCATGTTCGGCAAGGATCGACGCCTGCTTGCGCGGCAACGTCATGGCGATGTGCCGCACGCGATCCATCTGGGCCTTCGCGCTTTCGACGAAGCGCCAGGCATCGGCGTGACCGGCGATGCGCAGGATCAGCATGTGCATGTCCTCGTCGGCCCGAAAGAACGCGTCGCGATCCTGCGGGCGCAAGGCCGCGCGCTGCCGCGCGATGGTGGCGCGAAGATCGTCGCCTTGCCGGCGGTCGAGGCGGTCGACGGCTTTCTCGACAGCCGCCGATTCAAGCGCCTCGCGCGCGAACTGGCTGTCGAACACGTCGAGCAGCTTGATCGGCGCGACAAAGGATCCGTATTGCGGAAAGATCTCGACCAGCCCCTCTTCCGCGAGTTTGATCATCGCCTCGCGCACCGGGGTGCGCGACACGCCGAAGCGAACCGAAAACTCCTGCTCGGACAGCATGGCGCGCGGCGCCAACCGGCCGATGATGATGTCGTGCCGTAAAGCTGCGTGGATGTGGGCGCTGATCGTGGTGCGCCGGAACGACGGCGGCGCGGCATGCGGGCGCGATACGCGGCCCGACACCGTTTCAGCCAGCTCGCTGGCCGCCATCACCGGCTTTGCCGGCTTGGCAAGGCGCGAGGCCCGCCGTCCCATCACTCCCTCCCAATCAACGCTTCTTATTATGCTAGTATACTAGTCAGGCGCGGACGGCCGTTGCAAGCGATTTCAGCAGCGGCAAGGGGTCGCTAGAACTCGGAGGTCGCGGACGTTGCGAGCCGGGATTGCGCATTCAGGCGGATCGGCGCATTGACGGCGCCGAAGCCCTTGTAGCCGCGCCGCTCGACCAGCTCGATGAAGAACAGGTCCTTGAAGCTCCGCGTATAGAGCTGAAGATACTCGCCGGTTTCATCCCTGTCGTAGAGGATGTTGTTGGCTTTCAGCTCGGCAAGCCGGCCGGCATCGAGGTCGACCCGCGCTTCGAGGTCGTCATAATAATTCTCCGGGATCGGCAGCGTTTCGATGCCGTTGGCCTTGAGGCGCTTGGCGGTCGCGACGATGTCGTCGCTGCCAAACGCGATGTGCTGCACACCCGAGCCGAAATACTCGTTGAGGAAGCGCGACGACTGCGTGCGCACGCTCTGCGACGCATTGAGCGCGATCCGCAATGCGCCGTCCGCGGTCTCGACCACCTGGCTTCGCACGATGCCGCCCGGATCGGTGATGTCGAGTTGCGGCGTTTTCCTCACGTCGAGCAGCGACGAGTAGAACAGCAGCCACGACAGCATGTCCTCGTAGTGCATCGACTGTGAGATGTGGTCGACCGTCGTAAGGCCCGCGCCCGGCTGCTTGTCGCTGCCGGTGGCGTCGAAATCGACGTCCCAGTTCTTCGCCAGCGCGCTGACCGGATCGAGAAAATACAGCAGGCTGCCGCCGACACCGCGCACCGCCGGAATTTCCAGCTCGCCCTGCCTCACCGGCGTCCGGAATGGCGTGTCGCGCAGCTTTTCGGCGCGATCGAGTGTCGCGCTCGCGCTGTCGACCTTCAGCGCGATGGCGCAGACCGAAGGACCGTGCGTGATGTAATGGGAATGCGCGAAGCCTTCCTTGTCCTGATTGACGACCAGATTGATGCCGCCCTGCACCCAGCGCGTCACTGCTTTGGATTTATGCTGCCCGACATTGCTGAAGCCGAGCCCGCCGAGGAACTGCTTGAGTTCGTCGCCGGTGCGGTCGTCGACCGCGAATTCGATGAACTCGACGCCGAGACACTTGGAGCGCACCGGCATCGGCGGCGTTTCGATCGCGGCCTTGCCGGTCTTCGCGCGCAACTGATCCATCAAGTAGACCAACGAACGCCGGCCATCGACCGCCACCGAACGCGGCGAGCCGGCGCGGAACTGGTCGTTGAAAATCTCCAGCGACAGGTCGCCCTGATAACCAGTCGCCTGCACGGCCTCCATGAAATCGACCACCGGCATGTCGCCCTGCCCCGGGAAACAGCGGAAATGGCGGCTCCAGGAGAGCACATCCATCTCCAGCCACGGCGCGTCGGCAAGCTGAACCAGAAAGATGCGGTCGCCCGGAATGGCATAGATCGGCTTGAGGTCGGTCTTGCGGGCGAAGGTGTGGAAGGTATCGAGCACGAGGCCGACCGCCTTGTGATCGGCGCGGCGCACCACCTCCCAGGCATCGCGGTAGTCGTTGATGTGCCGGCCCCAGGCCAGCGCCTCGAAGGCGACCTTCAAGCCGCGCTTTGCTGCGCGCTCGCCAAGCTCGCGGAAATCGGCGGCGGCGCGGTCGATGCCACCGAGCGATGCCGGTGAGACATTGCTGCACACCATGAGCAAGGGGCAGTCGAGTTCCTGCATCAGATCGAACTTGCGCTCGGCGCGGTCGAACGTCTTTTGCCGCTGCGCGTCCGGCATGCCCTCGAAATCGCGGAACGGCTGGAACGTGATCGGCTTGAGGCCGAGCGACTTCATGTCCTTGGCAACGTCCGCCGGCGTGCCGTTATACGACAGCAGGTCGCTCTCGAAGATTTCCACGGTCTTGAAACCCGCGGCCGCGATGGCCTCGAGCTTCTCGTTCAAGCCGCCACTGAGACAAACCGTGGCAATGGACGCCTTCATGGTCTGCTCCGCCGAATTTACTTCTGCTGGGCGTAGGCCGCATCACGCGCGACGCGCGCCGTATCGAACGCCTTGTGCAGCCGCGCGACTTCCGGCTCCATCCCGGTGAATTGCCGGAACGCCTCGACCGCTTGATGCACGCACATGCCGCCGCCATTGAGCGTGCGGGCGCCCTTGGCTGCCGCCGCCTTGAGATACTCGGTGTCTATCGGGGTGTAGATGACGTCGGCACACCAGTGCGATGCTTTGAGCGCCGATGGCGGTACCGGATTGCCGGGGAAGCCGCGCATGCCGAGTTGCGTTGCATTGACGACGCCGGCGGCGCTGGCGATCTCGCTTTCGAGATTGGTTGAGACGCGGCAGCGCGAACCGAAGTGCTTCGACAGATCGTCGCACAGCGATTTTGCCCGCGCCTTGTCGAGGTCGTGAATGATAAGTGTTGCGACGCCGAGATCCATCAGCGCGCAAGCGACCGCGTGACCCGCGCCACCGGCCCCGATCTGCACGACAGTCGTGCCCTCCGCGCTCTTGCGGCCGAACGACTCGATGAAGCTGTTGCGCCAGCCGCGCCGGTCGAAGTTGAAGCCTGTCGTCTTGCCATCCGGCGCGATCACGACGGTATTGATCGCCCCGACCTGCATCGCTTCCGGATCGATTGCGTCGAGCAGCGGGATGATCTCCTGCTTGTAGGGATAGGTGATGTTGACCCCCGCAAAACCGGCGGTTTTGATGGCTTCGAGCAGCCTCGGCAGCGTGCGGCCCGGCATCCGGTCGGTGTCCATCAGGTGGTAATAGCCGTCGATGCCGGCCGCCGCGAAGGCGTCGGCGAAGATCGCCGGCGACAGCGAGCCCATGATGTTGGCCCCGATCAGGCCGAGCAGAACCTTGCGCTGGCTCATGACACGCGCTCCGGCTGTGCAAGACCGCCGCCGAGGAACAGTTGAGCGATCCGTGGATCGTTGAGGATGCTCGTCGCGGTATCTTCGATCCGGGTCTGGCCCTGCTCGAGCACGAGTCCGTAATCCGAAATCTGAAGCGCCTGTTTGGCGTTCTGCTCAATCAGCAAGATGGTCACTCCTTTGTCGCGCAAGTCTTTGAGGATCGCGAACACGTCCTGCACCATGATCGGCGACAGGCCGATCGATGGCTCGTCGATCAAGATCATTTTCGGGTCGAGCAGCAGGCCGCGCGCCACTTCGAGCATCTTCTGCTGACCGCCCGACAGCGTCGACGCCTGCGCATCGGCCTTTTCCTTCAGCATCGGAAAACGCTGCATGATGCCATCGATGCGCGCCGGCAATGCCGCCTGATCCGTCAGCATGATGCCCCCCAGCTCAAGATTGTGCCGCACGCTGAGTTCCGGAAAAATGTTGCGGCCCTGCGGAATGTAGGCGACACCGGCGTTCAACATCTGCCGCGGCGAAAAATTCGTGATGTCGTTGCCGTCGAATGTGACTGTGCCGCTGCGCACCGGCAGCAGGCCGAAAATCGTCTTGAACATCGTCGACTTGCCGGCGCCGTTCGGGCCGATCACCGTCGTGATCGCGCCGCGGCGGATCTTTGCCGTCGTGCCGTTGAGAATTGTCATCTTGCCGTAACCGGCAATGACATTCTCCAGAACAAGATGCGGCGTTCCGCGATCCATGCGGTCAGTGTCCGAGATAAGCTTCGATAACGGTCGGATTGCGCCGGATGTCGTCCGGCTTGCCTTCCGCGATGATCTTGCCCTGCGCCAGCACGATCACCCGCGTGCACAGCGCCATGACGAATTCCATCTGATGCTCGATGACGACGAAGGTCGCCTTGTTTTCCGTGTGATAGGCCCGCAGCCGCTCGCGCAGATTGCCAAGCATCGTCAGGTTCACGCCGCCGGCCGGCTCGTCGAGCAACACGAGCCGCGGCCCCGCCATGAACGCCATCGCGGCGTCGAGCAGCTTCTGCTGGCCATAGCTCAGGGAGCCCGCCATCTCCTCCGCGAGGTGCGACAGCCGGAAGAACTCGATCATCTTGTCCGCCGCGTCGCCAAGGCCCGCATCGGAGCGGCCGAACAGGCGCGTGGCCATCGAGCCTTGATGCTCCTGTCCGGCCAGAATGAGATTATCGCGCACCGAAAGCTGCGGAAAAACCTGCAATAACTGGAAGGTGCGGCTGACGCCCAGCCGGTTGAGGTCGCACGGCCGCATGCCGGTGGTCGGCTTGCCGTCGACCCGGACCTCGCCCCCGTTCGGCTGCAATTGCCCGAGCACGCAGTTGAACAGCGTCGACTTACCGGACCCGTTGGGGCCGATGATGCCGAGGATCTCGCCGTCCTTCACGTCGAACGACACGCCGTCGACCGCGGTGATGCCGCCGAACGACTTGCGCAGGTTGGAAACTTCGAGGACCGCGCTCATGTCGATGCGCCCTCGGTTTGCGTTTTTGCCGGTGCGCCGCGTCGCTTGAACGCCTTGATGATCCGTTCAGCCAGACCGAGAATCCCGGCCGGGCAAAAAGCCATCATCACCATCACCAGCAGCGCATAGACGATGAGATAATAGGCTTGCGTGACGCGCATCCACTCCGGCAGCAGGATGGCAACCGCGGTGCCGACGAACGGACCGAAGAAGTAACCGCTGCCGCCGACGATCACCATCAGGAACAGGTTGATCGACATCGCGAAGGCAAACGAGTTCGGCTCGATGAATTGCACGAGCGGCGCGTAGAGCGCGCCCGACAGGCCGCCGAGGCCCGAACCGATCGCAAACGCCATCAGGGTATAGCGGCGGGTGTCGAGGCCGAGCGACAATGCGCGGATGGGATTTTCGCGCAGCGCCACAAAGGCACGCCCCCATGGCGAGCGCAGCATCCACCAGGTCGCAAACGAGATCGCGATCAAAACGCCGAGGCAAAGAAAGTAAAAGTCGAGCGGCTTGCCCGCATTCCAGCCGAGCAGCACCGGGCGCGGGATCGCATTGATGCCGTACACGCCGCCGGTCAGCCATTCCTCGTTGCGCAGGAACAGGAACACCAGCGTGTTGAAGGCAAGCGTGACGAACGCGAGATAATGGTGCTGCACGCGCAGCGCCGGATAGCCGAGCGCCCAGCCGATCGCAAAGCACAGGATGCCGGCGCACACGAAGGCCATCACAAACGGCACGCCAATCTGCAGCAGCAACGCCATGACGTAAGCGCCGATGCCGACGAAGGCGCCCTGCGCCAGCGACACCTGCCCCGCATAACCGAGCGTGAGATTAAGGCCGATGGTCGCGATCGTCAGAACCGCCCACATCGAGATGAGGAAGATGCCGAACGACTTGAGGAAAAACGGCAGCGCAATCGCGACCAGCACGAGCACAGCGGTGGCGATTACACCGGCGCGGTTCATACCGTGCGCTCCTCGACCCGTCCGAGCAGGCCCTGCGGCCGCACCAGGATGACGATCACCAGAATGATCAGCGGAAAGGCGCCGCGATATTGCGCGGAGATGTAGGCGGCCGACAGGTTGTCGAGCACGCCGAGGATCAGGCCGCCGACGATCGCGCCGCGCACCTGATTGAAGCCGCCGATGATCGCGGCGACGAAAGCAGCGATGCCGAGGGTTTCGCCGTTGGTGAACTTGGCGAGATAGATCGGGCTGATCAGCACGGACGCGATCGCGGCCAGCGCCGCGTTGGTCACAAATGTGTAGAGGATCATCCGCTGGACCGGGATTCCGAGAATGCGCGCCAGCGTCGGGTTCTGCGCGGTCGCCTGCATCTGCCGCCCGACCCGCGTCTTGTTCAGCAGGACATGCAGG
Organism: Pseudolabrys sp.; assembly: GCA_035546455.1. Classification (GTDB taxonomy): domain Bacteria; phylum Pseudomonadota; class Alphaproteobacteria; order Rhizobiales; family Xanthobacteraceae; genus Pseudolabrys. The sequence goes on from DASZXA010000073.1 coordinate 40,292, forward strand.
CCGACGACCGTCGCGATCGTCACGACGAGCACAACGATGCTCTGCGTCGAGATGACGGCGCCGAACAGGTGAATGTCATGGGCCGGCACCAGCGTTGGGAACGGCTGCGCCTGCGAGCTGTAGAAGTCCTTGACCGTCTCTTTCATGAACAGCGAGAGGGCCAAGGTCGAGATCACCAGCGGCAGCAGGCCGTAGTGGATCATCGGATCGACGATCACTTTCTTGAAGAACACGCCGAGGACAAAAATGGACACCGCGATGGCGATGATGACGCTCACCCAGAACGGCGCGCCCAGATTCATCGCCGCCAGCACGAAGAATGCCGGCAGCATCACGAATTCGCCTTGGGCAAAATTGATGGTCTGCGAAGTCTGCCAGACCAGCGTGAATCCGATGGCGATGATCGCGTAGATGGCGCCGGTCGCGAGGCCGGAGACCAGAAGCTGGATGAAAGACGCCATTCGCCGGGCCTTCTAAAACTTCCGCCCGGCTCTTGAAGCCGGGCGGAAGCATCTCATTGAAGAACTTACTTGCCGAGCTTCGGCAGGGTCTCGACGATCTTCTGCTTGCCGTTGACGACTTCGCCAAGGAAGCTGATGCGATCGATATCGCCGTTCTTGTCCCAGGTCGCTTCCATCAGGATGTTGGGTTCATCCTTCGGCGTGATCGTGATGCCGTGCGCCTTTTCGGCGAAGGCCTTGCTGTCGAACTTGCCGACTTTCTCCGTCACATACTTGATGAAGTAGACTGCGGTGTAGCCCTTGATGCCGTTGTGGTCGCAGTCGTAGTTGAACCGCTTCTTGAACTTCGCGGAGAACTCCTTGACGGCGGGGATCGGCGCATCGATCGTCAGGCCGACGTGACCCTTGACGCCGTTGGCGGCATCGCCGGCAAGCTCGATCACCTTCTGGCCGAGCAGCGTGGTCTCGCCGATCAGCGGCTTGTTGATGCCCTGTTTCTTGGCTTCGCGCAGGAAACGGGCGCTCTCTTCTTCATTCAGGTAGACGAAGACGGCATCGGCATTGGCGCCCTTGACCTTGACAACGTCGGCCGAGAAGTCGGCTTGGCCGGCTTCGGTCGATACGTCGGCGACCACCTTGATGTTGCGCGACTCCATTTCCTTCTTGAACGTGTCGCGGCCCCCTTTGCCGAAATCGTTGTTGACCCACACCACCGCGACTGTCTTGGCCTTCACGCCGTCGCGGAAATAGTTGGCGATCTTCGGCATGCTGAACTGCTGGCCGAACGAGGTGCGAAACACATACGGATTGTTCTTCTGCGTGATCGCCGCGGCTTCACCGCCGACAACTTCCGGAATCTCGGCCTGCTGGGTCATCATCATGTCGACCATCACCGAGCCGGAGAACACCGGGCCGAGGACGACGAACGGCTTGTTGTCGAGCACCTTTTGGAGCTGCGTGCGCGAAACGCCGGCGTCGCTCTGGGTGTCGAGAATTGGCGTGTCGATCTTCTTGCCGAGGATGCCGCCCTTGGCGTTGATCTCCTCGATCGCCATGATCATGCCGTCGCGGAAGTTGGTGCCGGACACGGCGCCCGGACCGGACAATTCCAGGATGGCGGGGATATAGACCGTCTTGTCGGTCGATTGCGCGTGAGCGACGCCGGCGATGCCGGTCATCATCAGCGCGGTGATTAGTGCAGTACGAATCATGGGATCACTCCCTCCCTTTCTTTCGATGTGGCCCTTATCGGGCTTCTGATCGGATTGAACCTTGATGGGCCGCCCGTCCGACGTCAATAACCAAGACGTGCTGGAAACTTAACATGATGTTATCTCCGGCGTCCCGCCCGCGGGCGCGCCGGGCCGTCCATCTGGGTGCGGATCGCCGCAACAAACCGAGCGCCATAGCTCGAGATGGGCGTGTCTTTTCGATGAACCACGTAGGTCTGAAAGGTGGTCGGCTCGGCGATATCGAGCACGCGCAGCCGCGGCCACTGGTCGGCCGCCAGCGTAAACTCATCCACGATCGATATCCCGAGCCCGTGCGACACGAGAGCACAGACGGTCGAGCCGAACCGCGCCCGGATCGTCACTTCGTATGGCATCGCGCGACTTGCGAACAGGCTCGCCATGATGCGCCCGTAAGGATCGCCGGCATCCACGCCGATCAGCGGATGCTTCACGATCTCCTCGGCGGTGACGCGCGTGCGCCGCGCCAGCGGGTGCCCATCCGGCACGATGCATTTCAGGCGGCCCCGCGCCAGCGGCTCGCTCTCCAGCATCGGGTGATCGAGATTGTCGCTCAATGTTACCAGTTCGCCTTTGCCGAGCAGGAGGTAATCGGCGGCGTCCTCGATCTTGAGGATGTCGACTTCGATCATCAGATTGGGAAAGGCCTTGCGGAGATCGGCGATCGCGCGCGGCACCATCACCTGACCGATGCTCGGCACCGAACCGATCCGCAATTCGGTCGCGGCGCCGCGCTTGATGCGCGAGATGACAAACTGAAGGTCTTCGACTTTGCCGTACACGCCATCGATCTGGCTGAAGATTGCGTTGGCTTCCGGCGTCGGGCTGTAGCGGCCGCCACGGCGGCTGAACAATTTCATGCCCACCGACGCTTCAGCATGCTTCATTACGCGGCTGATGCCGGGCGACGACACGTTGAGCAGCCGTGCCGCGCCGCCGACGGTGCCGGTCACCATGATCGCGCGAATGACTTCGATTTGCCGCAAGGTAAGCATACCGCATTATACACGGCGTAGCGGCGCCAGCGTCTGCCTAGCTGAGATCGCGGCTCAGGTTCTTCGACGCCAGCTCGTCGAGATAGTCCTGCCAGTATTTGCCGTAGTTGCTGCCGAGCTCGCGCAGATAGCCCCAGGCAAAGATGCCGGTCGAATGCATGTCGTCGAACACGAGACGAACGGCGTAATTGCCGGCCGGGATCACTTCGAGGATCTCGACATTGCGCTTGCCCGGCACCGTGATGCGCTGCTCCGGCGAATGGCCCTGCACCTCGGCGCTGGGGCTCTTCACCCGCAGGTATTCGGCCGGCAGGTCGTAACGATCGCCGCTGTCGAACGACACGGTCAGCGTCTTGCGGTCCTTGTGCAGGCGCAATTCGGTCGGCCAGGGCTGCTTGCTATCGGGTGACATGGCGCTGAAAAGATGGCGCTCCCTACGGGAATCGAACCCGTGTTTCAGCCTTGAGAGGGCCGCGTCCTAGACCGCTAGACGAAGGGAGCGTGCGCCTGAAATAACCGCGAACACCGGCCCAAGCAAGCCTCAGCGCCGCAGCATTCCGCCCAGCATGCCACGAACAATGGCCCGCCCGACCGTTCCTCCCATCGAGCCGCCAATCTGTTTGCCCAAACTGGCCGCGACGCCACCGGCGACGCGGGTGGTAACGGATCGGGTGATCTCGCGGGTCACCAGTTGCCCGGTCGAGAGCCGCTGCCCGCGCGGGCGATTGGTCCCGAAAATCGTCCCGAACACGCCGCCAATCTGGCCGAACAATCCGCCGCCCTGCTGATCCGCCGGCGCGCTGGCCTGACCGGCTGGCGCGGTCTTGTCGACGCGGTTCTTCAGCTTCTCGTATGCGGATTCGGAATCGATCGTAGTGTCATATTTGCCCTTGAACGGACTCGCCGCAATCGTCGCCGCGCGTTCCTGCGGCGTGACGGTGCCGAGCCGGGCCGACGGCGGACGAATAATGGTGCGCTCGACCATGGTCGGCGTGCCATTGCCTTCGAGGAATGACGTCAGCGCCTCGCCCTTGCCGAGCTCGGTGATGATCTGCGCGGTGTTCAATTTCGGGTTCGGCCGGAAAGTGTCGGCGGCCGCCTTCACCGCTTTCTGATCGCGCGGCGTGAACGCGCGCAGTGCGTGCTGCACACGATTGCCGAGCTGCGCCAGCACCGTCTCCGGTACGTCGAGCGGATTTTGCGTGACGAAATAAACGCCGACGCCCTTCGAGCGAATGAGCCGCACCACCTGCTCGATCTTTTCGAGCAGCGCCTTCGGCGCATCGTTGAACAGGAGATGCGCCTCGTCGAAGAAGAACACCAGCTTCGGCTTGTCGGGATCGCCGACTTCCGGCAACTGCTCGAACAGCTCCGACAGCATCCACAGCAGGAAGGTTGCATACAGGCGAGGATTGGCGATCAGCTTGTCGGCCGACAGGATGTTAATGATGCCGCGGCCGTCGCGGTCGGTCCGCATGAAGTCCTTGATGTCGAGCGCAGGCTCGCCGAAGAACGACGTCGCACCCTGGTTCTCCAGCACGAGGAGCGCACGCTGAATCGTGCCCACGGTCGCGGGCGAGACGTTGCCATATTCCTTTTGCAGTTCGGTCGCGTTGTCCGAGACGAAGCCAAGGATCGCGCGGATGTCCTTGAGGTCGAGCAGCGCGAGGCCCTGCTCGTCGGCGACACGGAACGCAATGTTGAGCACGCCCTCCTGGGTATCGTTGAGCTGAAGCAGCCGCGACAGCAGCAAGGGGCCCATCTCCGACATGGTGGCGCGGATCGGATGACCTTCCTGGCCAAACACGTCCCAGAAAACGGTGGTGAACTGGTCGGGCTGGTAATCGAGCCCCATGCCCTTGCAACGCTCGACGAAAGCCGGCTTTGCCTCGCCCGCCTGGCTGATGCCGGAGAGGTCGCCTTTGATGTCGGCGGCAAACACCGGCACGCCGTTGGCGGCGAATCCCTCGGCCATCACCTGCAGCGTCACCGTCTTGCCGGTGCCGGTCGCGCCGGTGACCAGACCATGACGATTGCCGAACTTGAGGTCGAGCACTTCATATTTGGTGCTCTTGCCGACGACGATGCCGTTGTCTGGCATTGTTGCCTGTGTTGCTGCGTTTTTCTTGGCCGGCGCTTTCGCCATGGCGCTCTCCACTGACATATTGCTACCGGTAGAATAGCAAAAATGTGTGGCGTGCAATGACGATGCGACAACCGTTCGCGTGGCCATGAAGATCGCGACCTTCAACATCAATAACGTCAATAAGCGGCTGCCAAATCTGCTCGCCTGGCTGCGCGCCGCGAAGCCGGACGTTGTGTGCCTGCAGGAGCTGAAGGCGGCGCAGCGGGATTTCCCGATCAAGGCGATCGAGAAAGCCGGTTACGGCGCCGTCTGGCGCGGCGAGAAGGCGTGGAACGGCGTTGCCATTCTGGGCCGCGATTGCGAGCCGGTGCTGACGCGCGACACTTTGCCCGGCGACGCCAGGGATACGCAGAGCCGCTATATCGAGGCCGCAGTCAACGAAGTGCTGATCGGCTGCCTCTACGCGCCGAACGGCAATCCGCAGCCGGGCCCGAAATTCGAGACCAAGCTCGCCTGGATGGAGCGGCTGGCGCGGCACGCCAACGAACTGCTGAAGGCGAACGTCCCGGTCGTGCTGGCCGGCGATTACAATGTCGTGCCGACCGATTTCGATATCTACAAGACGACATCCTACAACGACAACGCGCTGGTGCAGCCGAAGCCGCGCGCGTTGCTGCGCCGCTTGCTGGAGCAAGGCTGGGTCGATGCGATCCGCAAGCTGCATCCCGATAAACCGGCTTTTTCGTACTGGAGTTACATGCGAAACCGCTGGCCGCGCGACGCGGGGCTGCGGCTCGATCTGCTGCTGTTGAGCAAGCAGACCGCAAAGCGCCTTCAGGCCGCCGGCGTCGACCGTGAGGTGCGCGGCAAGCCGAACGCCAGCGATCATGCGCCGGTCTGGATCGAGTTGAAGGACGCGGCGCGAAAGCGGGCGCCCGTAAAAGCGAAAAAGACGAAACGCCCGCTGCTGGTGATCGACGGCGACTCCTTCGCGCATCGTTCCTATCACGCGCTGCCGAAATCGATCATGCGCAAAGGGGACCGGCCTGCGGGCGCCATCGTCGGTTTCGCCAATCGGTTGCTGCGGTTCTATGAAGATGAGCAGCCGCGCGCGGTGCTGGTCGCATGGGACACCTACGAAGCGCCGACGTATCGCAACAAGGCGTTCCCCGCTTATCAGAGCGGCCGCGAATTCGATGACGACTTGATCGAGCAGTTCGCGCCGCTGCGGCAATTCGTCAAGGCGTGCGGTTTCGCCAATGCACGCAAGCGCGGCTACGAGGCCGACGACTTTCTCGCTGCAGCGGTCGCGACGGAAGAAAAGCGTGGCGGCAACACGCTGGTGGCGAGCGGCGACCGCGACACCTTTCAACTGGCGTCGCATAAAACCACCATTCTCTATCCCGTGCGTGCCGGCGAACTGGCGCGGATCGGCCCCGCCGAAGTAGTGGCGCGCTACGGCGTCGAACCGAAACAGGTGCCGGACTTCATCGCATTGCGCGGCGACCCGTCCGACAAGCTGCCCGGCGCACCGGGCCTTGGCGCGGACGGCGCCGCGGCAATGCTGCGCAAATACGGCAGCCTCGAGAAAGCCCTGAAGGCCGGGCGCTACAGCGCCCACGCCGATAAATTGCGGCTGTTCCGCTCCATTGCAACGATGGACCGCAAGGCTCCGATCCCTCGCCTTCCCGATCAGACGCCGACATGGGACAAGGCCGTCAAGCTGACGCGCCATTGGCAGCTCAACAGGCTGGCGGAGCGGCTTGAAGCGCTGGCAGCTAACCGTAGTTGAACAGGCGATAGCCGATGATGGTGAGAACGACTGCAAGCGCAATGAACGTGAGGCCGAGAGTGAGCGCCATCAGTTTCTTCGCCTTGGCGATTGCCGCCGCTGCTTCGGCATCGGGTTTTGGATATTGATCGTCGCGCATGGCTTTTTGATTATGTCTGACAGCAAAACCCAGTTGACGATTGCACCGGAGGATGACGGCGCGCGGCTCGACCGCGTGCTCGCGGCGCGCATTCCCGATCTGTCGCGCTCGCGGCTCAAGGCGCTGATCCTCGCCGGCGACGTCGCGATCGACGGCCGCACGATCCGCGATCCGAGCGAGCGCGTCAAATCCGGCGTGCGCGTCACGGTGACCGTGCCCGAGGCCGAACCGGCGGAGCCGCAGGGCGAGAATATCGCGCTCAACATTGTGTACGAGGACGACGACCTGATCGTGATCGACAAGCCCGCCGGCCTCGTCGTGCATCCGGCCGCCGGGCATGCGACCGGCACGCTGGTGAACGCCCTGATTGCCCATTGCGGCGACAGCCTTAGCGGCATCGGCGGCGTAAAGCGGCCCGGCATCGTCCACCGGCTCGACAAGGACACCAGCGGACTTCTGGTCGTCGCGAAAAATGACAAGGCGCACAAATCGCTGGCGGCACAGTTCGCCGATCACGGACGCGAGGGACCGCTGGAGCGCGGCTATTTCGCCCTCGTTTGGGGCGTACCGCCCCGGCCACGCGGCACGGTCGATGCCCCGCTCGACCGGCATCCCCATTCGCGGACCAGGCACGCTGTCCGTGAAGGCGGCCGCGAGGCCATCACCCACTGGCAAGTCGCGGAAAGCTACCCGGGAACGGACGGCAAGCCCGCGGCATCGCTCGTAGAGTGCCGGCTGGAGACGGGACGCACCCACCAGATCCGCGTCCATATGGCCCACATCGGCCACCCTCTCATGGGCGACGAGACCTACGGCACCGGCTTCAAGACCAAGGCGGCCCGGCTTTTCCCCAATGCCCAGAAGGCGTTAGTGGCCCTTGGAAGACAGGCGCTCCATGCCTATCTACTGGTCATCGAACACCCCACAACCGGACAAGCGCTGGAGTTCAAATCGGAACTGCCGGGCGATTTGGCGCGTTTGCGATATGCACTCGCGGACGCGTCACTATCCGCGGCAGGAAAAGGTTCAACCACGTCAAAGGGTTGAGTGAATTCCAGGCCGATGCCTGTCACGGCGTCGTGACGCCGACTTGTCTTTCAATGCGGTGCCGGGTCCGGTAATGTTGCGCCTGCGACATAAAACTTTCGCAGTCGCGAAATGCGCCGTCGGCTCGGGGAGCGGCGGCGATAACAAGCCCGCCGCTTGCGGGGGCAACTTATGGAGGGCGCTATCATGGCCCGTGCAGCCACGCTGCCGTTACTGAAGACCGAATCCGGTCTTAGCCATTACTTGGATGAAATCCGCCGGTTCCCGATGCTGGAACCGCAGGAAGAATACATGCTGGCCAAGCGCTGGCGCGAGCACGGCGATCGTGACGCCGCGCACAAGCTCGTCACCAGCCATCTTCGCCTCGTCGCCAAGATCGCGATGGGTTACCGCGGCTATGGCCTGCCGATTTCCGAGGTCGTCTCCGAAGGCAATGTCGGCCTGATGCAGGCCGTCAAACGCTTCGAGCCGGAGAAGGGCTTCCGCCTCGCCACCTACGCGATGTGGTGGATCAAGGCGTCGATCCAGGAATACATCCTGCGTTCGTGGTCGCTCGTGAAGATGGGCACCACCGCGAACCAGAAGAAGCTGTTTTTCAACCTCCGCAAGGCGAAGAGCAAGATCAATGCACTGGAAGACGGCGACCTTCGCCCCGACCAGAACAAGCTGATCGCCAAGCGGCTCGGCGTCACCGAGCAGGACGTCATCGACATGAACCGGCGGCTGGGCGGCGACGCCTCGCTCAATGCGCCGATCCGCGAGGATGGCGACGCCGGCGAGTGGATGGACTGGCTCAAGGATGAGTCGCCGAGCCAGGAACGCGTGATGGCCGACAGCGAAGAGGCGGATAACCGCCACAAGGCGCTGATCGAGGCGCTCGACGTGCTTAACGAGCGCGAACGGCGCATCTTCGAAGCGCGGCGGCTGGCCGACGATCCGATCACGCTCGAGGAACTCGCCGACGAGTTCGGCGTGTCGCGCGAACGCGTGCGCCAGATCGAGGTGCGCGCGTTCGAGAAGGTCCAGAAGGCGGTGAAATCCGGCATCGCCAAGATCGAAACACCGGAAGCAGCGCAGCCTGCGCTGCAATAAAAACGACAGGACGGCTTGGCGCCTTTCGGGGTTATGTTGAAGAAAGGCGTCAAGCTTCGAGGACTATCGCCATGATGAAAACGAGTCGGATTGCCCTTGCGGTGATCTCGTTCGGTTTGACTTTCGTTCCGCCGGCATGGGCCGAGAACGGCCAGGCGCCGGCAACGACAAGCCAGCGGCAAGTTCGGCATTCGCAGATGCAGGCGCCGCGTGCTCCGGTCCCGCAGAACAGCTGCGACTACGATCGCGCGGCCGGCCGCTGCATGATCGACCTTGGCTATGGCCGTTGCATCGAATGCAGCGGCGGACCGACTCGCTAACATTTCGGCTTACGCGGCATGGACCAAAACGCCTATTATGGCGTTATGAGAGATATATCGGTGAGGTTTGCCATGACGAAGCATCTCTCGTTGTCGATGATTGTCGCGGTGCTGGCTCTGGCCGTTGCCGCTCCCAATGTGCCGGCACAAGCGGACGACGGGACCGGGACCAAGGTGGTCACCGTCAAAAAGAAGCATAAGCGCCACGTCGCCCAGCGTGTCGTTCGGCAGCGCAGCGCCTATCCGGAACTCGAGCCGTATCGCTCATTCGGATTCATCGGCGAGTTCCCGGGTAGCTGCGCCTACGATCGCGCGGCCGGGCGCTGCATGATCGATCTCGGCTATGGGCGCTGCGTGTCCTGCGATCAACCCGGCGGCCGGTTCTAGCTTCAGGAACCTCTCACGCCGTTGCGCGTTATGTCGGCAACCTGACCCACGGATGTACTGGGCAGGTGGGTGAAAGCCTCTCGGCGCAACCGCGCACGAGGGGTTTTCTTTTGCCTCAACGAAGGCCTACTGCCCCCAGGCCTTGAAGGCATCCTCGAAGGCCCGCTCGCCGGGGATTCCCTTTTCGATCGCCAGCAAAGCCCGCTTGTTGTTGTTGTAGACGATCGGCAGATCAAACCACGGCCGCTCCTTGAGCAGCGCGATATTGCGCTGGACATCGACCTCGCTCGAATTGAGCCCGACCAGGAAAAACCCGTTGGTGACTTTCACCGCGAGGCCCGCGAGCGGAACACCCCGCGCCTGCTCGTTCTGCTTCATCAACATGCCCGGCACGTTCTGAATGCCGCCTTCGGAGAAGTCGGCCGGAAGCGTGAACATGATCTCGATGGTGTGACTCGCCGGCAGCGCCTTGTCGGTGTTGCGGCGAAGCGACCAGGTCATGCGGATGCGACGCTCGGGAATCTCGACGTCGCAGCGCACTGCAAGCTCCGGTGCGAGGCCGGGACCGGGCGACACGGTTTCCGTTTTCCAGATCGCCGAGCCGACATACCGCTTGCCCTGCGGATTGCCGGGGTCTTCTTCATACAGCACGACCTTCTGCGCCACGTCGGCGGTCGGCGCGTTGGCGGGGCGATTGGGCGCGGCCTTGTCCGGCTGACCGACGCGATCGGTGATCTTCGGTTGCTGTTGTTGCTGGGCCGGCGCGGCCGGACGCTGCGGCGCAGGCGTCGACGAGCGCCAGGCCGTGACGACGCTGACCGCCTTGCTTGCCAGCGAGACGGCCTTATCGCGCTGCCAGTAGCCGCCGGCCGCGATCCCGGCCAGCACAAAAATGCCGACGACAACGGCAATCAGGCGGCCATAAGAACGGCGTGGCCGATAGGTCTCCTGCTCGTCCTCGTGATCGGGCACCGGCGGCGCCTGCCATCCATCTTCGTCCGGCGGTGGCGGCGGCGTTTCGGGCGTGTCGTGCGCCTCATGCGGGGTCAGTTCGGGCGGCGACGGCTCTTCCGGCGGGAACACGCGGCGCGCTTCCTCGCTCGCTTGCGCCGCGGCGCCACCGAGACCTTCCGCCTCGGCGACGTTCTCGCGGAAGCCGGCCAGCGCCTGATCGGTCAGGCTGCGCTGCTGCGGCGCGGACGGCTCTGGAAAGCCGTCGTCATCGTCCTGTTCGGCTTGCTGATCGTGCGCCGGCGTCTCGCGGTAACGCTTGACCGCATCGGTTTCGACTTGGCGGATCGCTTCCTCGAGCGCGAGGCGTTCCTGCGTAATCTCGCTTTCGTCGAGCGGCGGATCGATGCCGCGCAACTGCGCGAGCAGCGCCTTGCGCGCGCGCTCGTAGAGCTCACGACGGTTTTCGCCCGTGTTGCGTTCGAGCCCTTCGACGGCTCGCGCGATCAGCGGGGTGTAATCAGCCAAGGCAATCAACCATGTCGTCGCAACTCGATCACTCGAACGGGTTCTTCATCAGGATGGTATCTTCGCGCTCCGGACTGGTAGAGAGCAGCGCCACCGGGCAGCCGACCAGTTCCTCGATCCGCCGCACATACTTAATCGCTTGGGCGGGCAATTGTGCCCAGCTGCGCGCCTTCGCAGTGCCTTCCTGCCAGCCCTCGATGGTCTCGTAGATCGGCTCCACCCGAGCCTGGGCCCGCTCCCCGGCCGGAAGATAGTCGATTCTCTGGCCATCGAGGTGATAACCGACGCAAACCTGGATCTCCGGGAAGCCATCGAGAATGTCGAGCTTGGTCAGGGCGAGGCCGTCGATGCCACTGGTCTGCACGGTCTGGCGTACCAGCACCGCGTCGAACCAGCCGCAGCGGCGCGGCCGCCCGGTGACGACGCCGAACTCCCGGCCCTTGGTGCCGAGCGTCTTGCCGATGTCGTTCGCCATCTGGTCAGTCGGGAACGGGCCGTTGCCGACGCGCGTGGTGTAGGCCTTGCAGATGCCGAGCACGTAGTCGATCGCGCCGGGGCCCATGCCGGAACCGGTCGCTGCCTGCCCCGCCACAGTGTTCGACGAGGTGACGTACGGATAGGTGCCGTGGTCGATATCGAGCAACGCGCCTTGCGCGCCCTCGAACAGGATGCGCTTGCCCTCGCGGCGCTTGGCGTCGAGCAGCGACCATACCGAGTCCATGTAGGGCAGCACTTGCGGCGCTAGCGCGGCGAGGTTGTCGCGCACGGTCTTGGTCGCGATCTCGCTCATGCCGAGGCCGCGGCGCAGCGCGTTGTGGTGCGCCAGCAGCCGCTCGATCTTGTGGTCGAGCGAGTCGAGATCGGCGAGATCCATCAGGCGAATGGCGCGCCGGCCGACTTTGTCTTCGTAGGCCGGACCGATACCGCGGCCGGTGGTGCCGATCGCATTATTTCCGGACGCCTTCTCGCGCGCGACGTCGAGTTCCTGGTGCAGCGGCAGAATGAGCGTGGCGTTCTCGGCGATGCGGAGCCGGTCCGGCGTAACATCGACGCCCTGCTCCTTCAGCTTGCCGATTTCGTTGACCAGCGCGTTGAGGTCGACAACGACGCCGTTGCCGATCACCGACAGCTTGCCGTCGCGCACCACGCCCGAGGGCAGCAGTGACAATTTGTAGGTCTGGTTGCCGATGACGAGGGTATGGCCGGCGTTATGGCCGCCCTGGAAGCGGACCACGATATCCGCCTGCTCCGACAGCCAGTCGACGATCTTGCCTTTGCCTTCGTCGCCCCATTGCGAGCCGACGACCACCACGTTCGCCATCAGGACCTCTTCCCACCGGGCAGCGGTCCGGGCGTATTTGCCGACGGCCGTTGCCCGGATCGGATAAAGGATCGATCCGGCGGAGGCAAGTTGTGATCATTGGCGCGCGGACCCGCAATACGGCGAAATCCGCGCGTTTTGGCGAGGTTTTTAGAACTTCAACGGCTTGGCCTGCTGCACCTGCGGCAGCGCGCGCACCTTTTCCAGCACCTTGTCCGGCAGATCGCCGTCGATCTCGATCAGCGCCACGGCATTGCCGCCGGGCGCTTCGCGGCCGACGTGGAAGGTCGCGATGTTGATGCCGGCCTCGCCCAAGGTGGACGAGAAGGTGCCGATGAAGCCCGGCTTGTCGAGATTGGTGATGTAGATCATCGACGGGCCGAACTCGGCGTCCATGCGGATGCCCTTGATGTTGACGATGCGCGGGCGGCCGTCGGCGAACACCGTGCCGGAGACGTGACGCGTCTGCCGCTCGCTGGTGACGGTGATGGTGATCAGGCTGTCATAGTCGCCGGCCATCTCGCGGGTGGTTTCCTCGACGACGATGCCGCGCTCCTTGGCGACCAGCGGCGCGGAGACGACATTGGCGTCGCCGAGCATGGGCCGCAGCAGGCCGGCGAGCGCCGCCGAGGTGAGCGCCTTGGTGTTCATCTGCGCCACCGCGCCCTCGAAGGCGATCTGCACCTTGCTAACGCCGGTCTCGGTGAGCTGGCCGGCGAAGGAGCCGAGCTTCTCGGCGAGCTCGACGAACGGCTTGAGCTTCGGCGCTTCCTCGGCGCTGATCGACGGGAAGTTGATGGCGTTGGTGATGGCGCCGGAGAGGAGATAGTCCGACATCTGCTCGGCGACCTGCAGGGCGACGTTCTCCTGCGCCTCGGTCGTGGAGGCGCCGAGATGCGGCGTGCACACCACGTTGGGCAGCTCGAACAGCGGATTGGACGTAGCCGGCTCTTCGACGAAGACGTCGAAGGCGGCGCCGGCCACGTGCCCCGTTTTGAGCGCCTCGACCATCGCCGCCTC
>DASZXA010000074.1:0-12248 GCA_035546455.1 Pseudolabrys sp.
CGGGGTAGTCGCGCAGATGGCCTTCCAGCCAATGCACGCTCTCGGCGTCGAGATGGTTGGTCGGCTCGTCCAGCAACAGCAGGTCGGGCCGGTCGAGCAGCAGCCGGCATAAAGCGACGCGGCGGCGCTCGCCGCCCGACAGCTTGTTGACGTCGGCGTCGTCCGGCGGGCAGCGCAGCGCGTCCATCGCCTGATCGACCTGGGAGTCGAGGTCCCACAGGTTCTGCGAGTCGATCTGGTCCTGGAGCTTCGCCATCTCGTCGGCGGTCTCGTCGGAATAGTTCGACGCGATCTCGTTGTAGCGTTCCAGCAACGCCTTCTTGGCGGCGACGCCCTCCATCACGTTCTCACGGACGGTCTTGGACGGGTCGAGCTGCGGCTCCTGCTCGAGATAGCCGACCCGGGCGCCCTCGGCGACCCAGCCGTCGCCGGCAAAATCGGTGTCGATGCCGGCCATGATGCGCAGCAGGGTCGACTTGCCGGAACCGTTGACGCCGAGCACGCCGATCTTGGCGTCCGGGTAGAAGGACAGGTGGATGTTATCCAGCACCTTCTTGGACGGCGGGTAGGACTTGGTGAGCCCCTGCATGTGGTAGATGAATTGGCGGCCGTTCATGTAACCCCTGTCAATCCTCGCGTTTCCGCGCGCCAGACGCGCAGCTCACTCAACGCCATGTCGGGAAAGTCGCGGCTGATTTAGCGAGCGGAACCGGCAAGGGCAAGCGCACCGGTAAAACTTCAGAAACGCTATCCGGCAAATTTTCCGAGGATGCGCGCCCGGTTTAAGCCGAGTTGTCGCTGAAATTTAATAGTTCCGGCGCAGGGTCGTCCGCATGAACCTCGGCCCGCCCCCGCGCGACTGATGGTCATGTTGGAATTTTGGATGCCCTGCGGGGCACCCGCGTTCAGGACGCCCGTCATGGCACGCGCCATCGCCCTCGTTTCCCACACCGCCCTCCACGGGCTGGCCCGCTTCTGGCTCGATTTCACCACCCTGATCTTCGGCGGCTACCAGCCGGAAAAGCACTACATGCGCGGCCCCGGCCCGAAGTGGCGGGAAAAGCACGGGAAGCAAAACTGAAGTCCCGGCGTGTCTGCTCTTCCCTCTCCGCTTGAGGGAGAGGGAAACGCGTCCGCGGCGCACGCACAACTACTTCGCCTTGTAGGCCTTGGCCTGCGTCTGGATGTCGGCGACGTCGAACTTGTTGATGTCGTCGATCAGGTCGTTGGTGACCAGCTCCTTGGCGTCGACCTTGGTCTTGAGCACGCCATTGGCGACCAGGAAGTCGACATAGCGGTTGTAGTTGTCGATCGAGTTCTCGCCCCACTTCTTCACGCCGCCGGCCGACGGCGGCCAGTTCTCGGCGCGAGCCTTGAGCGTCGAGAGGTCGTCCTTGAGCGCAGTCGCCTCATCCTTGCCGGTCGACTTGGTCTGCGGGAAGACTTCCCAGAGGATGCGGATCGCCGCTTCCGGGTTCGCCATCGCGAACACGGTGCCCATCGCGTAACCCTTGCCGAGCGCTACCGCCTGATCGCGCTTGGTCTTGAGCGTGTCCTCCAGCGCGACGAAGCCGTTCGAGGGGAACGTCTTGATCGCCTTGTTGGCTTCCTCAAGCGAGCGCAACTTGGCGCCGGCGTTCTCGGTCAGCGCATATTGGGTGTCGAACTGCGACAGCGCGGCGACCTGCCCAGTGCGAAGCAGCGTCGCGGTCTGCGCCGCCTCGCCCGCCACCACAATCTTGATGTCGGTGTCGGGGTTCATGCCGTTTTCCTTGGCGAGCGCGCGGGCGATGATGACGCCGGCCGACGCCATCGAGGTGACGCCCACCGTCTTGCCCTTGAGGTCGGCGAACGACTTGATCGTCGAATCCTGCGGCACGCGGATGCCGTAAATGTTGCCCTGATAGGCGGTGTAGAAATTGAGCGCCTTGACGCCCTGCGGCCGGATGATCGCCAGCGGCTCTATCGACGGCAGCGAGTAATCGACGTCTTTCGTCGCAACGGTCTTCACGCAATCGGTCGAGCCTGGCAGCGGAACGAGTTGCACCTTGATGCCCATCTTCTCGAACCAGCCGAGCTTGGTGGCGATGGCGAACGGCGCCGCCGCCGACGATACGGTTTTGGCGCACCAGCCGACGCGCACGGTGGTCTGCGCCGAGGCGGGCGACAGGCCGATGACGAGCGCAGCGAATGAGAGAAGAGCAAGTGTCTTTTTCATGTACGGCTCCCTGCTAGGCTTTTTTCAGACTTCTGGACTTGGCGCCTTGAATGTCGGCGCCTTTCTGCGACGCGTCCCAGAACAACACGCGGCGGCGGAATGCGGTGACGATCCCGTTGAGGATAAGGCCGAGCGCCGACAGGATCAGCAACACGGAGAACTGCCCGGCGACGTCCATGGTGAAATTCATGCTCTGGATCAGCATGCCGAGGCCGGATTCCGCGCCGACCAGCTCGGCGACGATGGCACCGAGCAGCGCGAAGATCATCGCGATTTCGAGCCCGGCGAAGATGTAAGGCATCGCGTTCGGCAGTTGCAGCATCCAGAAGATCTGCCAGCGCGAGGCGGCGAGCGAGCGCATCAGGTTGACGCGGTCTTCCTCCGACGAGCGCAAGCCGACGATGGTGTTGACCAGCAACGGGAAGAACGCGACCAGCGCCGCGGTGACGACTTTCGAGGTGATGCCCAGCCCGAACCAGATGATGATGATGGGCGCCAGCGCGACCTTCGGCATCGCCTGGAACATGACGATGAACGGGTAGAGGAAGTACTCGGTGCGGCGCGACAGCGCGACCGCGACGCCGAGCGTGAAGGCCATCGTGCAGCCAACCGCGAAGCCGAGGAACGTCTCGATCAGCGTGGTGCCGATATGGCCGAAATACATGGTCGAGGCGAAGCCGCGGTAGAGCGCCATGAAGACGTTCGACGGCGGCGGCAGGATGAAGGACGGGATCGCGAACAGGCGCACGATCGCTTCCCACACCGCCAGCACGGCGAGGATCAGCAGGATGCGCAGGCCGACATTCCGCCACGACTTCTGCATCACATTCATTCGATGCCTCCCCCGGCGTTGAGGCCGTTGCGGATGCGGCGGACATAAGTGCCGAACGCCTCGGTATTCATCACCTCGAGCGTGCGCGGGCGCGGCAGGTCGATCTTGAGCATGTCGCCGATGCGGCCGGGGCGCGAGGTCATCACCATCACGCGGTCGGCGAGGAAGACGGCCTCGCTGGTCGAGTGGGTTACGAACACCACGGTCTTGCGGCGCTCCAGCCAGATCCGCTGCAACTCGACATTCATCGCCTCGCGGGTCAGCGCATCGAGCGCGCCGAACGGCTCGTCCATCAGCAGCAGCGCGGGATCGTGAACCAGGGCGCGCACCAGCGCGACGCGCTGCTGCATGCCGCCGGACAATTCCCACGGATAACGGTTCTCGAAACCGGACAGGCCGACCAATGCGATGAGCGACTTCGCCCGCTCGATCATCTGCGCGCGGCCGAGGCCCTGCACGTCGATCGGCAGCATCGAATTGTTGAGCACGGTGCGCCACGGGAACAGCACCGGCGACTGGAACACCATGCCGATGTCGCGGCGCGGGCCATCGATCGGCGTGCCGTTGAGCAAAGCTTCGCCCGACGAGGCCGGCATCAGGCCGGCGAGAATTTTCAAGAGCGTGGACTTGCCGCAGCCGGATGGGCCGACGATGGAGAGGAATTCGCCCTCGCCCACCGTGAAGTCGATGTCGCGCAGCGCGGCGATGGCGCTGGAATCGGCGCCGTAATCCTTGGCGAGCGCCCGCACGGCAATGGCGTCGCGGGACGCGCCGGCCTGCACCACGGGCGAGATGGCGTGCTGCACTCGTCCTCCCTGGATGTCCCCTCAGGGCGCGCAGCTCATTGGCCGGCGCCTCTTGTCGTTGGCGTTAGGCTATGGTGAGACCACGCGGGCGGTCAACCGGACGGATTTCACATGCAGCAAGGTTCGATCTTTGGCGCCATTCTCGACGACTATCAAAACGTGGCCAAATCGGTGGCCGACTGGAGCGGCGTCGAGCGCGACATCAAGTTCCGCGTCTATAACGAGGGGATTGGCGGCCCCGACAAGGTGATCGCGGAGCTGAAGGATTGCGCGGTGGTGTGCCTGATGCGCGAGCGCACATTGTTCGGCGCCGACATCATCAATGCGCTGCCGAACTTAAAATTGATCGTCACCTCGGGCATGCGCAACGCGGCAATCGACGTCGGCGCGGCCGCACAGCGGAACATTCCGGTGTGCGGAACGGACTCGCTCGGTCATCCGACCGCGGAGCTGACGCTCGGCCTGATGCTCGAACTGTCGCGCAAGATCGGACACGAGAACGCGCGGCTCAAGGCCGGCGCGAAATGGCAGTCGACGCTCGGGCAGGATCTTTACGGCCGGACGCTCGGCATCATCGGGCTCGGCAAGCTCGGCTCGCGGGTGGCGCGCGCGGCCAAGGCGCTCGACATGAAGGTGATCGCCTGGAGCCAGAACCTGACCGCCGAGCGGGCCGCCGAGCACGGCGCGACTTTGGTGAGCAAGGAAGAGCTGTTCAGGCAGGCCGATTTCGTCACCGTCCATGTTCCGCTGTCGGCGCGCAGCAAGGGGCTGGTCGGCGCGGCGGAACTCGGTTTGATGAAGCCGACCGCATATTTCATCAACACCTCGCGCGGGCCGATTGCCGACGAGAAGGCGATCGAGGAGGCGCTGAAGGCAAAGACAATCGCCGGTGCCGGCATCGACGTCTATGACGAGGAACCGCTGGCGCTCGATCATCCGTTCCGCAAGCTCGACAACATCGTCATCACGCCGCACCTCGGCTATGTCACCGCGGAGAATTACAAACGGTTCTACGGCCAGATGGTCGAGGACGTGCGCGCCTGGCTCGACGGCAAGCCGGTTCGGGTGATTCCGGCGAAATAGTTGAACTGAACGGCCTTCCACGCTGCGCGTTATCCCACCGGGATCAACGAGGAGGCTACCAATGAAGACCATAATAATCGCAGCCGTTGCGGCCTTTGCGCTCGCCGGACCTGGAATTGCATCCGCGCAAACCAGCGTGGGCGCCGATGTCGACCTGAACGCCCGCAACACCACGCACGCCGGTACGCACGCGACCGTGAAGCAGAAACATCACCGCACGACGACGGGTGCCGGCGTGTCGACCGGCATCGAGACGCGGGACAACAACGCGAGCGCGAAGGGCAGCATCCTGCCCGGCAAAGACCGATTGAACTCGGATGCGTTCATCGGCGCGAAGTAACGCTCGAGGTTCCATGTCGATAACGTGAGGAACGATCGTTCCATATTCAGGAACAGTCGCAACGGTTCCCGCGTTGCCTTGTGCGAACCAAATTGAGGAGGCGATACATCATGAAGAAACTTGTTACCGCTGCGGCTCTCGCCGCTTTTGCTCTCGCGACCACCACCGCGATGGCCGAGGACACGAAGATGAACTCCCCGACCCAGAAGACGCCGACGCAACAGCAGATGGATACGTCGAAGGGCGCATCGAAGATGGCGCCAGCGACCACCGGCCAGGCTCCGGCGACCGGCCCGAGCTCGAACCTGACGGGCCAGGGCCCGAAGGTTCCGGGCAAGCCGTCCGACTCGACCAAGGACGTGACGTCCCAGGGTCAGTAAAAGCAGCGTGCTGACGTAAGGCAAAGCCGCCCTCCGGGGCGGCTTTCGCTTGTCTAGAGCCCGAGCAACCGCTCGGCGTTGCGGAAGGCGACGTCGGCGCGCAGGTTTTCGTCGAGCCGCACAGTATCAAGAAACTGAGCGGCCTGTTTGACTGGACCGAAGGGATAGCCGGTGCCGAACATCACCTGCCCCGGCCCGAGCGCGGCGATCGCGCAGTAAAGCGGCGCAAGCGCAGGGAGCCCGGTGATGGTGACGCAGATGTTGTCGCGCAGATAATCGGACGGCAGCCGTTGCGGCCGGCCGTCCTGACGGGCCTGCGCATCCAGCGCCGCGACCATGTAGGGCAAACCGCCGCCGAGCCGGCCGAGAATGAGCCGCGCTTTCGGGTGGCGGTCGAACACGCCGCCGAAGATCAGCCGCAGCACATGCGAGGCAACTTCAAAGGTCCCGGCCCAGGCCGGACCCTGCAACTCCGGATAGCCTTCGAGCACCGCCGCCGAATTGTCAGCATCGCCCGGCCCAAGATAGATCGGGGCATTGAGCGCCTCGGCGTGGTGCCAGAGCCGGTCGAAGGCAGGATCGTCGAGGTAACGCTGCCCTGAGCCGTGGACGAAGGCGCCGCAAAAGCCGAGGTCACGCACGCAGCGCTCGAATTCGGCGGCCGCGGCGGCGGGATCCTGCATCGGCAGATGGGCGAAGCCGAGATAAGACGACGGCCGCTTGGCGATCTCGCGGGCGAGGAAATCGTTGGCCTCGCCGGCGCGGCGAATGGCGGTCGCGATGACCGGCTCGGCCTGCACGCCGGGGGCTGCAATCGACAGAACGGCCTGCTGGATGCCGACTTGCACCATCGCCTCGAGGCGGGAGTCGCCGAGGTCGGTGAGGCGGCGGAACAGGATATCGGCGGCGGTGCGGTCGAGCGTCGCCACGCCGGGGAGCCAGTAATCGATCAGCCCCGGCGACAGGAAGTGTTCAGCGAGCGCGATTTTTCGGAGCATCGGCCATCACCCCGCCGCAGCTTAACGCAGGCGGGGTGAAATGGCGCGCAAAACGTGGCCGGCTATTTCTTGTTGGCCTGCCGCTTCAGCGGGCGATTGTCTTCCTTTTCGCCCTTCACCGGCGTGAAGCTCGGCGGATCGCTGGCGGGGAAACTGTCATCCACGGCGACGTCGACCTTGTCGCCGTGCTTCTTCAACTCCTCGCGCTGCTCCTCCGCCTGACGCTCGACCTGCCTATCTTTGGCCTTGTCCTTATGTCCGTGCTTATCCATGTCGGGCTCCTTTGGGGTTCCAAAGAAAACGCCCCGCGAAGGCCGCCGTTCCCGATCCATTAGATCGCTGAAATCACAAAAGTTTCGGCACGCTGAATTTCATTGTTCCCGGAACGAGGTGCGGCGCTGCGACTTGCCAGTTTGGAAATCGAACAAAGCGGGGGTCCCCCATGTCGTCGCAAGCTCTCGACGCTCCCAAGGCGGCCGGCTGGAGCCGCCGCAATTTTCTCGCAACATCGGTCGTTTCCACCATGTCACTCACCCTGCTCGATCGCGCGGACGCGCAGACTCCGGCGCCCGCCGCGAAAATCGATCCGAACGATCCGGTCGCGATGCGGCTTCGCGTCAACGGCCGCGAGCATCGCGTGCCGCTGGACGTACGCGCCAGCCTGCTCGATGCGCTGCGTGAAAACCTGACGCTGACCGGCACCAAGAAAGGCTGCGACCACGGCCAGTGCGGCGCCTGCACGGTGCTGATGGACGGCAAGCGCGTGCTGTCGTGCTTGACGCTGGCCGCGGCGGCGCAAGGCCACGAGATCACGACGATCGAAGGGCTCGCGTCGACGGACGGCACGCTGCACCCGATGCAGCAGGCCTTCATCGACCATGACGCATTCCAGTGCGGCTATTGTACGCCGGGGCAGATCATGTCGGCAGTCGCCTGCGTCAAGGAAGGCCACGCCGAAACCGATGCCGCCATCCGTGAATACATGAGCGGCAACCTGTGCCGCTGCGCGGCCTATCCGAACATCGTCGACGCCATCAAGCAGGCCAAGCCGCTGATGAAGGAGGCGTGACATGCGCTCGTTCACCTATGCGCGATACGACAACGCGCCGGATGCGGTGCAGGCATTCGGCGCCGACGCGCAATTCCTCGCCGGCGGCACCACATTGGTCGACCTGATGCGGCTCAATGTGATGCGGCCGCAGAGTATCGTCGACATCAATCCGTTGAGCGGCACGGCACTTGGCAAGATCGAAATGGGCGCGCAGGGCCTCAAGCTCGGCGCGCTGGCGCACATGGCAGAGGCTGCCGACCACAAGGACATTCGCGCGCAATATCCGGTGATCGCGCAGGCGCTCGACCTCGCCGCCAGCCCGCAAATCCGCAACATGGCGACCCTGGGCGGCAATGTGCTGCAACGTACCCGCTGCACCTATTTCCGCGATGTGTCCTACGGCAACTGCAACAAGCGCATCTCCGGCTCCGGCTGCGCGGCGCTCGACGGCGTCAACCGCAGCCACGCCATTCTCGGCGCCAGCAAAAACTGCATCGCCACCTATCCCGGCGATTTCGCGCAGGCGCTGATCGCGCTCGATGCCGAGGTGGAGGTCGCCGGACCGAACGGGGCACGCAAAATCCCGTTCGCCAACCTGCATGTGCCGCCGGGCGACACGCCGCAGATCGAGACGACGCTCAAGCCGGGCGAGCTGATCACCGCATTCAACGTGCCGGCCGGCGCGTGGACCAAGCGCTCGCTTTACCTGAAGGTGCGCGACCGCGAATCCTACGAATTCGCACTGGCTTCCGCCGCCGTCGCGCTGGACATGGAGGGCGACAAGATCAACGACGCGCGCATTGCGCTCGGCGGCGTCGCCACCCTGCCGTGGCGCGCGTGCGAGGCGGAGGCGTTGCTCAAGGGTAAATCGCTCGACGACGACATCCTGACCCAGGCGGCGGACGCTGCGTTCCAGCATGCGTCGGCACGCCGCCACAACCAGTACAAGGTCGCGCTTGGCAAGCGCACGATGACCCGCGCGCTGCGCCAGGCCGCGGCGATGGAGATCTGACATGAACCGCGCCGCACCCGAACCGAAGGACAACATGGGCCATCCGGCGCCGCGGCTGGAAGCGCGACTGAAGGTGACCGGCGAGGCGCGCTATGCCTCCGACATGCCGGTCAACAATCCGGCCTTCGCGTTTCTTGTCACCAGCCCGATCGCCCGCGGCGAGATCAAGAGCATCGACCTCGACGAGGCGAAGGCGATGCCGGGCGTGCTGGAGATCCTGACCTATCAGAATACCGGCGACCTCAAGAACGTGAAATATGCGCCGGGCGGCGGCGGCGTGACCACGTCGATGCAGGAGCTGGGGCCGAAGATTCACCACGACGGGCAGATCGTCGCGATGGTGATCGCCGACAATTTCGAGCAGGCGCGCGAGGCCGCGTTCAAGGTCAAGATCGATTATGCCGCCGACACGCCGAGCGCAACGTTCGACAGCGACGGCGTCAAGGAAGCGACGGTGAAGAAGAAGCTGCCGAACGCCGGCAACGCCGACGATGCGTTCGACAAGGCGGACGTGAAGCTCGAGGCCGAGTACTTCATGCCGACCCAGCACCACAACCCGATCGAGCTGTTCACCACCACCGCGCTCTGGAACAACGACGAGCTGACGCTCTACGAGCCGAGCCAGTTCATGTACGGCCTCAAGAATAATGCGGCGAAGAAGCTCGGCATCAAACCCGAGAAGGTGCGTGCGGTCAGCTATTTCGTCGGCGGCGCATTCGGCTCCAAGGCGCAGGTCACGCCGCGCACCGGGCTGGTGGCGCTGGCGGCCAAGCGTGTCGGCAGGCCGGTCAAGCTGGCGGCGACCCGCGACCAGGGCTTCACCATCGCCACCTACCGCGCCGAGACCCGGCACAAGATCAGGATGGGCGCCGACAAGAACGGCAAGATCACCAGCTTCGAGCACAACGGCTGGGAGGTCACCTCGCGGCCGGACGCTTATTCGGTCGCCGGCGTCGAGGATTCGGCCCGCGTCTATGGCTTCGGCGCGGTGAAGACCGCGGTGACCAACGTGCACGCCGACCGCAACACGCCCGGATTCATGCGGTCGCCGCCAGTGGTGCCTTACATCTACGCGCTGGAGAGCGCGATCGACGAGCTTGCGGTCAAGCTGGAGATGGACCCGGTCGAGCTGCGCCGCGTCAATGACTCCATGAAAGACGCGACCGGTAAGGAATGGTCGAGCCGCTCGCTGATGAAATGCTACGACCAGGCGGCGGAAGCGTTCGGGTGGAAAGACCGCGATCCCAAGCCCGGTGCGATGCGTGACGGCGACTGGCTGGTGGGCTGGGGCTGCGCCACCGCGATCTATCCGACCCATATCGGCGCGGCCACCGCGCGGGTGAAGTTATCGATCGACGGCCACGCCGAGGTGCAAATCGCGGCACACGAGATCGGCACGGGCATCATCACCGTCGCCGGGCAAATGGCGGCCCAACGGCTCGGTATTCCGCTCGATAACGTGCGCGTCGAGGTAGGCGACAGCACGCTGCCGCCGGTTCCGGTGGCCGGCGGCTCGAACCAGACGGCGAGCTGCTGCTCCGCGGTGATGAAGGCCTGCGACGCCATCGTCGCACGGTTAAGCAACGCAGGCGGAAATGCGCGGACGACCGGCAGCGGCAGCGCCGCCGAGCTCACCGACCAGTTCGCCCAGCTCGGCGTGCGCACCATCGAGGAATATGTCGAGTTCGTGCCGGACGAGGCCAAGCCGAACGACCTGACGAAGCTCGTCACCGACGGGCCGATCGAGAAGCTTTATGCCGGAACACCGACCTTGGTCGGCGGCTCGAAAGGCAAGAAGCTGATGTATGCGCTCGGCGCCGAATTCGTCGAGGTACGGGTGCATGCGCTGACGCGCGAAATCCGGGCGCCACGGCTGGTCGGCGCGTTCGCCGCCGGCCACATCATGAACCCGCGCACGGCGCGCAGCCAGTTGATGGGCGGCATGATCTGGGGTGTGTCATCGGCGCTGCACGAGGCGACCGAGATCGACCATCGCAATGCGCGTTACGTCAACGATAACTTGGCCGACTACATGATCCCAGTGAACGCCGACGTGCACGATGTCGAAGTGATCCTGGTCCCGGAGCGCGACGACAGCGTCAATCCGGCGGGCGTGAAGGGCATCGGCGAGCTCGGTAATGTCGGCACCGCGGCGGCGGTGGCGAATGCAGTCTATCACGCCACCGGAGTGCGGATTCGTGAATTACCGGTGCGGCTGGAGAAGCTTCTCGTTTAACCCGTCATCCTGAGGCGCGAGCGACGAGCACCTCGGGCGACGGAGCTATTCCGCGGCCTGCTTGTGCGCGGCGTTCATTTTCGCCTTCACCACAACCTTGATGGCGTCGTCGACGCGATCCTTGGCGTAGCGCAGCGCGGTCGGCAGATCGTCGAGCGGAAAGGTGTGGGTGTGAATCTTTGACGCATCGAACCGCTTCTGGCGCATGAAAGCCTCGGCTCGATGGGTCGCGCTCTTGCCCTCGCCGCGGATGCCGTAGAGGTAGATGTTGTTGCGTACGATGTGGCCGACATCGACCGGCACTTCGCCCTCGTGCGGGAACGCGGCGAGGCAGACCTTGCCGCCGCGATTGACCATCCGCACGGCCTCGTTCACGGCGTTCGCCGCCGCCGAACACTCCACCACGTAATCGACGCCCTTGCCGCCGGTGAGCTTCTTCACTTCGGCGACGACGTCGGGCGTCTTGCGGACATTGATGACGTGATCGGCGCCGAGCTGCTTGCCGATGTCGAGACGATTGTCGCGGGTGCCGGTGAGGATGACCGGCTGCGCGCCCAGCGCCTTCGCCACCGCAACGCCGAGCAGGCCGATCGGACCAGGGCCAGTGACGACGACGCTCTCACCGGCGACGAGGCCGCCGAGCTCGGTGAGGCCGTACATCGCGGTGCCGGCGGTGACGACCAACGTCGCCTCCTCGTCCGACATCTCATCGGAGATGGCGACCAGTGTGTTGATGTTGTTGACCTGATACTCGCAAAAGCCGCCATCGGTGGTGAAGCCGTTGGCGCGGTGGCCCTTCGAATGCCAGCCGTAATTGAGGCACGAGGTGTACATGCCCTCGCGGCAGCGCAGGCAGCGGCCGCACCCGGCGTGGATCTCGACCGCGACCCGGTCGCCGACCGCGAACTCGTCGACCGTCGGCCCGAGCTTGACCACCGTGCCCATGTATTCGTGGCCGGGCGTAAAGCCCTTGTTGAACGGCAGCTCGCCTTCGATCATCGCCGGCACGCCGTGCTTCAAGACCTCGATGTCGGTGGCGCAGACCGCGATCGCATCGATCCGCACCAGCACCTCGGCCGGCCCCGGCTCCGGTACCGGCTTGTCGACCAGCGACAATTCCTCCGGTCCGCCCAGCACCCACGCTTTCATCTTGTCCGGGATCGGGTATTCGTTGCTGCGCGCGAGAGTCATCGGGTTCCCTTAGGCATAGCGGGTAGCAGCGGTGCGCCGTGCGCAGCCCCGCCTCGACCCTCGCGGGGGAGGGTCGAGGGGCTTCAGTCGGTGAGCGCCGG
>DASZXA010000075.1:0-34137 GCA_035546455.1 Pseudolabrys sp.
GAGATGCAATCGACGTCCGACGGATTGCTCCGGCATCTTTCGCTGCTGTTCGTGCCGGCGGGCGTTGGTGTCGTGCAGCAGCTCGATTATCTCGATCAGGCGGGGCCGAGGCTCGTCGCAGTAGTTGTTCTCACTGCGATCATTGCGCTCGCGGCAACCGCACTGACATTTGCGGGCATCGCACGGCTGATGGGGATCACCGGCGAAGAAAACAAGCGGGAGGAGGGGCCGCAATGACCCGCTTCGTCGATCTTTGGGTTTATCTCTCCGGCACGCCGCTCTTGTGGTTCACGGTGACGCTCGTCGCCTACATCGTCGCGGATTACATTTCGGCTGCGCTCAACCGCAATCCGCTCGCAAATCCGGTTTTGATTTCAATCCTGATCGTCTCGGTCCTGCTTTTGTTTTCGAAGACCAAATACCAGGCCTATTTCGCCGGCGCGCAGTTCGTGCACTTCCTGCTCGGTCCCGCCACCGTGGCGCTTGCGGTGCCTCTCCATCGGCATCTCTCGGCGGTGAAACAGATGATGGTGCCGATGATCGCTGCCTTGATCGTCGGCTCGATCGTCGCGGTCTCGTCCTCCGTGCTCCTGGCGCGACTTCTCGATCTCGGCATGCCCGCGATCCTCGCGGTCGCGCCGAAATCGTCGACGGTCGCGATCGCGATGGGTGTCGGCGAAAAGATCGGGGCCGATCCCGCGCTGGTCGCGATCGTCACGATCATGACCGGCATCACCGGCGCGATCGTCGTGACGCCGCTCATGAACATCCTGAGGCTTAAAAATTATGCGGCGCGCGGCTTCGCTGCGGGACTCGTTTCGCATGGGATTGGCACCGCGCGTGCCTTTCAGGTCAATTCGCTCGCCGGTACTTTTGCGGGAATTGCATTGGGGCTCAACGGCTTGCTCACTGCCATCATCGTTCCGCTGTTATTGCCTTTGCTGCTGAAATAATTAAGAAAGCGGCATGGCACAGGCACAGAAGAAATCGAAGCTCCTCAAGGGCGATTCCGGCGAGTGGGAAGTCGTGATCGGCATGGAGGTCCATGCCCAGGTGAATTCGCGCGCGAAATTGTTCTCCGGCGCCTCAACCGAATTCGGCGGGGCGCCGAACGCGCATGTGTCGCTGGTCGATGCGGCGATGCCGGGCATGCTGCCGGTCATCAACGAGGAGTGCGTCAAGCAGGCGATCCGCACCGGGCTGGGACTCAATGCGAAGATCAATCTGAAATCTGTGTTCGACCGGAAGAATTATTTCTATCCCGATCTGCCGCAGGGCTACCAGATCAGCCAGTACAAGTCGCCGATCGTCGGCGAAGGTGAAGTCGAGGTCGACCTGCCGGATGGCGGTGGCGTTACCGTCGGTATCGAGCGGCTGCATCTCGAGCAGGACGCCGGCAAGTCGCTGCACGATCAGCATGCGACGATGTCGTTCGTCGACCTCAACCGCTCCGGTGTCGCGCTGATGGAGATCGTGTCGAAGCCGGACATCCGTTCGCCGGCGCAGGCACAGGCGTTTGTGTCGAAGCTCCGCTCGATCCTGCGTTATCTAGGCACCTGCGACGGCGACATGGAAAAGGGGAACCTCCGCGCCGACGTCAACGTGTCGGTGCGCCGGCCCGGCGAGCCTTACGGCACGCGCTGCGAGATCAAGAACATGAATTCGATCCGCTTCATCGGGCAGGCGATCGAGCACGAGGCGCGCCGCCAGATCGAGATCATCGAGGATGGCGGCAAGATCGATCAGGAGACCCGCCTGTTCGACCCCAATAAAGGGGAAACGCGGCCGATGCGCTCCAAGGAAGAGGCGCACGACTACCGTTATTTCCCGGACCCGGACCTGCTGCCGCTCGAATTCGACGACGCTTATGTCGCGGCGCTGAAAGAGCATCTCCCGGAACTCCCGGACCAGAAGAAGGCGCGTTTCGTCGGGCTGGGACTGTCCGCTTACGACGCTGGCGTGCTGGTGTCCGAGCGCGAGACGGCGGAGTTCTTTGAAGCGGTCGCCAAGGGGCGTGACGCCAAGACTGCGGCGAACTGGGTGATCAACGAACTGTTCGGCCGCCTGAACAAAGAGGGCAAGGACATTGCGACTTCGCCCATCACCTCCGCGCAACTTGGCACGATCCTGGATTTGATCGGCGAGGGAACGATTTCCGGCAAGATTGCCAAGGATTTATTCGAAATTGTCTGGACCGAGGGCGGCGATCCGCGCGCCATTGTCGATCAGCGCGGCATGAAGCAGGTCACCGATCTCGGCGCGATCGAGAAGGCAATCGATGAGATCATCGCCAAGAACCCGGACAAGGTTGCAGATGCGAAGACGAACCCGAAAGCGATCGGTTGGTTCGTCGGTCAGGTGATGAAGTCGTCCGGCGGCAAGGCGAACCCGCAAGCGGTCAACGATCTGCTCAAGAAAAAACTCGGCGCGTGATCGTTCGCGCGCGAATCAGTTGGCACTGATTCGCTCGTTTTTGATCGATTCAGCGTCGCGCGACCGTCCAAAAACCGCTGCCTGTGAAAAAATATTTGGATACGTGCTGACGTGTTTTGCGATCGCGCGCACGAAAAAATTTCGCGCGTCACCAGAAAAAATTTCGCGCGTGTGTTTGCACTCGATTGTCACACGCGTGCAAAAAATCCTTATTTCTCCGATATTTTTTTGATGTCGTTGCTCGCAACACATCGGCGCGCGCGTGCGGAGAATTTTTTGAACGCGCGCGTGCATCGTCGACGTCGTGCGCATCGTCGTGCGCGGATGCTCACGCGCGCGTACACGCTTCGTTAAGTGGAGTCGCTGTTTTTCTTGTTGTGCGCTAGTAATTGAGCGTGCAGTGCATGTCGATTCGCGACTGTACTGAACCGACACCCGCCATGATTTCCATGGCTAGGAGGGCAGCAAATGGCGAAACGTAGAAAGAAAGCGGCGAAGGCAGCGAAGAAGACCAAGAAGAAGCGGAAGCTCTAGTCTGACCGTTTCTTAGGTCTTCGACGTTCTTCGTCGGAGATTACGTCATACGGGCCGGCGGCGTCACATGCCGGTGAGCGCTTCGCAGCCGCCATGCGGTGCCCCGGACCCGGTTGACGATAGAGGGCGTCGGCGAGACCTTCAGTTTCGCCGACGCCCTCATTATGTCTGGGGTACGCGAAGTGAAGGAGAATGTAATGGCGCGTGCCATCAGCAAGCGGAAAGCGAAGCCGGCCAAATCGAGCAAGACCTCAAGTAAGGCGAAGCCCCCGAAACCGATCGAGCTCTACTACTGGCCGACGCCGAATGGCTTCAAGATTTCGATCATGCTGGAAGAGTGCGGGCTGCCGTACAAGCTCGTTCCGGTAAACATCTCGATCGGCGAGCAGTTCAAGCCGGACTTCCTGAAAATCTCGCCGAACAACCGGATGCCGGCGATCATCGATCCCAATGGGCCGGGCGGCAAACCGATTTCGGTTTTCGAGTCCGGCGCCATTCTCCAGTATCTTGGGCGCAAGACCGGAAAGTTTTATCCGAAGGATGAGCGGGCGCGCGTCGAGGTCGAGCAGTGGCTCTTTTGGCAGATGGGCGGCCTCGGCCCGATGGCGGGGCAGACGCATCACTTCCGCAATTACGCAAAGGAGACGTTACAGTACGCGATCGACCGTTACGTCAACGAAGTGCACCGGCTCTACGGTGTCATGAACAAACGTCTCGCCAATCGCAAATTTCTTGCCGGCGATTATTCGATCGCCGACATGGCGTGCATCGGCTGGGCCAATCTCTGGAAGAACCAGGGACAGGACATCGAAGAATTTCCAAATCTGAAGAAATGGATCGAGCGCGTGAAGGCACGGCCGGCTGTCCAGCGCGGCATGAAGCTCGGCATCGAGCTGCGCCAGGGCATCGACATGAAGGACCCGAAGGTGCAGGCGGTGTTGTTCGGCCAGCGCGCGCGATAGGCACTCGCGCGCCTGGTTATCGCGGCCTGAACAGGTTCGGTTAGCGCTTCCTAACGATTGCAAGAAAGCTGTATGCCGCAGGTGCTTTCGCGCCGGCGTGGATTTCGCGTTCACATTCGATTCATCGCGTCGTTTAAAGCTCGATTCAAATTTTCTCCCCATGATCGCGCTCAGGGACACACAAGGCCGCAGGCAAACGCGGCCGGGGAGAGCGGAAATGTTGAGCGTCGAATTGAGCGGACAGGAGTTGGGCGACATCGAGAGCTGCTTTGCGCGTGGCATCGATTACTCGAGCGGGCGCGACGTCGAGATCGACATGATCGAGGCGCACAAGTGGTTCAATATCGCTGCGTCACGCGGGCACAAGGACGGCGCGCAGATGCGCCGCGAGATTGCCGCACTGATGAGCGATAGCGAGATCGGGCAAGCCCAGCGCGCGGCTCGCGACTGGCTCAAGGCGCATCCGCTGCCCGCCGTGGTGGAACCGCTTCGCGTCGCCGCCTGATTATCAACGCCGCGGGGAGCGCCGTTCCTGCGGCGGCGGATAGGCCGGATTGCGATAGCAATAGCCGCCAATGCCGGAGACCGTCTCCCGACACTGCTGATAATTGACGAAGCCGCAGTTCGTGCCGCCGACGCGGCGGCTGTATTCGGCACACCACGGATATTGCACTTCAGCGCGGGCCGGCACGGCTGCCTCGATAGCGGCGCCGCCGGTCAGCAGGGCAAGAATTGCCAAGGTCGTGAATTTCATTGGAAGTCTCCATCGCGCTTCAAGGATAACGCAATCGGCGTCCTCAGAGTTCGGCCTCGTTTGACCTAGTCGGGTTTTGCCACACCGCGGTTCGGGTTGGCGTAGCACTGCCCGCCAATCCCCGAGATGGCGGCCCGGCACTGTTCAAGCGTGGCGAAGCCGCAATTTGTTCCAAGGTCGAGGCCAAGATCGGTGCACCAGGCGTAGGAGTCCTCGGCTTCGTCGCTTTCTGCCGGCAATTGATATCGGGTTTGACAGCTGGCGAGGGCAAAGGTCGCCAGGATGGCCGAGGCAATTACGACTTTCGACATTCCGTTCCTCTCCACCGGCCTTGCGTCTCGGTATATTGCAACACAATTTGACGCGGAAAGTCCGAGCGACTACGCACTTGTCCGGTAGCGGAGCTGTGGCCGAGTGGCTGAAGGCGGCGGTTTGCTAAACCGTTATACGCTTGTAAAGGCGTATCGAGGGTTCGAATCCCTCCGGCTCCGCCATCCTGCTTCGCTCTACGAGCTTCGCAGGATTGGCATCGCTTTTTGCGCGAAGCAGGATGCCCTCCGAAGCTCGTAGAGCGAAGGGGGGCTTTCAGTGTTTTATGTCTACCTTATTGAGAGCCTTTCATCGGACGGGGAGCGTTATGTGGGGCTGACGACCGATCTCAAGCGGCGTCTCCAAGAACATAACACTGGTAAATCTTACCATACGTCCAAATTCCGGCCGTGGCGGCTGGCAACCTACGTCGCGTTTTCCGATCGAGCCAAGGCAGAATCCTTCGAACTCTATCTCAAATCAGGGTCGGGTCACGCCTTCGCCAATAGACGACTGTGGTAGAGCTGTCGCGTAAACGAAGTTCTCCCGTCTTGCCCATCCACCTCAACCCCGCCGGGCGCGCCACCGGCCGATGTCGGTGTCGATGCGCCGATTGATGGCATCCAGAAGTCCGGCCCAATCGCCGTGCGTGGCCTGCCGATACAGTTCGACCGACGAATACCACGCCATCTCCTTGCCAGAGGCGCCGTAGCGCCACTCGGCCTGGCGCGGCAGCATGGCGAAACAGGTTTTGCCGATCGCGCCGCAGAGATGCACGTTGGTGTTCTGTACCGAGACGACGAGGTCGAGCGCTTCAATCAGGGCGCCCAGATCCTCGAAATCGTCGATCTGCTCTTTTGGGAAATGCCGGATCTTGCCGCCGGCGGCGCGGTTGAAACTCTCGATCTCCTCCGCGACGTTGCCATACTGAAGGCTGACGAACCGACAATCGGTGCGCGCGAGCAGCGGCTTCATCTGCTCAAGCGTCATCGACCGATCGTTGTTGCCGGTATTCTTTGTGCCGCCGCGCCACGAGATGCCGACTTGCAGCAGGTTGTCCTGGATGTCGAGCGCGCTGCGCCAGCGCTGCACATGCTCGGGCTGCGGCTTCAGGTAGGGCGTGCGCGGAAAAGATTTCAGGTCGGGCCGGTACGCCAGACCCAGGCTGCCGGCGCGCACCGTGAGATCGAATGGCTCCGCCAGAATGTCTTCGTGGCTCGTCTTGGCGACGAATTTTACCGACGGGAAGCTTTGCGAAAAAATCCCGATCAGGCGCGAGTCGAGCTGGTAGGTGACGGCTTTCGCGTCGCGCAGAAGATCGGGCAGCATGGTGCCGAACATGATCTCATCGCCGACGCCCTGTTCGGCAATGACGGCCACGGTCTTGCCGGCGAAGTCTTCCCGGCTTTTTGGCGTCCTGATTCGTGCCTCGATCGCCGGATGTCCCGGTACGAAGTCGCTCACCTGCGTGCGCCAGTCGTAAGCCTGCCAGCCTTCCTGAAATCGGCCGAGCGCGAGAAGCGTGGTGCCGCGTTCGAGCCTCGCGGCGCCGAATTGAGGATCGATTGCGTTGGCGCGCTCGAATGAGCGCAACGCATCCTCGTGACGAAGAAACTTCAGCAGCACGTTGCCATGGCCGAACCACGCCTCGACCAGTTGCGGATCGTAGGCGAGGGCCTGCTCGCATGCCTTCAGGGCTTCGTCGTAGCGCTTGAGCTCCGACAGCGCCCGGGCCTTGTTGGCGTAGGCCTGCGCGTAAGTCGGCTGTAGAGCGATCGCCTTGTCGAAGGAAGCGACCGCATCTTCATATCGCTCGAGCTGATTGAGCGCCGCGCCGCGGTTGTTCCAGGTGTCCGCAATCGAGGAATTGATCGCCAGCGCCGCATCGAATCGTTGCAGTGCTTCGGCCGGGCGTTTGAGTGCCTGAAGCACGACGCCATAGTTGTAGAGTGTGGCGTCCGAGTTGGGATTCTGTCGCAGCGCGGCTGCGAGGTGAGTCTCGGCTTCCGCGAACTGGTTGAGCTGCGTCAGCACGATTCCGAGCAGGTTGAGCGCGCCGATATGCGTGCGGTCGTCCCGCAACGCCTTCCTGAAGGCCTGCGCGGCCTCGGGAAGCTGGCCGGCCTGGAGCAAAGTGAGGCCCTTGCGGAACAACTGATCGCTTTTTGGAGACATTCAGGTCACGGCGGCGAGTGGCGGAGAGATTCGCTGATTGCTGCAAGGCTGGCGGAAATCGGCTGGTGTCCACGTCTTGCCACGCGACAGGCGGCAAGCCCACAGTCCGCGTGAGCGAGGTGTGGTTAATTAAATATATATGACATTTCAAGCAGTTGAGCCGGAGGCCGGCCTGCCACAATTAAGTGCCTTTTACGCAACAGTTGCCCGAAAAGAGCCCCAAAGGCCTGTGGGAAGGGCTCTTCTTCGTTGCGCCATGGGGATCGTTGGCTAAGGTGCCCAAGCGACGGAGGGGGCATCCCAATGACGTCCCTTGGGTCGCGCTATTTGGTTTCTGGCTGTCCGGACACACTTGATCGCCGGGCCAAATAGCGGGGAGCAGGGGACGTTCCAGGTGCAACCGCACCGACGAAACTGAACCCTCTCAAAAGACAAAACTCTGTTTGGAGGTTCAAGATGAAGATGGTGAAAAGCCTTCTCCTCGGCACCGCAGCGGGCTTCGTTGCTGTTGCTGGGGCGCAGGCCGCCGATCTTCCCGTAAAGGCCAAGCCGGTCCAATACGTGAAGATTTGCAGCCTGTACGGCGCGGGATTCTATTACATCCCGGGCACGGATACCTGCATCAAGATCGGCGGCTATGTGCGCGCCGAGTGGAACTATCAGGCGGCCAACTCGTTCAAGCCGTTCCTGGCCTACAATCCTGATAACCCGAACCTTGACCGCTACAACGAGCGGACTCGCGCCGGTATCACTGTCGACGTGCGTTCGCAGACCGCTTACGGCACCCTGCGTGCCTACGCGGTGATCATGCCGACGTTCTCGAACGACGGTGCGACGACGGGTGGCAGCCCGTACGCAAACGCTGGTGACTTCGCGGTTGCGCAGTTCATCCAGTTTGCCGGGTTCACCTTCGGTAAGACTGCATCGTTCTTCGACTTCGACACCAACCCCTACACCAACGCGACGGTGTGGTGGGGTTCGGCCCAGGCGGGCAACGGCCAGAACGTGTTTGCCTATACCGCTCAGTTCGGCAACGGCTTCTCGGCCAGCTTGTCGGCCGAAGATCCGTCTTCGCGTCGTAGCTCGATCACTGGCGTTGCGGTTGGTGCAACATCGTCGGCCTACGGCGGCCGTCGTTGGCCGGATGTCGTTGCGAACCTTCGCATCGATCAGGCTTGGGGCAGTGCGCAGGTCATGGGCGCGATCCATGACACCTACGGCACCGTCACGACGTCTGGTGTAGATAGCAGCGATACGGGTTGGGCGATCGGTGCGGGCCTCCGTATCAACCTCCCGATGATTGGCCGCGGTGATTACATCATCGGTCAGGTCAACTACTCGGAAGGCGCGACCAACTACGTCATGAGCCAGGCAGCGGCGGGCGGCCTCGTTGCCAACCTCGCCGATGGCTATCCGGTCACTGCGGCGGCTACCCGCGCGGCAGTTGGCTACGTCTATGACGCAGTCAACGTCGGCGGCGCTGCCACCAACCTCGACCTCACCAAGGCCTGGAGCTTCACCGCGGGCTTCGAGCACGTGTGGAACCCGCAGTGGAAGACCTCGCTCTACGGTTCGTATGGCGAGTTCAACTACTCGACTGCTGCGAGCGCCGTCATTGCGGGCAACTTCACAGGCTTCGCTGCGACTGGCTCGACCAGCGCCGACTGGAGCATGTGGCAGATCGGCTCGCGCACTGTGTGGACTCCGGTTGCGAACCTCGACCTCTCGGTCGACGTTCTCTACACCAAGGTCAACACGGGCTTCGAAGGCTCAAGCAGCTCACTGGGCACGTTCCGGGACAACGACATCTGGTCGGCGATGTTCCGCGCCCAGCGCAACTTCTGGCCCTGATCGTCTGATCAGACTGTCATAAGTTGAACGATAAAGGCCCCCGGCGGGAAACCTCCGGGGGCCGCTTCTTTTTGCTTCGCGATTCGTTTTTCGTTTGGCGCCGATCTTCGCTGCTCTTGCGATCGCGCGGCGACACCACTAAACCGGGCTTCCGTCAGGAGCCTTTCGATGACCGCTCGTATCTTCAAGCCGGCCAAGACTGCAATGCAGTCGGGCGTCGCCAATACCAAGGATTGGATGCTTGAGTTCGAGCCGGAAGAGCCGCGCACCATCGAGCCGTTGATGGGTTGGACCTCGTCCGGCGACATGCGCCAGCAGATCAAGCTGCGCTTCGAAACGAAGGACGAAGCAGTTGCTTACTGCGAACGGCACGGCATCGCCTACCAAGTGTTCGAAGCCAAGCCGGTGCAGCGCCGCATCGCGTCTTACTCGGACAATTTCGCCTTCAATCGCCGCGGCGCCTGGACGCACTAAGACTCGAAAATTAGCCTTCGCTGACGCGAAGTTACGCCGTCGCGGTTTCCGGCGTCTTGGCGTTGCCGCCGGCGCGCTGTCGCAGCAGTGACAGGAACCGGTCTTCCGGCATCGGCTGGCCGAGCAGGAAGCCCTGGCCGTAATCGCATCCCATGCTGACCAGCGCGACCGCGTCGGAGGCTTTTTCGATGCCGACGGCGACCGCGACGCTGCCGAAGCTGTGCGCGAGGTCGATCACCGTCTTGCAGAGCGGGGCGTTCATCTTGTTGGTGCCGCAATCGGTGACGAACACCCGATCGAGCTTGAGCTCGGCGAACGGCAGCGAGGTGATCTTGGTGAGCGCGCTGTAGGCGCGGCCGAAATCGTCGATCGCCAGCTTCACGTTCCACTCGGCGAATTTCATGCTCAGGTTGAGCGCGAGCGGCACGTCCTTGATGATCTGATCTTCGGTGATGTCGATGATCATGCCCGGCCACTTGTCGGGCGCGGGCCGCAAGCTTTTGACGATGTCGACCACCGGCAATTTCACCAGTGCCTGAATCGGGATGTTTACGGCGAGGCGGAGCTGCACGCCCATCGCCGAAAATTTGTCGCAGGCCTTGAGTGCCGCGGTCATCGACAGCTCGGCCAGCTTGATGAGGTCGCCTTCCGACGCATCGGGCATGAACGCGCCCGGCAGCAGGATGCCGTGCTCGGGATGACGCGCGCGTGCGAACGCCTCGACGCCAGCCAGCCGTTTTCGGCGCAGGTCGATCTTCGGCTGATACCAGAACTCTACCCAGTTGCTGGCGAGAGCTTCGGACAGCGGGACCTTGACCGTCGCGGTGCTGGCGATGCCGAGCTTGAGGCCGGACAGAATTTTGACCAGCGTATCGGTTTCGAACGGCTTCTTGAGCACCGGCAGCATGTGGAGGCCGTGCTGCACGCCGATCGACTTGAGGTGCTCGAGCACCGCGGAGCCGCGGTTACTCATCAATTGCATCGGCCCGCGGAAGCCTTGCTTGCCGAGTGCGAGCACCGTCTCGATGGCGTCGGAGGAGTCGAGCGCGACATCGTGAAACACGAGGTCCGGCTTCTTGCTGCCGAGCGCGTCGCGCAACGAGGCGCCGTCGGAAAATTCCGCCGTGTCGATGCCAAGGCCGTGCATGACCAGCGACAGGAAATGCCGCATGCTCGGTTCCTGATCGACCAGAAAACAGACCGGCGCGGCGTTGCGCGTCAGCTTGGCGGGATCGATCGAGGGAGAGGGGACGTCTTGAAGGTCGCCTGCCATCGCAGAGGGGGCCATTTCCAAAGTGTAGCTGTCAGCCCAAAAATTGTGCCAAACCCGTTAATTATAGGTTTCCCATCGAGAGTGGGCGGTGCATGGCGGCCCTGCGCCCGGCGTCGGTTTTCCGCGGCGGTGTGGCGACCCCGGCAGGATTCGAACCTGCGACCTCAAGCTTAGAAGGCTCGCGCTCTATCCAACTGAGCTACGGGGTCTTTTGGCCTTCGATATTGGGCCTTCAGCAGGCCGGTTTACCCGGCCCGTGACGCCGTGGAAAGGTGTCGGGGGGACGGTCCACGAGGGGCAAAATGACCGATATCGCCGACCTGACCAGTGCCGATCTGATCGATCATTACCGGCGGCGGACGCTCTCGCCGGTCGAGGTCATCGGCGATGTGCTGGAGCGAATCGAGGCGGCGCGGCCGTTCAACGCCTTTGTGCTGGTCGATCGCGACAACGCACTCGCAGCGGCGCGAAAGGCCGAGCATCGCTGGCAGAGCGGAACACCGCTTGGTCGGGCGGACGGCGTGCCGGTCACCGTCAAGGACAACATCTGGGTGGAGCGGTTGCCGTGCCTCAAGGGCTCCAGGACCGCTGGCACAACGCCGATAACCGAGGACGCACCGTCCGTTGCGCGCTTGCGTGAGGAAGGCGCCGTCATCGTCGGCAAAACGACGATGCCGGAATACGGCTGGATCGGCGCCTGCCACAGCCCGCTCACCGGCATCACCCGCAACCCCTGGAATTCCGAACGCACGCCCGGCGGCTCGACCGGTGGGGGCGCGGTGGCGGCGCTGCTCAATCTCGGCACCATGCATCTCGGCACCGATGGCGCCGGATCTCTGCGAATCCCCGCCGCATTCACCGGCGTGTTCGGCATGAAGCCGACTTACGGTCTGGTGCCGGCCTATCCGGCGTCGCCGTTCAACGTGTTGGCGCACCAGGGACCGATTGCGCGCACTGTCGGCGATGCCGCGCGGACGTTGAGTATCATCAGCGGTCCCGACCTGCGCGACATGACCGCCTGGAACGGCCCGGCGTTCGACTTCTCGGCCGATCTCGAAAAGGGGGTGCGCGGCCTGCGGATCGCCTGGTCGCCGCGGCTCGGCATGGTCGAGGCACTGGACGCCGAAATCGAGGCGGCTTGCCGCCGCGCGGTGGATTTGCTCGCCGGGCAGGGCGCGATCGTCGAGGAGGCGGATCCCGACCTCAGGCGCGCCGGCGAGATCATCCGGGTGCTGTGGTTTGCCGGCGCAAAAAGCATCGTCGATGCGGTGCCGGAGAGGGCGCGGGCCGAAATGGACCCGGGTTTCCTGCAATGCGCGGAAGGCGGCAGGGGCATTTCGCCGACCGACTATCTTGCCGCCTATTTCGCGCGCGCCGACCTCTATCGCGCGATGCTCGATTTCCATTCGCGCTACGATCTGCTGATGACTCCGGCGATGCCGATCACGGCTCTCGAAGTCGGCAGGACCGCGCCGGCGCACGGGTCTTACGGCAAGGACTGGCTCGACTGGTCGCCCTACACCTATCCGTTCAACCTGACGCAGCAGCCCGCGGCTTCTGTGCCCTGCGGCCTGGTGTCGGACGGCCTGCCGATCGGCGTGCAGATCGTAGGCATGCGGGGCGCCGACGCCCTCGTTCTGCAGGCGGCGCGGGCGCTGGAGCGAGCCTGTCCATTTGCCCGTCCAAGGCTGAATTAGATAGATAAATCAATATATTACTGAATCTAGTTTAAGTAGCTCATCCAATTTCTGAGCTGCCGACTCCATTTGACTCATCACATAAAAATTCGCTGTCGGCCGGATGACAATCAGGCCGACATGAACTCGACATGGTTCGCCGGGAACCTGATGATGTTCGTGCGCTGACCATCGGGAGCCACTGCCATGACCGCGAGCCTTCGCGCCGGCCTCCTTGCCGCGCTG
Organism: Pseudolabrys sp.; assembly: GCA_035546455.1. Classification (GTDB taxonomy): domain Bacteria; phylum Pseudomonadota; class Alphaproteobacteria; order Rhizobiales; family Xanthobacteraceae; genus Pseudolabrys. The sequence goes on from DASZXA010000075.1 coordinate 12,688, forward strand.
GTTGCTTTTGCGTGCGCGTTTTCCGTTGCGGCATTCGCCGCCGACAAGTCCTTTGAGAACGCCGAGCTTGCCGACGCTGCGGTCAAGCTCGAAGCGCAGATCAAGACCGACGCCGGCGCCGTTACGAAGAACGCAGCTACGCTTCGCCGCGACTCCGACGCCGCCTTCCAGAAGAAGGATCTGCGCGGCGGCATGCAGGTGCTCGGCCAACTGGTGACGGCGGCGCCGAACGACGCCGCGGCGTGGCTGCGGCTCGCCCGCACGGTGTCGCAGATCAAGCCGCGCGACGACAAGGAGCGCGCGTTCTTCCTCGATCGCGCCTCGAGCGCCGCCTACATCGCCTATCAGCGCAGTACGACGCCGAATGACGAGGCGGACAGCCTCGCGGTGCTCGGCAACGTGCTGGCCGAACGCAAAATATACCGGCCGGCGCTCGATGCGATGCGGATCGCGCTGACGGAACGCGAGAACGCGACCCTGCGCGCGCAATACGAGACGCTGCGGGCCAGCCACGGCTTCCGCATGCTCGACTATACGATCGATTCCGATGCGATGTCGCCGCGCACCTGCTTCCAGTTCTCCGAGGAACTGCCGCGCAAGACCGACTTCTCGCCGTTCGTCGCGGTCGCCGGGGTGGAGCGGCCGGCGATCTCGGCGACCGAAAAGCAGTTGTGTGTCGAAGGCCTCAAGCATGGCGAACGCTATGCCATCACGCTGCGCGCCGGCCTGCCGTCGGTCGTGCATGAGAGCCTCGCCAAATCGGCCGACTTCACGATCTATGTGCGCGACCGCAAGCCGTTCGCACGCTTTGCCGGCAAGGCCTACGTGCTGCCGAAGACCGGCCAGCGCGGCCTGCCGGTGCTCAGCGTCAACAGCAGCGCGGTGAACATCGCGATCTACCGGATCGGCGATCGCAATCTGATGTACACGCTGGCGAGCGACTTCCAGCAGACCGTCAATAATTACAGCGCCGAGCAGCTCGCCAGCGAGAAGGGCAGCAAGATCTGGAGCGGCGAGCTGGCCGTCGAGCCGAAGCTGAACACCGAGGTCACGACCGCATTTCCGGTCAACCAGGCGGCCGGTGAGCTCAAGCCAGGCGTCTATGTGATGACGGCGTCGCCGAAGGAGGCACCGGCCAACGATTACGGCCAGCTCGCGACACAGTGGTTCATCGTGTCGGACCTCGGCCTGACGGCCTATTCGACCACCGATGGCGTCGATGCCTTCGTGCATTCGCTGGCCAGCGCGCAGGTTATGGCCGGGGTCGAATTGCGGCTGGTTGCTCGTAATAATGAAGTGTTGGCGACCAAGCGCACCGACAGCAGCGGTTTCGTTCACTTCGACTCGGGGCTGACACGCGGCGACGGTGGCCAGGCGCCGGCGGCGATCGTCGCGGTCGGCAAGGATGACTACGCTTTCCTCAATCTGCGTGCGCCGGCATTCGACCTGACCGATCGCGGCGTCGGCGGCCGGCCGGCGCCGGCGGCGGTCGATGCCTTCGTTTACACCGAGCGCGGCGTCTATCGTTCGGGCGAGACGGTGCACATCACCGCGTTGCTGCGCGACGCGCACGCCGTTGCCGTCACCGGGCCGCTGACGCTCGTGATGGAGCGGCCGGACGGCGTCGAATACAAGCGCGCCATCATTGGCGACCAGGGCCTCGGCGGCCGCAGCCTGAGCGTGCCGCTCAACGCCGCCGCGGCGAGCGGCACCTGGCGCGTGCGCGCCTTCACCGATCCGAAACGCCCGGCAGTCGGCGAGACCACCTTCATGGTGGAAGACTATGTGCCGGACCGGCTGGAGTTCGACCTGTCGTCCAGCGCAACCAGCCTGTCGCGCGATGGCGAAACGCCGGTCGCGATCGCCGGACATTATCTCTACGGCGCGCCGGCGGGCGACCTGTCGCTGGAAGGCGAGGTGACGATTTCCGCGGCGAAAGAGCGCGCGGGCTTCCCCGGCTACAGCTTCGGTCCTGCCGATGAAGAAGTGACGGCGACGCGGCAGCAGCTTGAAGACCTGCCCTCGACCGACGAGCAGGGCAAAGCCAGTTTCGATATTGCGCTCGACGATCTGCCGGACACGGCGCGGCCACTCACGGCGGACATCTCCGTGCGCATGGCGGAAGCGGGCGGCCGCGCGGTCGAGCGCAGGCTGTCGCTGCCGATTGCCGCGGCGGGGCCGATGATCGGCATCAAGCCGAACTTCTCCGGCCGTTCGCTGGCCGACGGTGCCAATGCGTCATTCGACGTCGTGCAGATCGCGCCGGACGACAAGCCGCTCGCGCGCAAGGGGCTGCGCTACGAGTTGTTGCGGATCGAGACGCGCTATCAGTGGTACCGGCAGAACGGCTCCTGGGAATTCGAGCCGATCAAGACGACGTCGCGCGTCGCCGATGGCACGTTCGATTATTCCGGCGACACGCCGGCGAAACTGTCGCTGCCGGTGCGTTGGGGCCGCTATCGCATCGAAGTCTCGACCGGCGAGGCTGACGGGCCGCTGACGTCGCTGCAATTCGACGCCGGATTCTACGCGGAATCGAGCGCGGACACCCCCGATCTGCTCGAAATCGCGCTCGACAAGAGGAGCTACAAGGCCGGCGACACCATGACGGTGTCGGCGACGGCGCGCACCGACGGCGAACTGACGATCAACGTGGTCGCGGACCGGCTCGCGTTCAGCGAAACGAAGACTGTAAAGGCCGGCGCCGTGACAGTGCCGGTTAAGGTTGGGACCGATTGGGGCAGCGGCGCCTATGTGGTCGCGACGCTGCGGCGGCCGCTCGACGCACCGGCGCAGCGTATGCCGGGCCGCGCCATCGGCGTGCAGTGGTTCGCGGTCGATCGCGCCGCGCACAGTCTCACGCTCGACCTTAAACTGCCGCAGACCATGCGGCCGAACGGACGGCTGTCCATTCCGGTGAAAGTCGGCGGGCTTGCCGCAGGCGAGGAAGCGCGGCTCGTCGTTGCGGCGGTGGATGTCGGCATTCTCAATCTGACGAACTACAAGCCGCCGGCGCCGGACGATTATTTCCTCGGCCAGCGCAAGCTCGCCGCCGATATCCGCGACCTCTATGGTCAACTGATCGACGGCATGCAGGGCGCGGCGGGGCGCATCCGCTCCGGCGGCGACATGGCCGGTGCGGAGCTGAGCGGTTCACCGCCGGCGCAGGCGCCGCTCGCGCTTTATTCCGGCATCGTGCCGGTCGGCCCCGACGGCACCGCGCAAGTCGATTTCGACATTCCGGCGTTTGCCGGGACCGTGCGGGTGATGGCGATCGGCTGGAGCAAGGCCAAGGTCGGCAAGGCAACCGGCGACGTGATCGTGCGCGACCCGGTGGTGCTGACGACGACGCTGCCGCGTTTCCTGCGCACCGGCGACAGCGCGACCGTGCAGATCGACATCGACAATGTCGAAGGGCCGGCGGGGGAGTATGCGCTGGATGTGTCCAGCAACGGCTCCGTCAAGACGAGCGAGACGTCACGAAAGGCAACGCTCGCCGCGAAACAGCGGCTGCATGTTGCCTTGCCGCTGACCGCATCGGCGGCGGGGACGTCGGTTGTCAGCGTTTCTCTGCGCGGGCCGAATGATCTCGTGGTCAGCCGCGATTACCCCATCGGGGTTCGGCCGGCGACGCAGATTCTGGCGCGCCGAACCGTGAAGCCGCTGGCGAAGGGCGAGACCCTGACGCTGTCGGAGGACATGTTTGCCGATCTGGCGGCGAACACCGGTCGCGTGTCGGTGTCGGTGTCGATCTCGACCGCGCTCGATGCGGCGGCGCTGCTCAATGCGCTCGACCGTTATCCGTTCGGCTGCTCGGAGCAGATCACCAGCCGCGCGGTCGCGCTGCTTTATGCCAACGAACTGGCGCAGGAGGCGCGGCTCAATCTCGATGACGCCATCGATGAACGCATTCGTAACGGCATCGCCAGCCTGCTGGCGCGGCAGGGCGCCAATGGCTCGTTCGGCCTGTGGTCGGCCGGTGGCGATGACGCCTGGCTCGACGCCTACGTCACCGACTTCCTGACGCGCGCGCGCGAGCGCAAGTTCGAGGTGCCGGACGCCGCCTTCAAGCTGGCGCTCGACCGGCTGCGCAACTACGTCGCCGTCTCGCAGGATCCCAAGCGCGACGGCGGGCGCAATCTCGCTTATGCGCTCTATGTGCTGGCGCGCAACGGCCTCGCGCCGGTTGGCGACCTTCGCTACTTCGCCGACGTTAAACTGGCGGAATTCACGACGCCGATCGCCAAGGCGCAGATCGCGGCGGCGCTCGCCATGCTCGGCGACAAGGGGCGCGCGCAGGTCGTCTACACGGCGGCCCTGCAATCGATCGCTCCGAAGCCCGAGGTGGATATCGGCCGCACCGATTTCGGCTCCGCGCTGCGTGACAGCGCCGCGCTGGTGACGCTCGCCTCCGAAAGTGGCGCAACGCGCGCGACAATCGATGGCGCGGTGCAGCGGATCGACGCCGCGCGCGGCTTGACCCGTTACATCTCGACGCAGGAGCAGGCGTGGCTGGTATTGGCCGCGCGCGCGCTCAACAAGGAGACCAGCGCAATTGCGCTGGCGGCGAATGGCGAAGCGCACAAGGGCGCGTTCTATCGCAGCCTGAAAGCCGGACAGCTCAGCGCGCCGCTCACGCTTGCCAACACGGGCGAAGGCACGGTGCAGGCAGTGGTGACGGTGTCCGGCGCGCCGGTGACGCCGGAACCCTCCGCCTCGCAGGGCTTCAAGATCGAGCGCAAGTACTACACGCTCGATGGCGAGCCGGCCGATCCGGGCAAGGCGAAGCAGAATGACCGCTTTGCCGTCGTGCTGACCGTCACCGACGAAAAGCCGCAGTTCGCCCGCGTGATGCTGGCCGATTATCTGCCGGCCGGGTTCGAGATCGACAATCCGCATCTGGTGTCGTCGGGTGACGCCAATGCGCTGCCGTGGATCAAGGATGGCGCCGAGGCGGCGCACGCAGAGTTCAAGGACGACCGCTTCGCGGCAGCGTTCGAGCGGCAGGCGGATTCGCCCGCGGTATTCACCGCGGCCTACGTCGTGCGCGCGGTGACGCCGGGCAAATATGTGCTGCCGCAGGCGGTGGTCGAGGACATGTATCGCCCCGACCGGTTCGGCCGGACCGCAACAGGCACGATTGAGGTGTCGGCGCGATGACGCGAAGGCGGCGCATCGCGTTCAGCCTGGCCACCGCGGTGGCGGCGGTCGCGGCGCTGTGCGTGGCCTACGTCGTGTCGCTTGGGCCGGTGCCGACCGGCGCCAATCTCGAATTGTCGAAGGTCGTGCTCGACCGGGACGGCCGTTTGCTGCGCGCTTATGCGACCGACGAAGGCCGCTGGCGATTGCCGGCCAAGATCAAAGACGTCGATCCACGGTTCCTCAAGCTGCTGTTCGCCTATGAGGACAAGCGCTTCTACGAGCACGCCGGCGTTGATGCGCTCGCGCTTGCGCGCGCGGCGTGGCAGCTCGTCGATAATCGCGAGATCATTTCCGGCGGCTCCACTTTGACGATGCAGGTGGCGCGCCTGCTCGAGCCGCGGCGCGAGCGCAGCATGAGCGCGAAGCTGCACCAGATCGTGCGCGCGCTCGAACTCGAATGGACGCTGAGTAAGCCGCAAATCCTGTCGCTCTATCTGACGCTGGCGCCTTATGGCGGCAATCTCGAAGGCGTACGGGCGGCTTCGCTCGCCTATTTCGGCAAGGAGCCGAAGCGGCTCACACTGGGTGAGGCGGCGCTACTGGTCGCGCTGCCGCAATCGCCGGAGTTGCGCCGGCCGGATCGTCACGCCGAAGCGGCGCATGCGGCACGCGATCGCGTGCTCGACCGGGCGGAGAAAGCCGGCGTGGTGCCCCGCGACGAAGTCGTCCGCGCCAAGGCCGAGCCGGTGCCGCAGAGCCGCAAGCCGATGCCGGCCTTCGCGCCGCATTCGGCCGACGCGGTGATTTCCGCCGCGCCGGATGTGCGCGTGCATCGCCTCACCATCGATCTCGATTTACAGAAGCGGCTTGAAGATGTGGCGCGCGAGCGGGCGCAGGCCCTAGGGCCGGAGATGTCGGTGGCGATCCTCGCGGTCGATAACGAAACCGGCGAGGTGAGGGCGCGGGTGGCGTCCCCCGATTTCTTCGATGCACGCCGCGCCGGGCAGGTCGACATGACGCGGGCAATCCGCTCGCCCGGCTCGACGCTCAAGCCATTCATCTACGGCCTGGCTTTCGAGGACGGCTTCCTGCACCCGGAGACGCTGATTGACGATCGCCCGGTCCGTTACGGCAGTTACGCGCCGGAGAATTTCGATCTGACGTTCCAGGGCACGGTGAGCGTGCGCAAGGCGCTGCAATTGTCGCTCAACGTGCCGGCGGTGGCGGTGCTGGACCGGCTCGGGCCGTCGCGGCTATCGGCGCGGCTGACACAAGCCGGCGCTCATCTGATTTTGCCGGCGACCGAGGCACCCGGGCTGGCAATGGGGCTCGGCGGCGTCGGCGTCACGCTCGAAGACCTGACGATGCTCTACCGCGGCATCGCCGCGGGCGGCGATGCGATGCCGTTGCGCGAACGCGCCACCGATCCGCAACCACAGGCGCGCCGCCTGATCGATCCCGTGGCAGCCTGGTATGTTGGCAATGTTCTGTTTGGCACGCCGCCGCCGGAAAATGCGCCGCACGGGCGCATCGCGTTCAAGACCGGCACATCGTATGGCTATCGCGATGCGTGGTCGGTCGGCTTCGACGCCCGGATGACGATCGGCGTCTGGGTCGGCCGCCCGGATGGCGCGCCGGTTGCGGGCCTTGTTGGCCGCGCCGCCGCTGCGCCGATTTTGTTCGAGGCATTCGCGCGCAGCGGTTACGCACCCGCACCGCTACCGGCGGCGCCGACGGGCGCGATGATCGCGACCAACAACAAGCTGCCGCCGCCGCTGCGGCATTATCGTGCGGAAGCCGACGCGGTGACGGCGGCCGATCCGCCGCGCATCATGTTCCCGCCGAATGGCGCGCGGCTTGAACTTGCGGGCGGCGGCAAGCCCGATCCGCTGGCGCTGAAAGTGCAGGGCGGTGTCGGTCCGCTGACGGTGCTGATGAACGGCGCGCCGGTCGGCACGCCGAGCCGGCGCCGCACGTTGCTCGTTGCGCCGGACAGCCGCGGCTTCATGCGGCTCACCGTGATGGATGCGCGTGGCGGCTCCGACAGTGTGACGGTGCGCGTCCAATAAGCGCGCGTTAAGCCTTCGCCATCGCGGCAAAGCCACGCTCGAGATCGGCGATCAGGTCGCCGACGTCTTCGAGGCCGATATGGATGCGCAAGGTCGGCCCGCCCGGATTCCATTTGGTCGCGGTCCGGTATTCCGAGCAGTCGAACGAAATCACCAGGCTTTCGTATCCGCCCCATGAATAGCCCATGCCGAACAGCGTGAGCTCATCCATGAACGCATAAACCTTCTTCTGCTCGATCGGCTTGAGCACGATCGCGAACAGGCTGCTGGCGCCGGTGAAGTCGCGTTTCCAGATCGCGTGGCCGGGATCGCTTTCTAGCGCGGGATGCATGACGCGCAGCACTTCCGGGCGCGCCGCCAGCCATCGCGCGATCTCCAATCCGCTCTTGTGCTGGTGGGCGAGCCGCACGCCCATGGTGCGAAGCCCGCGAAGCGCAAGAGTAATGTCGTCCGGCCCCGCGCAGAGGCCGAGCGTGTTGAAAGTTTCCTTCAGCCGTGCGGCATATTTCTCGTTTGCGGAAACCGTGCCGAACATGATGTCGGAATGGCCGCCGATATATTTGGTACCGGCCTGGATCGACAGGTCGACGCCCTTTTCCAGCGCGCGGAAATAGAGCGGCGTCGCCCAGGTGTTGTCCATCAAGACGGCGGCGCCCTTGGCATGTGCGACGGCGGCGATTGCCGGAATGTCCTGCATCTCGAAACTTTGCGAGCCCGGCGCCTCGACGAACACGACCTTGGTGTTCGGCTTCATCAATGTCTCGATGCGGTCGCCGATCAGCGGATCGTAATACGTCGTCTCGACGCCAAGCCGTTTGAGGATACTCTCGGCGAAGTTTCGCGTCGGGCGATAGACGCTGTCGGTAATCAGCACATGGTCGCCGGCGCTGACCACCGTCAGCAGCGCCGTGGCAACCGCGTTCATGCCGGATGGCACCAGCACGACGCCGGCGCATTGCGGACCTTCAATGTCTTTGATCGCGTTCTCCAACGCTTCGCTGGTCGGCGTGCCGCGCCGCCCGTAAACATAACGGGCGCGATGCGCGACCTGGTCCTCGGCGGTCGGGTAGAGGACGGTCGAGCCGCGAACGGTCGGCGGGTTGACGAAGCCGAATGTGACATCGGGGTCGCGTCCGCCGGTCACAAGATGGGTGGCGGGCCTGAGAGGAAACTGCGATTTCTTTGCCATGGCGGGGAATGGATGATTTGTCGCGCACAAAATGTGCAGCAAATGCTTATCCGCTCGGCGGCGCCTGAGCGTCAACCCCTTGACCTTATGAGGGGATCGTTCTGAGATGGCGAAAGAGGGCGAGTGGGCTTTGCGATCTGGCAAGGGGGACCTTTGCGACGCCGGATCGTTCTGAGCGCTCACCGGGCTGCGGGCACCAATCTTGCTTTCCTTGGAGAGCGGCCGGCGGCAGGCAACAAACGAGAGAAGGCTGTAACAATGAAACGCGTCATTAGCACCCTGATACTGACCGCAGCGATCGGCCTGGCCGCATCGAGCGCGTCTGCGCAAGTTCTGAATTCCGTGAAGCAGCGCGGCATCCTCAATTGCGGCGCCAACGGCACGCTGGCCGGGTTCGGCCTGCCGGATGCGCAGGGCAACTGGTCGGGCCTCGACGTCGACTTCTGCAAGGCCGTCGCCGCCGCGATCTTCGACGATCCGAAGAAGGTGAAGTTCGTGCCGCTGTCCTCCAAGGACCGCTTCACCGCGTTGCAATCTGGCGAGGTCGACCTGCTCGCCCGCAACACCACCTGGACCTCGTCGCGCGACACCTCGCTCGGCCTCAACTTCACCGGCGTCAACTACTATGACGGCCAGGGCTTCATGGTCCGCAAGTCGTTGAAGGTGAACTCGGCGCTCGAGCTCAACAGCGCGGCCGTGTGCGTGCAGCAGGGCACCACGACCGAGCTGAACCTCGCCGACTACTTCCGCGCCAACAAGATGACGCTCAAGACCGTCACCTTCGCGACCGCCAACGAGGCCGTTAAGGCCTACGATGCCGGCCGCTGCGACGCTTATACCACCGACGCTTCGGGCCTCTATGCCGAGCGTCTGCGCCTGACCGCGCCGAACGACCATGTGGTCCTGCCGGAGATCATCTCCAAGGAGCCGCTCGGCCCGTCGGTGCGTCACGGTGACGACCAGTGGTTCGACATCGTGAAGTGGGTCCACTTCGCGATGCTCAACGCCGAAGAGCTCGGCGTGAACTCGAAGAACGTCGATGAGATGCTGAAGTCGCCGAATCCGGAGATCAAGCGCCTGCTCGGCACCGAAGGCAACTACGGCGAGCAGCTTGGTCTCACCAAGGATTGGGTGGTGCGGATCCTCAAGCACGTCGGCAACTACGGCGAGTCGTTCGAACGCAATGTTGGTGAAGGGTCGCCGCTCAAGATCGCCCGGGGCCTGAACCGGCTCTGGACGAAGGGTGGCATCCAGTACGCGCCGCCGGTCCGCTAAGGGACGAGAACTGAGAGGAGCCGCGGAGGCTGTTCCTCCGCGGCTGGTTGCGGGGGCTGCGCGATCGAGAGCGCAGCCCTGGAGGGGACAAAAATGGCGACTGACCTGCAGGCGGCGCCGCCCCCGGCGCGCGCTGTGTTCTACAACGATCCCAAGGTCCGCAGCGTCGCGTACCAGATCGTGCTCTGCGTCGTTGTGGGGTTGCTGATCTACGGCGCGGCATCGAACGCCGTCACCAACCTGCAGAAGGCCCACATCGCGTCGGGCTTCGGATTCTGGAACGACACCGCCGGTTTCGATATTTCGCAGACGCTGATTCCGTTCAGCTCGGCGGCTTCGACTTACGGAACCGCATTCTGGGTCGGTCTGCTCAATACGCTGCTGGTCGCCGGGCTCGGCATCATCTTTGCCACCATCCTCGGCTTCACCATCGGCATCATGCGGCTCTCGAAGAACTGGCTCGTGAGCAAGGTCGCGACCGGTTATGTCGAGCTGGTTCGCAACCTGCCGCTGCTGCTGCAATTGCTGTTCTGGTACAACGCCGTTCTCAAGGCGCTGCCGGACATTCGGGACAGCCTCCACCTGGTCGGCGGCGGTCTGCTCAATAATCGCGGCCTGTTCCTGCCGAATCCGCTGCCGCAGCCCGGTTTCGGTTTCGTCGAAATCATGTTCCTGGTCGGCCTTGTTGGCGCATTTGCCTACTACCGCTGGGCGCGCAAGCGGCAGATGGCGACCGGCCAACAGGCGCCCGTGCTGTGGGTCACGCTCGGCTTCGTGGTCGTCGCGCCAGTGGCCGTTTTCCTGGCGACCGGGCTGCCGCTGCACTTCGATTTCCCCAACGCGGGCCGCTTCAATATCGGCGGCGGCATCGAAGTCCTGCCGGAATTCTTCGCGCTGTTGGTCGGCCTTTCGATCTACACGGCGGCCTTTATCGCCGAAGTGGTGCGCGCCGGCATTCTGGCGGTATCGCACGGGCAGACCGAAGCCGCTTACTCGCTCGGTCTTCGTCCGGGCCCGACCCTGCGCCTGATCGTGGTGCCGCAGGCGATGCGCGTGATTATCCCGCCGCTGACCAGCCAGTATCTCAACCTGACCAAGAACTCGTCGCTGGCGGTCGCGATCGGCTATCCCGACCTCGTTCAAGTCTTCACCGGCACGGTGCTCAACCAGACGGGTCAGGCCGTCGAAGTCGTCGCCATCACGATGCTGGTTTACCTCACCATCAGCCTGACGACGTCTCTGCTGATGAACATTTACAACGCGCGCATGGCGCTGGTGGAACGGTGAGGGCGCCGCGATGACAATGGCAGAAGGCGATCTCGCGGTTGCTGAACTCCGTTTTGTGCGGACGCAGCAGATCGAGCCGATGCCGCCGCCGCGCGCGACCACCGGCGCGATCGGATGGCTCCGCGCCAACCTGTTCTCGACGCCGACCAGCATGGTGCTGACGGTGCTGGTTGCGATCTTCCTGCTGTGGGTGATCCCCGACGCGCTCAACTTCCTGTTCTTCGATGCGGTGTGGAGCGGAACGGACCGCGAAGCCTGCATCTACACGGAGGCGCGGCCGGTGGTCGGCGCCTGCTGGCCGTTCGTCTGGGAGCGCCTGCCGTACTTCATTTACGGTTCCTATCCGATCCCGGAACGTTGGCGGGTTGACATTTTTTTCGCGCTACTGGCGATCGGCATCGGCTGGATGCTTTGGCTGAAAGCGCCGCGCCGCGATCTCGGCGCCGCTTATTTCTTCATCGTTCTGCCGGTTGCATCCTTCATCCTGCTGCACGGCGCGCCATGGCTTGGGCTCTATGAGGTCGATACGGCGCTGTGGGGCGGCGCGCTGGTCACCATCGTGGTCGGCACCGTCGGCATCATCTTCTCGCTGCCGATCGGCATCGTGCTGGCGCTTGGACGGCGATCGCGCATGCCGACCGTGAAGACGCTCTCGATCATGTTCATCGAGTTTGTGCGCGGCGTGCCGCTCATCACCGTGCTGTTCATGGCGAGCGTAATGCTGCCGCTGTTCGTGCCGGAGGAGTATTCGCCGGACAAGCTGGTCCGCGCGCTGGTCGGTATCGCGCTGTTTGCTTCGGCCTACATGGCGGAAGTGGTGCGCGCAGGTCTGGCCGCGATTCCGAAGGGCCAGTTCGAGGGCGCTCAGGCGGTCGGCTTGAGCTACGCGCCGATGATGCGGCTGATCATCTTGCCGCAAGCGTTGCGCATCACCATCCCGAACATCGTTAACACCTATATCGGCCTGTTCAAGGACACCACATTGGTGTTCATCGTCGGCCTGTTCGACCTGCTCAAGACCATCGAAGTGGCGCGCATCGACCCGAAATGGGCGGCGCCGACCACGTCGAGCACCGGCTACGCGGTCGCGGCGCTGTTCTACTTTGTGTTCTGCTACGGCATGTCGCGTTACGCGCGCGCGACCGAAATGCGATTGGCGAAAGGCGACAAGAGGTGAGGGAGTAACATGGCCGAAACTGCGACCGCCACAGCGCCGAGCCGCGCGCCGAAGCCGACGCCGCTCAAGAACGACGTCGCCGTCGACATCCTTCACATGCATAAGTGGTATGGCGACTTCCACGTGCTGCGCGACATTAATTTCCGCGTGAAGCGCGGCGAGCGCATCGTGATCTGCGGCCCGTCCGGCTCGGGCAAATCGACCATGATCCGCTGCATCAACCGGCTGGAGGAGCACCAGCAAGGCCAGATCATCGTCGATGGTGTCGAACTCACCAACGATCTCAAGAAGATCGACGAGGTGCGCCGCGATGTCGGCATGGTGTTCCAGCACTTCAACCTTTTTCCCCATCTGACCGTGCTGGAGAACTGCACCTTGGCGCCGATCTGGGTGCGCAAGATGGCGAAGAAAGACGCCGAAGAAGTCGCGATGCACTATCTCAAGCGCGTCAAAATCCCCGAGCAGGCCGGCAAGTATCCGGGCCAGCTCTCGGGCGGCCAGCAGCAGCGCGTCGCGATCGCGCGGGCGCTCTGCATGAGTCCGAAAATCATGCTGTTCGACGAGCCGACCTCCGCGCTCGACCCGGAAATGGTCAAGGAAGTGCTCGACACCATGGTCGGCCTCGCGGAAGACGGCATGACGATGCTCTGCGTGACGCACGAGATGGGCTTTGCGCGTCAGGTCGCCAACCGCATCGTCTTCATGGACGTCGGCCAGATCATCGAGATGAACTCGCCCCAGGAATTCTTCGCCAATCCGCAGCACGAGCGGACCAAGCTGTTCCTCAGCCAGATCCTGCACTGATCTTTGGATTCGCGCGCTAGAGCCGATTGAGCGGAATCTTCAGGTAGTGGCGGCCGTCGTTTTCGGCGGGCGGCAGCTTGCCGGCGCGCAGATTGACCTGAAGCGCGTGCAGGATTTGCTTCGGCATTGGCAGCGTCAGGTCGCGCGCCTGCCGCATGCGGACGAACTCGTCGCGGCTCGGCTTGCTTCTGAAATGGATGTTGTCGCGCTTCTGTTCGGCGACGGTCGATTGCCATTGCGCGGGTCGTCCGCCGGGCCGGTAGTCGTGGCCGGTGAACAGCCGCGTGTCGGCAGGCAATGCGAGAATAGCGGAGATCGAACGGTAAAGCTGCGCGGCGTCGGCGCCGGGGAAGTCGCAGCGCGCCGTGCCGGAATCCGGCTGGAACAGCGTGTCGTGCATGAAAACGGCGTCGCCGATTACATAGGTGATGGAGGCGAGAGTGTGGCCCGGCGAATACATCACGCGGGCGTCGAGGCTGCCGACATTGAATGTGTCGCCGTCGGCGAACAGCCGGTCCCATTGCTTGCCGTCGGCTGGGAAATCCGGCTCGTTGTAGATCTCCAGCCATAGTTTCTGAATCTCGACGACTTTTTCGCCGATCGCCGTCGGCGCACCGAGTGTGTCCTTGAGATAAGCGAGCGCGGAGAGATGATCGGCGTGCGGGTGGGTGTCGAGTATCCAGTCGATCGTCAGATCGCGTTCGCGGATATCGGCGAGCAGCGCATCGGCCGACTGCGTCGAGATGCGCCCGGCCTTTTCGTCATAATCAAGAATGGGATCGATGATCGCGGCGTGCTTGCTGGCCGGATCGGCGACGAGATAGGTCACGGTCCCGGTCGGCTCGTCGTAATAGGCGGCGACGTCAGGTTGCGTAGGCGCAGGCATGAGGAAACGCTAGCGGCGCGCCAGAGAAATTCAAATCAAGTTCAGTCCTTCACCACAGGAAGGTCCGGCCGGCCGCCCCATTCGCTCCAGGAGCCGTCGTAGATGCGCGCCGGCTTCTTGCCGAGCGCATCGAGGCCGAATGCCAGCACCACGGCGGTGACGCCGGAGCCGCAACTGGTGATGACCGGCTTGTCGGTATCGACGCCGGCCTTGGCGAACGCGGCGGCAATCTTCTCGCGCGAGGCGAGGCGGCCGTTCTCGAGGATGTCGGTGAAAGGGACGTTGTAGGCGCCAGGCATGTGGCCGGAACGCAGACCTTGCCGCGGCTCGGGTTCTTTTCCGGCAAAGCGCCCGGCGGAGCGCGCATCGACGACCTGCGCCGTGCCGGTATTGAGCACCATCTGAACCTCGTCGGCGGTCGCAACCGCGCCGGTGTTCATCTCGGCCTTGAACTTGCGCGGCTCGCGTTTTGTTTCGCCCGCTTCGGTCGGGCGGCGTTCGGCTTTCCACGCCGGCATGCCGCCGTCGAGGATGAACACGTTCTTCGCGCCGAAGGTGCGGAACGTCCACCACACGCGCGGGGCCGACATCAGGCCGAGCCCGTCGTAGACGACGATGGTGTCGGTCTCGGAAATGCCGAGCGCGCCGGCCGCTTCCGCGAACTGAATGGGGCCGGGCATCATGTGAGGCAGGTCGGTCGAATGGTCCGCGACCGCGTCGATGTCGAAAAACACCGCCCGGGGAATGTGACCGGCAAGGTATTCGGCGCGGGCGTTGCGCCCCTGCGCCGGCAGATAGAAGGAGCCGTCGACCGGAATCACGTCGGATTTGCCGAGGTTTTCGGCGAGCCATTCGGTTGATTTCAGCCATTGGCTGGCAGGTGTGTGCTTGGTCATTATCCATTCCAAATTTGACGGCAGATTGGGTGAATGCGCTCAAAGGTCAACTGCCGCCGGGCCGGAGAGTTGCCCTTGCGGCGTTGACCTAGTCGTCAGGTCATCATACAAGTTCGGCACCCCTCGGAAGGACGCCCGCCCATGAAAACCACGCCTGTTACGCCCGCCGATCTCGCCGCTTCGGTGCTCTCGGTGCCGCCGCTCGCCCGCAACGCGAATTTCGCGATCGACAAGGCGGAGAACGTCAAGCTGCTCAATCATCTGCGCGGCGGCGGGGTGCGGACCTTCATGTATGGCGGCAACGCCAATCTCTACAATATCGGCGTCAGCGAGCTGCGGACGCTCGCCGAAATGCTGGTCGAGATCGCCCGCGACGACGACTGGGTGATCCCCTCGGTTGGCAGCGATTTCGGCAAGGCGATGGATCAGGTCGCGGTGATGCGCGATCTGCCGTTTCCCACCGTGATGCTGCTGCCGCACAAGGCGCAGTCGACGCCGGCCGGCGTTGCGACCGGCATCCGCAAGCTGGCCGACGCCTATGGCAAGCCGGTGATCGCCTACGTGAAGGATGAGGGCTACGTCGAAGCCGCCGACATGGGCAAACTGGTGAAGGACGGCGCGGTCTGCGCGATCAAATACGCGATCGTGCGGGACAACCCGAAGGACGATGCGTTCCTGTCCGAGCTCGTCAATTGTGTCGACCGCAGCAAGATCATCAGTGGCATCGGCGAACGGCCGGCGATCGATCATCTTACCAAGTTCGGCCTGCAGGCTTTCACGTCGGGCAGCGTCTGCGTGGCGCCGGGCCTGTCGATGGCGCTGCTGCGCGCAATCAAGCGCAACGACCTCAAGGACGCCGAACGCATTCGCGCGCTGTTCATTCCGCTGGAGGATCAGCGCGACAAGCATTCGCCGCTGCGCGTGCTGCACGATGCGGTGCGGCTCGCCGGCATATCGAACACCGGCCCGATGCAGCCATATCTGACCGGCTTCACCGATCCGGCGATCCTCGGCGCAATCGAGAAGGCGGCGAAGGAGTTGCTCGCCGCCGAGCGCAGCGCGACCGCCAAAGCTGCTTGAACTAAAGGCGGCTTAGGTCAGGACGCCTTCACGATTGGCGGCGTGATCGCCGACTTGCGCTCCAGCCATTCCGGCACCGGCAGCTTCTTCGAGCGCAGGAACGCCGGATTGAACAGCTTGGACTGATAGCGGCCGCCGCCATCGCACAGAACGGTCACGATCGTCTTGCCGGGGCCGAGCTCCTTGGCGAGCCGGATCGCGCCGGCCACGTTGATGCCGGATGAGCCGCCGAGGCAAAGCCCTTCGTGCTCGAGCAGGTCGAAGATCACCGGGACGGCTTCCTCGTCCGGGATCAGGAACGCCTTGTCGACCTTGATGTCCTGGATGATCGGGGTGACGCGGCCGAGCCCGATGCCTTCGGTGATGGAGCCGCCTTCGGTCGCCTTGGCTTCGCCGTGCGCGAATAGATTGTACATTGCCGCGCCGCGCGGATCGGCAACGCCGATCACGATGTCCTTTTTCTTTTCGCGCAGGAACGTCGACGTTCCGGCAATCGTTCCGCCAGTGCCGATCGAGCAGATGAAGCCATCGATCTTGCCGCCGGTCTGCTCCCAGATTTCCGGGCCGGTCGAGACGTAGTGCGCCTTGCGATTGTCAAGGTTGTTCCACTGGTCGGCAAAGATGACGCCGTTCTTTTCGGTCTTGCGCAGCTCGTCGGCTAGGCGGCGGCCGGCATGCTGATAGTTGTTCGGGTTGCTGTAGGGCAGGGCCGGCATCTCGACGAGCTCGGCGCCGTAAAGCCGCAGAGTGTCTTTCTTCTCCTGACTCTGCGTCTCAGGGATTACGATTACGGTGCGATAGCCACGCGCGCTGGCGACCAGCGCGAGGCCGATGCCGGTGTTGCCCGCGGTCGACTCCACGACGAGGCCGCCTGGCTTGAGATCGCCACGCTTTTCCGCCTCGAGGATCATCTGCTTGCCGGCCCGGTCTTTGACCGACTGGCCGGGGTTCATGAATTCGGCCTTTCCCAAAATGGTGCAGCCGGTCAGCTCGGAGGCGCGGCGCAACTTGATAAGGGGGGTATTGCCGATGGCGTCGATGCTGTCGTTTCGAATGTGGCTCATGTCTCGCTCAACAAATTCCAGGGTTTTCGACCCTATTGGAGGCCTTCTGCTGCCTCAAGTCCTGCGAACTGCGGATGAAATTCGCCTCCCGGCGGCGGATTTCGAAGAAAAGCCGCCTGTTTGACCGATCGGAAACAGCACGGCCGTTTTGCCGGACTGCCGGCGTTGGAAAGACTCTCGAAACCATAACGCCGCATTCGCCGCCCGAAAGACTCAACGTTCACGCATTTTTGGACCGCTTCGACTTAATTCTGATGGTGGAATAGAGCGACCGGCTGATCGGTGCCGGCGCGCGCGCTCGTGGTGTTTTTGATGAGCCTCGACGTCAATACCCTGTTTATGGTGACGATCTACGTCGAGGCAATCCTCGGATTGCTTCTGCTGTTTGCGTGGGTGCAGAACACCGGCATCAAGGCTGTCGCCTGGTGGGGTTTTGCGCATCTCGTGCGCGCCGCATCCGTCATGCTGTTCGGCATGTTTGGGTCCGCGCCGGACCTCATCACCATCGATCTCGCCAACGCTTTGCTGTTCACCGCGTTCGCCGTGACCTGGACCGGTGCGCGCGTGTTCGGCGGCCGTCCGGTCGAGCCGGTTTACCTCGTGACCGGCGCCGTGCTGTGGCTGCTGGTCTGCCGGCTTCCGGTTGTGACCGACAGTGTCGCGGCGCGCGTTCTCCTCGCATCCGGCATTATAACGACCTACACCTGGCTGACGGCCTACGAATTCTGGCAGGGCCGCGACGAACCTTTGGTGTCGCGCTGGCCGGCGATCTTCATGTTATTTGCGCACGGCTCGCTGTTCCTGCTGCGTACGCCGCTGGTGGTGTTGTTGCCATGGGCGAGGCACGATAAGGTCTTCGACAGCGTCTGGCTCACCGTCATCAGTTTCGAGGCGCTGCTGTTTACGATCTCGATCGCCTTCATCCTGCTGGCGATGGCGAAGGAACGCACCGAGCTGCGTCACCGTACCGCCGCGCTGGTCGATCCGCTTACCGGCATCAGCAACCGCCGCGCCTTCCTTCAGGATGTGGCGACGCTTGCCAAACGGCACATCGACAATCCGCGCCCGGCGGCCGTCCTGCTGATCGACCTCGACCACTTCAAGTCGATCAACGACCGGTTCGGTCACGCAATCGGCGACCGCGTGCTGGAGCTGTTTGCGGAAACCGCGCAAAAGAATCTGCGCGCCAGTGACTTGCTCGGCCGGTTGGGCGGAGAGGAATTTGCTGCGGTGCTCTACGATACATCGGAAGAGCAGGCGATGGAGATGGCCGAACGCCTCCGGGTCGCTTTCGAGCAGATCACGCAGAGCGTCGAAACCTATCCGGTCTGCGCGACGATGAGCGTCGGCCTTGTGCATTGCCAGGCGCCGATGCTCGACGTGCCGAGCCTGCTCGCGCAAGCGGATCAGGCGCTCTATTTCGCCAAGGAACGCGGCCGCAACCGCGTCGAACTGGCCAATCTCGGCATGGTGCTGGAACGCAAGGACAGCGTGCCCACGGTGCCCACCGCACAATCGGCCGCCTGAGGCTCACGAACAGTTTGCGTTTTAAGGGCCGTCACGCATAGCGTGGCGCAGGCAACACGTGGACATTCGCGCCGATGAAGCACAGTACCGATCGCATTTTGACCACCCATGTCGGCAGTTTGATCCGGCCGAAGGAATTGCAGGACTTCCTGCGGCTCAAGCAGAGCGGCAAGCCCTACGATCGCGCGGCCTATGACGCATGTCTGACGGCGTCGGTCGCCGGCATCGTAAAGCGCCAGGCCGAAGCCGGCATCGATGTGGTCAGCGACGGAGAATTCGGCAAGTCGATCAGTTGGTCGCAGTACGTGCTTGAGCGGCTGTCGGGTTTTGAGCGGCGGCCGGTCAAGGCCGACGCCAATCCGTTCAAGCGCGGCGCCGATCGTACTCGCTTTCCGGAGTTTTATGCAGAGCTCGACGCCGCCGATGGCGTTGCGACTACGTCGGATTCCGTCTGCGTCGGGCCGATCAAATATACCGGGCAGGCCGAGCTTCAGCGCGACATCGACAATTTCAAAGCCGCGCTCAAAGGCGCGAAAGTCGAGGAGGCGTTTTTGCCGGTCGCCGCGCCGGCGTCGGTGATCCCGGATCGCAAGAACGAATATTACAAGAGCGACGACGATCTGCTGGCGGCGATCGGCGAGGCGATGCACACCGAATACAAGATGATCGTTGACGCCGGATTCTTGTTGCAGCTCGACGATGCGCGCAACGCTGTCACCTACGACCGCATGGTGCCGCCTGGGACATTTGCCGATTATCGCAAATGGCTTGAGCGGCAGGTCGAAGTGATCAATCGCGCGATCGAGGGCATTCCGCCTGACCGTATCCGCTATCATGTCTGCTGGGGGTCATGGCCGGGCCCGCACACCAGCGACGTTCCGCTCAAGGACATCGTCGACCTGATCCTGAACGTGAAGGTCGGCGCCTACGTGATCGAGGGCGCCAATCCGCGCCACGAGCATGAGTGGAAGGTCTGGAAGGACGCCAAGCTTGGCTCCGATCAGCTTCTCATTCCCGGTGTCATCAGCCACGCGACGAATGTCGTCGAGCACCCTGAACTGGTGGCCGAGCGGATCGTCAGGTTTGCGAACGTCGTCGGGCGCGAGCGGGTGATCGCCGGCACGGATTGCGGTTTCGCGCAGGGGCCGTTTCACCGGCGCGTTCATTCCTCGATCATGTGGGCGAAGCTTGAAGCCCTGGCGGAAGGCGCGCGGATCGCCAGCAAGGAATTGTGGGGCAGGGCAGCGGCCTAGCGGCGCGACGCCTCGCGCCCCAGCGCTTCCAGTGCGTCCGCGATTTTTACCGGATACTGCGCGGGCTCAAGTTTGCGAAGCGCCTCCGGCAGCCGGCCAAGCTCGCGTGCGGCGCGATCGCGGATCGTCGCGAGGGTTTCGGCGGCGGCTACTCGCTTGCCGCCCTTCATCACTTGCACCACAAGCGGCTCGCCAGGCTGCGTGTCGGTCTCGACCGAGACGATATCGCCCGAGATGGCGTTGCCTTTGACAGTGCGCCACACCTGCTTGCGGCCGGGCCACGTCACCTTGCCTTCGGATAATTTGCGCCGTGGCTTGCCGCGATATTCCTGAAGCTTGTAAGCGCAATCGAGCACCGGCACGTCGGACGACGCATCGAGGCTGGCGCCGACGCCGAAGCCGTCAATCGGCGCGCCGGCGGCGACGACCTTGGCGATGAAATCTTCGTCGACCCCGCCGCTGACCAGAATGATCGCGTCCTTAAGGCCGCCGGCATCGAGAATGTCACGCACCTTGCGTGACATCGCGATCAGGTCGCCGCTGTCGATCCGAACGCCACGAATGCCGATGCCGTCCTTTTTAAGCTTGGGCGCCAGCTCGACCACCTTGCGGGCGCCCGCTTCGGTGTCGAACGTATCGATCAGCAGCACCACGCCATCCGGTCGCGCGCGGGCGAAATCCTCGAACGCGGCAGCTTCATCGTCGTGAACTTGCACGAACGAGTGCGCCATCGTCCCCACGACCGGAATGCCGAACTTCATTCCGGCTTCGACATTGGCGACGCCGCCAAAGCCTGCGATGTAGCTGGAGCGCGCCGAGAGGAGGCCCGCCTCGGCGCCGTGGGCGGAGCGCAGGCCGAAGTCGGCCAGCGATTTGCCGTTCGCCGCCAGCACCATCCGGGCCGCTTTCGAGGCGATCAGCGACTGGAAGTGCAGGACGTTGATGATCCGCGATTCAATGAGCTGCGCCTGTGGCAGCGGTGCGGTGATCCGGATCAGGGGCTCATGCGGGAAGACGACCGTGCCTTCCGGAATGGCGTGAACGTCGCCGGTGAAACGGAAATTGGCGAGATAATCGATCAGATTTTTGCGGAAGCGCCCGGTCTTGGTGAGCCAATCGATTTCCTCGGGGGTGAACCTCAGTGTCTCGAGATAATCGAGTGCCGTGTCGAGGCCCGCAGCGAGCAGGAAGTTGCGGCGGGCCGGCAGTCTGCGGAAGAAGAACTCGAAGACCGCCGCCGCATCCTCGCCCTGGTCCAGGTAGGCCTGGACCATGTTGAGTTCATAGAGATCGGTGGAGAGGGAACTCGCGAGCGGTCGTGTCATCGCCATGCTGTGAGTTGGCTCCCTGGGCTGGGATCGAACCAGCGACCATTCGATTAACAGTCGAATGCTCTACCGCTGAGCTACCAGGGAACACGGCCGTTTCGTCAGCAGGCGGGCCTATAACAAAGCCAAACCGCTTTGCAAAGCGTGAATGGGACCCGCCTTCGCTAAAGCCATGGCGGGCAGCCTTCGTGATCAGATGGCTTGCTAGCCGAAGCGCGAAAGTTGGAGGCCACGCCCGGAATTGTACCGGGGTACGCGGATTTGCAGTCCGCTGCGTCACCACTCCGCCACGTGGCCATCCTGCGCCTCGCTATATAGGAGCCTCACCGGCCCGACAACCATCGCCGGATGCGGTTTCCGGGCAGAACTCGTTGTGCGCCTTGCCTTTTGGGGACGCTTGCCGCACAAGAACCGCGAGTTTCGTTTCGCTGCACCAGAGCCTCTCCATGGATGAATTTGCCGCCGCGCGCCGG
>DASZXA010000076.1:0-15875 GCA_035546455.1 Pseudolabrys sp.
CCTGCTTTTTCACGGTCGCATGGCTGTGCCATAGTGACAGCCGAGCCCGGTATTAATCACAAGTCATGGCGAAAGAACTCGACCCACTCAAATTGTCCTCGCCCCGCATCTTCCTGTTCCGGATGCTGGTTTTCATCGTCCTCGGCGGGCTGGTGGCGTTCCTGCTGCATAAGCAGATCCAGGTCGCCTACATGGCCAATCCGGGCCTGAATACGCTGATCCTCGGCGTGCTGGCCATCGGCATCGTGCTGGCGCTGCGGCAGGTGGTCCGCCTCTATCCCGAAATCTCCTGGGTCAACAATTTCCGCCTGGCCGATCCCGGCCTCGCCGTCGAACGGCCGCCGGTGCTGCTCGCGCCGATGGCGGCGATTCTCGGTTCCCGCGTCGGCCGCATGGCGATCTCGGCGCAGATGATGCGCGGCATCCTGGACTCGATCGCCACCCGGCTCGACGAAGCGCGCGACATCTCCCGCTATATGACCGGCCTGCTGGTCTTCCTCGGCCTGCTCGGCACCTTCTGGGGCCTGATCGAGACCGTCGGCTCGGTCGGCGGCGTCATCCAGGGACTGAAGACCGGTGGCGACGCCGGCACGATGTTCGATTCGCTGCGCGAAGGCCTCGCCGCGCCCTTGAGCGGCATGGGCATCTCGTTCTCGTCGTCGCTGTTCGGCCTCGCCGGCTCGCTGGTGCTCGGCTTCCTCGACCTGCAATCGAGCCAGGCGCAGAACCGCTTCTATACCGAGCTGGAAGACTGGCTCTCGACCACCGTTTACGACCAGGCCGGCGAGCCCGGCGTCGGTGTTTCGCCCGGCATGTCCGGTGAGATGCGCGGCGCGATCGAGCGCCTCAAGGATGCGATCGCCGAGAGCGGCTCGAGCAAGGCCGCGACCAGCGCGATGGCGAACCTTGCCGAGGCGATCCAGGGCCTGGTGCATCACATGCGCTCCGAGCAGCAACTGATCCGCGACTGGGTCGACTCGCAGGCCGAGCAGCAGCGCGAAATCCAGAAGCTGCTGGAAGTGCTGGTGCGCGAAAACGCACACCGCTGAGGAGTTTTAGTCATGGCGCTTGCGCGAGCCCGCCGCAGTGACAACGGCATGAATTACTGGCCGGGCTTCGTCGACGCGCTGTCGACGCTGATCCTCGGCATCATCTTCCTGCTCACCGTGTTCGTCGTGGTGCAGTTCTATCTGCAACAGGAAGTCGCCGGCAAAGACACCGCGCTCCAGCGGCTCAACGCGCAGATCGCGCAACTGACCGACCTCCTCTCGCTGGAGAAATCCGGCAAGAGCAATCTCGAAGACCAGCTCGCGCAACTGCGCGCGAGCCTTGCCAACGCGGAAGGTGAGCGCGACCGCCTGAAGGGCGAGCTTGCCGGCGCCGGCACTGGCGCCTCACAGGCGCAATCGGCAATCAGCGACCTCACCACCAAGCTCGAAGGCGAGAAGCGCATCAGCTCCAATGCGCTGGCGCAGGTCGAGGTGCTCAACCAGCAGATCGCAGCCTTGCGGCGCCAGCTCGCGGCGCTGGAAAGCGCGCTCGACGCCTCGGAGAAGAAGGACAAGGAATCGCAGACCCGGATTGCCGACCTCGGCCAGCGGCTGAACCTGGCGCTGGCGCAGCGGGTGCGCGAACTGTCGAAATATCGCTCGGACTTCTTCGGCAAGCTGCGTGAAATCCTCGGCAACCGGCCGGACGTGCGGATCGTCGGCGACCGCTTCGTGCTGCAATCCGAGTTGTTCTTCGACACCGGCAAGGCCGATCTGCTTGGCGAAGCGCGCACCGAACTCGACAAGGTCGCGACGGCGCTGACCGAACTGGAGAAGCAGATCCCGTCCGATATTCCATGGGTGCTGCGGGTTGACGGCCACACGGACGTGCGGCCTACCGGCACCGCCGGCCAGTTCAAGTCGAACTGGGATTTGTCGGCCGCACGCGCCATCGCGGTCGTCCAGTACCTCGTCGGCAAAGGCGTCTCGCCGCAACGGCTGGTCGCCGCCGGCTTCGGCGAGTTCCAGCCGATCGACACCGGCACAACCGAGGACGCCTATCGCCGCAATCGCCGCATCGAATTCAAGCTGACCGAGCGATAACGCGGCAATGGCGGCTTATGTCGACGACGCGATCTGGCGGTGGCATGGGCGCAAATGGTGCCATCTGCTCGCCGATACCGAGGATGAATTGCACCGGTTTGCGCGCAGCATCGGCTTGCATCGAACCTCCTACCAGGGGCCGCCGAAAACCTCGGCAGCGCACTACGACCTGACCGCCTATGAGCGCGGCCTTGCCATCAAGCGCGGCGCGGTCATCTGCGATCGCGCGACCATCGTTGCAATCTACCGGCGCGTGCGCCTGCCGCGGCGGCTCGTGGCGTGACCGTGTCCATCAAACTGCGCCCCTACACCTCCGACGATGAGGACGCCGCGATCGAGCTGTGGCGTCGCACCTGGCAGCATCATTTTCCGCACATCGATTTTGCCGGGCGCGAGGCATGGTGGCGCGAGCGCTGGCGGCAAGAGCTGGTGCCGGTCGCGAAAGTCGTCGTGGCGGAGCAGAACGGCACGCTGACTGGCTTCGTCACCATCGATTTGAAGACGCGGTATCTCGACCAGATCGTGGTCGCGCCGGAAGCCTGGGGTTCGGGTGTTGCCGGTGCTTTGCTCGATGAGGCGAAACGACTGTCGCCGAAGGGCATCGAATTGCTGGTGAACAAGGACAACCTGCGCGCCATCCGCTTCTACGAGAAGCACGGTTTTGCCTACAGCGGCGAAGGCGCGAACCCGGTGTCCGGCAAGATCGTCAACAAGATGGCGTGGCAGCCCTGATCAGCCGCGCGGATGCAGCGTGACGGCGGTAATCAGCCACAGCAAGGCCAAGGCGATCGTGAAGGCGAACACGCCGCTATTGCCGGCGTGCTGATTGATCCAGCCGCCCGCAGCGCCGCCGGCAAAAATGCCGAGAAATTGCAGACTCGAATAGACGCCGAGCGCGGTGCCCTTCGCTTCGGCGGGCGCGGTCTTGCTGACCAGCGACGGCAGAGACGCTTCGAGGATATTGAAGGCGGAAAAGAAGACGACCAGTGCCGCGATCAACAGCGTGGCGCTGCCGCCGCCGAACATCATCAGGGCATTGCTTGCCGCGAGCGCGGCAATCGCGCCGATGAAAATCCCCTGCCCGCGCTGACGCCGCTCGAAGCCGACCACGGCGCCCATGACGACTACCGATGCGAGAAGCACCGGCAAGTAGATTTTCCAGTCGCTGTCAGCCGTGACCTGCAGCGTCGCGCGCAGCAGGCCCGGCACAATGAGAAACATCGCCGTCAGGATGGCGTGCAGCGCAAAGATGCCAAGATCGAGCCGCAGCAGCGCACGATTACGCAGCACCGCGCCGAACACGCGCGGCACCGTCTCGGCATCGCCGTGCACTTCGAGGCAGCTCGGCGTCGGCACGACGAGCAGAACGATGCCGATGCCGACGATGCCCAGGACGGCCATCAGCCAGAACAGGCCGGGCACGCCGACGAAGCTCGACACGATCGGGCCGACCACAAGCGCGACCAGGAACGAGCCGCCGATGGTGATGCCCACCACGGCCATCGCCTTGGTGCGGCTTCCCTCCGAGGTGAGGTCGGCCAGCATCGCCAGGATCACGGAACCGACCGCGCCAGCGCCCTGCAAGGCGCGTCCGAAGATGAGGCCCGCGACCGAGGTCGACATCGCCGCCACCGAGCTGCCGATCACGAACAGCAAGAGACCGGCGGCGATCATCGGCTTGCGGCCGAACTTGTCCGACAGCAGGCCGAACGGAATTTGCAGCAGGCCCTGCGTGAGGCCGTAGATGCCCAGCGCCTCGCCGATCAGGTACGGATTTGCGCCGGCAAGCCCGCCGGCATAGGCGGCGAACACCGGGTAAACCATAAACAGGCCGAGAAGCCTGACGGAAAACACCAGCGCGAGGGACGTGGTTGCTCGGAATTCGGCGGGTTGCATGAGAAAAGGCCGGAACGCGCGGGACAATGCCCCGCAGCCGCACCTACGGTCAAATTAAACGGCGGAAACCCGCCGCTTCCCGCGCCTTGTTTCTCGCGCCCCGCTCCTGTATAGGACCGGCAAATTTCAGCCCACATTTCGCGCGCCGCGCGGCAGGAACCTGACGATGAAGCAAGAAGGCCATCCGGATTATCACACCATCACGGTCAAGATGACCGATGGCAGCGAGTTCACCACGCGCACCACCTGGGGCAAGCAGGGCGACACGCTTCATCTCGACATCGACCCGAAATCGCATCCGGCTTGGACCGGCGGCCAGCAGCAACTGATGGATCGCGGCGGCCGTCTGTCGCGCTTCCAGAAGAAGTTCGCGGGCTTCGTCAAGGAAACGCCGAAGAAGTAATTCCGGCGCATCACGCCAAAACGAAAGCCCCGCGCCTTGCGCGGGGTTTTTTGTTTCAGGCTGTCGTCGAATTCTAGCGATCGGTGCCGAATGCAGCCTTGAGCATGCCCAACTGGTGGCTGACCGGATTGGGAACAACCGACGGCGCTGCCTCGGGCTGCGCGTGAATTGTCGTGTCGAGACGGCGCACCTGATTTTGCAACTGCTGCGACCGCGCAATCAGATCGCGCAGCGCCTTCGGCAGCAATTCGATGTTGTTCGGATCGGTGGTATCGACCGGCGCCAGCTTGACCTTGGACTTCTCCTGCCGCGCCTGCGCAAGCGACATCTCGCCTTCCTTCACCGCGCGATGCAGCAGCAGCCACGACGCAAGCTGCATCAGCCGCGTAGTCAGGCGCATGCTCTCCGTCGCGTAAGCAAGTGCGGCGGCGCGTCCGAGATCCTTGGAGTCCTGACGGCCCGGGCCGTCGAGATAGCCCGCGGTTTCCTCGACCAGGCTCATGCCCTCGCGGAACAGAGTTGCGAAAGCCTGGGAGTTTGCGAGCCGCGCACCGAACGAAACCGGCTGCACCTCGCGGAGCATTTCATCACGCATTACTTTACGCCTCACCAGCCCGGAGCTGTTACGCGCTCCGTTGACCGTCCAAGTGTCGCGCCAAGGGCCGCCCAAGTCCAGACGGACTTCGAGACATAGTTGCCACACGCGATTAACGCGCAAACGCAAGCACTACGTGGATTTCCGTGAAGCCGCCGGCAAGAAAAAAGAGCCGCGGTGAACCGCGGCTCTAAGGTGATAACAGGGAGGCGTCAAACAGAGTGGACAGGAGCCACTCAATGTCCATGAAGATGGACAATTCCAGTAATGAACGAGAAAGCTTAATGGCCCGTTAAATAGGCACGGCCAATGCAACCGGCTCGCGGCTATCTGCTGAAAATTGAAGCGGAATCCCGAGCGTTTACCTTTTGAAGAAAGCATCCGCCGCCGAACGCGATGCCGTTTTGTTCCTTTTGTCGGCCTCAAGCCGAGCGATCTCGTCTTTCAACAACTGCACACGCTGATCGAGTTCGGCCACCGACAGCAGCGTCAAATCCTGACCGATCTCGTGCGCGATTTTCTTTTTCGGCCGATCGTCTTCGTCGTCTTTCGCCGCCATGATCGCTCTCCGCTGACAGAAAATCTAACGCGCGCGCACCGAGTTGTCACACCGGGTTGTCACGCTCGGCTCATCCGCCTAAACAGGCCGCGAATTCAGGGGACCTGATCATGAGCACTTTGCCTGCCACGATGACCGCGATCGGAATTCGCGAACCCGGCGCGCCCGACGTGCTGGTGCCGCAGCAGCGCCCGGTGCCGACGCCCGGCGCCGGTGAAATCCTGGTCAAGGTGCTCGCCGCCGGGGTCAACCGGCCGGACGTGATGCAGCGGCAGGGACTCTATCCGCCGCCGCCGGGCGCATCGGACATTCCCGGACTCGAAATCGCCGGCGAAGTTGTCGCACTCGGCACCGGCGCCAAGCGCTGGAAGCTCGGCGATCGCGTCATGGCGCTGGTCTCCGGCGGCGGCTACGCCGAATACTGCGCGGCGCATGAAAGCCACGCGCTGCCGATGCAGACGCTGTCGCCGGTCGAAGCCGGCGCGATCCCGGAAACATTCTTCACTGTCTGGCACAACGTGTTCCAGCGCGGCGCACTCAAGAGCGGCGAGACGCTGCTGGTCCACGGCGGCTCATCCGGCATCGGCACGACGGCGATCCAGCTCGCCAAGAATTCCGGTGCGCGCGTGTTCGTCACCGCCGGCTCGGATGACAAATGTGACGCCTGCCGCAAGCTCGGCGCCGATCTCGCGATCAACTACAAAACGCAGGACTTCGTCGCCGAAACCAAGAAGGCGACCAACGACAAGGGCGCCGATCTGATCCTCGACATGGTCGGCGGCGACTACATCCCGCGCAACTACGAGGCCGCAGCGGTCGAAGGCCGCATCGTGCAGATCGCGTTCCAGCGCAATCCGAAGGTCGAGGTGGATTTCCGCCGCATCATGCTCAAGCGGCTGCACCACACCGGCTCGACGCTGCGCGCCCGCGCGGTGCCGGACAAGGCGGCGATCGCCAAGGCGGTCGAGGAGAACGCGCTGCCGCTGATCGTGGCGGGCAAGGTCAAGCCGATCATTTTTAAAACCTTCCCGCTCAAGGATGCCGCCGGCGCGCATGCCCTGATGGAAACCAGCGTCCATATCGGAAAAATCGTCCTGACCGTCTGAAATCTGGGCGTTCAGCGTTAACGATAGGGTTAAAATCGGGCCGCGAATTCGGCACAATGTCCCCTCAAAACCGTCTGCGGGGCTGACTTATCGGCTAAAGTCGCAGAGCGGATGGCCGCTTTGGCGGCACGGCTGCGTTTGGGGGTTCGTCGCTTTGCGTTGCACGCCGGATACTGTCCGATCATGAACCGCGCGAAGATCATTCTCGCCGGCGTGCTCCTGTCGCTCGCCGCGGCCATGCCGCTCGCCGGACCGGCCCGCGCGGTCGAGGCGGTCAACGTGCGCGGCGGTGCGCCGGCCATCGACCTCACCAACGCGGTGACGTTGCAGAAAACCGACTCCGACCGCATCCAGGTGTCGACCGCGCCCGGGCCGGACAGCATCGTCCGCCGCATCGAAGTGCGCGCCCGCGAGGGCAACACCAACTGGGCGGTGTTCGCGCTCACCAATAACGGCGACGAGCAACTCGACCGGCTGATCGTGGTGCCGCATTACCGCATGGTCGGCTCCGGTGTGATCTGGCCGGACCTCGGCCTCTCGCGCATTGCCGCGATCACACCCTCTTCCGGCGACCGGCCGGTGCGCCAGGACAGCGCGACCGCCGATATCTTCCGCGTCACGCTCGACCCCGGCACCGTCATCACCTTCGTGACCGAGTTGCGCACCGACAAGCTGCCGCAGATCTATTTGTGGGAACCCGATGCCTACAAGGACAAGGTCAACTCGTTCACGCTCTACTACGGCATCGTGATCGGTATCGCCGGCCTGCTCGCGCTGTTCCTCACCATCCTGTTCGTCGTCAAAGGCAGCGTGATGTTCCCCGCCGCCGCCGCGCTCGGCTGGGCGGTGCTGATCTATATCGGCATCGATTTCGGCTTCTGGGGCAAGGTGTTCGACATGTCGTCCGGCGCGGAGCGCATCTGGCGCGCCAGCGGCGAGGCGATCCTGGCGGCGACGCTCCTCGTCTTCCTGTTCGCCTACCTCAATCTCAATCGCTGGCACGTGCGCTACGCGCACATCACGCTCGCCTGGCTGATCGGCCTGGCTGCGCTGATGGCCGTCGCCGTGTTCGACCCGGCCATCGCGTCGGGCATCGCACGCATGTCACTCGCGGCAGTGGCGATCGCCGGCTTCGGCATGGTGCTCTATCTCTCGACCCACGGCTTCGATCGCGCTGTGCTGCTGATCCCAACCTGGCTTTTGATGGTGGTCTGGGTCGTTACCGCCGCGCTTGCCGTGCTGGGCGTCGTCACCAACGACATTATCGCGCCGGCGCTGCTCGGCGGCCTGGTGCTGATCGTCATGCTGATCGGCTTCACGGTCATGCAGCATGCCTTTGCCGGCGGCATCACCCACGGCATCGTCTCCGACGTCGAGCGCCGCGCGCTGGCGCTGACCGGCGCCGGCGACATGATCTGGGACTGGGATGTTTCGGGCGACAAGGTGTTCACCAGCCCGGAAACGGAGCATGCGCTCGGCCTCAAGCGCGGCGCGCTGGAAGGCCCCGCCGCACGCTGGCTGGACCTCCTCCACCCGCTCGACCGCGACCGCTTCCGCGCCTCGCTCGACAGCGTGATCGAGCAGCGTCGCGGCCGCCTCAATCAGGACTTCCGGCTGCGCGCCGCCGACGGCCATTACATGTGGTTCGCACTGAAAGCGCGGCCGGTGGTCGGCTCCGATGGCGAAGTCGTGCGCGTGGTCGGCACCGTGGTCGACGTAACCGACTTCAAGAATGCCGAAGAGCGGCTGCTGTTCGATGCCGTTCACGACAACCTGACCGGTTTGCCGAACCGCGAATTGTTCCTCGACCGCATGGAAGCCGCGTTCGGCTTCGCCCGCACCGAGCAGACCATCCGCCCGACCGTGGTGGTGATCGACGTCGACCGCTTCAAGCAGGTCAACGACTCGGTCGGCATGGCGGTCGGTGACTCGATCCTGCTCACCATCGCGCGCCGCCTCGCCCGCCTGCTGAAACCGCAGGACACCTTGGCGCGGCTCGGCGGCGACCAGTTCGCGATGATCCTGCTGTCCGAGCGCGAGCCGGCGCGGATCGTCGCTTTCGCCGAGACGCTGCGGCGGACCCTGCGGGCGCCGATCGCCTTCAACGACCGCGAAATCTTCCTGACTGCCTCGATGGGCCTTGCACTGGCCGACAGCCAGCCGCACCGCACCGAGGAGGTGCTCAAGGACGCCGAACTGGCGATGTACTACGCCAAGCGGATCGGCGGCGACCGCATCGAGGTGTTCAAGCCGGCGATGCGCTCGCGCAAGACCGACCGCCTGACGATGGAATCCGAACTGCGCCGCGCCATCGAGCGCGAGGAGATCACCATCCTCTACCAGCCGATCGTGCGGCTGGAGGATCGCGCGGTCGCCGGCTTCGAGGCGCTGGCGCGCTGGGACCATCCGAAGATGGGCCGCCTGCCGCCGGCCGAATTCATTTCGATGGCCGAGGAAATCGGCCTGATCGTCGACCTCGGCCTGTTCGTGCTCGACCGCTCGGCCCGCCAGCTCGCGACCTGGCAGCGCTCGGCCAAAGTGCGGGAGCCTATCTTCACCAGCGTCAATATTTCGTCGCGGCAGTTGCTGCGGCAGGACCTGATCCACGACCTGCGCACCGTGCTGGCGCGCAACAATCTGGAGCGCGGCACGCTCAAGCTCGAACTGACCGAGTCGCTGGTGATGGAGAATCCCGAGCACGCCGCGCAGATGCTCTCCCGCATCCGCGACCTCGGCGCCGGCCTCGCGCTCGACGATTTCGGCACCGGACATTCTTCGTTGTCCTATTTGCAGCGATTCCCGTTCGACACCATCAAGATCGACCAGTCGTTCGTGCGCACCACAAACCGCGGCACGCGCCCGGTGATCCTGCGCTCCATCATTGCGATGGCGCATGACCTCGGCATGGACGTGGTGGCGGAAGGCGCCGAAAGCGATTCCGATGCGGTCGAGCTCTACCAGATGGGCTGCGAATACGCGCAAGGCTTCGCGTTCGGCGAGCCGATGAGCGTGGAGAAGGCGACAACGCTGCTGACGGGCGAGAAGCCGAACGTGGTGCGACTGCCGCTGAAGGTGTCTAAAGGCTAAGCGTGACCGGCTTCGTTTGAGAGCATCGCCAGGTCGACACCCAACTTCTGCAACGCCCTGTCGTACTTGGCTTCAATATCGGTGCCGAAGATCAGGTCCTTGTCGGCCGCGCAGTGCAGCCAGCCATTCTGCTGGATCTCATTTTCCAACTGGCCCGGCTCCCAGCCGGCGTAACCGAGCGCCAGGATCGCGCTATCCGGTCCGCTGCCGCGCGCGATCGCCTTGAGGATGTCGACGGTCGCCGTGAGGCAGACGCCCTCGTCGATCGGCAGCGTGGAATTCTCGATGTAGAAATCCGCCGAATGCAGCACGAAGCCGCGGCCGGTTTCGACCGGACCACCCTTGAGCACCTTCACGGTCTCGGCGCGCTGCGGCAGCACGATCCGATCGGCGGCCGGAATCACCTCAAGCTGCACCAACAGGTCGGGGAAATTGATGTTGCCCGCGACCTGATTGACGATGATGCCCATGGCCCCTTCGTCGGAATGCGCACAGATATAGATCAGGCTCCGCTCGAAACGCTCGTCATTCATGACGGGCATGGCGATCAGCATCTGGCCGTCGAGATAACCGCGGCCCTTGTCCGACTTCTTCTTCCGCTTGTCACCGAGGCGCATGTGAAAACGCTACCTGATCGTCGCCACTTTGCAAACGAGCGCCCCACGGAAAGGTTCAAAATCCGATGGCGAAATGACGGCCGCTCGTTCACCTGTCCTTCACGGTGAATTGCGTGGTAACCTTCGGTGGGGCTTGCTCTAAACCGACGCCATGAAATCTGTTCGCCATTCGTTGCTGTGCGCCCTGCTGGTCGCCGCCGCTACGCCCGCCTTCGCGGCGGATAGCTCACAGTGGGCGATCGATATCCGCGCCGCGACCCGGCTGATCTCGGCGACACCCGCCAAGGGCGCAAGCACGCTGCAGGCGGGCGTCGAGTTCCGGATGGACCCCGGCTGGCATACTTACTGGCGATATCCCGGCGACAGCGGCGTGCCGCCGCGCTTCGATTTCGACGCCTCGGAAAACCTGGGCAGCGCGAAGGTGCTTTATCCGGCGCCGCATGCTTTCACCGACGAGAGCGGCACCTCGATCGGCTATCTGGAGCACGTCATTTTCCCGGTCGAGGTGACGCCGCGCGATCCGAACAAGCCGGTCCACCTCAAGCTCACAGTCAACTATGCAGTCTGCCAGAAGCTGTGCGTCCCCGCCGAGGCAAACCTCGAATTGATTGTCGGCGATAAAAGCGATTTCGACCAGCGCCTCGGCAAAGCCGAAGCGGCCGTGCCGAAGGTCGTGTCACCGCAACAAGCCGGACTGACGCTTCACCGCGTGAACAGCGATGCAAAGCCTGCGGTCGAAGTCCAGGTCGCCGGCGCCAACAAGGATACGCAGATTTTCGTCGAGGGCCCGACGCTGGAATGGGCGCTGCCCATCCCGAAGCCGGTCAGCGGCGCCGAAGGGCGCTACAGCTTCGCGCTCGACGGCCTGCCGCCCGGCACCGACCCGAAAGCGCCGGTCGATCTCACCTTCACGGTCGTCAATGGCGACAAGGCGATCGAAACGAAGACCCATCTCGACTAGACAACCGGCATTGCGCTAGCGTGCCGCCACAAACATCAACTCAAAACGAGGAACACCATGGCGATCAAGGCAGGCGACAAATTGCCCGACGTGACTTTCTACGCGATGACATCCGAAGGGCCGAAGCCGAAGAGCACCGCCGACGTGTTCAAGGGCAAGAAGGTCGCCTTCTTCGCCGTGCCGGGCGCGTTCACGCCGACTTGCACTAACATGCACATGCCGAGCTTCGTGAAGAACATCGACGCCATCAAGGCGAAGGGGGTGTCGGACGTCATCGTCACCTCAACCAACGACGTGTTCGTCCTCAAGGAGTGGCTCAAGGCAACCGGCGCCGAGGGCAAGGTCGACGCGCTGTCCGACGGCAACGCGCAGTTCGCCAAGGCGATCGGCATGGATTTCGACGGTTCCGGCCGCGGCCTCGGCACCCGCACCAAGCGCTATTCGATGCTGGTCGAGGACGGTGTCGTGAAGCAGTTCAATCTCGAAGAGCAGCCGGGCCAGTGCACCGTGTCCGGCGGCGAGACCCTACTGAAGCAGCTCTGAGACTTACTTCGATTTCATCGCGCCGATCGCGCCTGCCCGCGCCGCCACCAAGCCATCGCGGGCAAGCTGATCGGCGCGTTCGTTCATGGCGTGGCCGGCGTGACCCTTCACCCAGTGCCACTGGATGCGGTGTTCGCCAAGCGCGGCATCGAGCCGCTGCCAAAGGTCGATGTTCTTGACCGGCTTCTTGTCCTTGGTGCGCCAGCCGTTCTTCTTCCAGTTGTTGATCCAGCCGGTGATGCCGCCACGCAGATATTCGCTGTCGGTGTAGAGGTCGATTGTCACAGGCCGCTTGAGGGCTTCGAGCGCGGAGATGGCCGCCAGCAATTCCATCCGGTTGTTGGTGGTATGGGCTTCGCCGCCCATCAGCTCTTTTTCGGTGCCGTTGAACTGGAGGATCGCGCCCCAGCCGCCCGGCCCCGGATTCCCCGAGCACGCCCCGTCGGTGTAGATCGTCACTCGTTCTTCGGACATCAATCGAGACCGTAATCGCGCACGCTCTTGAGCGACTGGTGGAAGCGCAGCTTGCGGAAATATTCCAGCGGGTCTTTCGGCTTCACCAGAGCGCCTTCCGGCACCGCGAGCCAGTCGACCAGACGGGTGAGCAGGAAGCGCAACGCGGCGCCGCGCGCCAGCAGCGGCAACGCTTCACGCTCCGCGTCCGACAGCGCGCGCACCTGGGCATAGGCCTGCAACATCGCGCGGCCCTTGGTGACGTTGTACGAATGGTCCGGCTCGAAGCACCAGGCGTTGAGGCAGACTGCGAGGTCGTAGGCCAGCATGTCGGTGCAGGCGAAATAGAAGTCGATCAGACCCGACAGCTTGTCGCCAAGGAAGAACACGTTGTCCGGGAACAGGTCGGCGTGGATGACGCCCTTCGGCAAATCGCGCGGCCACGCTTTTTCCAGATGCGCAAATTCGTCGGCGATGGTCTTGGCAAGGCCCTGCTGCACGCTGTCGGCGCGGCCGTCGGCCTGCGCGACCAAGCGGCGCCAGCCTTCGACCGATAGCGAGTTGGGCCGCCGCATTGGGAAATCGGCGCCGGCGAGATGCAGCTTCGCCAGCGCGGCGCCGACCGCGGCGCAATGCTTGGTGCTGGGCCGCCTGATCCAGAGGCCGTCGAGGAAGGTGATGATGGCGGCGGGGCGGCCGGCCAAAGTGCCGAGCACCTCCCCGGCCTTGTTGTGGACCGGCAGCGGACAGGTCAGGCCGCGCTTGGCCAGATGCTCCATCAGGCCGAGGAAGAACGGCAGATCGTTCGCCGCCACGCGCTTCTCGTAGAGCGTCAGGATGAAATTGCCGCGCTCGGTGTGGACGAGGAAATTCGAGTTCTCGACGCCCTCGGCAATGCCCTTGTAGGACAGCAGCGCACCGAGGTCGTACCCCGAGAGAAAGCGGCCCAGATCGTCCGCGCCGACGTCGGTATAGACCGCCATGATTACTCCGCGGCCTGGGTTTCGCGCAGCGGGCGCGGCAGCGGGAAGAACACCGCCTCCTCGGCGGCCGACACGGTTTCGACGCTGACTTCGTAGCGGTGGGCGAAGGCATCGATGATCGCCTCGACCAGCACCTCGGGCGCGGACGCGCCGGCGGTGATGCCGAGGCTCGCAATAGAGCCGAAGACATTCCAGTCGATCTCGGCTGCGCCCTGGATCAAAACCGCATGCTTGCAACCGGCGCGCTCGGCGACCTCGCGCAAACGCTGCGAGTTCGACGAATTCGGCGCACCCACCACGATCATCGCGTCGACGTTCGGCGCGACGCGCTTGACCGCGTCCTGCCGGTTGGTGGTGGCGTAACAGATGTCTTCCTTGTGCGGCCCGACGATCGCCGGGAAGCGGCGCTTGAGGCACTCGACGATCTGCGAGGTGTCGTCGACCGACAACGTGGTCTGCGTCACGTAAGCGAGCTTCTCGGCATCCTTCGGCGCGAAACTTTCGGCGTCCCGCAAGGTTTCGACCAGAGTGACCGCGCCTGAGGGTAACTGGCCCATGGTGCCGACGACTTCGGGATGGCCGGCGTGGCCGACCAGCACGATCTCGCGGCCACGGCGGAAATGGATCTCGGCCTCGCGGTGAACTTTCGTCACCAGCGGACAGGTGGCGTCGAGTACGAACAGTTTGCGCTTCGACGCTTCGTCGGGCACCGATTTGGCGACGCCGTGCGCGGAGAAAATCACCGGCGCATCGGTGTCCGGAATTTCCGACAACTCCTCGACGAACACCGCGCCCTTGGCGCGCAGGCTCTCGACCACGAAGCGGTTGTGCACGATCTCGTGGCGCACATAGACCGGCGGGCCGTAAACCTCGAGCGCCCGCTCGACCGAATCGATGGCACGCACCACGCCGGCGCAGAAGCCGCGCGGCGAGCAGAGCAGCACTTTGAGTTTCGGTTTCTGCGCCATTTTCGCCGTTAAAATAGCTATTCAATGCGGTTCCGACACGGCCCGACATGGGCCGGGCGGCTTTTCCTGTCAAGCAAAGGCGTTGCGCCAAACCGCCCATATCCCTATATTCCGGCCACTTTCCCGATCATCGCTGATGGCCGGTGCTTCGCCCGAAAGGGTGGGCGGAGCGCGAAAGAGATTTGCCTTTTGCACGAAGATTGACGCCAAGGAGCGAACCATGGCCACCGCCGCCCCGCTGATGCCGAAAGCCACTGCCGTCTGGCTGCTGGACAACACTGCGTTGTCGTTCGACCAGATCGCGGAGTTCTGCAAGCTGCATCCGCTGGAAGTCAAAGCGATCGCCGACGGCGATAGCGCGCAGGGCATCAAGGGCCTCGATCCGGTGCAGACCGGCCAGCTCACCCGCGAACGGATCGCGGAAGCGGAGAAGGACCACAGCAAGAAGCTGGAACTCTCGGCGCCGAAGGTCGAGCTTCCGGGCACGACCGAAGGCGGCAAGAAGGGCCCGCGCTATACGCCGGTGTCGCGCCGTCAGGATCGCCCGAACGCGATCCTCTGGCTGGTGCGTAATCATCCCGAACTCAAGGACGCGGCGATCATGCGCCTGGTCGGCACCACCAAGTCGACCATCCAGGCGATCCGCGAGCGCACCCACTGGAACGCCGCGAGCCTGACGCCGATGGACCCGGTGACGCTCGGCCTCACCTCGCAGCTCGAACTCGACTACGAAGTGAACCGCGCCAACAAGGAAAAGCCCGCTGCGGCGCCGTCGACCGGCGGCACGCTGCTGCCGGCGTCGGAGACGACGAAGAAGGAAGCCGAAGTCGCCACGGCCGATCCGGCCGAGGCGGAAAAGAAGCAAGGCGACCTCGACGTCAGCGCGGTGTTCGCCAAGCTCAAGCAGCTCGGCAAGGACAACAAGGACAACGAGTAACGCGCGATGAACAATCGCCGCAACGCGCCGCCGGACACGCGCTCGCTCGCCGAAAAGGCGTTCAAGACGCTGACCACCAAGCCGGCCGATGTGCCGGCGGCGAAGCCGGCCGTTCCCGGCGCGAAAGAGATGGTGTCGCTGCGGCTCGACCGCGACGTGCTCGATTTCTTCCAGGCTGAAGGCCCCGGCTGGCAGGACCGCATCAACGCCGCGCTCCGCAAGGCGGCGGGGAAGTAACGCGATTGTCGTCCCCGCGAAGGCGGGGACCCAGTACGCCGCGTTGTCTCGGTTCAATTATTGCTTCCTGTGTTTACTGGATGCCCGCTTTCGCGGGCATGACACCGGATGGGCATAGCTCCGCACTCCCTATTCTTTGGTCGGCGCGGGATGCGCCCTCTCCTTCTTGTCCTGCGGCCAAGTTCACCTTTGGCCGAAGGGGACGGAGCGCCGGTCGGCGCAACGTCTTCGATAGCTGCCGGTTAGGCAGCGAGCCTCCGGCGAAGAGGCTCGCGCCGGCCGGCGCTCCATCGCGACGTTCTTCGGCGAACCTCTCGGCCCGCCTACTACGCCCCAGGTCCGCGCTTCCTGGGACGAGGCCTCGGACGCTGTTAGCGGCCTTCAGCCAATCCCAGTCCAGCGAGCTCCTCGCAGTCAGGGCGTAGTGCCTGACGGGC
>DASZXA010000077.1:0-30000 GCA_035546455.1 Pseudolabrys sp.
CGGGCAGCACGACGTCGGCGAACGACGCGGTTTCCGTCAGGAAGATGTCCTGCACGACGAGATGCTCGAGATGCGCGAGCGCGCCGCGGGCGTGATTGAGATCGGGATCGGACATCGCGGGATTTTCGCCCATGACGTACATGCCCTTGATCTCGTTCGCGTGCACCGCGTCCATGATCTCGACGACGGTCTTGCCTTTCTTGGGAGGCAGCTTCTTGCCCCAGGCGTTCTCGAACTTGGTGCGGGTTTCGAGGTTCTCGACCGACTTGTAGTCGGGGAAGAACATCGGAATGAGACCCGCGTCGGACGCGCCCTGCACGTTGTTCTGGCCGCGCAGCGGGTGGAGGCCCGTGCCCGGACGGCCGATCTGGCCGGTGATCAGCGCGAGCGCGATCAGACAGCGCGCATTGTCGGTGCCGTGGGTGTGCTGCGAGACGCCCATGCCCCAGAAGATGATCGCGTTTTCGGCGCGGGCATATTCGCGCGCGACGTTACGCAGAACGTCGGCCGGGAT
The DNA here is from genome assembly GCA_035546455.1 of Pseudolabrys sp. Lineage (GTDB taxonomy): Bacteria > Pseudomonadota > Alphaproteobacteria > Rhizobiales > Xanthobacteraceae > Pseudolabrys. The sequence goes on from DASZXA010000077.1 coordinate 515, forward strand.
GCCGCAGATCGGCTCCATCTCTTCCGGCGTGAAGTCCTTGATGTTTTCCTTCCAGGCGTCGAAACCCTCGACGTAGGTCTGGATGTACTGCTGGTCGTAGAGTTTCTCCTCCACGATCACGTTCAACATGGCGTTGAGCATCGCCACGTCGGCGCCATTCTTGAACTGCATCATTTTCCAGGCATGGCGCTTCATCGCCGTGCCGCGCGGATCCATGATGACGAGTTTGGCGCCGCGCTTGGCGGCCTGCTTGAAGAAGGTCGCCGCGACCGGATGGTTCTCGGTCGGGTTGGCGCCGATCACGATGATGACTTCGGAGTTCTTGCACTCGTTGAATGAGGCCGACACCGCGCCGGAGCCGACGCCTTCAAGCAGCGCAGCCACCGACGAGGCGTGGCAGAGCCGCGTGCAGTGGTCGACGTTGTTGGTGCCGAAGCCCTGACGGACCAGCTTCTGGAACAGGTAGGCTTCCTCGTTGCTGCCCTTGGCCGAGCCGAAGCCGGCCAGCGCCTGCGAGCCGTCACGGTCGCGGATTTTCTTGAGGCCGCCGGCGGCGCGATCGAGCGCCTCTTCCCAGGTCGCCTCGCGGAAATGCGTCCACGGATTCGACGGATCGATGAATTCGTGCGGCACCTTCGGCACGCCGTCCTTGCGGATCAGCGGCTTGGTCAGGCGTTGCGGATTATGCACGTAGTCGAAGCCGAACCGGCCCTTCACGCACAGGCGCTGCTGGTTGGCCGGACCGTTCTTGCCGGTGACGGCGACGATCTTGTCGTTCTTGATCTGGTAAGTGAGCTGACAGCCGACGCCGCAATACGGGCACACGCTGTCGACGGTGCGATCGGGCTTGCCCGTATAGACGTTTTTCTCGTCGACCATGGTCGATGGCATCAGCGCGCCGGTCGGGCAAGCCTGCACGCATTCGCCGCAGGCGACGCAGGTCGAATTGCCCATCGGATCGTCGAAATCGAACACGATCTTTTCATTGTGAGCTCGGCCGGCCATGCCGATCACGTCGTTGACCTGCACTTCGCGGCAAGCGCGGACGCAAAGGTTGCACTGGATGCAGGCATCGAGATTGACCGCCATCGCGACGTGGCTGCGGTCGGGCGACGGCATCTTCTCGCGCTCGGGGAAGCGGCCGACGTCGACGCCCATCTTGTCGGCCCAGTTCCAGAACTTCGAGTTGGGATCGTGCGCGACGGCGCGCTCCGGCTGATCGGTGACGAGGAGGTCGAAGATCATCTTGCGCGCGGTTTCGGCGCGATGATTGGAGACGTTGACCTTCATGCCTTCCGCCGGCTTGCGGATGCAGCTCGCGGCCAGCACGCGCTCACCTTCGATCTCGACCATGCAGGCGCGGCAGTTGCCGTCGGCGCGGTAGCCGGGCTCCGGCGAGTAGCACAGGTGCGGAATTTCGATGCCCTGACGATGCGCGACCTGCCAGATCGTCTCGCCTTCGAGCGCGACGGTTTCCTTGCCGTCGAGCAGGAATTTTACGGTCTTGCCGTGGCCGTTGGCCTTGCCCTCGACCTTGTCGGCCGGCGCATTGTGAGCAACGCCCGGCTTGCCGGCGTGCTTGTTCTCGCCGCCCGCGGCACCCTTTTGATCCTGGCCTTGAGCGGCCGGCTTGGTCTTGTCGTCCATCGTGTCACCAGGTGCCGAGCGGTTTGCTCAGCTCTTCAGGGAAATATTTTAACACGCAGGTCAGCGGATTCGATGCCGCCTGACCGAGACCGCAGATCGAGGCATCGCGCATCGCGGCCGACAGCTCGTTCAGCAGATTCTCGTCCCACGGGCCTTGGGCCATCAGCTTGACGGCCTTCTCGGTGCCGACCCGGCACGGCGTGCACTGGCCGCAGCTCTCATCCTCGAAGAACTTCATCAGGTTGAGAGCGACAGCTTTCATATCGTCCTTGTCGGACAGGATCACAACGGCATGGGAACCGACGAAACAGCCGTATTTCTCGAGGGTTCCGAAGTCGAGCGGGAGGTCGGCCATCGAGGCCGGCAGGATGCCGCCAGATGCGCCGCCGGGCAGATAGCCCTTGAAGGTTTCGCCCGCGAGCATGCCGCCGCAATATTCGTCGATCAGTTCACGAACCGTGATGCCGGCCGGCGCAAGCTTCACGCCCGGATTCTTGACGCGGCCCGACACCGAGAAACTGCGGAAGCCCTTGCGCTCGTGACGGCCTTGCGAAGTGACCCATTCCGGTCCCTTCTCAATGATGTCGCGAATCCAGAACAAGGTCTCGACGTTCTGCTCCAGCGTCGGACGGCCGAACAAGCCAACCTGCGCGACGTAAGGCGGGCGATGGCGCGGCAAGCCTCGCTTGCCTTCGATCGACTCGATCATGGCCGACTCTTCGCCGCAGATGTAGGCGCCGGCACCGCGCCGGAGATGAATCTTCACGTGTTGCGACAGCTCAGCATCTTCGAGTTTTTGAATCTCGTCGAGCAGCATCAAGCGCAGCTCGGGATACTCATCGCGGATATAGATGTAGACGTCCGGCGCCTCGATCACCCAAGCCGCGATCAGCATGCCTTCGAGGAAGCGGTGCGGATCGCGTTCGAGATAATGACGATCCTTGAACGTGCCCGGTTCGCCTTCGTCGGCGTTGACCGCGAACATGCGCGGCGCCGGTTCGGCGCGCACCAGCGACCATTTGCGTCCGGTGGGGAAGCCGGCGCCACCGAGACCACGCAGCCCGGCGTCGCTGACGATCTTGATGACGTCGTCGCGCGTACGCTTGCCGGACAAGCAGTCCTTCAGAAGTGAATAGCCCTTGTCCTTTTGATACGCCGCGAGGTCCGTATGCGTGGTCCAAGCATGCGGGTGCTTGTCAGCTTTTACCTCAGCAGCAATCTTGTCAGGCGTCGCCTTGAATGTCTGAAGATGACCGACCGCAGCGACCGGCGCGCGATCACACGCGCCCATGCAAGGCGCGCGCACGATACGAACATTGTCGCCGTACTTCGCCTTCAGGTCGGCGAACAATTTCTCCGAGCCGGCCATCGCACAGGACAACGAGTCGCAAACGCGCACTGTGACCGGCGGCGGAGGCGGCCCGTCCTTCACGACATCGAAATGCGAATAGAATGTCGCGACCTCATAGACCTCGGTCAGCGCCATCCGCATTTCGGCGGCAAGCGCCGTCAGGTGCGCGGCCGACAGGTGGCCATAGTGGTCTTGGATGAGATGGAGGTGCTCGATCAGCAGATCGCGGCGGCGCGGCTTGTCGAGTAGTAGCGCGCGGACTTCCTCAAGGGCGTCTAGGTCGACCTGGCGGCCTTTGGGCGTCCTGTTCGGGCGGCGGCGGCCGTCCCTGCCTGGCTTTGCGCCGCCCCCCGGCGGCATTTGCGTCACGTTCATTCTGACGTCCGTTTTCTAATAGGCTCTTTTCAACCTATCTAAACAGGACTTAGCGGGCGGTAAGTCAACAAATTCTTGGCATACCAGAGCAAAATTCGGCTGATCTATTTTGTCGCCCCCTTTGCGGGCCGTCGCCCATCAACTACCGCCGCACGACGACAACGTCCTGACGATCCTCTCGCGGCAACACTCGGATTGATCCGATATTCCTATCTATAATCTATATTTCTCTATCGATATTCCAATCCGTCCAGCTAGTATTGACGCTTGGGAAGCCGTCGAAACGGCTCCTGGCTGGGGATTAGGCAACAAAAAGCAGGGCACTTCCTGCAAACAGGGACGGAGACAAACCATGACGGTGGCGGGTGGCACCATAGCATCAGGCAATCAATGGGCGGGTATCCTCGATCGCGAACGGATCATTGCGACCGCAGGCTTTAATCGGTGGCTGGTGCCGCCGGCTGCTCTCTGCATTCATCTTTGCATCGGCATGGCCTACGGCTTCAGCGTGTTCTGGCTGCCGCTGTCGCGGACTGTCCCAGGCGCACCGGTCTGCACCGATCTTTTGCAGGAGCTGGTTGCGACCGGCTGCAATTGGCGAGTCGCCAGCCTGGGCTGGATGTACACGTTGTTCTTCGTTCTACTCGGCATCGCTGCCGCGGTCTGGGGCGGCTGGCTCGAGCGCGCCGGGCCACGCAAGGCGGGCGTCGTTGCCGCGCTCTGCTGGTGCGGCGGCCTGCTGATCGGTGCGCTCGGCGTTTACATCCACCAGCTCTGGCTGATGTGGCTCGGCGCCGGCGTGATCGGCGGCATCGGTCTCGGCCTCGGCTACATCTCGCCGGTCTCCACGCTGGTGAAATGGTTCCCCGATCGCCGCGGCATGGCGACCGGCATGGCGATCATGGGCTTCGGTGGCGGTGCGATGATCGGCGCCCCGCTCGCCGACTTGCTGATGAATCACTACAGGACGCCGACATCGACCGGCGTCTGGGAAACGCTGATCGCGATGGCGGTGATCTACTTCTGCTTCATGATGATCGGCGCGTTCCGCTACCGCATCCCGCCGGCCGGCTGGCGGCCGGACGGCTGGACACCGCCGGCGGCATCCAATGCGATGATCTCGCAGCACAACGTCCACCTGAAGGACGCGCACAAGACTCCGCAGTTCTGGCTGATCTGGTGGGTGCTCACGCTCAACGTGTCGGCGGGCATCGGCGTGATCGGCATGGCGTCGCCGATGCTGCAGGAGATCTTTGCGGGCAATCTGATCGGCTTGCCGGGTGTGAAGTTCAATGCGCTCACGCCCGATCAGCGCGTGCAGATCGCGGCGATCGCAGCCGGCTTCACCGGCCTGCTCTCGCTGTTCAACATCGCAGGCCGTTTCTGCTGGGCGTCCTTGTCGGACTACATCGGGCGGAAGAACACTTACTACACGTTCTTCATCCTCGGCATTGCGCTCTACGCGTCGGCTCCGTTGTTTGCGGCGATCGGCTCGAAGGCAATGTTCGTCCTCGCATTCGGCATCATCCTGTCGATGTATGGCGGCGGCTTCGCCACCGTCCCGGCGTATCTTGCCGACATGTTCGGCACGCAGTTCGTCGGCGCGATCCACGGCAGGCTGCTGACGGCGTGGTCGACCGCCGGCATCATCGGTCCGGTGGTCGTCAACTACATCCGCGAGTTCCAGTTGGCCGCCGGTGTGCCGCGCGATCAGCTCTACAACACGACGATGTACGTGCTCTGCGCCATGCTGGTGGCGGGCTTGATCTGCAACTACCTAGTCAAGCCGGTCGACGCGAAATGGCACATGAGCGCGGATGAAGTGGCGAAGCTTCAGGCGGCGTCCGCCAAGACCGCAACAGCGACGCCGAGCGGATCGTTCGGCATCGGTAAAGGCGGGCTCGACACGCAGGCCGCGATCTTCTGGGCCTTCGTCGGCATCCCGCTGGCGTGGGGCGTCTGGATCACCCTCAAGAACGCCGCCCGGATCTTCTAATCTTCACAAAAGCCGGAAAGCGCGCCGTTTCTCGACCGAGGAACGGCGCGCTGCTTTTGTGCCGCTGTTTGTTTTGCCTCCGGCAAACCAAAAGACTACGGTAGAGCCGATTTACTGAAACTATCGTCGAATAGGCGCATCGGATGCTTGAAAAGCTGGAATTCATGATCGCGCTGGCCCGCGAGCAGCATTTCGGACGCGCGGCGGAAAGCTGCGGCGTGGCGCAGCCGACGCTTTCACTCGGCATTCAGAGCCTCGAGCAGATGCTGAATGTGCCACTGGTCAAGCGCTCGTCGCGCTTCCAGGGCTTCACGCCCGAGGGTGAGCGCGTTCTGGTCTGGGCGCGGCGCCTGGTCGGCGATGCTCGCGCGATGCGCCAGGATATTCTCGGCTTCAAGACCGGCGTCGAGGCCCATCTGCGGCTCGCCGCCGTTCCGTCATCGATGGCGCTGGTGGCCAAGCTGGCCGTTCCGTTTCAAGCGCGGCATCCCAATGTGAAGGTGACCGTACTCGGGCGCTCCTCAAACGTGCTGCTCGAATTGCTCCGGCATCGGGAGATCGATGTCGGCGTCACCTATCTGAGCAACGAGCCGATCGGCGATGTCGTTTCGGTGCCGCTATATCGCGAGCAATTCCTGCTGCTGACAACCCCTGAGGGTCCGCTCGGCTATGCCGATCGCGCCACCTGGCAGCAGGTAGGCGACCTGCCGCTCTGCCTGTTCGGCCGTGACATGCAGAACCGCCGCATCATCGACAGCATCCTCCGGCAGGTTGGCGCCGAGCCGACGCCGGTGATGGAGACTGATTCGATCGCCGCACTGGTCGCTTACGTCCAACTCGCGCAGGCAGCCAGCATTATTCCGAGTTCGGCGCTGTCATCGATCGAGCAAAGCGGCGACCTTCGCGCCATCCCGATCGTCGAGCCCGACGTGTCCCATACGATTGGACTGGTGGTGTCCGATCGTTTTCCGATTCAGCCTGCCGTCTCCGCCTTGATGGACGAGGCGCGCGCAATCTCGGCGCGTGGGCTGTTGCCGGCGGCCTGAGGTCGCCCGTATCAGCTCGCCCACTCGATAGGCATGACCTATTAAATCATTGCCTTCGCCGCCTTGATGCAACTCCCCCCGCACTTTCTGCTGCGAAAGTGCACAAATCCTGACGCTTACGGGGCGTATGGGAAAAAGGGGAGAAAACGACCAATGGCTTTATTGTCATTCCTGGACCGTGAGCGCACGGTTGCAAAGCCCGGCTTCAGCCGGTGGATGGTGCCGCCTGCGGCACTCTGCGTACATCTCTGTATCGGTCAGGCTTACGCGCTCAGCGTGTTCAACCTGCCGATGACAAAGCTGCTTGGCATCAGCCAATCAGGTCCAGGCGACTGGAAGCTGACCGAGCTCGGCTGGATTTTCTCGCTGGCGATGCTGTTCCTCGGTGGCTCGGCCGCCGTGTTCGGCCGCTGGGTCGAAGAAGGCGGTCCGCGCAAGGCGATGTTCACCGCCGGCTGCCTCTGGGCGGGCGGCTTCCTGCTCTCGGCGTTCGGCGTTTCGATTCACAATCTGTGGCTGATCTATCTCGGCTACGGCGTGATCGGCGGCTGCGCGCTCGGCATCGGCTACATCTCGCCGGTCTCGACCCTGATCAAGTGGTTCCCGGATCGTCCGGGCATGGCAACCGGCATGGCGATCATGGGCTTCGGCGGCGGCGCGTTCATCGCTTCTCCGCTCTCGGTCTGGCTGATGAGCAAATTCAACACGCCGACCCACATCGGCGTGGCAGAAACTTTCGTCGTCATGGGCCTCATCTATTTCTGCTTCATGATGGTCGGCGCGATCATTGTTCGCGTTCCGCCTCCGGGCTGGGCGCCGGAAGGTTACGTCGCTCCGACCAAATCGGTCGGCTTGATCACCCGGAATGACGTCTACGTCTATGACGCACTCAAGACGCCGCAATTCTGGCTGATCTGGTGGGTGCTCTGCCTGAACGTGACCGCCGGTATCGGCGTGCTCGGCCAGGCCTCGGCGATGAGCCAGGAAATGTTCCCCGGCCACATCACCCCCGTCGCGGCTGCTGGCCTCGTCGGTCTGATGAGCTTGTTCAACATGGGTGGCCGCTTCTTCTGGGCCTCCACGTCGGACTACATCGGCCGCCGCAACACCTACTTCGTGTTCATGGTGCTCGGTTTCTGCCTCTATTGCACCGTGCCGCTCGCCGGCTCGACCGGCAATGTGGTCCTGTTCGTGATCTGCTTCCTGATCATCATCTCGATGTACGGCGGCGGCTTCTCGACAGTACCGGCTTACCTGAGGGACATGTTTGGCACTCGCTACGTCGGTGCCATCCACGGCCTGCTGCTGACCGCATGGTCGGCCGCCGGCATCTTTGGCCCGGTGATCGTCAACTATCTCCGTGAGTACAACATCAACCACGGCATCCCGAAGGCGCAGGCCTACAACAACACCATGTACATCATGGCGGGCCTGCTGGTGATCGGCTTCATCTGCAACTTCTTCGTCAAGGCGGTTGCAGAGCGCTATCACATGAAGGCCAACGATCCGCGGGCGCATGACGCGCTCGGGCAACCGGCTGCGGCTCGCGGCTAAGGGAGAACCAGAACATGGCAACTCAAGTCGATCCTTCAATGAAGACAAAGGTCGCTTTGGCCTGGATCTTCGTGGGCATCCCGCTGGCTTGGGGCGTTATCCAGACGCTCGTCAACGCGATGAAGCTGTTCCAGTAACGGTGATCTGAGCAAGATTGGCGCCGCTTCCGCAAGGAAGCGGCGCTTTTCTTTTGCACTCCGAACGGGCAATAAAAAACGCGCGCCAGCGGGGCGCGCGTTTCTCGTTTGCCGACGATAAGGCTTACGCGACCTTCTCGTGGAAGTGGCGGAACATTGCCCGTTTGGCTTCGTCGTCGAATTCCGTCTTGAACTTGTGCTTGTCCTTGATCGCGATCGCGCGCGCCGCGGCCGGATGTGCCGAGATTTCGTCGACCACACGCTTCACGTTGGGGAATTTTGCCCAGTACTGCTCGCCGAGCGCATTCGGGATAAGCCGCGCCCAGCCCCACAGGTTCATGTCGACGATCGTGTAGGTGTCGCCCAGCATGTATTTCTGCTTGGCAAGCCGCGCCTCGATGATGTTGTAGTGACGCTGCGCCTCGTACATGTAGCGATTGATGGCGTATTCGATCTTGTCGGGCGCGTAGTTGCGGAAGTGAACCGCCTGGCCGGAATACGGGCCGACGCCGGACGAGATGAAGAACATCCACGACAGCAACTCGCCGCGCGCCTTGTCGCCTTTAGCCGGCAAAAACTTGCCGGTCTTTTCGGCGAGATAAAGCAGAATCGCGCTGGAATCGAACACGGTCACGTCGCCGTCGACGATCGCCGGCACCTTGCCGTTCGGATTGATGGCGAGATAGTCCGGCTTGTGCTGGTCGCCCTTGCGGGTGTCGACCGGCACGGCCTCATACGGCAGGCCGGCCTCTTCGAGAAACAGCGCAACCTTCATCGGGTTCGGCGCGCCGCTGTAATAGAACTTGAGCATGGGAGTTGTCCTTTGCCTTGCACTCAGCATCATGCCCGGCAACTTGCCGGGCATGGAGTGCTTGTCAGCGATGTGAGGAAAGCAGAGCGCCGGTGGCCGGGGCAAGCCGGTCAACGACACAATTTCGTTAGAACAGGCCGACGATCTTGCCGTCCTTGACGTCGATCGCATCGGCGGACGGCGTCTTGGGCAGACCCGGCATGGTCATGATCTCACCGCAGATCGCGACGACGAAACCGGCACCGGCCGAGAGCCGCACCTCGCGCACCGGGATCGAGAAGCCGGTCGGCGCGCCCTTGGCGTCGGGATTGGTTGAGAACGAATACTGCGTCTTTGCGATGCAGACCGGCAGATTGCCGAAGCCCATGTCTTCCCAGGTCTTGAGCTGGTCCTTCACCGACTTGTCCGCGGTCGCATCGTCGGCGCGATAGAGCTCCTTGGCGATGGTGCGGACCTTGTCGAACAACGGCGTCTCGTCGCTGTAGAGCAGCTTGAGGTTCGCCTTGCCCTCGTCGCAGAGCTTGACCACCGCCTTGGCGACGTCGGCAGCGCCCTCGCCGCCCATCGCCCAGTGATCGGCCATCAAGGCTTCGACGCCCAGCGCCTTGCACTTCTCCTTGACGAGCTTGATCTCGTTCTCGCTGTCGGCTGAGAAGCGATTGATCGAGACGACGGCCGGCAGGCCGAACTTCTTCACGTTCTCGATGTGACGCTGGAGGTTGGCCATGCCGGCTTCGAGCGCCTTGAGGTCTTCCTTCTTGAGGTCCTCTTTCTTGACGCCGCCGTGCATCTTCAGCGCGCGGATGGTGGCGACAACGACCACGCAATCCGGCTTGAGGCCGGCCTTGCGGCACTTGATGTCGAGGAACTTCTCCATGCCGAGGTCGGCGCCGAAGCCGGCTTCGGTCACGACGTAATCGGCAAGCTTGAGCGCCGTGGTGGTCGCGACCACCGAGTTGCAGCCGTGCGCGATGTTGGCGAAGGGGCCGCCATGAATGAAAGCCGGAGTACCCTCGAGAGTCTGTACCAGGTTCGGCGCGATCGCTTCCTTGAGGAGCGCAGTCATGGCGCCGTGGGCATTGAGGTCCTTGGCGCGGATGGGCTTACGGTCGCGGGTGTAGGCGACGATGATCTGGCCGAGCCGCTCCTTGAGGTCGTCGAGGTTCTTGGCGAGACAGAAGATCGCCATGACTTCCGACGCCACGGTAATGTCGAAGCCGGCTTCGCGTGGATAGCCGTTGGCGACACCGCCAAGCGAGCAGACGATCTCGCGCAGCGCGCGATCGTTCATGTCCATCACGCGGCGCCAGGTGACGCGGCGCGAGTCGATGCCGAGCGCGTTACCCCAGTAAATGTGGTTGTCGATCAGCGCCGACAGCAGGTTGTGCGCCGAAGTGATGGCGTGGAAGTCGCCGGTGAAGTGGAGATTGATATCCTCCATCGGCACGACCTGGGCGTAACCGCCGCCGGCGGCGCCACCCTTCATGCCGAACGACGGGCCGAGCGACGGCTCGCGCAGCGCGCACATCGCCTTCTTGCCGATGTGGTTGAGCGCATCGGTGAGGCCGACGGTGGTCGTGGTCTTGCCTTCGCCCGCCGGAGTTGGCGAGATCGCGGTAACCAGGATCAGCTTGCCGTTCTTCTTGTCCTTGAGGGTGCTGATGTAGTCCATCGACACCTTGGCCTTGTAGTGGCCATAGGGCTCGAGATTTTCCGCGCCGACGCCGAGCTTGTTCTTCGCGATCTCGAGGATCGGCGTCTTCTTGGCGGACTGGGAAATTTCAATATCGGACTTTGGATTTTGGTGCTGGGAAGCGGGCATACGAACGATCCAATCTGGTGTGAGAGTTATGTCTTTGGATGTCATGCCCGCGAAGGCGGGCATCCGGTAAACACAGGCATGTCCGTGATTACTGGGCCCCTGCTTTCGCGGGGACGACAGCTATGTCATCCGAGAATTTTCCCCTTCTCGAGATTTGCGGACTTTGCCCACTCACCGGCATCGATCTTCTTGCCGTCGGCAGGCTGAACACGGGTGACTTTGAAGCGGCCGTCCGCGCATACGACCGTGATGCCGTCGCCCTCAACGGCAACAACTTCACCAAGCTTTCCGGCGATCCCCTTCGGGTCTTTCGCCGGCAGCGGCTTGGCGTCGAAAATCTTCAGCGTGGCGCCGTCGAGCGTGGTCCACGCACCTGGCGCCGGATTGCAGCCACGGATCAGGCGGTCGATCTGCTCCCACGGCTTGCCCCAATCGATCTTGGCGTTCCCGGCGCGGCAAAGCCCTTCATAGGTCGCCTTCGATTCGTCCTGCTTGATCTTCGGCGCCTTGCCGGCCTTCACCAGGTCGACGCCTTCGAGCATCGCCTCGACGCCCATCGGGAACAGGCGGTCGAAATAGACGGTGCCGAGCGTGTCGGTGTCCGAGATCGGCGTTTTCTTCTGGATCAGGATATCGCCGGTATCGAGCCCGTTGTCCGGCCAGAAAATCGACAGGCCGGTTTCCTTCTCGCCCTTGATGATCGGCCAGTTGATCGCCGACGCGCCGCGATAAGCCGGCAGCAGCGACGGGTGATATTGGATCGAGCCGTGGGTCGGGATGTTGAGGAATTCTTCCGGCACGAACAAAGTGACGAAGGCCATGACCTGGAGGTCAGGCTTCATCGCCTTGAACTCCTCCCACACCTTCGGGTCCTTGTACGACGACGGCTGATAGACCGGCAGCTTGGCAGCGATCGCCGCTTCTTTGAGAGGATCGGCCTTGGCGCCGGGCTTCTCCGGTGCGACAAAGACGCCAATCACGTTGTCACCGCGCTTGAGCAGCGCTTCCAGCACAGCCTTACCAAAGGCCTGCTGGCCATGAACGACGATACGCATTCAAAACCTCCGCGATACGGCTCAAGCGGCCTTTTCTTTTTTCTCCGGAGCACTCAGTGCACCGGAGCTCTTGATCTCGGCGATCTCCTTGGCCTTGAAGCCGAGCACATCCTTCAGGATCTCATCGGTGTGCTCGCCGAGCAGCGGCGAACGCTTCACCTCGGAAATCGAGTCAGACAGCTTGATCGGGTTGCCGACCGACAGGTACTTGCCGCGGGTCGGGTGATCGACTTCGACGACGGTGCCGGTTTTGCGCAGCGACTGGTCGTCCGAAATTTCCTTCATCGACAGGATCGGCCCGACCGGAATGTCGTGCGCGTTGCAGAGCTCCATGACCTCGAACTTGCTCTTTGTCTTGGTCCACTGCTCGATGCGGTCGAAAATCTGCATCAGCTTCGGCAGGCGCGCCGGCGGCGTGGCGTATTCCGGATCGGTCTTCCAGGTCGGCTCGCCGATCAGATCGCAGATCGGTCCCCAAACCGGCGCCTGGGTGATGAAGTAGATGTAAGCGTTGGGGTCCTTCTCCCAGCCCTTGCACTTGAGAATCCAGCCCGGCTGACCGCCACCGGAATCGTTGCCGGCGCGCGGCGTTGCGTCGCCGAACGGGATGTTCTGGCCGTACTGGCTGTACTCCTTGAGCGGCCCCGCCTTGAGGCGCTGCTGGTCGCGCAGCTTGACGCGGCAAAGGTTGAGCACGCCGTCCTGCATCGCGACGTTGACCTTCTGGCCACGGCCGCTGCGGGTGCGCTGGAACAGCGCGGTGACGATGCCAAGCGCGAGATGGAGACCCGTGCCCGAGTCGCCGATTTGCGCGCCGGTGACGAGCGGCGGGCCGTCGCGGAAGCCGGTGGTCGAGGCCGAGCCGCCGGTGCACTGCGCGACGTTCTCGTAGACCTTGCAGTCCTCGTATGGGCCGGGGCCGAAGCCCTTGATCGACGCGACGATCATGCGCGGGTTGGTCTTGTGGATGTGCTCCCAGGTCAGGCCCATGCGATCGAGCGCACCGGGCGCAAAGTTTTCGACCAGCACGTCGCACGACTTGATCAGCGCATCGAGCACGCGCTTGCCCTGCGGGTGCTTGGAGTCGATCGTGATGGAGCGCTTGTTGTGGTTGAGCATCGTGAAGTAGAGCGAGTCCGCGCCCTTCACGTCGACCAGCTGGCCGCGGGTGATGTCGCCGACACCCGGCCGCTCGACCTTGATGACGTCGGCGCCGAACCAGGCCAGCAACTGCGTGCAGGTCGGGCCGGACTGGACGTGGGTGAAGTCGAGGATGCGCACGCCGGTGAGCGCCTTGCCGTCCTTGCCGAACGGCTTGGTCGACATCTTCGGCAGATTGCCGTTCTTCTTGGCGGCCGGCTTCGACTTCAGCTTCATGACCTTTTTGGATGCAGCTTTGGTCTTCGGTTTCATCTTCTTTGCCATGGTCATGTCCTCTGAAGTCTCGATTACTTCTTTTTGGCGAGTTTGCTTTGCGGGTTGAGATTGCCGATACGGCCGCTTTCGCTGCCGGCGGCGGGGTCGATCACTGCGTTGATGAGGGTCGGCTTGCCCGAATCCATCGCCGCGTTGACGGCGCGCTTGAGCTCGTCGGGCGACGTTACGTTGACGCCGACGCCACCGAACCCTTCAATCATCTTGTCGTAGCGCGAGCCCTTGACGAACAGCGTCGTGGCCGGATCGGAGCCGCCGGTGTTGACGTCGGTGCCGCGATAGATGCCGTCATTGTTGAAAATGACGACGCAGACCGGGAGCTGATAGCGGCAGATGGTCTCGATCTCCATGCCGGAGAAGCCGAAAGCCGAGTCGCCCTCAACCGCGAGCACCGGCTTGCCGGTCTCGATCGCGGCACCGATCGCATAGCCCATGCCGATGCCCATGACGCCCCAGGTGCCGACATCGAGGCGCTTGCGCGGCTGATAGACATCGATGATGCCGCGCGCGAGGTCGAGCGTGTTGGCGCCTTCGTTGACAAGGATGGCGTCGGGCCGCTCCTTGACGATGGTGCGCAGCACACCGAGCGCACCGTGGTAGTCCATCGGCACGTTGTTGTTCATCAGCTTCGGCGCCATCTTAGCGACGTTCTCGTCGCGCTTCTTGGTGACGGCCCCCGTCCAATCCGCCGGCGCCTTCGGGAAGCTGCCGCCCATCTCCTTGAGCAGCGCATTCACGCAGGAGCCGATGTCGCCGACGACCGGCGCGACGATCTCGACGTTCGAGTCCATTTCCTTCGGCTCGATGTCAATCTGGATGAATTTCTTCGGCGCTTCGCCCCAGCTCTTGCCCTTGCCGTGCGACAGCAGCCAGTTGAGCCGCGCGCCGATCAGCAGCACGACGTCACTGTCCTTGAGCACGGTCGAGCGTGCGGCGCCGGCGCATTGCGGATGGGTGTCCGGCAACAGGCCCTTGCCCATGCTCATCGGCAGGAACGGCGCGCCGCTCTTCTCGACAAGCTGGCGGATCGCATCGTCAGCCTGCGCGTAGGCAGCGCCCTTGCCGAGGATGATGAGCGGCTTCTTGGCCGATTTGAGCACCTCGAGAGCGCGCTTCACCGAGTCCGGCGCGGGAATCTGCGCCGGCGCCGCGTCGATGACTTTCACCAGCGATTGCTTGCCTTTTGCGGCGTCCATCACCTGGCCGAACAGCTTGGCCGGCAGGTCGAGATAGACGCCACCGGGGCGGCCCGACACCGCGGCGCGGATCGCGCGGGCGAGGCCGATGCCGATGTCCTGCGCATGCAGCACGCGATAGGCCGCCTTGCAGAGCGGCTTGGCGATCGCGAGCTGGTCCATCTCCTCGTAGTCGCCCTGCTGGAGGTCGACGATCTCGCGCTCGGACGAGCCCGACATCAGGATCATCGGGAAGCAGTTGGTGGTGGCGTGCGCCAGCGCGGTCAGGCCGTTGAGGAAGCCCGGCGCCGACACGGTGAGGCAGACGCCCGGCTTCTTGGTGAGGAAGCCCGCGATCGAGGCCGCATAACCGGCGTTCTGCTCATGGCGGAACGAGATGACGCGGATGCCTTCGGCCTGCGCCATGCGGCCGAAGTCGGTGATCGGAATCCCCGGCACGCCGTAGATGGTGTTGATGTCGTTGAGCTTGAGCGCATCGATCAGGAGGTGAAAGCCGTCCGTCAGCTCCTGCTCCGGCGCATCGGGCTGTAGTTTCACGGCTGCATCTGACATGGAAATTCGCTCCCGCTTCTTTTCGTTTAATCGAGATAGTCGGCGTATTGCTTGACGTGTTCCGCCAAGCCGAGTGCGTGATCCCGCACCAGCTCTTCGGCCTTGCGGGTATCGCGCGCTTCGAGCGCCTCGATGATGTGCATGTGATCGCGGATCGAACGGTCGGCGCGATCTTTCTCGACGATCGTCTTGCGCCGGATCATGCGCATGTGGGTGAACAGATTTTCCGCCAGATCGGCCAGAACCTTGCTGCGGCTCAGCTTGATGATGGTCTGGTGGAACTCGATGTTGACTTCCGAATACTCGTCGAGCTTGGCGTGGACCTCACCGCTGAGGAACGTCGCGAACATCTTGCGAAGCCCGGCGATTTCTTCGTCGGTCGCCTGCTGTGTGATCAGCCGCGCGGCCATGCTTTCGAGCGCCGCCCAAGCGGTGATGAGCTCGATCACTTCCGCTTTGGTCTTGCGCACGATGTAGATGCCGCGGCGGGGCACCGAGCGCACAAAACCCTCGCGCTCGAGTTGCGCCATCGCCTCGCGCACCGGGGTACGGCTGATGCCGAAGTCCTGCGCGAGCTTGCGCTCGTCGAGCCGGATGTCCTCGCGGCTGCGATAGATGTCCATCGCCGCAATGGCGTTCTTCAGCGCGGCATAGGCCTGGTGCTTGAAGCTCGGTGCGCTGTCGATCGGTGTCAGCGATGGCCGCGTCGAGACGCGCAGCAGTTGCGCGGGGGGCGGCTCTGACTGCGGCAAAACAACGCGACGGGTCGGACTATCACTCATGCTGGTATACAGTATGCCAAGAGACAAGTGGCCGTGCAATGGGGGTTTTCGTGATCCCCCGGCGCGGCTCCTGCCGAAATGAAGCCCTGCGGCGAAGGCCGCCGCGGGGTTCAACCGAGCGGCGATTAACCCGCCGCCCGCACCTCTTCCTTGCGGCCAAAGAACCGCGTCCAGGTGTTCTGGATCACCGACCAGAACAGGGCGATCAGCCCGAGCGCCATGATCGTCGAGACCAGTCCGCTCGACCAGAACACCGAGAAACCACCCTGCGAGGCGAGCAGCGACTGGCGGAACCCTTCTTCCGCCTTGTCGCCGAGCACGATCGCGAGCACCAACGGCGCCAGCGGGTAGTTCGTCTTCTTCATGAAGTATCCGGCGATGCCGAACACCACCATCATGATGACGTCGAACGTGCTGTTGTGGACCGAGTAAGCGCCGATCGCGCAGAACACGAGAATGCACGGCGCGATCACGCTGAACGGGATCTTGAGGATCGCCGCAAACAGCGGAACGCAGGTCAGCACGATGATGAGGCCGACGAGGTTGCCCATGTACATCGAGGCGATCAGGCCCCAGACGAAATCCGGCTGCTCGGTGAAGAGCAGCGGGCCGGGCTGTAGGCCCCAGATCAACAGGCCGCCGAGCAGCACGGCCGCGGTCGGCGAACCGGGCACGCCGAGCGAGATCATCGGCAGCAGCGCCGAGGTGCCGGCGGCGTGAGCCGCGGTTTCGGGCGCCACCACGCCTTCGATCTGGCCGGTGCCGAACAGGTGACCTTTCTTCGAGATGCGCTTGGCGATGCCGTAGCTCATGAACGATGCCGGCGTAGCGCCGGCCGGGCTGATGCCCATCCAGCAGCCGATCAGGCACGAGCGCAGCGACAGCAGCCAGTAGCGCGGCAACTCCGCCCAGGTCTGCAGCACGACCTTCATATTCAGCTTGGCCGGCTTGCCGCGGAAGCTGAGACCCTCCTCCATCGTGAGAAGGATTTCGCCGATACCGAACAGACCGATGACCGCGATCAGGAAGTCGAAGCCGTTGAGCAGCTGTGGCGCCCCGAACGTCAGGCGGAGCTGGCCGGTCACCTGGTCGAGGCCGACCGCGCCGAGCGCGAAGCCGAGCATCATCGAGGCGACCGTCTTGAACGGCGGCTCCTTGCTGAGGCCGACGAAACTGCAGAACGCCAGGAAGTAGACCGCGAAAATTTCAGGTGGGCCGAACTGCAAGGCGAAGTTCGCGACCAGCGGCGCCACCAGCGTGATGATGATGACGGCAAACAGCGCGCCGACGAACGACGACGTGAACGCCGCCGTCAAGGCTTCGCCCGCCTGCCCTTTCTGGGCCATCGGATAACCGTCGAATGTCGTGGCCACCGACCATGGCTCGCCCGGAATGTTAAAGAGAATCGACGTGATGGCGCCGCCGAACAGCGCACCCCAGTAGATGCACGACAACATGATGATCGCCGAGGTCGGCGACATCGAGAACGTCAGCGGCAACAGGATCGCGATGCCGTTGGCGCCACCGAGACCCGGCAACACGCCTACGATCACGCCGAGCACGATGCCGAGCACCATCAGCGACAGGTTGTACGGCTGAATGACAACCGCAAAGCCGTGAAACAAAAGACCGATGTCCTGCATCAGTAACCCAAATAATTCTCGAGCGGACCCTTGGGCAGCGGCACCAGGAACCAGATCTCGAACATGAAGAAGGTGAGCACGGGCACGATGATCGCGATCGCGATCGTTGCCAGCCAGCCGTACTTGCCGAACCAGCGCATGAAGAGGCCGATCAGCAATGCGGAGGAAACGTAGAGGCCGATATAGGCGACCAGCACCGCGTAGATGGCAGTCGGAATAACGACCGAGACGACTTTGCCGAGTTGACTCCACTCGGCGAAAATCTTGCCGTCGTCAGGCACGCGCATCGCGTTGGCGATGTTGACCCCGCAGGACAACAACACCAGCGCGCTAACATAGAACGGGAAGAATCCGGCGCGTGGGCCTTCGGCACCCCAGCCGATACCGACCTTTACGCTGCCGTACATTCCGACGATGGCGAGGAGCCCCAGAAACGCGGCAACCCCGACTTCAACCGTCCGGTGGGACGGACCCGCCCCACCGGACTCATGCACATTGTCACTCATTGATCTTCCTAGACTTGGACGTCTCGTCCTGACCCGTTGCTTAGTTCGTCTTGGCCAGGAAGCCAGCCGACTTCATCAGATCCTCATGGGTCTTTTCAGCAGCGGCGACCCATTTGACGTACTCGTCACCCGTCATGAAGGTCTGATTGAACGCACCGTCGCTCATCAGCTTCTTCCATTCCGGCGTCTCACGGACCTTCTTCATCAGGTCGATGTAGTACGCGACGACGTCCTTGCTGATGCCCGGAGGCGCAAAGAAGCCGCGGAGCATGAGGTATTCGACGTTCACGCCCGCCGACTTGCAGGTCGGGATGCTGTCCCAGGCCAGATCGCCGGCGATCTTCTCGTGGTAGTCGAGCTTCTTGCTGTCGAACACGCAGAGCGGACGCAGCTTGCCGGCGCGCCAGTGGGCGACGGCCTCGATCGGGTTGTTGACGGTCGAGTCGACGTGATTGCCGACGAGCTGCACGGCAACCGCTCCACCCCCTTTATACGGGATGTAGGTCAACTTCTTGCCGGCCGCCTTCTCGAGCGCGACCGTGATGATCTGGTCTTCCTGCTTGGAGCCGGTGCCACCCATCTTGAAGGTGTTGTCGGGCTTCGACTTGATGTCGTCCAGGTAATCCTTCGCGGTCTTGTACGGCTTGTCCGCATTCACCCAGAGGATGAATTCGTCCAGAGCCATCATCGCAACCGGGGTGAGGTCCTTGTAGTTGAAGGGAATACCCGTCGCGAGCGGCGTCGTGAACAAATTGGAAAGGGTGATGATCAGCTTGTGCTCGTCACCCTTCGAATTCTTCGCATCGAGGAAGCCTTCACCGCCGGCGCCGCCAGACTTGTTGACGACCACAACGGACTGCTTCGACAGATTGTGCTTGGTGATAATGCCCTGCACCGCGCGCGCCATCTGGTCAGCGCCGCCGCCGGTGCCAGCCGGCACAATGATTTCAATCGGCTTGGTTGGTTCCCAGGCATTGGCCGGAGCCATCGTCAACGCGATGGCGGCGACCGCCGCGCTATAGGCAATCGTTTTCGTCAGATGCATCATGCGTGCGTCCTCCTTGGTGCCCTGTTCAAATCGCCGGTCTGCGCCAGCTTGCTCTCCGGTGTCGGGTTTGCCCAACTTGGTCTACATAATACCAATTGAAAATTCAGTTCCTTGCAAGCTGAATCGAACTGCTCGATTGTATTTTTAATGTCGCAATGACGTGCGTGCTGCGGTGCAGAATAGTTGCACTCGCATTTCGCCATTCACTGATATGGTCGCCGCGCGAAGCCTAATGACGAGTTGCCATGATCATCATGCTCACCGGCGCCGCCGGTTTCATCGGATTCCACGCAACAAAAGCACTGCTCGCGCGCGGCGATACGGTCGTCGGTGTCGACAACCTCAACGACTATTATGATGTCGCGCTGAAGCAAGCGCGGCTGAACGAGCTTGCGCCGCACAAAAATTTTGAATTTGTCAGAGCTGATCTGCACGATCGCGATGGCATTGCAAAACTTTTCGCCGCGCGGAAACCGGCGCGCGTGCTGCATCTCGCCGCGCAGGCAGGCGTTCGCTACTCACTGAAACATCCGCACCAATACATCGACGCCAACATCGTCGGGCTGATCAATGTGCTCGAAGGCTGCCGCCACAATAATGTGGAGCATCTGCTGTTTGCGTCATCGAGCTCGGTGTACGGCGCCAATGCGAAAATGCCGTACAGCGTCCATGATAATGTCGATCACCCACTGAGCCTTTACGCCGCGACGAAAAAGGCCGGCGAGCTGATGGCGCACAGTTATGCGCATCTTTACGGGCTGCCGGTGACGTGCCTGCGCTTCTTCACGGTGTACGGGCCGTGGGGCCGGCCCGACATGGCGCCGTTCATTTTCACGAAGAAGATCCTCGCCGGCGAGCCGATCGACGTCTTCAACCAGGGCCACCACAAGCGCGATTTCACCTATATCGACGATGTGGTGGAGGGCGTCGTGCGCACGCTCGACCTTGTGCCGGGTGCCGATCCGGAATGGTCGGCTGAACGCCCCGATCCGGCCAGTTCCAGCGCGCCCTACCGGGTTTACAATATCGGCAACCATACGCCGGTTGCTCTGCTCGATTTCATCGCAACAATCGAGAAAGCGGTCGGTAAAGCGGCGAACAAGAACCTGCTCGGCATGCAGCCGGGCGATGTAGCCGAAACTTATGCCGATGTGGCCGAGCTAAAGGCGGCCACCGGCTTCGAGCCGAAAACCCCTCTCGCCACCGGCATCAATCGGTTCGTCGCGTGGTATCGCGACTACTATAAAGTCTGATTATTCCGCCGCGACGGCCGGGGCGTCGAGCGACAGACCGGCCGCAATCGCATCCTCACGGAACGCCTGCACGGCCGCTTGCGACAGTTGCGCGGCGGTCTTGGTGCCGAGCGCCGACAGCTTCTTGAGCACGTCGTTCGGCACCGTGATGATGTGGCAGCCGATCTCGTTCGCTTCGACCACGTTGAAGACCTCGCGGGTCGAGGCCCAGATGATCTCGACGTTCTTTGTCGCACGAGCCCACTTCACCGAATCCTTCATCAGCGGGCGATAATCTTCGCCGAAGTCCGCCAGACGTCCGGCGAATACCGAGACGCAACCCGGCGCGCGGCCATCGAGCGCCGCGATCGATTTTTCAACCTGCTCGCGGGTGAAAATGGCGGTCATATTGATCTTGACGCCCTCGCCGGAGAGCTTGCGCACGGCGTCATACAGCGTCTCGCCACGCGTATTGGTCACCGGCAGCTTCACGTAGACGTTCTTGCCCCAGGTCTTGATGATCTGCGCCTGCGCAATCATCTCGGGGATATCGTCGGAAAACACCTCAAACGAGATGTGCCGGTCCGGGATCGCGCTCACAACATCGCGCGCGAAGGCCGCGTAGTCCTTTACGCCGGCCTTCTTCAGCAGCGACGGATTGGTGGTGAAGCCGGCCACCCACGAATTCTTCGCAAGCTCGACCATGTCCGCCTTGGCGGCGCCGTCGGCGAAAAGTTTGGTCTTGATGTCGGACAGCTTCAGCATTGGCGGCTCTCTTTATATCTACGCGGCAACAGCCTGTTATCTCACTTCATCGCGGATGCGATCAAGCAGACACGGCCATTGGGAGGATATCAGGGCAAATCCCGGCATAGCATTCGGTTCCAAAATGGACCGATTTGCCGCAGATCAGGCCGCCAGCGCCTCGCGCGCCGTCTGGATGATGCGGTCCTGCAGGTCCGGCGCCAGATACGGGTGCATCGGCAGCGCCAGCACCTCATGCGCGATCACATCCGACACCGGCAGGCCGTTGCCCGCGCTCGGATACTGCTTGTAGGCGGTCTGCTGATGCAGAGGCTTCGGATAATAGATCGCAGTCGGGATGCCTTTTTCCTTCAGCGCTGCGGCGACCGCGTCGCGGCGGCCCTTGGAAATCTTGATGGTGTACTGCGCCCAGGTCGACACGCAGCCGTCCAGCACGCGCGGCACCACGGCCACATCCTTGAGGCCGTCGTTGTAGCGCTTCGCAATCACCTGACGCTTGTCGATCTCGTCGGCGAAAATCTTGAGCTTCTCGATCAGGATCGCGGCCTGGATGGTGTCGAGCCGGCCGTTAATGCCGATCCGCGTGTTGTCGTATTTGTCGTTGCCCTGTCCGTGATTGCGCAGCGAGCGCAGTACGTCGGCAAGCTCCTTGTCGTCGGTGAAGATCGCACCGCCGTCGCCATAACAGCCGAGCGGCTTGGCCGGAAAGAAGCTGGTCGCCGTCGCCGTGCCGACCGTGCCGATCTTGCGCGTCTTGTAAGTGGCGCCGAACGACTGCGCGGCGTCGTCGAGAATCCAGAGCTTGTGCTTGGCGCAGATCGGCTCGATCGCATCGAAGTCCGCCGGCTGGCCGAACAGGCCGACCGGAATGACGCAGGCCGGGTTGAGGCCAAGCTGCTTCGCCGTTGCGACGCCGCGCTCGAGGCTGCTGGCGTCCATGTTGAAAGTGTCGGGGAAGACGTCGATGAACACCGGCGTCGCGCCGAACCAGGCGACCACCTCGGCGGTGGCGGCGAAGGTGAAGCTCGGGCAGAACACGGCGTCGCCCGCCTTGATGCCCTTCGCGCGCAGGATCAGCGCCAGCGCATCGGTGCCGTTCGAGCACGAGATGACTTCCTTGGCGCCGCAGAAGTGCGCGAGGTCGGCTTCGAGCATCCGCACTTCCGGGCCCATGACGTACTGGCCATGCGCGAGCACCCGCGCGATGGCGTCGTCGACAACGCGTCCCAGGCGATTGCGCTGCGCGGCCAGATCGATGAATGGGACGGATGGAGCGGTAACTTTTGCGCGTTCGGTCATTTGCGCGCAGTCCTATTTGATATGTCCCTGCGTCGCAACGGCGGGCGCGATTAACAATTATTGCAGATTGCGACAGGGTGAACGGCGGTTTTTCCTGCCGTTGCGCGGCCGCGTTGGCGACCAACACGCCTTTGCGCTATGACCCGCCAGGGAAAAAAGGTTACCGGAACGGAATTTTGCCGATCGCGACGCGACCACGCCACCTGCAGGCGCTTGAGGACGAGAGCATCCACATCATGCGCGAGGTGGCCGCTCAGTCCGCCAAGCCGGTGATGCTCTATTCGATCGGCAAGGACTCGTCGGTGATGCTGCACCTGGCGATGAAGGCGTTCTATCCGTCGAAGCCGCCCTTCCCGCTGCTGCACGTCGACACCACCTGGAAATTCCGCGAGATGATCGCGTTCCGCGACCAGCGCGTGAAAGATCTCGGGCTCAATCTCATCGTTCACATCAATCAGGACGGCCTGAAAGCAGGCATCGGCCCATTCACGCACGGCTCGGCCGTTCATACCGATGTGATGAAGACCCAAGCGCTGCGGCAGGCCCTCGACAAATATGGCTTCGATGCTGCGTTCGGCGGCGCACGGCGCGACGAGGAAAAGAGCCGCGCCAAGGAGCGCATCTTCTCATTCCGCACCGCCTCGCACCGCTGGGACCCGAAGAACCAGCGCCCCGAGCTGTGGCACATCTTCAACGGCCGCGTGCACAAGGGCGAAAGCATCCGCGTCTTCCCGTTGTCGAACTGGACCGAGCTCGATATCTGGCAATACGTCCAGGCCGAAAACATCCCTGTGGTGCCGCTCTATTTCGCCAAGCCGCGTCCGATCGTCGAGCGCGATGGCGCACTCATCATGGTCGACGACGACCGGATGAAGCTCGCGCCGGCCGAGAAGCCACAAATGAAGACGGTGCGCTTCCGCACGCTCGGCTGCTATCCGCTCACCGGCGCGGTCGAGAGCGACGCCGCCAATGTAGACGACATCGTGCGAGAGACCTTGGCCGCAACACAGAGCGAGCGGCAAGGCCGTGTGATCGACCACGACCAGGCCGGGTCGATGGAGAAGAAAAAGCAGGAAGGCTACTTCTGATGCAGAAGGCGGCCACCTCGGGCGACCAGACAGCAGCGCAGGCCGATCGCGGCCTGCTCAAATTTCTCACGTGCGGCTCGGTCGATGACGGAAAATCGACGCTGATCGGCCGCCTGCTCTACGACTGCAAGCTGATTTACGACGATCAGATGGCCGCGCTGGAGAATGACAGCGCGCGGTTCGGCACCGTAGGCGACAAGCTCGACATGGCGCTGTTGGTCGATGGCCTGCAGGCCGAACGCGAGCAAGGCATCACCATCGATGTCGCCTACCGGTTCTTCGCGACCGAGCGGCGCAAGTTCGTGGTCGCCGATACGCCAGGCCACGAGCAATACACCCGCAACATGGCAACCGGCGCTTCAACGGCAGACCTTGCGGTGCTGCTGGTCGATGCGCGCAAAGGCCTGCTGACACAGACGCACCGGCATTCGTTCATCGTGTCGCTGCTCGGCATTCGCGACGTGGTGCTGGCGGTGAACAAGATGGATCTGGTCGGCTGGGACCAGGCAACATTCGAGGAAATCGCCGCGGATTACCGCGAATTGGCGGGCCGGATCGGCATTCCCAACGTCGCCGCGATCCCGCTGTCGGCGCTGACCGGCGACAATGTCACGCGGCCGAGCGACAAGATGCGCTGGCACAAAGGGCCGACTTTACTCGCACATCTCGAAACGGTGGACGTGGCGTCCGATCGCGCCGCGCAGCCATTCCGCCTGCCGGTGCAATGGGTGAACCGGCCGAACGCCGATTTCCGCGGCTATTGCGGCACAATCGCGAGCGGCCGGATCAAGCCGAAAGATCGCGTGGTCGTTTTGCCGTCGGGCCAAACCACCCAGGTGAAAAGTATCGTCACGATGGACGGCGAACTGCCGGAAGCCGTTGCCGGCCGGGCGGTGACGCTCACGCTCACCGACGAGATCGACGCCAGCCGCGGCGACATTGTCGCTGCGGAGACCGAGCGGCCGGTGTTGGCCGATCAATTCGCGGCCCATGTCGTCTGGATGAACGACGCGCAGATGCTGCCCGGGCGCTCTTACTTGCTCTCGCTCGGCGGCAATCTGGTCAACGCGCAGGTCACCAACCTCAAGCACAAGATCAACGTCAACACACTGGAGCACACCGCGGCAAAGCATCTCGACCTCAACGAGATCGGCGAGGTGAATATCGCGCTCGACCGCGCCGTTGCGTTCGATCCGTACAGCGAGAACCGCGACACCGGCGGGTTCATCCTGATCGATCGCCTGACAAATGCCACCGTCGGCTGCGGCATGATCCAGTTCGCATTGCGCCGCGCCACCAACGTGCACTGGCAGGCGACCAAGATCGACAAGGCGGCCCGCGCCGGCCTCAAGCATCAGAAGCCGTGCGTTTTGTGGTTCACCGGGCTGTCGGGCGCCGGCAAGTCGACCGTCGCCGACCTGGTCGAGCAGTCGCTGACGCGCGCCGGCCGGCACACCATCATTCTCGACGGCGACAATGTGCGCCACGGGCTCAACAAGGACCTCGGCTTCACCGACGAAGACCGTGTCGAAAACATCAGGCGCGTCGCCGAGGTGGCCAAGCTGATGGTGCAGGCCGGGCTGATCGTGCTGGTGAGCTTCATCTCGCCGTTCCGCAGCGAGCGCCGGATGGCGCGGGAGATGGTGGAGGCCGATGAATTTCTCGAAATCCATATCGACACCCCGCTCGAGGTCTGCGAGGCGCGCGACCCGAAGGGGCTCTACAAACTCGCCCGCGCCGGCAAGCTACCGAACCTGACCGGGATCGGCAGCGCCTACGAGAAGCCGGAACATGCCGAGCTGGTGCTGACGGCCGACGGCACGAAGACGCCCGAGGCGCTCGCCGACGACGTGCTGGCGCTGCTCAAGAGCCGGTCAATTATCTGATTTTACTGGATGATTTTGGGACTTGGTTGCGGGGACAGGATTTGAACCTGTGACCTTCAGGTTATGAGCCTGACGAGCTACCGGGCTGCTCCACCCCGCGCCAAGTCCGTCATCGATGCCGCTAAAAGCGACGCGCAGGTTATGCCCCGCGCGGACGGGGACTATGTAGCAACGTCCCGCCTGAATTGGAAGGGCGGTTTTACCCATCTTGGGTAACCAGAACCCACGATTAGGCCTCGCTTTCGCCCCGGAACTGGCTACGGTCATCGCAACTGGTCGGGCGACATCTGCGTCTGAAGTCAACGGCATGCTGAACTCCGCACAGCCGGGTGAACGCACATCCGGCTTCTTCAGGTCCATCGAGATACCGCAGGCGCTGCGCGCGCTGGTCCGGGCGCGCGAAGCAGGACTGATCGCGCTCGCCGCGCTGATCGGCGTGATCGCCGGCCTCGTCGTCGCGCTGATGGGCTTCACCGTCTCGCTGATGCACCGCTCGCTCTACGGCATCCCGCTCGATCAGCGCCTGTCCGGGCAAACGCATATCGAAACCTGGGCGGCGATCGCGATGCCGACGCTCGGCGGCGCGCTGTTCGGGTTCGGACTGTGGGTGCTGGTGCGCGTGCGCCCCGGCCGCGAGGTCGACCCGATCGAAGCCAACGCGCTGCACGGCGGCCGCATGTCGTTCCGCGGCAGCATGATCGTCGCGCTGCAGACCGTATGGTCGAGCGGAGTCGGTGCATCGGTCGGCCTTGAAGCGGGCTACACCCAATTCGCCAGCGGCATCGCCTCGTGGATCGGCCAGGCGTTCCGGCTGCGGCGGCGCGATCTTCGCGTGCTGGTCGGCTGCGGCGCCGCCGGCGCGATTGCCGGCGCGTTCGGCGCGCCGCTGGCCGGCGCGTTCTATGCCTTCGAACTTGTTATCGCGAGCTACTCGGTCGCCTATCTCGCGCCGGTCGGCATCGCCGCGCTGACCGGCTACCTGGTGGCCAGCGCACTCGGGCAGCCACCGCTCGGCATCGGCGGGATGTATGTCTCGCACGTGCGGCCGGTCGACCTCGCGACCTCGATGCTGGTCGGCGTACTGGCGGCCATCGTCGGCATTACGCTGATGCGCAGCGTGGCGCTGTGCGAAGAGCTGCTCAACCGCGTCCGCATCCGGCCAATTTTCCGGCCGACGCTCGGCGGGCTGATCGTCGGCGCGATCGCGATCATCACGCCGGAGGTGATGTCATCCGGCCACGGCGCCATCCATATCTCGTCGATGTACGAGCGCTCGCTGTCGGCGATCGCCCTGCTGTTCGTGCTCAAATCGGCGGCCTCGATCGTGTCGCTCGGCACCGGTTTCCGCGGCGGCCTGTTCTTTGCCTCGTTGCTGATCGGCGCACTGGGCGGGCGGATGTTCGCCGATGCGGCGAATATCATCTGGCCGGCGGCGGCGCTGGAGCCCCACATCTACGCCATCGTCGGCATGGGCGCGCTGTCGGTCGCGGTGATCGGCGGACCGCTGACCATGACCTTCATTGCGCTCGAAACCACCGGCGATTTCTGGCTCACCACCGCGGTGCTGATCGCCATCATCATTGCGGCGCAGGTGACGCGCGAGACCTTCGGCTATTCCTTCGCCACCTGGCGCTTCCACCTGCGCGGCGAAGGCATCCGCAGCGCGGCCGATGTCGGCTGGATCCGCGAGTTGACCGTGCGGCGCATGATGCGGACCGACGTGAAGATCGTGCCGCTGCACACCACGATTTCGCGCTTCCGGCTGGTCTATCCGCTCGGCTCGGTGTCGCATGTCGCGGTGGTCGACGAGGAGAAGCGCTATGCCGGCATCATCTCGGTGTCCGAAGCGCACGCCCCGGACCTCAGCGAGACGAAACAGGTGCGCGACGTCATGCAATTCAAGGACACTGCGCTGTTTCCGACCATGACGATCAAGGAAGCGGTCATCATGTTCGACCACGCGGAAGCCGAGGCGCTGGCGGTGGTCGACTCGCCGGACAAGCGCGATGTGGTCGGCCTGCTGACGGAATCCTACGCGCTGCGGCGCTATTCCAGCGAACTCGAGCAGCGCCGGCAGGAAATCCTGGGCGAGTGATCGCGCCTCAAGCGCGCATTCTCTGATAACGCACCCGATAGGACGCCGGCCGCTGCGGTTCGAAGCGCGCGCGAACCTTGACCGCGCGCGGCCGAGGCGCTGTCTGCGTTCGTTGCGCCGCGTCTCGCAGAACGTCCAGCTCAAAATGTTCGATGTATTCCTGCAACGGCATGTAGCCCGCCTCGACAAGCGCACGCGCGGTGGCGCGATCCAGGTCCGTCATTGCAAGCTCCATTTGATGATTGAGAACCGTTGCGCGGCGCGATCGTTCCGCCGGCCAAGTTCCGCGCAGGCATAGTTCCGCATTCCCTGTTCTTGTGTCGGCGCGGGATGCGCCCTCGCTAAATCCTCCCGTTTCGCCTCGTCCCCGAATTGAGGGGCGCGCGGAACGCCGGGCCTCATAGGACCCGCGTGCCTCGAAGCCTCGCGACTCCGAGGCTAGTCGAGGAAATGTTGACGCGACTCCGCCGAAACCTCGGCGTTCCGCGCGCGGTGTTTGAGGCTTGCTCCGCGGCCACCCCGGTGGGGTCACAATTTTTTACCCACCGCTTTAGACGGCTCGGAAGATTAAGGTCTCGACCTTCTTCCCGGCTCAGAGCCGGTGAAGCGCCGCGGACCTCTCCGTCCGCCCGTGGACGCCTGCCATTGACGCCCGGGAAAACCGCGGCTTGGACCTCCGCGCCCGTTGGGCGCGCGTTGCGCCCGTGGCACGGCCACCGCACCCATTGCCGGTTTTCACCAGCAACTCCAGAGGCTTGGCGCAGTTGTCGGCGCCCTCCTCCGGACGGTCCCGCCTCAAGACGCCTCATGAAGCGCCCCTCACCGGACCTGGTGAAGTGGATATAATCCTAATAGGAATTTATGTCAAGAGCCCTTTCGTCGTTCCGGGCCGGCGCCGTGCCTTCACGACTCCTGGATTCCGGGTTCGCTCGCTGCGCTCGCACCCCGGAATGACAATGATTGGCTTCTGCGGTCCTATAGCGGTTTCCGAACTCCTTGAAACGACTCGGCAATCGGCTCGCTAAAAACTTGCCGCCCGGAAAGCATTCGTGCTCGCCGCCGATTCACGAATCAGCCAAGTAACGGACAGAGGGCTCGAAGCAAAAAGAATCGTAACGGAGCACGCCATGACACAAGACAATTCCGCGGGTGTACGCGTCATCGTTGTTGCGAACGAAAAAGGCGGCTCAGGCAAGTCCACCGTCGCGGTTCATGTCGCCGTCGCCCTGATGAAGGCCGGCAACACCGTTGCTTCGATCGATCTCGACTCCCGGCAGCGCAGTTTCACGCATTACATCGACAACCGGCTGACGTGGTCGCGGAAGCGGAACGTCGAGCTTCTCACGCCGACCCATGTCTGTTTCGACGAGGATGCGGAATTCTCGACGTCCGAGAATCTTCAGGCGGCCGAGGAGGAACTTGCGGCGACGCTGCAACGGCTGTCGGAGGACCACCGCTATATCGTCATCGACACGGCGGGGCACAATCAGCCGCTGGCCCAATATGTCCATGCCAGCGCCGACACGCTCATCACGCCGCTGAACGACAGCTTTGTCGACCTCGACGTGCTCGGCGCCGTCGATCCGGAGACGCTCGCCGTCGCCGGCATCAGCCACTATGCGCGATCGGTCGAGAGCGCCCGCCAGCGCCGGCGCCAGGAAGGCAAGGCGGACACGGACTGGATCGTGTTGCGCAATCGCCTGTCGATGGTGTCGTCCCGCAACAAGGCGGCGGTCGATGCGGCGCTGCAGGACCTCTCGCAGCGGCTGCGGTTTCGCTACACCGCCGCGCTGGCCGAGCGGGTGGTGTTCCGGGAGTTCTATCCGCGCGGCGTCACGGCGCTCGATGAGCTCAACGAGGCGACGCTCGGCAGCCGGCCGACCATGTCGCATCTGTCGGCGCAGCTCGAAGTGCAGAACCTGCTTCGCGCCCTGCTGAACATCGGGATCGCCGACACCGAGGCAGCGGCGGCAGCCGCCTAATCGCCGGACGACCCGCGCGGGCCGCCCTTCGGCTCGATCAGTCCCAGCTTCACGGCGATCGCCACCGCGTGGATGCGGTTTCGCGCCTCGAGCTTTCGCGCGGCGACGCGCAGATAATGCTGGGCGATGCTTTTGCTGACATCCAGCGCCGCCGCGATCTCGTCCGCGGTTCGTCCATTGGCGA
>DASZXA010000078.1:0-28762 GCA_035546455.1 Pseudolabrys sp.
GTCAGCGCCAGCGCATTGGCTTCGGTGCCACCGGACGTAAACGTGACATTCTTCGGTTCCGCGCCGACCAGCGCGGCGACCTGCGCCCGCGCCTTTTCGATCAGCGCGCGGGCGGCGCGCCCCTCGGCATGGACCGACGACGCGTTGCCGGTCGCCTTCAGTGCCGCGACCATGGCGTCGCGCGCCGCGTCCGAGAGCGGCGCGGTGGCGTTCCAGTCGAAATAGGCGCGTGAAACGGTCACGTCGGCAGCATCCTAAAAAGCTTGCTTTTGGCCCTGCGGGTCATGTTAAAAACCCGCGCTTTCCGAGCGCGGAGTCGCGCCGAACCGAAAAATTGCTTTAGTTTTCGAGACTTAAAGCGCCCCTGCCGGTCGCGTCAAGCGCGCCCGTTCCCATTCAGAGACCACGCGGAGGCTCCAAGATGCCTGAAGTCATTTTCACCGGTCCCGCGGGGCGCATCGAGGGCCGCTACCACCCGGCCCCGCAGAAGAACGCGCCGATCGCCATCATCCTGCATCCGCACCCGCAGTTCGGCGGGACGATGAATCACCAGATCATCTACCAGCTCTACTATGCGTTCGTGCATCGCGGCTTCTCAGCGCTGCGGTTCAACTTCCGGGGTGTCGGCAGGTCTCAAGGTTCATTCGATCATGGCCAGGGCGAACTGTCGGATGCCGCCTCGGCGCTCGACTGGGCGCAGACCATTTCGCCGGAGGCGAAGAGTTGCTGGATCGCCGGCTTCTCGTTCGGTGCCTGGATCGGCATGCAGTTGCTGATGCGCCGCCCCGAGATCGAGGGTTTCATCTCGATCTGCCCGCCGGCCAATCTCTACGATTTCTCGTTCCTGGCGCCCTGCCCGTCGTCCGGCCTCATCATTCACGGCGACAAGGATGCGGTGGTGCCGCACAAGGACGTCACCACGCTGGTCGAGAAGCTGAAGACGCAGAAGGGCATCGTCATCGAGCAGAAGGTGGTGCAAGGCGCCAACCATTTCTTCGACGGCAAGGTCGAGGCGCTGATGACATCGGTCAACCAGTATCTCGACAAGCGGCTGGTGACGACACGAAAGCCGAGCGCGGCTTAGGGCCGTGCGGCCGCTCTCGCTCGATCATCTCACAGTCATCGACGCCTCGCCGCTCGAATTGATCGAGGCTGCGGCAGCAGGCAGCTTCCAGCACGTTGGGCTGCGCATCGTGCAGCCGCTGGCGGCGGCGGAAGTGGCCGATGTGATCGGCCAACCGGCGCTGCGGCGCGAGCTGAAATCCGCGATGGCGACGACCGGTGTTTCGGTCCGGCTGATTGAGTCGATCTGGCTCGGGCCGGAGAGCGAGCCGCGCTCACTTGAGCCGGCATTGGCGACCGGCGCCGAACTTGGCGCGCGGTTCGTGCTGGTTGCCGGCAACGATCCCGACCGCGCGCGACTTATCGATAATCTCGGACGGCTCGCCGATCTCGCGCAAAGCCACGGAATTGAGATCGCGTTCGAGTTCATGCCGTTCACGCAGGTGCGCAGCTATGACGACGCCGCGCAGATCAAGCGCAACGTTGGCCGCAACAATCTCCGGCTGTTGGTCGACGCATTGCACCTCGCCCGGTCCGGCGCCGACTTTCATAAGCTGGCGCCGTTCGACTCGTCGATTGTCTCCTACGTTCACCTGTGCGATGCGCGCGACCCTGCCCCGGACGACCTCCGCACCGAAGCGAGACTGAACCGCTACGATCCCGGTGACGGCGACTTGGCACTCGACGAGTTCCTCAAAGCCATGCCGGCCGATGCGTGCCTTGGCATCGAGGTGCCGTGCAGCCGGCATGCCGGCTTATCACCGGTCGAACGCGGCCGGATCGCAGGCCGCGCCGCCCACGGCTGGCTCGAACGCCACGATCGGCGATAGCCAGCCGTGTCCGCAGGCACTTTATCCACAAGCCTCCGGACCCAGATGCCGTAAAAATAGAATCCGCTAATCTTGCGGCGACGCTTTCGAGTCGCCCACGGGCCATGCTCCTCATCAAAACCTATCTCGACAAGTCCGCCATTCACGGTCTGGGCGTGTTTGCCGGCGAATTCATCCCCAAAGGCACGAAGGTCTGGCGGTTTGTCCCCGGTTTCGACCGGGTCTGGTCGCCGCGTGAATTCGCCAAGCTGCCGAAGCAGGCGCGCGCTTACATCCTGCACCACGGCTATCGGGTCGACGGCGAAATCCTGCTGACCTGCGACCACGACCACCACATGAACCACTCGTTCAATTCCAATACCTGCTGGCGAAGCGGCCATATCGTGGCGCGGCGCGACATCGCCAAAGGCGACGAGATCACCAACGACTATCGGCTGCTCGACGCCGCCTTCTGCGCGGCGTTCCTGAAGAAGAAAAAGCCGATGGGCAACGGCCGGGTCCGCAAGACGCGCTCCCGCTGACTTGCTTAAATTTTAAACCGTAAGCAGGGCCACCCGGGCCCCTTCCCCGCCGACCGGCTCGTTGCCGGATATTCGGGGATAGTATCTAATCCTCCCCCTAAGTGCGGCCAACAGCACATCAAAAAATCCATGGGAGGGACGACAAATGACCATTCAGGGACGTCACTTATTCGCGGCGCTCGCCGTCGCGACTCTTGCGCTGGCGACGGCAAGCAACGCCAACGCACAAAAGAAATACACCTTCGGCTACGACCAGCCGCACAACACGGCCTACGGCATCGCCGGCGACATGTTCAATGCCAAGCTCATGGAGTTGAGCAAAGGCACGATGGGCATCGATCAATATCCCGGCGCGCAGCTTGGGCAAGAACCGGTGATGCTGCAGAAGATCCGCACCGGCGACATCGACTTCATCATCACCTCGACGGCCAACGCCGCGTCGGTGGTGCCGGAAGCCGGCGTGTTCTCCGAACACTTCATCTTCCGCGACAAGGAACATCTCGCCAAGGTTCTGGCCGACCCGGCCGTGACCAAGGAATTCCAGGCCATGGTCAAGGACAAGGTGCAGGGCGCGCACGTGCTGGCTCTGATGACCATGGGCCTGCGCAACATGTACAGCAAGAAGCCGATCAGCTCGGTCGCCGACATCAAGGGCCAGAAGATCCGCGTTCAGGCCACGATGACCGAGGACGCACACTTCCCGGCCTACGGCGCGCAAACCGTGCACATGCCGTTCGGCGAGGTTTACACCTCGCTGCAAACGGGCGTGGTCAACATCGCCGAGAACGGCGTCAACGTCTACATGGCGAACAAGCACTACGAGGTCGCGCCTGTGCTTTCGATCACCGAGCACGAAGCCAACAACAACTGCATCTGGGTTTCCGACAAGACCTGGAACAGCCTCACGGATGAACAAAAGGGCTGGGTCGAGGCGGCTGCGCGTGAAGTCGCAGTGAAAGAGCCCGCGATGGCGCTCAAGCTCGAGGCAGACTCGGCTGCCAAGCTTAAGTCGATGGGCGTCACCGTTCACGAGAACGTCGACAAGTCCGGCTTCATGGCTGACGCCAAGCCGATCCAGGACGACATCGCCAAGAAGCTCGGGCCGCATGCGGTCAAGCTGCTGCAACTCGTCCGTGACGTGAAATAGTCAAGGCATCGACAGGCGGCGCTGCCGTGCGCAGCGCCGCCTGCTTTTCACGTCAAGGGGGAACGTCCCGTGGAGCTGCCGACATTCGTCGTCGGGCGCCATCGTCACTTGAAGTGGCCGGCGCTCGACCCGCTCGAAAATATCCTGATGATCCTGTGCGGCATTTCGATCGGTGGCTTCACGACGTCGGTGTTCGTCGACGTCGTCAGCCGCACGCTGCATTACCCGTTTCTGTGGCTGCAACTGGCGACCACCGGATTTTTCGCCTGGGGTGTCTTCACCGGCATGGCCGTGGCGACGCGCCGCATGGATCACCTCAACTTGGTCGAGATCACCAAACAGATGAGCGGCTCCCGCCGCACGGCGATCGAAACGATCAACCGGCTGGTGATCCTGGCGGTGGCGATCTGCATGATGATTTTTGGCATCCAGAACTTCTTCAACGATCTCGGCAGCTACCGGGCGCCTTCGCTGATTCCACTCGCGACCTATACGGCCTGCGTGCCGATTGCCGGCTCGCTGATCGCGCTGTTCTGCGTCGAACAGCTCGTGAACGGCTGGCACCACGGGTTTGAAGGGCCGGAAGACAGCGACGATTTCGCGGGTATCATAAAATGAACAACGGTCAGATCATCCTGCTGATGACCGCCTTGTTCCTCGTGTTTGGGTACATGGGCGTGCCGGTCGCGTTTGCGCTGATGGCGGGCGTGCTGGTGGCGTGCACGCTGACCCAAATCAGCATGCAATCGATGATCGGCCAGATGTTCCACGGCATCGACTCCGAAATCCTGCTGGCGGTGCCATTCTTCCTCCTGGTCGGCGAGTTGATGACATCGGCCGATGTCACCAACCGGATGATCCGGCTGGCGCAAGCGATGGTCGGTCATCTGCGCGGCGGCCTGGCGCAGGTGGTGACGATCTTCTCGATGTTTTTTGCCGGCATTTCGGGATCTTCGACCGCCGACGTCGCAGTGCTCAGCCGCACCGTCGCGGTCGAGATGACGCGCGAGGGATATGAGCGCGCATTCACCGCCGCGCTGATTGCCTGCGCCTCCACGATGGCGAACCTGATCCCGCCGAGCATCATGGCGGTGGTCTATGGCGCGACCGGCAACGTCTCGATCGGCGGCCTGTTTCTCGCTGGCATCGTCCCCGGATTCGTGGTCGGCATCGGGCTGATGATTTACTCGCACTTCTTCGGGCCGGTCGGCAAACTCAAGCCGCGCGCCTCGCTCTGCGAGTTCTATCTGTCCGTGCGCGGCGCGGTGCTGCCGCTGATGATCCCCGTCATCATCATGGGCGGCATCCTGACCGGCTGGTTCACGCCGACCGAAGCCGGCATGATCGCGGCGGTGTACATCATCGTCGTGCTGGTGCCGCTGCTTGCCCGCGACCACTTCCGCAAGCTGCCGCACGATTTCGTCTACACCGGCCTGCTCTACGCGATCCCACTGGCGCTGGTCGCGGCCGCCTCCGCATTCGGCTGGATGCTCGCCTATCTGCGCGGACCGGATATCGTGGCCGGCTGGATCGAGATATTCGCGGGCCACGACGGCCGCATTATCATGTTGCTCCTCGTCCTGTTGTTCATCGTGATCGGCGACTTCATGGACGCGGTGCCGGCGATCATCATTTTCATGCCGATCATCATCAAGCTCAACGAACTTGGCGACATCAATCCGCTGCACATGGGCGTCGTGATTATCACGACGCTGGTCTTCGGCCTGATCACCCCGCCTTACGGGCTGTCGCTGCTGGTGGCGTCAAAATTCGTCGGTGTCGGATTCCCGAAGGCGATGTATGCCTCACTACCGATCTATGTGGTGTTCTTCGTGGCGATCGGCTTCACCGTGCTGTTTCCGGATGTCGTGCTCTATCTGCCGAAATTTTTCCTTCCGGAATCGGTCGGCTGTTTCAAGAGCCCGACCGGCGCAGGCTACATCTGCCCGCACTGAGCCGGACGGGTTACGCCTGGATCGAATAGCCGCCGTCGATCGGGATCGCGGCACCGCTGACGTATTCTGACGCAGCAGACGCAAGGAACACGGCGATGCCGGCGAAGTCGTCCGGCTTGCCCCAGCGTTGTGCCGGCGTGCGCGCCAGCACCCGCTCGTTGAGCCCCTGCACCTGCTCACGCGCCGCGCGGGTGAGATCGGTGTCGATCCAGCCCGGCAGGATGGAATTGACCTGGATGTTGTCTTTCGCCCAGGCGGTCGCCATCGCCCGCGTCATCTGCACGATGCCGCCCTTGCTCGCTGCGTAAGGTGCGGCGTAGGCCGCACCGAACAGCGTCATCATCGAGCCAATGTTGATGATCTTGCCGGCACCTAGCATTTTCATGTGCGGATAGGCCGCCTGCGAGCACTGGAACGCGCTGGTGAGGTTGGTCGTCATCACCAGATTCCAGTCGGCGGTGGTGAGATCCTGCGGCTGCTTGCGCACCGTGGTGCCGGCGTTATTGACCAGAATGTCGAGCCGGCCGAATTTTTGCGCGGCCTTGTCGATTGCGTCCTTGCAGGACTTCTCATCGAGGGCGTCGAATTCGATGAATTCCGCCTTGCCGCCGAGCGTCTGCAATTCCTTGATCGCCTTATCCGATTTGGCCTTGTTGCGACCGACAACGATCACCGATGCGCCGGCCGCCGCCATCCCCTTGGCCATGCCCAGCCCGA
Source organism: Pseudolabrys sp. (assembly GCA_035546455.1). Taxonomy (GTDB): domain Bacteria; phylum Pseudomonadota; class Alphaproteobacteria; order Rhizobiales; family Xanthobacteraceae; genus Pseudolabrys. Next base: position 6,233 of record DASZXA010000078.1, read on the forward strand.
TGCCGCCATTGCCGCCGGTCACCGCCGCGACCTTGCCTTTCAGATCAAACAGATTTGCCATTATCGAATTGCCCCTTACATCACCGCGCCGATTTGCCACGGAACAAATTCAAGATCGCCATAACCCAAGTCTTCCGACTTGGTATGCTCGCCGGACGCGACAGCCAACACCTTGTCGAAAATTTCCTTGCCCTTCTGCCCAACCGAGACGCCGTCGAGGATGTCGCCACAGTTCACGTCCATATCGTCGATCATGCGTCCATAGACGGAGGTATTGGTCGCGAGCTTGATCGAGGGCGTCGGCTTGCAGCCGAACGCCGAGCCGCGGCCGGTCGTGAAGCACATCACGTTGCAGCCGCCGGCCACCTGCCCGGTCGCACCGACCGGGTCGTAGCCGGGCGTGTCCATGAAGACGAAACCCCTCTCCTTGACCGGCTGCGCGTATTCGTAAACCGCGCGCAATGTCGTCGAGCCCCCCTTCGCCGCCGCACCAAGCGATTTCTCCAGAATAGTTGTGAGGCCGCCGGCCTTGTTGCCGGGCGACGGATTGTTGTTCATCGCACCGCCATTCTTCTCGGTGTAGTCCTCCCACCAGCGGATGCGCTCAACCAGCTTCTCGCCGACCGACCTATTGACCGCGCGCCGCGTGAGCAGATGTTCGGCCCCATAAATCTCCGGCGTCTCGGCCAGCACGCCGGTGCCGCCATGCTTCACCAGCTCGTCGACCGCAGCGCCAAGCGCCGGATTGGCGGTGATGCCGGAATAGCCATCCGAGCCGCCGCATTGCAGCGCCAGCGTTACTTCGGAGGCCGGACGCGTTTCGCGCTTCGCTTTCGCCGCGAGCGGCAGCATCGCCTTGATGCGTTCGACACCCTCGGCGACCGTCTTTTTGGTGCCGCCGGTGGCCTGGATCGTCATGGTCTGGAAGTGATCGCCTTCGACCAGCCCGTATTCATCCTTCATGCGGTCGATCTGAAAGACCTCGCAACCGAGGCCGACCATCAGCGCGCCGCCAAGATTGGGATGTGTCGCGTAGCCCCATTGCGTGCGGCGAAGCAGCTCCCAGCCGTCGCCGTAAGCGGCCATGCCACAGCCGGAACCATGAACGAAGGCGGCGACTCCATCGACTTCGGGAAAGTCGTCGAGGATGCCGGAACGATTGACCTCGTCGGCGATAAACTTCGCCGCGGTCGCCGAGCAATTCACCGAGGTGAGAATGCCGATGTAATTGCGGGTGCCGGTCTTGCCGTTCGGGCGAACGTAACCTTCGAAGGTCGCGCGCAGTTCAGGCGGCAGCACCTCGTCATTCTTCGCGCCCTCGCCGATCCGGTAGTCGCGGGCAAAATCGTGCAGGCCGACATTATGCTCGTGCACCCACTGGCCCGGCGCGATCGGCTTCGAGGCAAAGCCGATGATCTGGCCGTATTTGCGGACCGGCTCGCCTTCAGCGATGGCAAGGATCGCCATCTTGTGGCCGCGCGGCACCCGCTCGGTGGCCGTCGCGCCGGAGGCCATTGCGCCGGGCGTGATCTGATCGACCGCGATGACGACGTTATCGTCGGGCGACAGGCGGATTGTACGGGGGTTCGACATCAGTGGTCCTCGGAATGGACCGTCAGCCTAGCCCCGGTATTGCTTGAGAACCAGCACCGCGTTGAGGCCGCCGAAGGCGAAGGAGTTCGACATCGCCGCGTCGATCTTGAGGTCGCGCGCCTCGTTGGGCACGTAATCGAGATCGCACTCCGGATCGGGGCCGATATAGTTGATGGTGGGCGCAGCAACTTCTGCCCGAATTCCCATAACGGTGGCGACAAGTTCGATCGCGCCGGCTGCGCCGAGCGCGTGGCCAGTCATCGATTTGGTCGAGGAAATCGCGATCTTTTTAGCGTGATGGCCGAACGCGACTTTCAACGCCGCGGTCTCGGTGCGATCATTTGCCGTCGTGCCGGTGCCGTGGGCATTGACGTACTGGATGTCCTGCACGTTGAGCTTCGCGTCTTTGAGTGCGCCGTTCATTGCGCGCACCATGCCGTTGACGTCCGGGGCCGTGATGTCCTTGGCATCCGCGCTCATGCCAAAGCCGGCGATCTCGCACAGAATGTTCGCGCCACGCTTGCGGGCATCTTCCTCGGTCTCGAGCACCGCAATCGCGGCACCCTCGCCAATGATCATGCCTTTACGGTCCTTGGAGAACGGGCGGACCTTGTCGGGCGACATCACCCGCATCGCTTCCCAGCCCTTGATCGCGCCCAGCGTGATCGCCGCTTCGGCGCCGCCGGTCACGGCGCACTGCACGGCCCCGCTGCGTACCATCTGGAAGCACAAGCCGATAGCGTGAGTCGCCGAGGCGCAAGCGCTGACGATGCCGAAGGCCGGCCCGCGCAAACCGCAGTGCATGGAGATCTGACTGGCCGGCGCGTTCGGCATCAGCTTCGGAATGGTCAACGGATAAACGCGCGGTTGCTTGTCTTCGTAGAGGCGCTTGAAGCTTTCGTCGACCGTGGTCTGGCCGCCGACGCCGGTGCCGATGATGGTCGCGGTGCGCTCCGACAGCTCCCCGTCAAATGTAAGTCCGGATTGCGCGACAGCCTGCTTGGCCGCGACAATCGAGAACTGCGAAACGCGATCGAGAATCGGGAGCTCCCGCTCACCAAAATGCTTTTGCGGGTCGAATCCTTTGACCTCGCCCAGCACCTTTTGATTAAGGCGGTCGGTCGGCACCAGTTCGACGGGCCGGATGCCATCATCGCCGCGCTTCAGGCTGTCCCAGAAACTGGCGGGGTCGTGTCCAAGCGGCGTAATCGCGCCGAGACCGGTGATGACGACGCGATGCACGTGGCGTTACGCTTTCTTCGTCACGAGCTTTTCGACTTCGCGCACGACATCGGCGACCGTCTCGAAGCCGCCGATATTGGCGTCGTTGGCGTTGACCGGAATCTCGACGTTGAATTTCTCTTCGATGTCGAACACCAGCTCGAGCGCATCGAGTGATTCAAGTCCCAAGTCGCGCAGTTTGTCGTCCATCGTGATCTGATCGCGCTCAACGCGGATCTTCTTCTTGATGATCGCCATTACATCTTGCGCAACGTCAGACATCGGCCTCACTTCTCGGTTTGAACAGGGTTGATTGCAGCAACACGCGCTTTGACCTCATCGAGATCGCGTAATAGTCGCTTATGACGCGAGAGAAACATAAAAAGTTCCACCGATCGCTCATGCGGAATTGCCGGATAGCCGGAAACCTTCTCCCCCGCAGCAACACTTGTACCCACCCCCGACCTAGCTGCAACAATTGCATCCGAACCGATCTTGATATGATCCGCGATTCCGACGCCGCCGCCTAGTAAAACCCGGTCCCCGATCACGGCGCTGCCGGCGATTCCGACCATGCCGCAAATCAGGCAGGATTCGCCGATCTGGACGTTATGCGCGATCTGGACCTGGTTATCGATCTTGGTTCCGTGGCCAATTCTGGTGGATTCGAGCGTGGCGCGCGCGATGGTCGAGGCAGCGCCTATCTCGACGTCGTGCCCGATCACCACATCGCCGAGCGAATGAACGCGCTGCGGCTGCCCCTTCCCGGTGCCTGTCACGGGCAGAAAGCTGAAGCCGTCGCTGCCGATGGTGGCATTGAAATGGATGATGGCCCGGTCACCGATCGAGACGCGATCGCCGATCCGGACACCGGAATAGACTAGGCCATTTTCGCCGATCGACACATCCGCGCCGATCGAGACGTTCGACATAACATTTGTATTAACGCCGATCCGGCTGCGCGGACCGACAGTCACAAACGCGCCGATACTGGCGCCGGCACCGATCTCGGCGTCGGACGCGATTATCGCGCTCGGGTGAATGCCGGACGCATGGACCGGCCCAGGATCGAACATTGCGGTCAGCTTTGCCAGCGCCGCGCGCCCTTGTCCGGCAACGACGATCGCCTTCAGGTTGCCACCCAGCTTCGCCGATTTGTCGGAGACAATCGCGATCTGTGCTTTCGACTCCGCAAGCGCGGCAAATGCATCGGCGCTCATCGCAACCGCAAGATCGGACGCGCGCGCGGCCATGGACGGATGAACGACGCGCTCGACATCAAGCGAGCCGTCTCCGACAACTTGCGCCGAAAGTGCAGCGGCGACATCTCGAACCAGCATGCCTTGGAAGCAGCCCCGTCAATCAATGATGCGAATGAAATTCGCGCCGTTATAGCATCGATTTTTCGTGCCGCTACCCGCGCACGATCACGTTGTAATTCGTTCCGTTTCGGGCCGTTCGACCACACCGCCGGTGATCGGGCGCGGCACGCCGGTGGTGGTCGGAAACGTTAACGGCTTGCCTTTGAGGCACCGCACAGCCAGAAACGCGAAGGCTTGCGCCTCCAGTGCATCGGCCGACCAGCCAACAGCATCCGCGGTCTCGACACTTGCCGGCGCGAGTCGCTCGGCGAGCATCCGCATCAGCGTTCTGTTGCGCGCACCGCCGCCGGCGACAATCCACGCCTTCGGCACAGCCGGCAGATGCGGCAGGATACGCGCCACCGCCTGTACGGTGAGGGATGACAAAGTCGCCGCGCCATCGGGCACAGTGAAATCCGGCAGGCCGATGTTACCGAACGCGAAAGCATTGCGGTCGAGCGACTTCGGCGGCTTCAGATTGAAGAACGGATGCTCCAGCACGCGATCGATGAAGCCCTGGTTCGCTTTTCCCGTGGCGGCAACATCGCCGAAGTTGTCGTACGGCATCCCGGTGCGCGCGCGCATGAAGTCGTCGATCAGCGCATTGCCTGGACCGGTGTCACAAGCAACCGGGTCGCCGCCGTCGACATAGGTGATATTGGCGACGCCGCCGATATTGAGCACCGCAATCGGGTGCGGATGCGCGAGATCGCGCGCCATCGCCTGATGAAACACCGGAACGATCGGTGCGCCCTGGCCTCCGGCGCCGATATCGGCCTGACGGAAATCGCAGACCACCGGAATATGGATTTCGCGAGCCAGCGCCGCGCCGTCGCCGATCTGGATGGTCAGCTGATCTTCCGGGCGATGCAGCACGGTCTGGCCGTGAAAGCCGACCGCGGAGATCGATGCGCGATCGATCCGCTCCTCGGCTAGAAATCCGTTGACCGTGTCGGCATGAACGCGCGTGACGAAATTATCGGCCTTGGAGAGCATGCCGGGCCGCGCGCGGCGGTCATTAAGCGCGGCACCCTCGACCAGAGCCTGCCGCAGCAGGGCGCGCTCCTCCTCGGTATAGGCGCGATAGCCGGTCGGGCCGAGCGCGGTGACACGGTCGCCGTCAGTCTCGATCAGCGCCACATCGACGCCGTCGAGCGACGTCCCGCTCATCAAGCCGATCGCCTTGATCGCCGCCACCCGCGCGTGCCCCATGAGTTTGAATCAGCCGTTGGACCTGTTACACCACCGGCCGAATGGATGCGACCCGCTCGCACGCATAGCCTTAATCCGATCATATAAGTCCAAGTTACATGAGCGCCTACAAATCCGATTTTCTGCAAACGCTGGCGGACCGTGGATTTATCCACCAGGTGTCGGAACCCGACGCGCTGGATGCGCTCGCCGCCAAGGGGCCGATCACCGCTTATATTGGCTTCGATTGCACAGCTACATCGCTCCATGTCGGCTCTTTGTTGCCGATCATGATGCTCTATTGGATGCAGCAAACCGGCCACCGGCCGATCGCCCTGATGGGCGGCGGCACCACGCGGGTCGGCGACCCCTCCGGCAAGGACGAGAGCCGCCGCATTCTCTCCGACGAGGCGATTGAAGCGAATCTGGTCGGCATCCGCTCGGTGTTCGCGAAATTCCTGAAATTCGGCAGCGGCAAGACCGACGCGATGATGGCGAACAATGCCGACTGGCTGAACGCGCTCAACTACATCGATTTCCTGCGCGAGGTCGGCCGGCACTTCTCGGTCAACCGCATGCTGTCGTTCGACAGCGTGAAGATGCGGCTCGAGCGCCAGCAGGAGCTGTCGTTCCTCGAATTCAACTACATGATCCTGCAAGCCTATGACTTCGTCGAACTCTACAAGCGCACCGGCTGCGTGCTGCAGATGGGCGGCTCGGACCAGTGGGGCAACATCGTCAACGGCATCGAGCTCGGCCGGCGCATGATGAATGCGCAACTGTTCGCCCTCACCGCGCCGCTGATCACGACATCGTCAGGCGCCAAGATGGGCAAGACCGCAGCCGGCGCGGTATGGCTCGATGCGGGGCTCGTGAGCCCCTACGACTACTGGCAATACTGGCGGAACACCGAAGACGGCGACGTCGGCCGCTTCCTCAAGCTGTTCACTATCCTGCCACTCGACGAGATCGCGCGCCTCTCCGCGCTGAAAGGCCAGGAGATCAACGACGCCAAGAAAGTGCTGGCGACCGAAGCGACCGCGATGGTGCACGGCCGCGAGGCCGCCGATGCGGCCGCCGAAACGGCACGGCGCACGTTCGAGCAACGCGAGACGTCGCTGGCGCTGCCGAGCGTGAACGTACCACGCAAGGATGTTGCCGCCGGAATCGGCGTGCTCAGTGCCTTCGTGACCGCCGGGCTTGCCGCATCAAACGGCGAAGTACGCCGCGCGATCAGCAACAATGCCGTTGCCGTCAACGACGTGCGGATCACCAACGACAAGCACACGATCGGCGAATCCGACGTGACTGCCGACGGCGTCATCAAGCTGTCGCTCGGAAAGAAACAGCACGTTCTGCTCAAGCCAGTCTGATTGCGATCGGACTAGCGCGGCGCCTGATAAGCGTCCGCGGCGGAACCGCGCTGGTCGAATGTGCCGGGCGTCGGGATGAATTTGCGCAGCAGGCCCGGAGCCACTGCCGAGATCGGATTTATGCTGACGCGGGGTGCGCCAGGCGGACCGGACGCCTCGTAGGTGATTCCGACCAGCCCCTCGTTGCTGCCGCCGCCCAGAAACAGACCGACGATCGGGATTTTGCCGAACATGTTGTTGAGGCCGTAGAGCGGCACGAACGTGCCGTGCAGCCGCATGTCGTCGCGGACAAGATCGATCTGGCCGTCAATCGTGGCGCCAACCGCCGGACCGCGCACCACACCGTCCCGGATCGTCATCCGGCCGGGCGTGCGGGTGAATTCCGCGCGCATCTCGGTGAATTCGACCGCCGAGCGAACTTTATCCGGCGCGTTCGACATCACGCGATCCAGCGCCGCCTCGCCGCGGACCACGAAGTTCTGCACGCTGAGGACGCCGAGCTGCGGCGCGCTGTCCTTGGTCGGCGGGTCCATCGCCATCCACATCTTGCCGCCGAACATGCGCGGATAGAAATCGGTGAAGCGGAACAGCGCACCTGCATCGTCGGTTTCGAGGTAGAGCACCTGGTGATTGTCGCGGGTGCGCAGCCGCAACTCGCCGATCAACGGCGCATCGCGGCCGATCTTCGCCTTCATGTTGAAGCTGCGGATATGCCCCCCGCGACGGGACATCTTGAGCTCAAGGCCGCGCAGCGCCTCGCCGTTGTTGCCTGCCACCGCGCTGATCTTCACGTCGAGATCGAGATCGACCTGCTTCTGCTTGGTGTTTGGCGTATCGCTGGCGAGCGCCGACTTGATGAGCTGCCGCCCATCGTAGACCTCGCCGCGCATTTGAACCCGCAGCGTGCCGTCAGACCCGCGATCGGCGCGCAGCGATACCTGATCGCCGCCCGCAAGCGCGAATACCGGGAAATTCGCAGACACCAGATCGCCGCTTTGGTCGATCTCGACCGAACCTTTGGCGATGCCACCCTGGCTATCGATCGTGAGGTTGTCGAAACGTGTCGACTTAGGCGCCTTTACAAGGCTGAAGCTGACGTGGGCCGCCTTGCCCACGGACTTGTTCCAGCCGGGCAACAGATCTTCAACCCGTGCCGCCGTGAAATCCGCGTCGACATTGATCTGATTCTTGCTGTCGTCGGCTCCGACGCGACCGGTGAGCGTGACGGGAATGTTGCCGCTGACCATCGTGCCGAAATTGATGCCCAGCCGGCGGCGCGCAGCATCATCGAGAACCGCTTGCAAATGCAGATCGGCGAGCGGATCACCGGCACTCTGGCGAAACTCCAGCGCGGCCGGCGTGCCGTTGATGCGGGCGTCCCCCTTCACAACGAAACTGGAGGAGTCGGCCTCGACGTGCAGCGCCTGCGCCTCAACCTTGTGGCCGACCAGCAGCCCATCGCCGACAAAATTGCCGAGATCGGCTTTGACGGAATAAGCGACATTCTGCACCTCATCGCGACCGAGATCGAGATTGACCACGACTTGCGCGGCAACGCTGCCGCGCGTCTTGGCCGGATCGAGCATCGCGCCCGCCGGGCTGCGTAGCGGCTCATAGGCAAGCAAGGCCGCTGCCGCACCCACCGATCCGTCGATGCGGAATTGCGTGACGGCATGGGGCGGAACGGCATGCGTATCGGCAATCGCAAACGAGCCGTCGGCTATGTTGAGCCGGCGGCCTTGAGCAACCTCGATGGTGCCGCGGCCAAGCGTCAGCCGCGCCGTGCGCCCGGTGACGCGCAGGCTCAGGTCGGCATCGCGGATCGCCGGCAATTTTGCGACCGGCTGGAGCGTCGTGCCGGTGGTCTCAATTTCAATCGACAACGCCTCGTCACGGAACGGCACAGATTTCTCGGTCATCGCCGCCAGCGAGGCGTTGCCCGCGATCAGCACGCGCTCGGCGGTGCCGCCACTCATGCGCTCGTCAACCCAACGGCGAACGCGCGGCGCGGCAAAGACAGGCCACAATTGCTTCATCACCGAAAACGGCATCCGCGTTCCAGCAACGCCGAATGTCAGGCGCGGCTCGGCCGCGCCCCAATCGAAGCTGCCGTTCAGAGCGACGCCCATATTATAATCCGGCCTCACATCGGTGCGGCCGACATCGCCGTTCTCGAGCACGGCCCGGCCACGCGCGATATCGAGCTTCCCCCGCAGCACAACGCGATTGAGCGCGAAGGCTTCCTGGTGCACGTCAGGCTTGGCCGGAAAGATAACGGGGTCGATCACAGGATCGCCCCGATCAAGCGCAATGCTCCAAATGCCGGGCTCGGTCGGGCGCGCGCGCGCCATCAAAGTAAACTGATTGCCGTTGACCTGGATCTGGAATGGCACCAACAGGCCTTGCTGCGTGCTATCCCACGTGAAGCGAATATCCGCATGCTCGACAGTCGCTTTCGAATTGGGATCCCGGATGTCGTGGATTTCGCCTCCGCTGGTCAGAATCTGGCCGCGGGCCTGCCGCACACTTCCGTTCGGGCCAAATTCCGCGCGCAGACTTGCCGACAGCGGCAGATTGGATTCGATCATGCCGTCGCCGAGCCGCGCCGCGAGCAGAAGATCGTTGAGCGAGACCTGGCGCGCCTCAATACCAACACCACGCGCGCCGCCCTCCAGCGGCCGCACTGCCGCGCTGATCTGCCACGGACGCTGCTGATCGTCAGATTCCAGACGGAACAATATGCCGCCAAACTCGGCGCGAGACAGGCTGACGTTGATGTGCGTGAAGCTCCATCGCTTGCGGCTGCGCTGATCGTCAACGATGAGATTGCCATTGCGCAAACCGAGCTCAGCGAGGCCATGACCATCGAGACCGCTGACGCCGAGACCGTCGATCCATGTCAGAATAGCGGCGACGTCCTCACTGTCAGGGATGATGTCGTGATCCGAATCGCCGGTCGGCGCTTTCGTGGCCAGTGCTTTCGGCACAACCGGGGAAGTCGCAACCGCGATCGGCCGCGTATTGGCGCCGGCGAACACTGTCACTCTGCCGTCCGTCTCGATCCGCACCGACAATTCGGCGCCAACCAAGTTGAGGCTTTCGGCGCGCATCTTTCCCTGCAGCAGACTCGCCGCGGAAATCCCGATGTCAGCCTTCGGCGCGCTCGCAACGACAATACCGTCCGCGTCGCGTACCACGATGTTGGTAATACGAAGCGCCGGGCGCCCACGCTCGTCACGCTCGATTTGCGTGCCGCCGATCGTCACCGAGTGCTTGCCGCCGAAATTGTCCGCGATTGCCTCGGCAAGCCACGGCGTTGCCATGTCGAGTGCGATCGGACCCGTGGAGAGACGCCACCACAGCGCACCGGACGCAATGACCATGACCGCCGCGACGATGCCACCGACTTTCAGCGAACGGCGAACCCACGGATGACCGGTCAGCCGCAGGCGGAAGTGACGCAACCGATGCCGATGCCGACGCGCGTGCCGGCGCAGCCGAACTGCGGCCCGACGCACGGTGCGTCGTCGATGGGCGTGATTGCTTCCCCTCGCCGTCATTCCTTGCTCGGCTTGTCCTTATCCTTCCGCGGCTGAGCCAGTCTCAAATATCGCCGCCCCCAACGATTCGTCTTATCATCATGGCCCGGCTGGATAATCTTCCCTCATTCACGCGGGGAAAGCGACGAAAGGAAGGCGAATGGCCCACGATCTCGAGCCCGGCAGCAAAGCCCCCGCCTTCACCCTCAAGCGCGACGGCGGCGGGTCGGTGTCGCTCAAGGATTTCAAGGGGAAAAAGCTGGTCCTCTATTTCTATCCCAAAGCCGACACGCCGGGCTGCACCCGCGAGGCAATCGACTTTTCGCGACTGCGAAATCAGTTCGCCAAGGCCGGTGCCGAGGTCGTCGGCGTGTCCGCCGACCCGGTGGAAAAGCAGGACAAGTTCAAGACCAAGCATAAGCTCAGCATCGCGCTCGGCTCCGACCCAACCCACGAGATGCTGACCGCCTACGCCGCGTGGGGCAAGAAATCGCTCTACGGCCGCACCTTCATGGGCGTGATCCGCAAAACTTTCCTGATCGACGAGAAGGGCCGGGTCGCCAAAATCTGGCCGAAGGTGTCGGTAAACGGCCATGCCGACGAAGTTTTGGCGGCGGTCAAAGCACTCTAATTCCCTCAACTTGAGGCGAAATTTCCTAAATCTTAACCATACGCTGGCGATATCGCGCTTGGCCTCGTTTGTTTGCAGTCGGTCGGAGCGTCGATGTCGTCCTATTCGTATTCCCACGCCGGCGACGTTCATCATCCGCACACAGTTCACGCGCAATCCGCCGCCCATGTCTCGCGTCACATGCAGCGCGGACAAAATGGCTACACCCTCGTCCATGCTGGCCGTCAGGTTCGCATCGGCCCGGTCGCATTCTGGATCGTTGTCGGCACGCTAATCGTGATGGCGATCTGGTCAGTCGCGACCGGCAGCTATTTCGCATTCAAGGAAAACGTACTGACGCGGCTGATCGGGCATCAAGCCGAGATGCAATTCGCCTACGAGGACCGCATCGCCGAATTGCGCGCCCAGATCGACCGTGTCACCAGCCGTCAGTTGCTCGACCAGGAACAGTTCGAGCAAAAGCTCGACGATCTTCTCCAGCGACAAGCTGTGATCGAGCAGCGCAGCGCGGCGCTCGGCGGCGACCTCTCCGCCATCAAGCGGTCACCGAAGGCGCGGCCGCGCGGCACGATGAAGCCGGCGCCTATCAACGACAATGACGAGCAGCCGCCACATCGCCAGCGCGGCGCTTACCTTCAACCGGGCAGCCTGACGGCAAAGCTCGGCCGCGTCGCACAGTCGCTCGATAAGGTCGAAGAAAAACAGGACGCCGCGCTCGAAGGCATGCAGGCGGCGATCGACAACAAGATCAAGCGCGTGCAGAGCGTGCTCGCAGACCTCCACGTCGATCTCGGCAAGCATGGCGACGATGTCACCGGCTCAATCGGCGGGCCGTTCGTCCCGGTGAAAGCTCCATCGAGCAAAACCAGTGAGTTCGAGCGCGATCTCTACAAGGTCAACCTGACCCGCGCTCATTTCGAGCAGACTTTGCAGCAGTTGCGCGGCATTCCCCTGCGCAAGCCGGTCGAGGGTGACATCGACATGAGCTCGCCGTTCGGCATGCGCATGGATCCGTTCATGCGCGGCCCGGCTATCCATACCGGCGTCGATCTGCGCGGCGACATGGGTGAGCCAGCGCATGTGACTGCCAGCGGAAAAGTCACGATCGCAGGCTGGTCAGGCGGTTACGGCAACATGGTCGAGGTCGACCACCTTAACGGTCTTTCGACTCGTTACGGCCATTTGTCGAAAATCCTGGTGAAGGTCGGCCAGCATGTCACCCTGGGCCAGGTGGTGGGGCTGATCGGTTCCACCGGACGCTCCACCGGCCCGCACCTGCACTACGAGACGCGCGTCAACGACACCGCGGTCGATCCACAAAAATTTCTTCGCGCCGGCCAGAAGCTCGGCGGACTTTAAGCTTCACATTATCCGTGTAGATTGCCCGAACAGAATTCGGGAGAGACGGCATTCCACGGATCGGACCACGCCATCCGCGCCTGAGCGCATTCGCCTATCGCGTCGCGCAGAAGCCGCTGGAGCGATATTTTCGCAGGCGGAACCTCCATCGCGCCGACTCTGACTTTGCCGGGCAACGTTTTGCGGCGATCGGCGCGAAGCTAAGCCGCGGCGAAACCGTTTACCTGGCCGGGATTTCAGCAGCCGGCCTTCACAACAGCGGTGTCGCCCTCGTCGAGGTGACGCAGAAGGACGGTGTCCGCCTCCTTTGCAACAACGAGGAAGAGCGCTTCTCGGGCGTCAAACACATCGATCGATTTCCACGGCAGTCAATCGCCGCGCTGCTGTCGATGCTCGCGGCGAAAGGGCTGACCGTCGCGGATATCGATGCATGGCTCTCGGCCTGGGACCAGCCCGCGCTCTACGCGACGTTCGTCCGCACGATCATTGAAGAGGCGCCGGGCAGTCTCTCGCTGCTCGGCAACAAGATGCCGCAGATCAGCCTGCGTCAGCTCGACGCCGGGGTTCGCGCCGCGAAAAAACTCGGACGCGCGCTCGGACGGCGATCGGAGACACCGATCATCGAGACCGCGCATCATGACAACCACGCCTGGTTCTCGTTCGTGACGTCGCCATTCGCCGATAGCGAACAGCCGGTAATGGTGACGGTGCTCGACGGCCTCGGCGACCAGGGCTCGATCTCGCTTTATGTATGCCGCCGCGGCGAGATGACGCGCGTATCGTGCAATGACAGCGTGTTCGACTCCCTCGGCATTTACTACTCGGTTCTCAGCTCGACGCAGGGCGGCTGGACCTGGCTCTCCAGCGAGGGACGCTACATGGGCGCGGCTGCCTATGGCGACGGCAACCGGGCGACCAACCGCTATTACGCGGGACTCAAATCGATCTTCGAGTTGCGGCCGGACGGTGAAGTCCGGCTCAATCGCAATCTCGCCGCCTGGCCGCGCAACATCCACCGGCCCTACTCGCGCGATCTGGAACGCATCCTCGGTGCGCCCATTCCGATGTCGGAGATGTGGAATCCCGACGCGATGCTGCGCGTCGAGGACATCCATCACCGCGCCGATACGCAGGACCGGCTCGACAAGGCGGCCGCGACGCAGATGGTGTTCGAGGATGCCCTCTTCCACATCGTCGACCATTTCATTCGCGCGACCGGCAGCAACCGGCTGATCGTCACAGGCGGGATCGGTCTTAATGCCGTCGGCAACATGCGGCTGCTCGAGCATTTCAAAGGACTGCATCTGTGGGTGCCGCCGACGCCGAATGACTCCGGCGTGGCGATCGGCGCGGCTTATATGGGCGCTTATCTCGCCGGCGCGCGAAGCGCCCGGAAGATCGATCATGCGTTCTATTGCGGGATGGCGCCGCGCGATGCCGACATTCGCGCCGCGCTCGATGGCACGAAAGACGTCGCCTGGATCGGCCTTGGCCACGCCGAGCCCGAGGCGGTCGCCGATTTCATGGCCTACATGACGGCGAAGGACGGTATCTTCGCGCTCTATCAGGGCGCGGCCGAGACCGGGCCGCGGGCGCTCGGCCACCGGTCAATCTTCGCCAATCCGTGCAACCCGAAGACCCGCGAAAATCTCAATGCGCGCGTCAAATACCGCGAAGCGATCCGCCCGCTGGCACCGATGCTGACACTGGACGCCGCCAAGCGATTTTTTGAATTGGCTGATGGCGCCAGCGACGACAATTACAACGCCTATAACTACATGGTGCTGACGGCGCGGGCGCGTCCCGAAGCGCACAGCGCGATCCCGTCGGTCATTCATGCCGATGGCACCGGGCGCCTGCAGATCGTGCGCGCCAATACCGATCCGTTGACGCACGCCTATCTCCGGTCGCTCGGCCGCCGCATCGGCGTCGAGGTCGCGGTCAATACGTCGTTCAACGTCGCAGGCCCGATCGCGCAGACGCCGCAGCAGGCAATCGACACACTGTTGCGCGCAAAAGGACTCGACGGCGTGATCATGCGTTCGGCCGAAGGCGGCTTTTACGCTGTTTGGCGCACTGAAGGCTCACAGCAAAGCCGCCTGCCGCAATGGCTCGACACCTGGCAGGACGAGGCAGGCCGGCGTCTCAGGACCTAGTCGACGTCCTCGATGTTCTCGGCCGTGGTGCCGAACGCTTTCTGCGCCAGCGTCGCCTGCATGAATTCGTCGAGATCGCCGTCGAGCACGCCGCCCGTGTTCGAGGTAGACACGCCGGTGCGCAGGTCCTTCACCATCTGGTAGGGCTGCAGGACGTAAGAGCGAATCTGGTGACCCCAGCCGATGTCCGTCTTGGCGGCCTGCTCGGCGGCAGCGGCATCCTCGCGCTTCTTGATCTCGCGCTCGAATAATTTGGCGCGCAGCATGTCCCACGCCATCGCGCGGTTGCGGTGTTGCGAACGATCCTGCTGGCACTTCACCACGATATTGGTCGGAATGTGCGTCAAACGCACCGCGGATTCCGTCTTGTTGACGTGCTGGCCGCCGGCGCCGCCGGAGCGCATCACGTCGGTCCGCACGTCCTTCTCGTCGATATCAATTTTGATGTTGTCGTCGATCACCGGATAGACATTGACGCTGGCGAACGACGTGTGACGCCGCGCATTGGCGTCGAACGGCGAAATCCGCACCAGACGGTGCACACCATCCTCGCCTTTGAGCCAGCCATAAGCATTGTGGCCTTTGACAAGCAGCGTGGCCGACTTGATGCCGGCGCCTTCGCCCTCGGCCTCGTCGACCAGTTCGACCTTGTAGCCATGGGCTTCGGCCCAGCGCGTATACATGCGCTGAAGCATGCCGGCCCAGTCCTGACTTTCAGTGCCGCCCGCGCCGGCGTGAACTTCGAGATAGCTGTCGTTCTGGTCCGCCTCGCCGGACAGCAGGGCTTCGAGCTCGCGCCGCGCAACTTCGGCCTTGACCTTTCGCAAGGCTTGCTCGGCGTCGGCGACGACTTTCGTGTCGTTCTCGCTCTCGCCGAGCTCGATCATCGTGAGCTGGTCGCTGAGCTCCTGCTCGATACGCCCAAGCGCGCCAAGCTGATCGTCCAGCGCATCGCGCTCACGCATCAGCTTTTGCGCGCGCGCCTGGTCATTCCACAGATTGGGGTTTTCGGATTCCCGATTCAGCTCGGCAAGGCGCCGGCGCGCGGCATCGACGTCAAAGATGCCTCCTCAGCAGTCCGATCGACCGCTCGATGTCTTCAACAAGGTTTTGTGTTTCTGCGCGCATAAGCTCGTTCCAGTCGGCGCATCACTTAACGATCAATGAGCCGGTGTGCAACTCCATTGCGCGCTTGCCGACGCCACCGCGCGCACTAAGATCGAATTGGGGAAGCGGTATCACACGTGCGTCCTAAGTTCCTTGCAGCCCTTGGGGCTGTGCTTTTTTTGAGCGGCGCTCCGGCTCGCGCGGAAACGCTGACGCAGACGCTTGAAGGCTTTGGCTTCTTCGGGCGTTGGGCGATGGATTGCAGCCAGGCCCCCTCGCCCGAGAACACGGTCCGCACCGCACGCGTGTCGCCAACCGGCGATCCGGTTTTCAGCGAAAGTCTCGGCGGCAAGGGTGAGCCCAATATCTATGTCATCTTGCGCGCCAAACGGACGGGTGCTGACACCATCACGTTGCGCATCAAGCTCAACGGTGAATATCAGCAGGACCTGACGATGCATCGCGAGGACGACCGGCTGCGGACTTTAAGCAACCGCGAGGTCGACACCCGCGTGTATGTGGTTCGCAAAGGCGTCATCACCGCCACCGGGCAGGCAACGCCGTGGCTCACGCGCTGCGAGCAGGAACAGCCAGCTCGCGAACAGGGCTAATAGAGCCCGCCCGTGCCGCTGGAGCGCACTGCGCGCTCGGCCTCGGGGCTGACATAACCAGCAGGCGCACGACCCGAGCCGTCGTCACTCATCCCGCCGACCACCGAATAATTGTCGGGCGGCGCGGTGCCCGGCTTGAACGCTTCGAGGATTGGCTTCTCGGTCCCCGGCCCGGCACGCAGGCCGGTCTTGAGATCGACGCGCACCAGCTTGATGCCGGGCGGCACGCGGAACGGCACCGCCGGCTTGCCGGCCAGCGCATCTTTCAGGAAATCGCGGACGATCGGCGCCGACAGATGGCCGCCCGTGCCGCCACCCGGGAACGAGAGATGCTTCGGCTTGTCGTAACCCATGTAGACACCGACCACGAGATCGGGCGTGAAGCCGATGAACCAGGCATCCTTCTCATCGTTGGTAGTGCCGGTTTTGCCGGCCACTGGACGGCCGACATCGCGAACCACGGTGCCGGTGCCGCGGATCACCACGCCTTCCATGATCGAGGTGATCTGATAGGCCGTCATCGGATCGAGCACCTGCTCGCTGCGATCGATCAAAGTGGGCTCTGTCTGATCGGCCCACTTCGCCGCGTTGCACTCTTTGCACTCGCGCTCGTCGTGCTTGTAGACGGTGTGGCCGTAACGATCCTGGATGCGATCGATCAAAGTCGGCTTCACGCGGCGGCCGCCATTGTCGATCATCGAATAGGCCGTCACCATGCGCAGCAGCGTGGTTTCACCGGCGCCAAGCGCGAACGAGAGATATGGCGGCAGATCGTCATAAACGCCGAGCCGCTTGGCGTATTCGGCGATCAGCGGCATGCCGACATCCTGCGCCAGCCGTACCGTCATCACGTTGCGCGAATGCTCGATGCCGAACCGCAAGGTGGACGGGCCGTAGAACTGGCGCTCGTAGTTTTCCGGCTCCCAGGCCGGCTGTCCCGGTCCCTGCTGGATTTCGATCGGCGCGTCGAGCACGAGTGTCGACGGCGTGTAGCCGTTATCGAGCGCAGTCGCGTAGACGATCGGCTTGAACGACGAGCCCGGCTGCCGCAGCGCCTGCGTAGCGCGGTTGAACTGGCTCTGGTCGTAGGAGAAGCCGCCAACCATCGCCAGAACGCGGCCGGTCGATGGATCCATCACGACGATGGCGCCGGAGACTTCCGGAATCTGATGCAGACGGAACTGGCCGGCGGTCTTTGATGGCTCGACGTAAACGACATCGCCCGGATTGAGCACCTGACTGACCTTGGTCGGCGTCTTGTTCTGGACCTTGGCCCATTTCATGTCGGCGAGCGGCAGGATTCCAACCGGGCGCTCATTGCTGATGGCGCCGCCCGGCTCGCGATCGGGCTGCAAGCCGATGCGGGCCGACTGATCTCCGGTCTCCAACACCACCGCGAGCCGCCACGGCGCTACGTCATTTAGCGCCTTCACGTCCGAAAGCTTGACGCCCCAATCACCCTTGATGTCGATCTGGGTCACCGGCCCGCGCCAGCCGTGCACTTCGTCGTAGCGCACCAGCCCATCGGTCAGCACCTTGCGGGCGAGCATCTGATATTTGGTGTCGAGCGTGGTGCGGATCGACAGACCACCCTCGTAGAGCTTCTTCTCGCCGTAGCGATCGTAAATCTCGCGGCGCACTTCCTCGGCGAAATACTCGGCGGCGAAAATCCGCGCTCCGCTCGGCCGCTGCACCACATTAAGCGGCTGGCGCTTTGCCTTCTCGACATCGGCCGGCTTGGCGAAACCGTTCTGCGCCATCTGGTCGAGCACCCAGTTGCGGCGCTCGATCGCGCGCTCGCGCTGGCGGAACGGATTGTAGTTGTTCGGCGCCTTCGGCAGCGCGGCGAGGTAAGCAGCCTCCGCAAGCGAGAGTTCGTGCACCGACTTGTCGAAATAAGTCAGCGACGCCGACGCGATGCCGTATGCGCCAAAACCGAGATAGATCTCGTTGAGATACAGCTCGAGGATCTTGTCCTTGCTGTAGGTGCGCTCGATCTTGAGCGAGAGCAGCGCTTCCTTGATCTTGCGCTGAAACGACACTTCATTCGACAGCAGGAAGTTCTTGGCGACCTGTTGCGTGATGGTCGAAGCGCCCTGCGGGTGGCGATTGCTGCCAAAGTTCTGCACATAATTGAACGAGGCGCGCATGATGCCGCCGAAATCCAACCCGCCGTGCTCGTAGAAATTCTTATCTTCCGCCGAGAGGAAGGCATTGATGACGAGCTTCGGCACCGCCTGGATCGGAATGTAGAGACGCCGCTCCTTGGCGTATTCGGCAACCAGCGAACCGTCCGCCGCGTGGACGCGCGTCATCACCGGCGGCTCGTAGTCCTGAAGCTGGGAGTAGTCCGGCAAGTCCTTGGAGAAATGCCACAGCAGTCCGGCGGCCGCGGCAACGCCGACCACGAACAGGAGCGTTCCCGCCGCGAACAAAAAACCGAAGAAGCGCAGGAAAAGCTTCATTCCCTCCAACCTTCCAGGCGCGCGCTAGGGGCCCGGCCTCGGGCCGTTGCTGACCCCGTTTTATGTTGAAACTGAGGCTGTAACAAAGCCTTACGGGGATTCATGAGTTTTCCCATTCAGTTCGCGGGCCGAACGGCCCCGGCACCCGCCATCCGGGGCGCAAAGAACGCATCGATCGCCTTGACCATGGCCACCGCCGTCCGTTCGCGCCATACCGGAGAAAGGAGCTGCTTGAGGTCTTCCTTGGTCGAGACGTAGCCGAGTTCAAGCAGCACAGACGGCACGTCCGGCGCCTTCAGCACCATGAACCCGGCCGACTTCATTGGGTGCTTGTGCATCCGCGTCGCGGTCTTGAGTTCGGTAATGAGGTCACGGGCAAACTGCGTCGAGAACATCTTGGTCTCCCGCTGGGCGAGATCGATCAGGATGTCGGCAACTTCGTTCGATTCCGCCGTCAGGTCGACGCCGGCGATCACGTCCGCCTTGTTTTCATCCTCGGCAAGCCGCGCCGCCTCGGCATCGCTGGCGTTTTCGGACAAGGTGTAGACCGTCGCCCCCTGCGCCTCGCCTTCCTTCTTCGGCAGATAGTCGGCATGGATCGAGACGAACAGCGACGCGCGCTGGCTGCGCGCAAAGCGCACCCGGTCGGTCAACGGAATGAACGTGTCGTCGGTCCGTGTCATGGCGACGCGGTATTTGCCCGACTGCTGCAATTTGTCGCGAAGGATGGTGGCGAAATCGAGCACGATGGTCTTTTCGAGCTCGCCGTTCGCGGACTTGGTCCCGTTATCGATGCCGCCGTGCCCCGGATCGATCACCACCAGGGGGTGCGGGTCCTCGCTCACCGGCGGCGTCTTGATGTGCGGCGTGCGGACCGGTTTAGGCTCAAGTTCGGCATTGCGCAGGAACGCTTCGCGATCGGTCGCAACAAGATCGAGCACCAGCCGCGCCGGCTGGCCGTCGGCCGGCGGCAGCACGAAGGATTTCTCCACCCGCACCGGGCCTTTGGCGTCGATCACGATCCGTGAACCGCCCTGCATGACCAGCCCATAGCGAAACGCCTTGATCAGCCCGCGTCCGGTATCGCCGACTTTGGCCGGCAGATTGAAGGTGACCTGGGGCATGTCGATCACGACGCGATACGGATTGGCGAGCGTAAAGGCAGCAACGTCGACCTTCTCGCTCAAGTCCATCACGAACCGGGTCTCCTTGGCGTCGCCGCCGAGCCGCACGTCACTGGCGACCGGAAAGTCGGCGGCAAACGCCATTGGCGCGCAAACGAGCGCGCTCACCATCGCGAGTGCCAAAGAAAAGATGCGGGCCATTTCGAATCCGACTTGAACCGCGATTTTACTCCATTCCGTGACAAGCCGCTGAAGGGAACTCGCCCAGAGCTGTTTTCAAAGCTGCAATGTGACTTTTCGGGCGCAAAACAGGCCCGAATACATCTTCCCTTGCCACGATGCCGTTCGGGCCGTATGTAGGACGTGCTGACGGTTGATTTCCGGTCGTGCCGCGTTTGGGCATCCGGCGCGCCAGTCCAGGATCGTCCCCCTTGAGGAGCAGGACGACCCGGCGGTGCCAAGCCGAACCCCTTGTTGGACATCCGGATCAGCGTCTGACCCGCCGGGGTCGCGCACAGACCGTAAGCGACGAGAAACGCGCCGCGCCTTAATGGCGTCGGCCCCAACGGGTCGCCAGTTCATGCTGCACACGCAGCCAAGACAATTCGAAGTCCGGCAAGGCATTGCCGCAAACGCCGAATTCTCGCGCGAACGCGCGCCCCATCCCTTCAACCACAATCAGGCAGGCTCCCTCGCCGCCCGTCGCGCGCCGTCTGTTACGTGCGCGGCCACCGGCCGGACCGCCTCAATGAGATTCTACAATGGCCAGCAAAATGCTGATCGACGCATCCCACCCGGAGGAGACCCGGGTCGTGGTGATGCGCGGCAATCGCGTCGAAGAATTCGACTTCGAGTCCGCTAACCGCAAGCAACTTCGCGGCAACATCTATCTCGCCAAGGTCACGCGCGTGGAGCCCTCGCTCCAGGCGGCGTTCGTCGATTACGGCGGCAACCGCCACGGCTTCCTGGCGTTCTCGGAAATACATCCCGACTATTATCAAATCCCGATCGCCGACCGGCAGGCGCTGCTCGCCGCGCAAGAACGCGACGAGCGCGATGCCGAGGCGGAAGCCGAGCGCCGCGCTGGACGCCGCTGGCGCGGCCGTGGCCGCAATGCACGCCGCCGCGATGAGCGCGTGCAGAGCGATGCGGTCGAGGGCCAGGCAACCGAAGGCCAGCAGCCGCAGGATTTCAGCGAGCAGCCGGTCGAAGCCGCAGCCGATCAGTTCACGCAGGACGCGGCCTCACCGGGCGACGTTCATGCCGATACGCACGATCACGACGCACACGAGCATCACGAGCATGATGCCGCGGCGGACCATGACGCTTCGCCGGTCGAAACCCACGAGCATCATGAAGCGCACGACGCCCCTCCGGCCGAGCTGCCGACCAGCGAAGCGGAGTTCCCGGCGGCGCCTGCCGAAGTCGAAGCCGTCACTGAAAATAACGACGCGCACGAAGGCACACCGGCGGATGCCGAACCCGCCGGCGGCAATGGCGACGAGCATCATGAAGATGAAAGCGTGGAGTCCGTCGGCGGCGCCGATGCGCTCGAGGAAGTTCAGGAGCGCATGCCGCGCGTCCGCGCCCGGCAGTACAAGATTCAGGAAGTCATCAAGCGCCGCCAGGTGATGCTGGTGCAGGTCGTGAAGGAAGAGCGCGGCACCAAGGGTGCGGCGCTGACGACCTACCTCTCTCTCGCCGGCCGCTATTCGGTGCTGATGCCGAACACCTCGCGCGGCGGCGGCATCAGCCGCAAGATCACCTCGTCCGAAGATCGCACGCGCCTGAAGGAAATCGCCCAGGAACTGGAAGTGCCGGAAGGCATGGGCGTGATCCTGCGCACCGCGGGCGCAAGCCGCACCAAGACCGAAGTCAAACGCGACTTCGAATATCTGCTGCGCATCTGGGAACAGGTGCGCGATCTCACGCTGAAATCGACGGCGCCGAAGCTCGTCTACGAGGAAGGCAGCCTGGTCAAACGCTCGATCCGCGACCTCTACAGCAAGGACATCGACGAGATCGTCGTTGCCGGTGAGCAAGGCTACACCGACGCCAAAGAATTCATGCGCATGCTCATGCCGAGCCATGCCAAGAACGTGAAGCTTTATCGCGACAGCCAGCCGGTGTTCACGCGCTACGGCATCGAGAGCCAGCTCGACGCGATGTTCACGCCGACCGTTCAGCTCAAGTCGGGCGGCTACATCGTCATCAACCAGACCGAGGCGCTGGTCGCGATCGACGTCAACTCCGGCCGCGCGACCCGCGAACATTCAATCGAGGACACCGCGACCAAGACCAATTCGGAAGCCGCGGACGAGATCGCACGCCAGCTTCGCCTGCGCGACCTCGCCGGCTTGATCGTGATCGATTTCATCGACATGGACGAAGGGCGCAACAACCGGATCGTCGAGCGCCGAGTCAAAGAAGCGCTCAAGCACGACCGCGCCCGCATTCAGGTCGGCCGCATCTCGCATTTCGGTCTGCTCGAAATGTCGCGGCAGCGCATCCGCACCTCGGTGCTGGAGAGCTCGACCGAGAAGTGCCCGATCTGCGGCGGGTCCGGCCATGTGCGCTCTGTGTCGTCGGTGACGCTGGCGCTGCGGCGCTCGATCGAAGAGACGTTGCAGAAGGGCGCGACCCAGAATCTGATCGTGCGCACCCGCGCCGAAGTCGCGCTCTATGTGCTCAACCAGAAACGCAGCCACCTGCGCGCGCTGGAAGAGCGTTTCCGCATCACCATCACGGTATCGGCCGATCCGGAAGTCGTCGGAACCCAGGCTTTCATCATCGACCGGG
>DASZXA010000079.1:0-52879 GCA_035546455.1 Pseudolabrys sp.
CGTCTATCTCTCGCCCGGCGGCATCGTCGAGAGCGCCAACCCCGGCACGCTGCTGATCGACTGCTCGACCATCGACGTGACCACCGCGCGCGACGTCGCCAAGGCGGCGGAGGCGAGGGGGCTGATGATGCTCGACGCGCCGGTGTCGGGCGGCGTCGGCGGCGCCACCGCCGGCACGCTCACCTTCATGGTCGGCGGCCCGGCGCAGGCATTCGCGCGGGCGGAGCACATTCTCCAGCAGTTGGGCAAGACCATCGTGCACGCCGGCGGCGCCGGCAACGGCCAGGCGGCGAAGATCTGCAACAACATGATCCTCGGCATCTCGATGATCGCCGTGTCGGAAGCCTTCGTGCTCGCCGAACAGCTCGGCCTCGAGCACCAGAAGCTGTTCGACATCGCCTCGAAGTCGTCCGGCCAGTGCTGGGCGCTGACCTCGTATTGCCCGGTGCCCGGGCCGGTGCCGACCTCGCCGGCGAACCACGATTACGCCGCCGGATTCACCGCGGCGATGATGCTCAAGGACCTCAAGCTGTCGCAGGACGCGGCGAAGGCGGCGGGCGCCGTTACCGAAATGGGAGCGAACGCGGCAAACATTTATTCACGCTACGTCGACAGCGGCGAGGGTTCCCGCGACTTTTCCGGCATTATCCGCTTCGTTCGCGGCTGAATCGCCCGCGCGCGGCCGGGCAGGGTGAACGGAGTCTTGCCGCGCTGTGGCCAAATTGCGCCAATCCGCCGACAATTCGCGGCATCAAATTCACCATTGGTTTATGCAGTTATTTAAGCGGATTTTAGATCGTCCCCTTTAGGTTGGCGTCATACGGAGCGGGGAAAACAGGGCCCCGTTACCAGAGACAAAAGACATAAGACGCAAACAGGGGCGTTGACATGAAAGCCGTTGTGAAAACGGTCGTTGAGCCTGAGCGCGAGCAGCGCTTCGAGCACATCCGACCGCTCTATCTCGAAGCCTTGACGCTGGTGGAGCGGCTGCATCGCCGCCTGCTCGACGTCATCAAGGACGAGTTCGATCGTCGCGGGCGCTCGGATATCAATTCCGTGCAGGCGCTCCTGCTCTACAATATCGGCGACAAGGAGCTGACTGCCGGCGAGCTGCGCACGCGCGGCTACTATCTCGGCTCCAACGTCTCCTACAATCTGAAGAAGCTCGTCGAGATGGGCTTCCTCGACCATCAGCGTTCGCGTGTTGACCGCCGCTCGGTCCGCATCAAGCTGACGCAGAAGGGCCAGGACGTGCGCGACATCGTCGAAGGCCTTTATCAGAAACACGTGCGGACCGTGGAACAGGTCGGCGGCATCAACGCCGATGAGTTCTCCACGCTCAACAAGTCGCTGCATCGCCTCGAGCGATTCTGGACCGATCAGATTCTGTACCGGCTGTAAGGCTTTCTGGTGCGGAGCCTCCAGACCCGGGCCCCAATTGGGCCCGGGTTTTTTATTCGGCCTTGAAATTCCGCCCTCGGTCGCAGGGCGTCACGTTCACGCGAGGTTATTGCCCCTGACCCCGGTTTGGGTGCATCACTGCCCGTGTGAGGGGCGCTTCTCACCGGGACTGCGGAATGCGATCGACTAATAATCCCACAGGAAACCTGAACCGCCGGCGTTTTTTGCAGCGCCTGGGCGGCGGCCTCATCGGTGCAAGCGCGGTGACGCGCGCACTGGCCGCCGAGGATCCGGCGCTCGATCTGCTGATGGAACAAAATCAGCGCGGCGACCTGGGGCAGGGGTTCGACGCGACCTCGCGCACGATCCATATGCCGGAATCGTCGCTGCCGACCCTATCGCCGGCGACGGTGACGACCACCGAACAGGCGATCGACAAATACGAGAGCATTGTCGCCAGCGGCGGCTGGCCGGCCGTGCCGCCGGCGGAGAAGCTGCGGCTGGGCATGCGGCACAAAAGTGTGCCGGCGTTGCGCAAGCGGCTGACGGTCGGCGGCGATCTCGGCGCGTCCGGCGGCGATCAGGATGTGTTTGATTCTTATGTCGATGCGGCGGTCCGCCGTTTCCAGGTTCGTCACGGCATCAACGAAGACGGCATCGTGCGCAAGCAGGAGTTTGACGCGCTCAATATTCCGGCGCCGGTGCGGCTCGCGCAGCTCAAGACCAATCTCGACCGGCTGAAGAAGGACACCAAAGGGCTGACGGGGCGTCACGTCGTCTGCAACTTGCCGGCGGCCCAGATCGAGGCGATCGAGGACAACGTGGCGGTGAGCCGCCATACCGCCGTGGTCGGCAAGCCGGATCGGCCGTCGCCCGACATCAACAGCCGCATCATCGAGGTGAATTTCAATCCGTACTGGACCGTGCCGGTGTCGATCGTGCGGCGCGATCTCATTCCGAAGATGCAGGATGAGCCGGATTATCTCGACAAGAATCACATCCGCATTTTCGACATGCACAACACGGAGCTTCAGCCGTCGCAGATCAATTGGTATTCGAACGAAGCGGTCAATTTCAGGTTCAAGCAGGACCCCGGTTCGTTCAATTCGCTGGGCTCCATCCGCATCAACTTCCCGAGCAAGGACGGCGTGTACATGCACGACACGCCGCTGAAAAATTTGTTCGGCGAGGACATGCGCTTCCACTCGTCGGGCTGTGTGCGGGTGCAGAATGTGCGCGAGCTTGTCGACTGGCTGTTGCGCGACACGCCGGGCTGGTCGCGGCCGGAGGTCGATTCAGTTATCGCGAGCGGCGACCGCAAGGACGCGCGGCTGAAGAAGCCGGTGCCGTTGCGCTGGGTTTACGTCACGGCCTGGGCGACACCGGACGGCATCGTGCAGTTCCGTGAGGACATCTACAACCGCGACGGGCTCGGCCAGTACGCGACCAGCTTCAAAGGCTAGCGACCTACATCTTGCGGGTTACCCACCGGCCACCGCCATTGCTTGGCGGTCGGTGGTCCGTATGATATTGCCGGCCCACAAGGAGCCCGCAATGTCGGCGACGTCAAAATCCGCATCCGATCTCAGT
This sequence comes from Pseudolabrys sp., assembly GCA_035546455.1. Classification (GTDB taxonomy): domain Bacteria; phylum Pseudomonadota; class Alphaproteobacteria; order Rhizobiales; family Xanthobacteraceae; genus Pseudolabrys. The sequence goes on from DASZXA010000079.1 coordinate 2,992, forward strand.
TCTTCGCGCATGTTCTCGGCTTCCGTGGCCGAGGTCGATTCCGAAGTCGACAAGGCGATCAATCTCGAGCTGGGTCGCCAGCGCGACGAGATCGAGCTGATTGCATCGGAAAACATCGTCAGCAAGGCGGTGCTCGAGGCACAAGGCTCGGTGCTGACCAACAAGTACGCCGAGGGCCTGCCGGGCAAGCGCTATTATGGCGGCTGCCAATATGTCGACATGGTCGAGCGGCTGGCGATCGAGCGCGTCACCAAAGCGTTCGGCTGCCGCTTCGCCAATGTGCAGCCGCATTCAGGCGCGTCGGCCAACGCGGAAGTGTTTTTCGCGCTGATGCAGCCTGGCGACACCTTCATGGGGCTCAATCTCGCCGCCGGCGGCCATCTCACGCACGGCTCGCCGGTCAACATGTCGGGCAAGTGGTTCAAGCCGGTGCCGTACGGCGTTCGCAAGGACGACCACCGCATCGACATGGACGAAGTGGCGAGGCTCGCCAGGGAGCACAAGCCGAAGCTCATCATTGCCGGCGGCTCCGCCTATCCGCGCATTATCGATTTCCGGCGTTTCCGCGAAATTTGCGACGAGGTCGGCGCGTTCCTGATGGTCGACATGGCGCACTTTGCGGGTCTTGTGGCGGGTGGGGCGCATCCGTCGCCGTTTCCGCACGCCCATGTCGTCACCACGACGACGCACAAGACCCTCCGCGGTCCGCGTGGCGGGGTGATCCTGTCGGACGACGAGGAGATCGCCAAGAAGCTCAACTCGGCGGTGTTCCCGGGCATGCAGGGCGGGCCGCTGATGCATGTGATCGCGGCGAAGGCGGTCGCGTTCGGTGAGGCGCTCCAACCATCGTTCAAGCTCTACGCAAAGAACGTCGTCGAGAACGCCAAGGCGCTTGCCGAGACGCTGAAGTCGCACGGTTGTGACATCGTCTCTGGCGGCACCGACACGCATCTGATGCTAGTCGATCTGCGGCCAAAGCGCCTGACCGGCAAGGTCGCCGAGCTGGCGCTCGGCCGCGCTCACATCACCTGCAACAAAAATGGCATTCCGTTTGACCCCGAGAAGCCGACTGTCACTTCGGGTATCCGGGTTGGCTCGCCCGCCTGCACGACGCGTGGCTTCGGCATCGCCGAGTTCCGTCAGGTCGGTGAGATGATCGCCGAAGTGCTCGACGTGCTCTCCCAGAAGGGAGCGGACGAGGATGCGCTCGTTGAAGAGAAAGTGCGCGGCAAGGTGAAGGCGCTGCTGGCGCGCTTCCCGATCTATCAGGATTGAGCGATGCGCTGTCCGAACTGCGGAAGTCTCGATACGCAGGTCAAGGACTCGCGGCCGACCGAGGATTCCGCAGTGATCCGCCGCCGCCGCGTCTGCCTCACGTGCAACTTCCGCTTCACGACGTTCGAGCGCGTGCAGCTTCGCGAATTGACGGTCATCAAGCGCAACGGCCGCCGTGCGCCGTTCGACCGCGACAAGCTGATGCGTTCAGTGCAGATCGCGTTGCGTAAACGGCCGGTCGATCCGGAGCGGATCGAAGAAACGGTATCGAAAATCGTGCGCGAGCTTGAAACGGGCGGCGAGAGCGAAGTGTCGTCCGAGACAATCGGTGAGGCGGTGATGACGCATCTGCGCGAGCTCGACGACATCGCTTACGTCCGATTCGCATCCGTCTATCGCAATTTCCGCGAGGCCAAGGATTTCCAGGCGGCGCTCGATGAATTGTCGGGTGAAGACGAAGCGCGCCCGCCGCAGGGCGCCAAGAAATGAACGACGTTCCGGCCCCAGAATCGACATCAGACATACCCCAGGATGTTCCGCCGGCCGTGCCGCCCCGCGCGATGACACCGGAGGAAGACGACCGCTTCATGCGCCTCGCACTGGCGCTGGGCCGCCGCAATCTCGGCCGCACCTGGCCCAATCCGGCGGTTGGTGCCGTTGTGGTGCGAGATGGCTTGGTTGTCGGGCGTGGCTGGACGCAGCCCGGCGGGCGGCCCCATGCCGAGACACAGGCGCTCAAGCGCGCCGGCAAGCTGGCCGAAGGTGCGACGATGTATGTCTCGCTTGAGCCCTGTTCTCACAAAGGCAAGACGCCGCCTTGCGCCGACGCGATCATTCGTGCGGGCGTCGCGCGGGTGGTGTCCGCGATGCAAGACCCCAATCCGGAAGTCGCCGGCAGCGGATACGCCAAGCTCACGGGCAAGGGCATTCAAGTCGATACCGGCCTCGGCGCCATCGATGCACAACGGATTCATGCAGGCCACGTCAGGCGTATCACCGACGGCCGGCCTCACGTCGTCCTGAAAATGGCGGTGTCGGCCGACGATAAAGTCGGCGCCGCGGGCCGGCGACCTGTCGCGATCACCGGTGAAGCGTCACGCGAGCGTGTCTTCCAGATGCGCGCGCACAACGACGCCATCATGGTGGGGATCGGCACGATTCTTTCCGACAATCCGGCGCTGACGGTCCGGCTGCCGGGCATGTTCGAACAATCGCCGGTCCGCGTGGTGCTCGATTCCCAACTCCGGGTGCCGCTGGCGAGCCACGTCGTTGCGACCGTGCGCGAAACGCCGACATGGGTGTTCGGCTCCGGCGCTGCGTCCCCTATCGCCGAGGAGATTTTGACCGAACGGGGCGCCAAAGTGTTCCGGGTTGATAGCAAGGATGGGCGACTCGATCTCACCGAAGTCCTCAAGCGTCTCGCGGACGAGGGCATTACGCGCGTGATGGTGGAGGGCGGGCCGACCGTTGCCGCGAGCCTGGTGAAGGCGGATTTGGTCGACGAGGCTGTGCTGCTGCGTTCGGACAAGCCAATCGGCGCGGACGGTATCGATCCGCTGGCGGATACGCCGTTCCGGATGCTGACGCATTCGGTGAATCTCGCGATGTGCGGCAGCGAGCAGCTCGGGCCGGATCGCATCGAATATTTCGAGAGGCCGTGAATGTTCACCGGCATCGTCACAGATGTCGGCGAGGTGGTGGCGGTCACGCCGCACGCCGAAGGCCTGCATCGCCTCAAGATTGCGTGCCGCTATCCGCGTGCCTCGCTGGTCGATGGAGCGTCGGTTTCCTGCGCGGGCGTGTGTCTGACGATCGTGGCTGCCGGCGAGGATAATCAGCGGTCCTGGTTTGCGGTCGACGCCGCTGCCGAGACGCTCGAGCTTACGACCGTCGGACGGTGGCATCACGGCGCGCGCATCAATCTGGAGCGGCCACTCAGAATTGGCGACGAGCTCGGCGGCCACGTGGTCGCGGGCCACGTCGACGGTCTCGCAACTTTGGTGAAGCGCGAGGAACTGACCGACAGCGCGCGAATGACGTTTCGCGCGCCGGCCGATCTGATGCCACTGATTGCGGTGAAGGGCTCGGTCGCGCTCGATGGCGTGTCGCTCACGGTGAATACCGCCGACCACGACACTTTCTCGGTTCTGATCATTCCGCATACGCTTGCCGTCACCACTCTGGGCGAACTACGCGAGGGCGGGGCGGTCAATCTCGAAGTCGATACGCTGGCGCGCTATGCCGCGCGTCTGGCGCAATTCCGCTAGACCTTGTTTGCCGCATCCGCGCTTGCTAGGACCGCGCTCCAACGGAGACGGTAATGGCGAAGCAACGACAAAAAACTTCAAAAAAGAAGACTGAACCCAAGCTGCGCATGCTCGTGGTCGAGGCGCGCTTCTACGCGCATATTTCCGATTTGCTGCTCAAGGGCGCGACGGCTGCCCTCGAAGAAGCCGGCGCCGAGTTCGATCGGATCGAAGTGCCTGGCGCGCTCGAAATTCCGCCGGCAATTGCCATCGCGGTCGAAGCCGCGCGCAAGAAGCGTGCGCCGTATGACGGCGTCGTCGCGCTCGGTTGCGTCATTCAGGGCGAGACGTTCCACTTCGATATTGTCGCGATGCAGTCTGCGCGCGCGTTGATCGACCTGTCCGTGGCGCAGCAACTACCGGCCGGCAACGGCATCCTCACCGTAGATAACGAGGCGCAAGCGCTCTACCGTGCCGACCCCGCGAAAGCCAACAAAGGCGGGGAAGCCGCCAAGGCCGCGTTCACTCTGGCGCGTCTCAAGCGCCAGTTGGCACGGCCCGCCTGATGACCGCGCGCGCACCCGCGCCGAAGGATGGCTCGCGCAAGGCGAACCGGCGCGGTGCGGCGCGACTCGCCGCGGTGCAGGCGCTCTACCAGATGGATGTCGCCGGCACCGCGTTGAGCGATATCCTTGCCGAGTTCGAAAGCCACTGGATCGGCCGCGAGGTCGAAGGCGAGCAGTATCTCCCGGCGGAGGCGGCTTTCTTTCGCGATATCGTGTCCGGCGTGCTGCGTGAGCAGCGCGCACTCGATCTGCTGATCGACGACGCTCTGACCAAAGGCTGGCCGCTCAAGCGGCTCGACACTATTCTGCGCGCTGTGCTGCGGGCCGGCGGCTACGAGCTTGGGCATCGCAGCGACGTGCCGGGCCGTGTGATCGTGTCCGAATATGCGGACATCACAGCCGCTTTCGTCGAGCGCGAAGAGATCGGCATGGTCAACGCGGTGCTCGATCAACTCGGGCGGCATTTCCGCGCCACCGAATTTTCGGGGTAACGGCATGGCGTCCGCCGAAGATCGCCTGATCTCACGGCACTTCAAGCCGTTGGCGACCGATCCCGGCGCGCTCGGCCTGACTGACGACGCCGCCTTCATTGCGCCGCCGCCCGGCTGCGATCTCGTGCTCAAGACCGATACCATCGTCGGCGGCGTGCATTTCTTTGCCGATGATCCGCCGGGCCAACTCGCCCGCAAGGCGCTGCGGGTCAATTTATCGGACCTCGCCGCCAAAGGGGCGAGACCGCTCGGTTATCTGTTGTCGCTCGTTCTGCCTGCCGACGTGAGCGAGAGCTGGCTCGCGTCGTTTGCCGCTGGTTTGCAGGCTGACGCTGAGACTTTCGGTTGCCCGTTGTTCGGCGGTGACACCGATCGCACGCCGGGACCGCTGACAATCTCCATCGCGATGTTCGGCGCAGTGGCCACTGGCACGATGGTGCGGCGGTCCGGTGCGAAACCGGGTGATCGCGTGATGGTGACTGGCACGATCGGCGATGCGGCGCTTGGCGTCCAGTTGCGGCGCGGCGCGGCATGGAAGGTCTCGCTCGATGCGCGCGAGCATTTGCTTTCACGTTATTTGTTGCCGCAGCCGCGCAATGTGCTGGCGGAAGCGGTGCGCACCCATGCGAACGCCGCCATGGATGTTTCCGACGGTCTTGCCGGCGATCTCACCAAGCTCTGCGAGGTATCAGGCGTCGCGGCCACCATCGATGTGCCCAAAGTGCCGCTATCGGATGCCGCGCGCGGGGCGCTCGCCGCCGAGCCGTCGTTGCAGGAAACCATTCTCGCTGGCGGTGACGATTACGAAATCCTCTGCGCGGTGGATCCCAATAAGGTTGCGGGCTTCCGCGCCGCTGCGGCCGCGGTGGAGGTACCCGTCACTGAAATCGGCATGATCTCGCAAGGCGAGGGCGTTCGGTTTCTCGGCGCCGACAAGAAGCCGCTGGTGTTGAGCCGGCTGTCATATAGTCATTTCTAAAGGAGCGGAGCGCGCTATAGTCGCGATATCCCGCAAGTGGACATTGCAATGCACGGAATGCCCCCAAAAAAATCACGTAAGGCTGCGCCGAAAGCGCCGGCGTCGAAGACCGTCGAGCCGCTCGGCATCTACCAGCAGCATCCCGATTACAAGAAGCGCCATATGCGCTTCCCGACCACGGCGTTCCTGCGCGCCGGAGCGCCGCGCGGTGTGCCGCTGTTCTCGTTCGAATATGGTGACACGGGTGCGGGCGCTGACGTCGGGATTCTCGACAATTGGTCGGCGTTCGACCGCATCAAAGTGGTGCCGCGTTACGGCAAGATTTCGCGCCCACCGCCGGTTGATGTCGAATTGTTCGGCCGCAAATATTCCGCACCGGTCGGCATCGCCCCGATGGGTGGTCCTTCGATCGTCTGGCCGGGCGCCGATTTGTTGATGGCAAAAGCGGCGCAGGCCGCGCGCGTTCCGTATTGTCTTGGCGTCGTTGGCGGCGCGACAATTGAAGCGGTCGCGCGTGTCGCGCCGGACGTGTTCTGGCTTCAGCTCTACCGCTTCGCCCTCAACGATCACAAAATCGGTTTCGATCTCGTGCGCCGTGCGCAGGATGCCGGTGTGCAGGTGCTGGCGCTGACCGTCGACGTGCCGTTCCGCACCACGCGCTCGCGCGAGAGCTATGCGGGGCTCGGTGGCGAATTCAAGCCGACGCCGCGCATGATCCGCGAGATGCTGATGCGGCCACGATGGCTGACGGCGCTGCTGCGCCACGGCTATCCAAGGTTTGCGACGATCGCGTCATATCTCGGCGGAAATCCGAGCACTAATGAGACAATCCGCTTTGCGCGCAGCGAGATGGGCGGCGTCTTCACCTGGGACGAGATCGCCCGCTATCGCGACAAATGGAAGGGCCCGCTTGCCCTCAAGGGAATTCTGCATCCACAGGACGCCGAGAAGGCTGTGTCGCTCGGCATCGACGGCATCTGGGTGTCGAACCACGGCGGCCGGCAGATCGAGGCGCTGGCGCCGTCGATCGATTGTCTGCCGGCCATCGTGGAGGCGGTCGGCAAGAAGGCGACTGTGCTGCTCGACAGCGGCATCCGCAGCGGTCAGGACGTCATGCGCGCGCTGGCGCTTGGCGCGCAGGCGGCGTTCGCCGGCAAGTCGTTCCTGTGGTCGGTCGCGGCGATGGGTGACGATGGGCCGACCCATCTGATCGACCTTTACATCGAAGAACTGCGCGCCTCGCTGGGCCAGATCGGGGCCGCATCGGTCGCCGACGCCCGCAATGCCGAGGTCACGCATCCCGGCGCCTGGCAGTTCGCCAAATAGAAAGCGTTGCAAGCCTGATCTGCGTTTGAGATGTGGCGCCACGGCGAGTCCCAAGATAGAAGGGCACTCGCCGGAGCACCTGCCTCAATGTCGGCCGTCGCCGAACCGATCTCACACGCCCACGATGACAACCTTGCGCGCCGCAACGCGCTGGTGCTGGCGGTCGCGCAGGCGCTGGCCGGCGGCAACAACACCGTCATCGTCGCCACCTCGGCGATTATCGGCGCGGTGCTGGCGCCCGACAAAGGGCTCGCCACGCTGCCGATCACCGGCATGGTGTTCGGCATGTGGTTCGGCACGCTGCCGATCGGCTATCTCGCGCGGCATCGCGGCCGCCGCTTCGCGCTGCAGACCGGTTCGTTCTTCGGCGTGATCTCCGGCCTGATCTCGTTCAGCGCAACGATGATCGGCAGCTTTCCTCTTTTGATCCTAGGCACATTCTGCGGCGGCCTCTATGCCGCGGCGCATCAGTCGTATCGTTTCGCGGCCGCCGATACGGCAAGCGAGCACTTCCGCGCCAAGGCCGTCTCTTGGGTGCTGGCAGGTGGTGTATTTGCCGCCGTGATCGGCCCGCAACTCGTCATTTTCACCAAGGACATAATGTCGCCGCATCTGTTCGCGGCGAGCTTCCTCGGTCAATCGGCTTGCGCGGTGCTGGCCGCGATCGTGTTGAGCTTCGTCAGAATTCCGCAACTCACCGCCAAAACGACCGAGCCGCCGCGCCCGCTGCTGCATATCACGCTGACTCCGCAATTCGTCGTCGCGGTTGCGTGCGGCATTGTCAGCTACGGCATGATGAACATGGTGATGACCTCCGCGCCGCTGGCGATGATCGATTGCGGGCACTCGGTCACGGATTCTTCGCTCGGCATTCAATGGCATGTCATCGCGATGTACGGACCGAGCTTTTTCACCGGGCATCTGATCAATCGGTTCGGTGTCGAGCGCATTGTCGCCTTTGGTCTCGGCGCGCTGCTGGTCGCTGCAGGGGTTGGTATCGCCGGCATCACCGTCGCGCACTTTTGGGGCGACCTGATCTTGCTCGGCCTTGGCTGGAACTTCGCCTTCATCGGCGCGACCACAATGGTGACGCGTTGCCATCGTCCGCACGAGCGCAACAAGGTTCAGGCGTTCAACGATTTCCTGATCTTCGGCACGATGGCGCTCAGTTCGTTCTCGTCAGGCCAGCTTCTCGCGCGATTCGGCTGGGCCACCGTGAACGAGGTGGTTTTTCCCGCCGTGTTGATCGCCGGTGGCTTGCTGGCCTGGCTCACGCTCCGCGAGCGCGTAAAAACGGCCTGATCCGATTTGGGAGGGAGAGGGAACCTTCCCAGTTGCGCGGACGGTTCGTTTTTGGCATATAGCGCGCGCTTTTCCAGTCGGGGTGAAGCGCCCTCCATAGCGGCCATCCTCGACGCTCCTGGCACCAGCGGGAGCGTTATCCCGCCTGCCATTGAAAAACTGAGGGTGCTTCTATGTCCACAATGACTGCTTTGTGGTTGATCGTCGGCTGTGGCGCGCTCGCCATCGTCTACGCGATCTGGGCCACGTCGTCCGTTATGTCGGCCAACGCCGGCTCGCCGAAAATGCAAGAGATCGCCGCCGCCGTTCGTGAGGGCGCACAGGCTTATCTCAATCGCCAATACACCACGATCGGCATTGTCGGCGTGGTGATCTTCGTCATCGTCGGCTTCTCGCTGGGCTGGCTGGTCGCGATCGGCTTCGCGGTCGGCGCTGTGCTGTCGGGTGCGGCCGGCTTCATCGGCATGAACGTGTCGGTGCGGGCGAACGTGCGCACCGCGCAGGCGGCGACCAAGTCGCTCGCCGGCGGTCTTGCCATCGCCTTCAAGTCGGGTGCCATCACCGGCCTGCTGGTTGCCGGCCTCGCGCTGCTCGGCGTCACGCTCTACTACATCTTCCTCACGCGCGGTCTCGGCATGGCCGCGCCACGCGACCGCACCGTGATCGACGCCATGGTGGCGCTCGGCTTCGGCGCTTCGCTGATTTCGATCTTCGCCCGTCTTGGCGGCGGTATCTTCACCAAGGGCGCTGACGTCGGCGGCGATCTCGTCGGCAAGGTCGAAGCGGGTATCCCGGAAGATGATCCGCGCAACCCGGCCACCATCGCCGACAATGTCGGTGACAACGTCGGTGATTGCGCCGGCATGGCCGCCGACTTGTTCGAGACCTACGCAGTGACCATCGTTGCGACGATGGTGCTGGCCTCGATCTTCTTTGCTTCGTCGCCGAGCCTCGAGACGATGATGATTTACCCGCTGGCCATCGGCGGCGTCTGCATCATCACCTCGATCATCGGCACGTTCTTCGTGAAGCTCGGCCCCAGCAAGTCGATCATGGGCGCGCTGTACAAGGGCTTCATTGCGACGGCGGTGCTTTCGCTGCTCGCGATCGCGCTCGTCACCTGGAAGCTGCCGACCTTCGGCGCCATTCCCGGCGTCAGCTACACCGGCATGGATCTCTTCATCTGCGCCGTCGTCGGCCTGGTGGTGACCGGCCTGATCATCTGGATCACCGAGTACTACACCGGCACCAACTTCCGCCCGGTGAAGTCGATCGCGGCGTCGTCGGTCACCGGCCATGGCACCAACATCATCCAGGGTCTGGCGATCTCGCTTGAAGCGACGGCGCTCCCGGCGATCGTTATCATCGCCGGCATCCTCGTCGCATATTCGATGGCGAACCTGTTCGGCATCGCGATCGCGGTGACGTCGATGCTAGCGCTGGCCGGCATGGTCGTCGCGCTCGACGCCTTCGGCCCGGTCACCGACAACGCAGGCGGCATCGCCGAGATGTCGGGACTGCCGAAGTCGGTGCGCAAGGCAACCGACGCGCTCGACGCGGTCGGCAACACCACCAAGGCGATCACCAAGGGCTATGCGATCGGCTCGGCGGGTCTCGGCGCGCTGGTGCTGTTCGCAGCATATAACCAGGATCTCGCATTCTTCACCAAGAACTCGGCGCAGCATACGTACTTCGCCGGTGTCACGCTCGACTTCTCGCTGAACAACCCGTTCGTCGTGGTCGGTCTGTTGTTCGGCGGCCTGCTGCCGTACCTGTTCGGTGCGATGGGCATGACTGCGGTCGGTCGCGCCGCCAGCGCGATCGTCGAGGAAGTGCGCCGTCAGTTCCGCGCCAAGCCCGGCATCATGAAAGGCAAGGACAAGCCGGACTACGGCCGCGCTGTCGACATGCTCACCAAGGCGGCGATTAAGGAAATGATTGTACCGTCGCTCTTGCCGGTGCTGTCGCCGATCGTCGTCTACTTCGTGATCTATGCGATCTCGGGTGGCGGCGCTGTTGGCAAAGGCCACGGCTTTGAAGCGGTCGGCGCCATGCTGCTGGGCGTCATCGTGACGGGCCTGTTCGTCGCGATCTCGATGACCTCGGGTGGCGGCGCTTGGGACAACGCCAAGAAGTACATCGAGGATGGCCACTACGGCGGCAAGGGTTCCGACGCTCATAAGGCGGCCGTGACCGGTGACACCGTCGGCGACCCCTACAAGGACACCGCGGGTCCGGCGGTTAACCCGATGATCAAGATCACGAACATCGTGGCGCTCCTGCTCCTTGCGGTGCTCGCGCACCACTAAGCACCGGCGTTCGATAAGAGTTGAAAACCCCGCGAGAGATTGCGGGGTTTTTCTTTGTGCTAGTCGTTCACGCTAGAACTTCAGGGCGTTGAATACGCCAGACAGATAGCTGAACTCCTGTCCGCCGCTTGGTGTGGTGCGCGAGATGAAGTCGAAAATCTTGCCGTCCTTGATGCCGTAATTGGCGAGGCGCTGAACGCGCTTGTCCTTGTCGAAATAGACAGCGATCACGCGCTGGTCGGTGACCCGGCGCGGCATGAAGGCGGCGGCCTGCTCGGTCTTCTGCGAGATGTAATAGAACACCTCGCCGCTGACTGTTGCGACCGTCGAGGGCGTGCCGAGCACGATCAGCACCTGCTCCTGGCTGGCGCCAACCGGGATCTGCTCGAGTGCCCCATCGGGGAGCACATAGCCGCGGTGATACTGCTCGGAGAAATTGGCGAAGCCGCCGCAGCCGCCGAGAGTGAGCAGAATGGCGACGGCAACGCCGTATCGGACGCCGGCAACGCGGTGACGGCGGCTTTGGTTGAATTCGATCATCGGCCTTGCTTTACCCATCAGCTTGCTCTCACATGCCTTAAAAGACGAGCTAAGCCAATGATTTTCCCTCTGTTTCGGCGTCGGCCGCGCACCATTGCCGCCCTGTATGGCATGATCGTGGCGCAGGCCCGGTTGCCCGTTTTCTATCAAATCTACGGCGTTCCCGACACCTTAGACGGCCGTTTCGAGCTCGTTCTGCTGCATTTATTCGTCGTTCTGCGTTATCTGGACGGCGACGAGAAAGACCGCGAGATGGGGCAGCAGCTTTTCGACCTGTTTTGCCAGGATATGGACCAGAATCTACGCGAAATGGGTGTGGGCGATCTCAGCGTGCCAAAGGAGATGCGCCGGATCGGCGAGGCTTTTTACGGACGCGCCAGCGTGTACGAGGCTGCATTGGCATCGCCCAATGTAGAGGCACTTCGCGCCGCGCTGACCCGTAATGTCTATGGGAGTGAGAGCCCGGAGCATGAAGGTGCGCGCCGGTTGGCGCATTATATGATGGATGTCGTGGCCGCAGCGTCCAAGCAAAGCGGTGGCGCCCTCCAGCGAGGGACCGTTCAATTTCCGGTGCCAGCGTAGAAAGCGATGACGAAAGACCAGCCTGAAAGACCGTGGATCGTTCCGGTCACGGTTGCCGAGATTCCGGACGGTGGAAGTCATTACGACTTGTCTGCCGACGCTTCTGTTCGCGAAGGCATCGCCAAGGTCGCAAATTTACGATCGTTGCCGCGTCTGGAGGCGTCATTTGACTTGAGCCGGCGCGGCGAAGGCGTCGCGGTGCGGGGAGAGATCAAGGCTCAGGTCGGCCAGACCTGCGTGGTGACACTGGAGCCGATCGAGAACGAGATTCGCGAGACGGTCGATCTCGTCTTTTCGCCGGGTGACCGGGAAACCGAAACCGGCTCGCCACGACGGAAGGGCGAGCCGCCGGAACCGCTCGAAAATGGTATTGTCGACCTCGGCGCCGTGGCAACCGAGTTTCTGATCCTTGGCATCGACCCTTATCCGCGCAAACCCGGAGCCGAATTCACTCCGGCCAAAACGCGGCAAGAAGGGGAGCATCCATTCGCCGCCCTCGCCGCGTTGAAGAAAAAGCCGTGATTTTTCTTCAAGTAAAACATCAAGTCTTTTACGTAGTGCTCGAAGATACACGGAAACTGGTTGTTTCCGCGGGCCGAGACGGTATGGTCGCGCGCTTGTATAACGCTATAGAAACCGCCGCCGGGGCTAGCTGATGTCTTCCAATGTCCGCATCGCGCTCGACGCCATGGGCGGCGATCATGGCCCTTCGGTCGTGATCCCCGGGGCGGCGCTGTCGCTCGAGCGGCATCCGGACACCGAATTTCTACTGTTCGGCGATGAACAGATTGTGACGCCTCTATTGGCGGCCCATCCCAAGCTGCAGGCCAAGTCGCAGGTCATTCACACCACTGTCGCGATCAGCATGTCGGACAAGCCCAGCCAAGCCTTGCGCTATGGCCGCTGGAAGTCGTCGATGTGGCTCGCCCTCGATGCGGTCAAGAAGCACGAGGCCGATGTGGTGGTCTCGGCCGGCAATACTGGCGCGCTGATGGCGATGTCGCGCTTTAATCTCAAAATGCTCGAAGGCATCGAGCGTCCCGCGATTGCTGGCCTGTGGCCGACCTTGCGGGGCGAGTCGATCGTGCTCGATATGGGCGCCTCGATCGGCGCCGACGCGCATCACCTCGTCAATCTTGCGGTGATGGGGGCGGCGATGGCCCGCGTCCTGTTCGACATCGAAAAGCCGACCGTTGGGCTACTCAACGTGGGCGTCGAGGAGGTTAAAGGCCTCGAGGAAGTACGCGAGGCGGGGGCGATCTTGCGCGGCCGCGCGTCGCCCGAGCTCGAATACATCGGCTTCGTCGAAGGCGACGATATCGGCAAGGGGACCAGCGACGTCATCGTCACCGAGGGCTTTGCCGGCAATATCGCGCTGAAGACCGCCGAAGGAACGGCCCGCCAGTTGATGTCGTATTTGCGCAGCTCAATCGAGCGGACTTGGCAGGCCAAGCTCGGTTACTTGCTGGCGCGCAGCGCCTTCCGCGCCGTTCGCGACAAGATGGACCCGGCACGGTCCAATGGCGGTGTCTTGCTCGGGCTGAACGGGGTGGTGATTAAAAGTCACGGTGGCACCGATGCCGAAGGTTTCGCCAGCGCGGTCGATATCGGCTACGACATGGTCCATTACGACCTCCTTGAAAAAATCCATAGCTCGATGGCGCGAGATCGCGACGCCGTCATGAATGCGAAAGTCGCCGGAGCTGCCTCGTGAGCCAAACTCGTTCGGTTATTTTGGGTTGTGGAAGCTATCTTCCCAGCCGCGTGCTCACGAATGACGAACTGGCCCGCAAGGTCGACACCTCGAACGAGTGGATCGTGCAGCGCACCGGCATCCGCGAGCGCCGCATTGCCGCGCCGGGCGAACTGACATCCGATCTGGCCCGCAAGGCCGCGACCGCCGCATTGATCGACGCCGGTGTCGATGCGCAGTCGATCGATCTGGTGTTGCTGGCGACCTCGACGCCCGACCAGACCTTCCCGGCGACCGCCGTTACCGTTCAGGCCGGGCTCGGCATCCATCATGGTGCCGCCTTCGACATGCAGGCGGTGTGCTCGGGCTTCGTTTATGGACTGGCGATGGCTGACAGCCTGCTGAGGTCGGGCAGCTTCAAGCGCGCGCTGGTCATCGGGGCGGAGACGTTCTCCCGCATTCTGGATTGGAGCGACCGGACCACCTGCGTGCTGTTCGGCGATGGTGCGGGTGCCGTGGTGCTCGACGCGCAGCAGCAGCCTGGCACCCGTGAGGACCGGGGCATCCTGACCAGCCATCTGCGGTCAGATGGGCGGCACAAGTCGAAGCTGTATGTCGACGGCGGCCCGTCATCGACCCAGACAGTCGGTCACCTCCGCATGGAGGGCCGGGCGGTGTTCAAGCATGCGGTCGGCATGATCACCGACGTGATCGAGGATGCCTTCAAGGCGACCGGCTATGGTGCCGGGGACCTCGACTGGTTCATCCCTCATCAGGCCAATAAGCGCATTATTGACGACAGCGCACGGAAGCTCGGCATCCCAGCGGAAAAGGTAGTGATTACAGTCGACCGGCACGGCAATACCTCGGCTGCATCCATTCCGCTGGCGCTGGATGTGGCGCACAAGGACGGCCGGGTGAAGAAAGGCGACCTTGTCATGTTCGAGGCGATGGGGGGTGGCTTTACCTGGGGCTCGGCTTTGGTGCGCTGGTAGGGGCTTGCCAGCGGGTCAAAGGCCCGTTGACGCGCCCGAAGCATGGCAATATCGTAATTAATTCAGAGAGATATGTTCGCCGTCGGCGGGGCTAACGATGAGCGGAAGAACAGTAACGCGCGCTGATCTGTGTGAGGCGGTCTACCAAAAGGTGGGCCTGTCGCGCACGGAATCGGCTGCACTCGTGGAACTGGTGCTCAAGGAAATTACCGACTGTCTCGAGCGGGGCGAAACCGTGAAGTTGTCGTCCTTCGGGTCTTTCGTGGTGCGCAAGAAGGGCCAGCGGATCGGCCGCAATCCCAAGACCGGCAAGGAAGTTCCGATTTCCCCGCGCCGCGTTATGGTGTTCAAGCCGTCGGCGATCCTCAAGCAGCGGATCAATGGCGACTCCGACGGAGCCGCAGCGGCGGCTGAGTAAGGCCCTCTTGTTCGTTACCGGAAGGAGCGTCGCTTTGGATACCAAGGCGCCTGACGCATTTCGCACTATCAGTGAAGTCGCTGACGAGCTCGACCTGCCGCAGCACGTGCTGCGTTTCTGGGAGAGCCGCTTCCGCGAAATCAAGCCGATGAAGCGTGGCGGCGGCCGCCGCTACTACCGGCCGGGCGACGTCGACCTGCTGCGCGGCATCAAGCATCTGCTGTACGGCGAAGGCTACACGATCCGCGGCGTGCAACGGATCCTGCGCGAGCAAGGGTCGAAATTCGTCGAGGAGGTCTGGCACGAAGGCGCGCCGCAGCCGCCGCACGGCGCGCGTGATGACGAATATGCCGACGAGGCGACGGACGATGTAGCCGAGCGCAAACCCGGACTGCTGGGCCGGCTGATCGGCCGCGACCTGACAGACAGGGAAGACGACGCACCGGAGCGTGCCGAGCCGCCGATGCGCGGCGCGCCGGAGCCACGCATCGATCCCGTCGAGCGCATCGTGCCGGCCAGTGAGGAAGTCGACTTGCCACCCGAGCCGGCCGTCGTGGCTCCTGCACCGCGGCAGCCTGAGGCGTCGCTTGGTCGTGACGATTTGCGCAAGCTGCACGCCGCGCTCCATGAGCTCGGCGAGTGCCGCAAGCTGATCGACAAGGCGCTGACGCGCTAGTCTGGCGTCTCGTAAGTGACGGGGTGACTTCGCCGCTCAAGGCGGCTATCTGTTCGGCGGCGGAGCGTAGCGCAGCCCGGTTAGCGCACCAGTCTGGGGGACTGGGGGTCGGGAGTTCAAATCTCCCCGCTCCGACCATTCTTTCAGCGAAAATCAATCCGCCACCGAGGCACGGATCGGGCCGCGCCATGCGGCGCCGGCATAGAGCACGCCGGCGACAACAAAGACACCGGCATAAATTGCCAGCAGCCCGATCATGTCCGTCCGCAGGATCAGGCCGGCGGCCATCGCCACCGTCATCAGCGCGACGTTGGCGACCGAGAGCCACGCCACTTCCTTGAAGTAGCCGGTGTATTCCAGCAGGAACGCCGGGGCGGTCTTGATGACGCCGGCCGCCAGCAGGACGAACAGGATCGGCATGACGCTGGCCGGAACCACGGCGGCATTGCCGAGCAGTAGCGCGAACAACCGTTCGGCGTCGATCAAGAGAACACCGGCGACCGCCAAAGCGGGCAGTGCGCACAGCGCCACGCCGAGCAGAGTGGCGCGAACTAAAGTATGGCGATCACGCGCCGCGTAGGCTGCGGTCTGGCGCGGCACCAGCAGGTCACACGCCGCGGTGCACAGATTGAGCGTGCCAAGGAAAATCTTGAGCGCGGTATCGACGACGATGGTCGGCGCGCCTAGGCCGAAGGCGATAGGAACCGCGAGATAAAGAATGCCGTGGATGTAGACTTCGCCGGAAGCGTGGATGCCGGTGCGCAACGCCGCGACGCGGTTGTCGCGGAAGAACGTGTGGAGGCGTGACACCATTCCACGGAATTGCGGTGTCAGCGCGCGGCGCTGAATGAGTCGGGTGCTCGCCAGCGCGATCAGTACGGCCCAGCCTAAGTTGATCAGCGTGATGAAGGCAACGAAAGGCAGCCCGGCCAGCAGGGCCAGCATCAGTGCAATGTGGGCGACACGCCGGCATGATTCCAGTGTTTCGAAATAGATGTAATCGTCGACCGCGAGGCTGGCGTTTCGGAACACGAACCAGGTCAGGTTGAACGCCGAAAAAAAGAAGAACAGTCCGAGCTCGATGGCTTCAAGCATATCGATGCCGGGGCGCGAAGCGGCAACGAGCGTGCACAATACCGCGACCACACCGATCATCGCGGCATAGAAGATCGCAACGGCGTTCGCCTGCGCCCCGATTGCCAGCGTGTCCCGCCCGGCGAGAAACCGTTCGCGCATCCGCACGAACAGGATGCGGGAGAAGCCGAGATCGAACAGCCACATCGATACGCCGAGCGCGCCGACCAGGATAAAAAGCGAAAACGTCTGCGGGTCGAGCACGCGGGCGAACACGAAGGTTTGCACCAGCCCGGCAAGAATGCCGCCGCCCGCCGTCCAGCCGCGCAATACCATGTAACGCAGCGACAGCAGGCCGGCGAACGGCGTACGCCCCAGCCAGCGGCCGAAAATCGTCTGCGGTTGCGATCGAGCGAGCATCACGCAGCCCTGTAAGCGGAGGCGGACACGGCCTGCCGCTGCTGCAGCACGTGGTTGCGCGTCGCCGCCGCAAAGCCCCACACCATGCCCAGCAGCAGGAAGAAATGGCGCCAGTGGTCGGTGTCGATCACCATGCCTTCACCGACTTCACCGACAAAAGCGCCGAATGCGGTGATGGCGCCGAGTTGCCATGGCGTCGCGATCAGCACGCTTCGCAAGCCGACCAGCAGCGTGACCAACAGCATCAGGATGTAGGCGGTGCCGCCGATCCAGCCGTACACCAGGAAGCCCTGGAGATAGACGTTATGCTGTTGCAAGCCGAACTCGCGCGCAAACTCGAACGGTCCCATGCCGTTCGGCGAGTCAAGCACTTGTCCGATGGCCAGTTCCTGAAGCTGGAAGCGGCCGCCCTGGCCGACGTCGTAGGGATTGATCGCGTTGGCGCGATTGAGGAAGAGCTCGCGCACGCTGTCGATCGACAGCAAGATTCCGACCAGCGCCACCAGAAAAAACAACCCGACCGCGGCGATCAGGATCAGGCGGATACGCGACTGCTGGTTTGGCGCCGTGACGAACATCAACAACACCATGATGGTTGCCGAGACTGCAAAGTGCATCCACGCGCCGCGCGAGAAGCTCAGGAACAATCCGCCGGCGATCACGCAAATCAGGAAGCAGCCGCGCAGCGTGATGCGGACCGCGAGCATGCGCGCGCTGATGAAGAGCGCAGGCCAGATCAGATAGGGCCCGAACACATTCGGGTCCTTGAACATGCCGTCGGCGCGGCCGTAGAGCGTGAAAAGATCGTATGCGCCGCGCGGAATGTTGAAATAGCCCATCATGCCGGTGACGGCCGCGATGAAAGCTGCGGCGATGTAGCCTCGGGCCAGCGCATTCAGGCGGTCTTCGGTGTTTCGCGCCAGCACGCAGGCGAAGATCATCGCCGCAAGAGACAGGTAGATCGAGGTCGCGGTGTACTGGATCGCCTTGGAATCGCCGGCGATATTCATCAGCGAGAGCAGGCCGCCGATGTTCCACACCAACAGCAGCAGGAAGAGCGGCACGAACGTCCGCTCGAACCTGACGCCGGCAATCAGGCAGACGAGCAGCAGCGGCCCCATCAGAAAATCGTGTGGCGATGGCTCGATGATCGCCACGCAACTCGCCAGCATGGTCAGCCAGATGCTGAAATGCAGGAATTGCTCGCGGCGACCCGTCTGCGCCGGCGCCACGGTAGACGCAGGCGATCGCGCTGCGGCGAAGGCCGGCGCCGGCATCATGTCGCGCGCGGTAATCAATACGCGCTCTCGGTATTGAGGAGAGCGAACGGGGTGCGCAGCAGGATGTAGAGGTCGAACAGCACCGACCAGTTCTCGATGTAATAGAGGTCGTGTTCGACGCGGTTCTGGATCTTTTCGTGGGTATCGGTTTCGCCGCGCCAGCCATTGATCTGCGCCCAGCCGGTCAGGCCCGGCTTGACGCGGTGCCGCGCGAAGTAGCCGTCAACCGCCTCGTCATAACGGCGTGCCTCCGCCTTGGCGTTGACGGCGTGAGGCCGCGGCCCGACCAGTGACAGGTTGCCTTTGAACACGACGTTGAAGAGTTGCGGCAGCTCGTCGAGGCTGGTTTTGCGTATGAAACGGCCGACGCGGGTGACGCGCGGATCGCCTTTGGTGACAAGCTTCGCCGCGGTAGCGTCGCTGTCCTCGACCCGCATCGAGCGGAACTTGTAGACCTCGATCAGGTCGTTGTTGAAGCCGTAGCGCTTTTGCTTGAACAGCACCGGGCCGCGGCTGTCGAGCTTGATCGCCAGTGCCGTCAGCGCCATCACCGGCGAGAGCGCGATCAGGGCCGCGACCCCGACAGCCTTGTCGAACAGCCATTTCATCACGACGTCCCAGTCGGCGATCGGCCGGTCGGCGACGTCGATGACGGGAATCTTGCCGATATACGAATAGGAGCGGGGACGAAAGCGCAGCTTGGCGCTATGGGCGGCAAGCCGGATATCGACCGGCAGTACCCAGAGCGTCTTGAGCATCTCAAGAATGCGGCCCTCGGCGGACACCGGCAATGCGAAGATCACGAGGTCGACACGCGTAAGACGACCGAACTCCACGAGGTCGTCGACACGACCGAGCTTGGGCTCGCCGGCGATCTCCGCGCCGCTGCGGCTGTCACCACGGTCGTCGAACACACCGATGATCTGAATTCCGAGGTTTTTCTGTCTCTTGAGCTCGTTGATCACCGATGCGCCGGCGTCTCCGCCACCAACGATCACCGTGCGCAGCGTGAGGTAGCCCTTTTCGGTCCAGCGGCGGACCAGCAGGAACAGCGCGCGCCGGAACAGGATCAGCGCGAGCAGTCCGGCGACATAAAAACTACCGAGCCAGACGCGCGAAAATTGCTCGCCCAATTTCGCGAAGAACGAGACACCGATCAGCAACAGGAACACCAGCGACCACGCCGAGGCGAGCCGCATGTACTGCTTCTCGTAACCGCGGAACGCCTGGACTTGGTAAATATCAGCCGCCTGAAACGCCACCACCGACATCAGCGCAATAGCGCCGGTCGCCACTCCGTAATGCCAACCGAAACCTTCGCTCGGCAGCACATAGATTGCGTGAATGACGAGGCCGACCGCAGCCACAATGGCAAACTCCGCGGCGCGAACGAAGCCGGCGAGCACAATCGGTGACAGCGCGGGTGGGAGCGTTGCGGCGGCCGCTGCAATCGCGGCGGGAGATAGCTTTGCCTTCTCGCTCGCGCGCGCATTGGCCCGCAGGCGGTCGATCACTTCGGAGACGCTACGCGCGCTGATCGCGGAACCCAGATCACTCATGACAAACGCCACAAACACCGGCGCGCGGCCCCGGCCGCACGTCGAAAGCTCAGTAAATTTGGGGCTATTTCTAGGGGAGGAGTGTCAAGAAACACTTATCGAGAAGTAAACGGGCGGCGAGCGTTGATTGCTAACAAAACCTAAACGGCGTGCGGCGACAGCAACCGGACTTAACGCGGTAGCAACCATAATCGTGTGTGATCGCGCTTGTGCCACGGTGCCGGTGCTGGAGTTGCGGATGTTTTTTCGTCGTAAAACCAAAGACAAACAGGTCGCCGCACCTCAGCCAGCACCGCAACCGATTCCCGTCATGACGCCGACCGGCGAGGCCGATTTCCGCGCCCTCGGTAGCGCGCTTTGGCGAAGGAAGCTGCGGATTCTCGCATTCACGGTGATTGCCGCCGCTGCTGCTTTCGTCGTGGTCAACGCAATTACGCCACGCTACCGATCCGAGGCGCGCGTCCTGCTCGAAGCGCGGGAAAACGTGTTCCTGCGCGCGGAAGCCGACAAGCAGCAGGACCGCACTGCCGTCGACGACGCGACCGTGACCAGCCAGGTTCAGGTCATGCTCTCTCGCGATCTCGCACGCGAGGTGATCAAGCAGCAGGGACTCGCGGGTGTGCCGGAATTCAACTCCGCTGCCGGCGGTTCGATCAGCAAGCTCTTGCTGGCGCTCGTTGGCTTGAGCCGCGATCCATCGGAAATGACGGCGGATGAGCGCGTGCTCGATGCCTACTACGACCGGCTGTCAGTCAATGCGATCGAGCGATCGCGCGTCATCACCATCAGCTTCAGCTCGGCCAATCCCGAGCTTTCCGCGCGCGTCGCCAACGCGATCGCCAACACATATTTGACGTTGCAGCAGACCGCCAAGCAGCAGCAGACCCGCGATGCCAGCCAGTGGCTGGCCGGCGAAATCGAGAATATGCGGAGAAAAGTCGCCGAGGCAGACGCAAAGATCGAAGATTATCGCACCAAGTCAAACCTCTACGCCGGCTCCAATAACTCGTCGCTGCCGAGCCAGCAGCTGACCGAGATCACATCACAGCTTTCTGCGGCGCGCGGGCAGAAGGCCGATCTCGATACACGCTCTCACCAATTGCGCGATCTGCTGAAGTCCAACCGATCGATTGAAGTGTCCGACATCGCCAATTCGGAGACGATGCGCCGCCTGACCGAACAGCGTGTGGCGCTGCGCGCGCAGCTTGCCGAGCAGTCGTCAACCTTGATGGACCAGCACCCGCGGATCAAGGAGTTGCGCGCGCAGATCGGCGAGCTCGACCGCCAGATGCGCACGGAAGCCGAGCGGCTGGCGCGCCAGCTCGAGAATGACGCGAAGCTGGCCGATGACCGCATCGACTCGCTGACCAAGAGTCTCGATCAGGTGAAGAAGCTTGCCTCGCGCACCAACGAGCAGGACGTGCAATTGCGCGCGCTCGAGCGGGAAGGGAAGGCGCAGCGCGACCTGCTCGAATCCTATCTGGCGAAATATCGCGAGGCAGTCGCCCGCGACAACATCAACGCGGCGCCGCCGGAGGCGCGGATCATTTCGCGCGCCAGCCCGGCCATCAAGCCGGATTATCCGAAGAAGGTGCCGATCGTCCTGATCGCGGCGTTCGCCGCGTTCACGCTGTCGGCCGGCTTTACGGTGACCGGCGCGCTGCTGTCGCCGGGCGCCAATTATGCCTACGCCTATCCGCCGGCCGCCTATATCGCGGCGCCGCCGCTGGTGCCGGTGGTGCAGCCGGCGATGCCGGCCGTGCCGCCTCCCGTGCACGCCGCGCCTCCGCCTGTTGTGCCGGCGCGGACCGAGCCGCCGCCGATCATGGCCCGCGCGCGGATGCATGTCGCGCCGATGGCGGCGAGCTCGATCGAGCAGATCGCCGGCTGGCTGCGTCAGTCCGGCCAGGCCGGCAAGCGCGTGGCCGTCGCCGGCTCCGGCCGCAATGTCGGCACGACTTACGCAGCCATCTCGCTGGCGCGTGCCTTGGCCGCGCACGGCAGCGTGGTGCTGATCGATCTCGCTTTCAACGCGCCGAACCTGTCGGTGATCTCGACCGAGCCGCAGGCGCCGGGCATCGCTGAACTCCTGCGCGGCCAGGTGTCGTTCGGCGACATCATCACCCGCGACCAGTATTCCAGCCTCAATCTGATCGCGAGCGGCAATGTGGCCGGTGATGCGATGGGATTGTCCGCCGCCCCGATGCTGCCGAGCGCGATCGACGCCTTGTCGCAGAGCTACGATTTCGTCGTGATCGACGCCGGCGCGGTGCCGGAGATCGCAGCCGAACGGCTGCCACCGCTCGCCGCGCGCGCGGTGCTGGTTGCGTCCGACGCCGCAAGCCCGGCGGCGCGCTCGGCGCGCGAACGGCTGCTCGCGGCCGGGTTCCCCGACGTGAGCCTGACGCTGGGCGCGCAGAATGTCGCCGCGGCGTAGCCGCCGGATGTAAAGTCAGCCGTTGTGAAAAAGACGATCATCAGAACCGGGCTGGAGACGCTCTATTTCAGCGGCATGCATCGGATGATGCAGCCGATGGTCGGCGGCATCGGCACGATCCTGACCTTGCATCACGTGCGCCCGGCGCGCGCCAGCCGCTTCCAGCCGAACCAGTTGCTGGAAATCACGCCGGAATTTCTGGAAAAATTGCTGCGCCGTCTGCGCCGAGCGCGTCTCGATATCGTCTCACTCGACGAGATGCACCGGCGTCTCGTCAGCGGCGAGAGTGGACGCCGTTTTGTCTGCATCACCTTCGACGACGGCTATCGCGACAATCTGCGCTGGGCGTACCCGCTCCTGAAGAAATACGAGACCCCATTCGCGATCTACATTCCGACCAGTTTCCCGGACCGGATTGGCGAACTCTGGTGGATCGCGCTCGAGGCGGTGATTGGCAAGAACAGCCGCATCGGTCTTGCCATCGATGGCAAGGATCGCTTCTTCGAGTGCGGCTCGCTGCGCGAGAAGCGCACCCTCTACGACGAAGTCTATGGCTGGCTGCGTAGCATGAAGTCCGAGGACGAATTGCGCAAAGTCGTGCGCGACCTCGCGGCGCGCCACGGCGTCGACATGGCGGAGGTTTGCGCCGACGAGTGCATGGATTGGGACGAGCTTGGCCAGATCGCGGCCGATCCGCTCTGCACGATCGGCGCGCACACCGTCAATCATGTGATGTTGAAGAAGATCGGCAGCGAGCAGGCCGCCCGCGCCGAGATGGAGCAGAGCCGCGCGGTGATCGAAGCGGCGCTCGGCAAGCGGCCGCAGCATTTGTCCTATCCGGTCGGCGACCCGACCTCGGCGGGGCCGCGCGAATTCCGCATTGCTTCGGAACTGGGCTTCAAGACCGCGGTGACGACGCGCCCCGGCGTCATCTTCCGCAAGCACCGCGAGCACCTGACGGCACTGCCGCGCATTTCGGTCAACGGGGAATTCCAGCGCCAGCGGTATCTCAAGGTGCTGATGTCGGGCTCGGCCACCGCGATGTGGAACGGCTTCCGGCGCGTGAATGCCGCTTAGGGCTTAGACATCCACTTGACGATCGGCATTGCCGGCAGCACCCAGCCGACTCCCGCGATCAAATAATAGACCAGGGCGACCCAGCCGTTGATCGAGGTCAGCGCCGATTGCGCCAGTGCCATCGCCAGCAGCGTCCAGCACGTCGCGAGCAGGATGAGGGCGATGGTTCCGAATAATTTCCGGGTGCGAATGGTCATGTGCGTCCGATTTGCCGCGCTCGGCGCTTGACTATATGGTCCGCGCGTCTCCGACAAGCGGCCGCCAATGCAAGCCTCCACCATCGAATCCCCGCGCGCACGCGCCGTGCAGCTCTGGCTCTATGCGGTCGCGGCGCTGATCTTTCTGACGCTGATTGTCGGCGGCGCCACGCGGCTGACCGAAAGCGGCCTCTCGATCACCGAATGGAAGCCGGTGACAGGCGTGCTGCCGCCACTATCTACTCAAGGCTGGCAGGACGAATTCGCCAAATACCGCGAGATCCCGCAATACCGCGAACTCAATCGCGGCATGACGATCGATCAATTCAAGACCATATATTGGTGGGAATGGACGCATCGGCTGCTGGCGCGAACTGTTGGTGCGGCATTCCTGCTGCCGATGCTGTTCTTCCTGTGGCGCGGCATGATCCCGCGCGGTCTGAAGACGCGACTGTGGGTCATCTTCGGCGCCGGCGCGGCGCTTGGCGCGGTCGGTTGGTGGATGGTGTCATCGGGTTTGGCGGGGAGTGCGCGCGTCAGCGTGTCGCAGTATCGCCTCGCGTTTCATCTCACGCTCGCCTGCGCGATTTACGCCGCGATCTTGTGGACCGCGAGTGGGATGTCGCCACGCGCCGGCGCGCTGGTATTGCCGCGGATTCGCGTCAGCGCGCTCGTCATCGCCATCCTCGTATTGCTGCAAATCTATCTCGGAGCGCTGGTCGCGGGGCTCGATGCCGGCAGGAGCTTCAATACTTGGCCGCTGATCGATGGGACATTTATCCCGTCCGCCGCCCGGCTGTGGTTTGAAACGCCGTGGTGGCGCAACCTGTTCGAGAATGTGCTGACCGTGCAGTTCAATCACCGCATGGTGGCCTACACGATTTGGGTGCTGGCGCTTCTCCATGCGGAGGATGCGTGGGGCAGCGCCGCGTTGCGCCCGGCGTTCGGCCTGGCCGTTCTCGTCACGGCGCAGGCCGCACTTGGCATCACCGCCCTGCTGAACGTCGTGCCGCTCGGATTGTCGCTCATGCATCAGGGACTTGCCGTGGTGGTGTTGACGGCTGCCGTCCTTCATGCCGAAGCTCTGCATCGGATGGGAACGCGGTAGGCCGTAGCGGCGTTTTCCGCGCAGCAAGCGAGGGCGAGATGATCGGTGTCACCCGGCAAGGCAATATCGCGCTGCTTACTTTGGCGAAGGGCAAAGCCAACGCGCTTGATATCGAGTTCTGCCGCGCGATCACCGGGCAATTCAATGTGTTGAAAAAGTCGCCGGTCGAGGCGGTCGTCATCACATCCGAAGGGCCGATGTTTTCCGCCGGGGTCGACCTGCTGCGCGCCAGCAATGGCGGCGTTAAATACCTACGTCAGTTTTTGCCGGTGCTGAACAAGATGTTCGACACGGTGTTCAACTTCCCGAAGCCGGTGGTGGCCGCGATCAACGGTCATGCGATCGCCGGCGGCTGCGTTTTGGCATGCTGCGCCGATTATCGGCTGATGGCGCGCGGCAACGGCAGGATGGGTGTGACGGAATTGCTGGTCGGCTTGCCGTTTCCGGCGCTCGCCTTCGAGGTGATGCGGTTCGTCAGCGGCCCGCGTCATTTCGCCGAGCTGATCTACACCGGCGTGACGCTGCCGCCGAACGAAGCTTTGGAGCGCGGCCTGCTGCACGAGGTTATTGAGCCGGCCGCGTTGCAGGGAAGGGCGCTGGAGGCCGCGACCATGCTGGCGCAAATTCCGGCCGCCGCCTTTTCGCAAACAAAGCAGCAGATGCGCCTTGCCGTTACCGACCGCATCAAGCGTGACGGCAAGCGCACCGATGCCGCGGTGACGAAGCTCTGGACCACGCCGAAAGCCGTCGCCTCGATTGACGCTTACGTGGCTCGCACCTTCAAGAAGAAAGGTTAGCCCTTCAGCGCCTGATCGAGGTCGGCGATGATGTCTTCCTTGTTCTCAATGCCGATCGAGAGGCGAACCACGTCCGGACCCGCACCGGCTTGAACCTTCTGCGCATCGGAGAGCTGCCGGTGCGTCGTCGATGCCGGGTGGATGATGAGCGAGCGGGTATCGCCAATGTTGGCGAGGTGCGAGAACAGCTTCACGTTCGACACGAGCTTCACGCCCGCGTCGTAGCCGCCCTTGAGACCGATCGTGAACACGGCGCCGGCGCCCTTCGGCGCGTATTTCTTGGCGAGCGCGTGGTACTTGTCGCCGGGGAGGCCGGGATAACTGACCCAGGCAATCTCCGGATTTTTCGACAGCCATTCGGCGACTGCGAGCGCATTGTCGCAATGGCGCTGCATGCGCAGCGACAACGTGTCGATGCCGTTGAGGATCAGGAACGAGTTGAACGGCGAGATCGCCGGCCCGAGGTCGCGCAGGCCGAGCACGCGGCAGGCGATCGCGAAGGCGAAGTTGCCGAATGTCTCCTGAAGGATCATGCCGGAATATTCCGGGCGCGGCTCCGACAGCATCGGGTACTGGCCCTTGCGCGACCAGTTGAAGGTGCCGCCATCGACGATGATGCCGCCGATCGAGTTGCCGTGACCGCCGAGGAACTTGGTCAGCGAGTGCACGACGATATCGGCACCGAAGTCGAACGGCTTGCAGAGGTAGGGCGTCGCCAGCGTATTGTCGACGATCAGCGGTACGCCGGCCTTGCGGGCGATCTTCGACACTGCTTCGAGGTCGGTGATGACGCCGCCGGGATTGGCGATCGATTCGACGAAGATCGCCTTGGTCTTGCCTGACACTGCGCGCTCGAACGATCCGATGTCCTCGGGGTCGGCCCACACCACGTTCCAGCCGAAATTCTTGTAGGCGTGATTGAACTGGTTGATCGAGCCGCCGTAGAGCTTCTTCGATGCAACAAACTCGTCGCCCGGCGTCATCAGATTGTGCATGACGATGACTTGCGCCGCGTGACCGGACGCCACCGCGAGCGCGGCGGTGCCGCCTTCAAGCGCGGCGACGCGCTCTTCGAGCACGGCCGTCGTCGGATTGCCGATGCGGGTGTAGATGTTGCCGAACGCCTGGAGGCCGAACAGCGAGGCGGCATGATCGACGTCATCGAACACGAATGATGTTGTCTGATAGATTGGCGTTGCGCGTGCGCCGGTGGTCGGATCAGGTTGCGCGCCGGCGTGGATCGAAAGTGTGTCGAAGCCCGGGTTACGTTCGTTCGGATTGTCGGCCATTGCGCCTGCCTGATGTTGTCGGAGGAAAAAGGATGTCGCCCGGTTATCAAGCCCGCTCACGCGGGCGTCAAGGCGTCGTGGCAGCGCAGAAATAGTTGGCTAAATCGGCAAGTGCGGGTGAAATTTCATTCCGCCGGTATCAATCCGATTAATCGGTGTTTTCTTCGCGCTTGATGGTTCGCTCGGCCGCACCTTGCAGGCTTGGCCGGTTAAGCGACATGCGCTGCACGCCCTTGCCCAGAATCTTGGCGCGTTTTGACGACAGCGTGCGTGAATTGACCCCGATCCAGCCGATCTCGGATGACAGGCGGCCGTATTCGATCTTCGGGCAGCGGTTCATCACGACCTTGAGCCCGGCGTCTTCCGCGACCTTTGCCGCGGCATCGTCCCGCACTGTGAGCTGCATCCAGATCACCCGCGGCGGCGGCTTGAGCGCAAGCGCCTCCTGGACAATCCCCATCGCGTATTGCGAGCCGCGGAAGATGTCGACCATGTCGATCGACTCGGGGACGTCGGCGAGTTTGGCGTAAACCTTTTGCCCGAGAATCTCGCCGCCGGCCTGTCCCGGATTGATCGGAAACATGCGGTAGCCGCGCTCCAGAAGGTACTTGAAGGCGAAATAGCTTGGCCGGTTGTCCTTTGGCGAGATGCCGACCATCGCGATGGTCTTCACCGTATTGAGGATGCCGCGGATGTAACTGTCGTCGTAGCGGTCGTGGTTCATGTCGAGGGAACTTAATCACGCAAGCGCGAAAGGGGAAGCGTTGATCGTCAAGGCGTTTCCTGGCTTTGGCGTTCGGCGAGCGCGGCGCGCAGCTGTGCGTTTTCCTCCTGAAGTGCGGCGACCTTTTCTTTCACGGCGGCGAATGCGGCCTCGATGTCTTCTTCGGTGAAGCGCGAGACGATGTGCGACGAGCAGTTCACGTCCCACGCCTCGATTGTGAACAGGATCGCGCGTTCGGGGCGCGCCTTGTAGCTTTTGTCGAAAAGCCGCTCGACCAGCGCTGGGTCATCTTCGACCACACGCGCGCGGCCCCACAGCTTGATCCGTTGCTTTCGCGCGGGGTCGAGCAGAAACAGGAAGGCGCGGTCGTTTTCAGAGAGATTGGCGAGCGTAATGTACTGGCGGTTGCCACGATAATCCGCAAAGCCGAGCGTCTTTTCGTCGATGATCTTGATGAAACCTTTCGGCCCGCCGCGATGCTGGAGATAGGGCGCGCCGTCGGCGGTCGCCGTTGCGAGAAATGCGGTGTCCTGTTCGGCGATGAATGAAGCAAGCTCCGGCGTGATCTTGTCGGGAAAGCCTTCGGCAATCCGTCCGGCATAAGCCTTGGCGGAGCCGCGCTCGGCCTGCGCGCGCTGCGCGGCCGGTGTGAAAACCCTGCTGGAGTTGTTCATCGCCGCGGCCGCGTCAGCGGTCTTCCCACTTCGGGTCGCGCTTCTCGATGAAGGCGCCGATGCCTTCCTCGGCGTCACGCGCCAGCATGTTTTCGACCATCACGTCGATCGTCAGCTTATAGGCGTCGGCCAGATTGAGCTCGCGCTGGCGGTAGAAGGCTTCCTTGCCGATCTTCACCGTGAGCGTCGACTTCGATGCGATCTTTCGCGCGATGTCGAGTGCGACCTCGGAGGCCTTGCCGGCCGGGGCCACGCGATTGACGAGGCCGATACGGTGCGCGTCTTCCGCCGACACCATGTCGCCGGTCAGCAGCATTTCCATCGCATGCTTGTTCGAGACGTTGCGCGAGAGCGCCACCATCGGCGTCGAGCAGAACAGGCCGATGTGAACGCCTGGCGTGGTGAACTGCGCCGTCTCCGACGCCACCGCAAGATCGCAGCTCGCGACCAACTGGCAGCCGGCGGCCGCGGCCACGCCCTCGACCGCGGCGATTACCGGCTGCGGCAGCTTGCGCACCGACATCATCAGCGCGCTACATTGTTCCATCAGCGCCTTGAAGTAGGCGCGGCCGCGATCGGCGTCGCCGCGATGCGCGGTCATCTCCTTCATGTCGTGGCCGGATGAGAACGCAGGTCCGTTATGCGAGAGGACAACGGCGCGCACGTTCTTGTCGGCGGCGATCGCGGCGAACTCGCCGGCGAGCGCCGTCAGCATCGCCTCCGACAGCGTGTTGCGCTGTTGCGGCCGGTTCAAGGAGAGCAGGGCGATGCCGTCGATGTCGCCGCGCAGCAGAATGGGCGCGTTGGCCGTATCGGGGCTGCTGGTGCGGGCGGTCATGATGGGAACTTAGCCCGCGTTTTGCACGGCGCAAGGGTGCGGAACCGTGCACGCGGCTTCGTGATTGAATGGCATGGCCAAGAAGCGCAAGAAAGCCCGCAAGAGAACTCGCCGCAAGAAGTGGTCGCAGAACGTCACCGAGCACAGCGATGCGCTGACGCTCGAAAAGGGTGTCTTTACCAAGCCGAGCGCGAAGAAGATCGCGCAGTCGCTCAAGCGCTCGGCCGAACGCAGCCGGCGCCGCAAATCCGGCGCCTATCGCTCGGCGATGTCGATGCTGACGTTCTATATCAACCGAGCCGGCAAGGATCTGCCGAAGTCGCGCAAGATCAAGCTGGAAAACGCCAAGGACGAGCTGCGAAAGCTCTACGGCAAGGAAGCCGGTTGAACTCGCCGGTGCGCGTCGCTATCACCGGCCCGCTGGGGATGAAACGTGGCTGCATCGGCGCTGTCCATCAAAGAGATCGAAGAGCTGCTCACGCGCGAGTTTCCGCAGGCGATGCGGCCGGGCGGCGGGCTGACAATCGAGCATGTCGAATACGGCATTGCCCGCGTGCGCAAGGCGTTCAATCCCAATTCGCTGCGTCCTGGTGGCACGATCTCCGGCCCCACCATGATGGGCCTCGCCGATTTCGCCCTTTACGTCGCGATCTTCGCCACGATCGGCCCGCAAACCCTGGCCGTCACCACCAACCTCAATATCAATTTCCTGCGCAAGCCGGAGCAGGCCGACCTGATTGCCGAGGCGCGGCTGATGAAGGTCGGCAAGCGGCTGGTGATCGGGGAGGTGACCATCCATGCCGACGGCAACCACGAGCCGGTCGCCCATGTCACCGCGACCTATTCAGTGCCGCCACGCAAAGCTTAGACGGCGGTATTATAATACCATTTTTATAAGCTACTGTTTCTGCTATATATTATTCCGTCAAACGCCGTTGACGGCCCGGTAGCCCATCGCTACACAACGCCAACTTTTTTGCGGGCTCGCCCGCATTCCCCGAGGAAACCCGATGAAGACCTTTTCGGCCAAAGCCGCCGACATCGATAAGAAATGGGTGCTGATCGACGCCACCGGCCTGGTGCCGGGCCGTCTGGCCTCCATCGTCGCGCTGCGGCTGCGCGGCAAGCACAAGCCGAGCTACACCCCGCATGTCGACGACGGCGACAACGTCATCGTCATTAACGCGGCCAAGGTGGTTCTGACCGGGCGCAAGCGCGATCAGAAAGTCTACTTCCACCACACCAACCACATCGGCGGCATCAAGGAGCGCACCGCGAAGCAGATCCTCACCGGTCGCTTCCCCGAGCGCATCGTCGAGAAGGCTGTCGAACGCATGCTGCCGCGCGGTCCGCTGGGCCGCGTGCAACTCGGTAATCTGCGCGTCTATCCGACCGACAAGCATCCGCATGAAGCGCAGAAGCCGGAGAAGCTCGACGTCGCCGCCATGAACCGCAAGAACGTGAGGAGTGCCTGATCGTGTCGATGCAAGACCTCGCCTCCCTCAAGACGGCGGCCCCCGAATCTCCGAAGTATGTCCAGAAGCTCGACAAGCAGGGCCGCGCTTACGCGACCGGCAAGCGCAAGAATGCGGTCGCGCGCGTCTGGATCAAGCCGGGCTCCGGCAAGATCGTCGTCAACACCAAGCCGGTCGAGCAGTTCTTCGCGCGCCCGGTGCTGCGCATGATGATTCAGCAGCCTCTGGTCACCACCAACCGTAATGGCCAGTACGACGTCATCTGCACCGTGTCGGGCGGCGGTTTGTCGGGGCAGGCGGGCGCCGTGCGTCACGGCCTTGCCAAGGCGCTGACCAACTTCGAGCCGGATCTTCGCTCACCGCTCAAGAAGGGCGGCTTCCTCACCCGCGACAGCCGCGTGGTCGAGCGCAAGAAGTACGGCCGCGCCAAAGCACGCCGGTCGTTCCAGTTCTCGAAGCGCTGATCACTCAACGAACCGCAAATGCACAAACGGGCCGCCGATCGGGCGGCCCGTTTTACGTTGTGGGGACCTCGATGTCGCGCAGCCAGGTGCGCGCTTCATTGAGGTCGCTGAATGAGCGGACCATGATTTCGCTGGCCGCGGCCGCTTGCACCGTGTTGGTGGCAAGGTGCCTGAAATAGCCGTTGGGGCCTTTTGGCTGCGGCGGCGCGAAAGCCCGGCCGGAGCGCCTGATTGGTTCCACCGATTTTCCCAAATCTTTTGTTTCAAATTTTCCCCATTCTTTCGTCCAACTGCGCCACGCGTCGCAATTATCCCTCATGTTTTGGCGCTTATGGTCGTGCGCATTGGGGGAGCCGAGCGCTCCGTGTGTTAGTCGAGACTACTTTTCATGCTGGCCACTGAGCGGCTTGGCGCGGCCGCGCTTGACATTCCGACGCTGTTTTTCGTCGCGGTCTGCCTTGCCGCGTTGTTGGGCTTGTTCCTGATTTTCGCCTGGCTGCAGGAGCGCCATACGCGCGCGCTGGCCTGGTGGGGCGCGGCGTATCTACTGGGCGCCTCGTCGATGGCGCTGTGGAACGCGCCACAGCCGCTGTTGTCCGTCCCCCCCGACGTCGCCGGCGCCATCATGTTCATCGCCTGCGGCATGATCTGGAACGGCGTGCGCCTGTTCCACGGCCGAAATCCGCTGCTGGCGGCGTCATTCGCAGGCGCCGCAGCATGGCTCGCTTGCATGCGGTTTCCGGCGATCGCAAGTCACGACGCCGCGCGCGCGATGGTCGGTGCGATTATCATCGCTGCATACACGCTTTCGATCGCACTCGAGCTGTGGCGCGAGCGGCGCAAAACGCTGTTCTCCCGCACGGCCGCTGTCGTCGTGCCACTCATGCATTGCGCCATCTTTTTGATGCCGATCGCAATGGAAATGCTGTGGCCGGACAACCTGGGCCGCGGCTGGCTGGAATTACTCGCGCTCGAAACGATAATCTACGCTGTCGGCACCGCGTTCATCGTGCTGCTGATGGTAAAAGATCAGCAGGTCTTGTTCCACCGCACGGCCGCATCGACCGACGTGCTCACCGGCCTGCTCAACCGTCGCGCCTTTCTCGAGGCCGCAACCAATCTCAGTGTCCAGCAGGAAAAGAAGAACGGCATGGTAACGCTGATGATGTTCGATCTCGATCATTTCAAGTCGATCAACGACCGCTTCGGTCACGCCGTCGGCGACGATGCGTTGAAGACTTTTGCCACATCGGTGAGCGCCAGCCTGCGTATGAACGACATCGTCGGCCGTCTTGGCGGTGAAGAATTCGCAGCCATCGTCGCCACGGACAGCGAGGTTGGCGCGCGGATCGCGGAGCGCGTTCGCGCCGGATTCGAGACCGTTGGCGTCGAAATTTCCGGTAATCAGATCGGCGCGACCGTGAGCATCGGCACTGCAACGGCGCCGGCCGACCGGCACGCGGTTGAATGGCTGATCGCGCGCGCGGATGCCGCGCTTTATGCGGCCAAGAAGAGCGGCCGCAACCGCGTCTCCGCTGCGCCGCCTTGGACCGGCGGCGACCGGCGCGCCGGTTCCGCGGCGCTGGCGAAAGGCGATGCGGCCAAGACTAAACCCGCGTTGTTGCCGACGGCGCCGCCGTTCGGTGCGGAAACTCCGTCTATCCACTAGTCTTCGCTGGCAAATTCGGCGGCAACCACCCGTTTACGGTCGGCAATTATCATTGCCGCCATGTTGCAGGATTCCCATGCCGCATTTCCGTCCGCCCAATGGGTGGCTCTCGAAGGCTGTGCGCAGAGCGCCGGCCATGCATTGGCCTGCGCGTTTTCGTCGTCCGATGAATACGAAGCGGCCTTGATTGCCGAGCGCCGCGCCGAAGG
The DNA here is from genome assembly GCA_035546455.1 of Pseudolabrys sp. Classification (GTDB taxonomy): domain Bacteria; phylum Pseudomonadota; class Alphaproteobacteria; order Rhizobiales; family Xanthobacteraceae; genus Pseudolabrys. Next base: position 35,681 of record DASZXA010000079.1, read on the forward strand.
CCGCTATGGGCCGCGCCGGCACCGTATGCTGATAACAGCAACGGCGATCGCTCTCGCGACCGCCGTTGTCATTGCGCTGATTGTCTAGCAGCGAAATTAGCCGCCGCTCTCGCACTTCTTCACGTAGCTGGCCTTGGCCGCGCCGGCGAGCTTCTTGCCGTCCGCGCTCATCGCGGAATCTTCGCAGCATTTCTTCATGAAGCTGGCCTTTGCGGCCCCGGCGAGCGCCTTGCCATCCTTGCCCATTGCCTTCGTTGAGCAGGACTGTGCAGCGGCCGAGCCGACAGCGAACGCCGAAATCAAAAGAGCCAATGCGATCTTTTTCATAAAAGCCTCCCGGTTGGGCGTTGAACGACTCAATCCTAGCGCCGCTTTGTGACAGCGGGTAGGGAACTCCGGCATAAATAAAAAGAGCGCCCGAAATGGGCGCTCTTTCCAGTTTTGTGCGTTGCAGTTTACGCCGAGTAATACATCTCATACTCGACCGGGTGCGGCGTGTGTTCGAAGCGGATCACTTCGCCCATCTTCAGGTCGATGTAGCTGTCGATGAAATCGTCATCGAACACGCCGCCGGCCTTGAGGAACTCGCGATCCTTGTCGAGGCTCTGGAGCGCCTCGCGCAGCGAGCCGCAAACCGTCGGGATTTTCTTCAGCTCGGCCGGCGGCAGATCGTAGAGATCCTTGTCGCTCGGCTCGCCGGGGTGCAGCTTGTTCTTGATGCCGTCGAGGCCTGCCATCGTCAGTGCGGCGAAGGCGAGATACGGATTGGCGAGCGGATCGGGGAAGCGAACCTCGACGCGCTTGGCCTTCGGGTTGGTCGTGTACGGAATACGGCACGACGCCGAACGGTTGCGCGCGGAGTAGGCGAGCAACACCGGCGCTTCGAAGCCCGGCACCAGGCGCTTGTACGAGTTGGTAGTCGGATTCGTGAACGCGTTGACCGCCTTGGCATGCTTGAGGATGCCGGCGATGTAGGAGAGGCAGGTTTCCGACAGATCGGCATACTTGTTGCCGGCGAAGGTCGGTTTGCCGCCCTTCCAGATAGACTGGTGGCAGTGCATGCCCGAACCGTTGTCGCCATAAATCGGCTTCGGCATGAACGTCGCCGTCTTGCCGTAGATCTGCGCGACCTGCTGGATGCAATATTTGTAGACCTGCAGATGGTCGGCCATCAGCGTCAGCGTGTCGAACTTGAGGCCGAGCTCGTGTTGCGCCGACGCGACTTCGTGGTGGTGCTTTTCGACCTTGGCGCCCATGCGGGCCATCGCGCCGAGCATTTCCGAGCGCATGTCCTGCACGCTGTCCTGCGGCGGCACCGGGAAGTAACCCTTCTTGATGCCGATGCGGTGGCCGAGATTGCCGCCTTCATAATCGGTGTCGGAGTTGGTCGGAAATTCGATCGAGTCGAGCTTGAAGCCGGTGTTGTACGGATCGGCCTTGTACTTGACGTCGTCGAACACGAAGAACTCGGCTTCCGGACCGAAGTAGATGGTGTCGCCGACACCCATCGACTTCACCATGCCTTCCGCTTTCTTGGCGATGCCGCGCGGATCGCGATTGTAGGGCTCGCCGGTTGTCGGCTCGAGCACATCGCAGACCAGGACGAGCGTGGTTTCTGCGAAGAACGGATCGATGCAGGCCGTCGCCGGGTCCGGCATCAGGTTCATGTCGGACTCGTTGATCGCCTTCCATCCGGCGATCGACGAACCGTCGAACATCTCGCCTTCGGCAAATGTATCTTCGCTGATCATGCCGACGTCGAAGGTGACATGCTGCCACTTGCCGCGCGGATCGGTGAAGCGGAAATCGACGTACTTCACGTCGTTGTCCTTGATCATCTTCATCACGTTTTTAGCGGTCGTCATTTCTCTTAATTCCCCCTGTTACGGATAGACGGACGCGACATACGGTCCGCGGTTAGATGGCATCTGTGCCGGACTCGCCAGTACGAATCCGGATGGCTTCCTCAATGTTCGATACGAAAATTTTTCCGTCGCCGATGCGGCCGGTCTGCGCCGCGCGCCGGATGGCGTCGATCGCTTTTTCGGCCATGTCGTCCGCGAGCACGAGTTCGATTTTCACTTTCGGGAGAAAATCGACAACGTATTCGGCGCCGCGATAGAGTTCGGTGTGTCCCTTCTGGCGGCCGAAGCCCTTGGCTTCGGTGACGGTGATGCCTTGCAGGCCTACTTCCTGCAAAGCTTCTTTGACTTCATCGAGCTTGAACGGCTTGATGATCGCCTCGATTTTTTTCATTGCGTCCTTCCCGCGGCTTCCGGTTGTCCGGAATGCCAAGCCCTTCACGGCTTGCAGACCGTTGTTTGCAGAACCCGTGCCAAGTGGCCGCTGCCTGACCAGTCACGAAAAAACAGGCTTTGTGCTGATTTTGGCGTCGGCGCAGGCACAATAATCAGGGCTGCCCAAAACTCAGTGCCTAGAACCTAAGCACGATGCTTAAATATTAGCCAGCCGACGCCGGCAGGCGGTGCATTGCTTTGATAGACTCGGGGCCATGATCGAGCTGCTGACGACGGCGGAGATGGCGGGGGCGGACCAGCTCACGATCGCTGCGGGCACGTCCGGTGCAGTGCTGATGGAGAATGCCGGCCGCGCCGTCGCGGCGGCAGTCGCCGGCCGGCGGCCGGCAGGGCCCGTAGTTGTCGTGGTGGGTCCCGGCAACAACGGTGGCGACGGTTTCGTCGCCGCCCGAATTCTTGCCGAGCAGGGCTTTCAGGTGAAGGTGGCGCTCTTCGGCGATCGTGCCGCTCTCAAAGGCGACGCTGCCGCTGCGGCGGCGCGCTGGACCGGACCGCTGGAGGCGGCCGAGCCGGGGGCGGTTCAGGGGGCCGCGCTGATTGTCGACGCGTTGTTCGGGGCAGGGCTCAATCGGCCGGTCGAGGGCCGTGCGCTTGCGATCATCGAGGCCATGTCGGCCGAGACAGCACCAAGCATCGCCATCGATGTACCGAGCGGCATTTCCGGAGATACCGGCGCGGTGATGGGAGCTGCTGCCGTCAAAGCCGTTGAGACGGTTACGTTTTTCCGGCGGAAGCCGGGACATCTGCTGATGCCGGGCCGGCTCCATTGCGGGACGGTCAAAGTCGCCGATATCGGCATTTCCAGTGCGGTTTTGGATGAAATCCGGCCTCAAACCTGGGCCAACGAGCCGGATTTGTGGCTTTCCAAGTTTCCACGGCCATCGGTGACCGGTCACAAATACAACCGCGGACATGCGGTCGTTGTATCCGGTGAAATGCCTTCTACGGGCGCCGCGCGCTTGGCTGCCCGTGGAGCGCTCCGGGCGGGTGCAGGTCTGGTTACGATCGCGTCGCCGATGAGTGCGCTGGCGGCCCATGCGGCCGAGAGCATTGCCGTCATGGTGCGCGAGGTCGACGGTCCGGCAGTCCTTGGGGAGTTTCTGAAAGACCGGCGGCGGAATGCCGTGGTCCTTGGGCCCGGGGGTGGGGTTGGTGAAGCGATGCGCAAACAGGTCGCCGTAGCACTCGCCTCCGGTGCCGCAACCGTTCTCGACGCCGATGCACTGACCAGCTTTGCCGATGATCCTGAAGGGCTACACGCGCTTATCGGTGCGGACCGTCAACGCGCTGTCGTCGCAACACCACACTCTGGTGAATTTTATATACTATTCAATAAGATACATAATAATTATAATCTTAAATCAAAACTGGAAGAAACGAGATTAGCTGCCCAGCAAATTGAGGCAATTGTCATCCTCAAGGGTGCCGACACCACGATTGCCGCACCCGACGGGCGCGCGGCGATAACGTCCAATGCCCCTGCGATCCTCGCGACCGCTGGTTCGGGCGATGTCTTGGCCGGCATCGTTGGGGGCTTACTCGCGCAGGGCATGCCCGGTTTCGAGGCCGCCTGTGCCGCCGTCTGGCTGCATGGCGAGGCAGCCAACGAATTCGGCCCCGGTCTCATTTCGGAAGACCTGCCCGACACGCTGCCGAGGGTCTATCGGCGGCTCTTCGCCTGATGCCGGTTCGTGTTGCGGTGCCGCGCTCGCGTGCTATATCCCGGCGCGCCCGCAAGCCGTAAAGCTGTCAGCTTCACGGTGCGTAGGCCCTGCCACCACGGCGATTGAGAATTTGGCCTTTGCGGGCGTGGCGGAATTGGTAGACGCGCCGGATTTAGGTTCCGGTGACGCAAGTCGTGGGGGTTCGAGTCCCTCCGCCCGCACCAGCCGAGATTAGTTAGAATGCGCCGCCTGGCGCGATAACGAGTGACAGAAAGACAGTTGCGACGATGCAAGTAACCGAAACGCTCTCCGAAGGCCTGAAGCGCGAATTCAAGGTGGTGGTCCCGGCCTCGGAGTTGGACATCAAGGTCAATGCCAGGCTGAACGAGCTCAAGAGCCGCGTGCAGATCAGCGGCTTCCGTCCCGGCAAGGTGCCGGTGTCACATCTTAAGCGGCTGTACGGCAAATCGGCGATGGCGGAAGTCATCGAGACAGCCGTCCGCGACATCAATACGCAGATCTTCACGGAGCGCGGCTTCAAGCTTGCCGGCGATCCGAAGGTCACGCTGCCGAACGAACAGGCTGACGTCGAGAAGCTGATCGAGGGCAAGAGCGATCTCGACTACACCGTCGCGATCGAAATTCTGCCGCCAATTGAACTCGCCGACTTCAAGGGCTTCAAGCTGACCAAGCCGGTCGCGGACGTCGCAGACAGCGAAGTCGATGAAGCGGTCAACCGGATCGCCGATCAGAACAAGCCCTATGGTCCCAAGGCGTCCGGCGAAAAGGCGGCCGACAAAGATCGCGTCACGATCGACTTTACCGGCTCGATCGACGGCAAGGCCTTCGAGGGTGGCAGTGGTGGCGATCTCGTCGTCGAGATCGGTTCGGGCACGTTCATCCCCGGCTTCGAAGATCAGTTGATCGGCGCGACCGCCGGCGAAAACCGCAAGATCGAGTCGACATTCCCGACCAACTACACAAACGGCGAACTGGCCGGCAAAAAAGCGGTGTTCGACGTCACCGTGAAGTCGATTGAAACGCCGGGTTCGATCGCGGTCGACGATGAACTGGCGAAAAAGCTGGGTCTGGAATCGCTCGAGAAATTGCGCGAAGCGGTGAAAGCCCGCATCGAGCGCGAACACACGGCAATGACGCGCCAGAAGGTCAAACGCCAGTTGCTCGATCAGCTCGATTCCGCGCACAAATTCGCACCGCCGCCGTCGCTTGTTGACGAGGAGTTCAGCCGTGTCTGGAGCAGCGTCCAGACCGAAATGGAGCGCGAGAAGAAGACCTTCGCCGACGAGAACACGACCGAGGAGAAGGCCCGCGACGAGTACAAGAAGATTGCGGAGCGCCGAGTCCGTCTCGGCCTGGTGCTCGCCGAGATCGGCGAAAAGAACAAGCTGACCGTGCCGGACGAGGAAGTCAGCCGTGCAGTGGTCGAACAGGCACGGCAATTCCCCGGCCAGGAGCAGCAGGTCTGGGAATACTACCGCAAGAATCCGCAGGCACTGGCCGCCATCCGCGCGCCGCTCTACGAAGAAAAGGTCGTGGATTTCGTGCTCGAACTGGCCAAGGTCGACGAGCAGAAAGTCTCGCGCGAAGAGCTCTTCAAGGAAGACGACGCGACACTCGACTAATCGGGCGTCGGTTTGGCCGCAGTCGCGGCGCGGTATATATGTGAGTCGCAAGTCGAGCTTGCGTCACAGCCTTGCGGGGAAGCGTCGGCTTTCCCACATCAGGCCGTCCCCGGAAAACAGGTGAACGATGCGCGATCCAGTCGAGACTTACATGAACCTTGTGCCGATGGTGGTCGAGCAGACCAACCGTGGCGAGCGCGCCTACGATATTTTCTCGCGCCTTCTGAAAGAGCGCATCATCTTTATTACGGGCGGGATTGAGGACGGCATGGCGACCCTGGTTGTCGCGCAGCTTCTGTTCCTCGAAGCCGAGAACCCGAAGAAAGAAATCTCGATGTACATCAACTCGCCCGGCGGGGTCGTGACATCGGGCATGGCGATCTACGACACGATGCAGTTCATCCGTCCGCCGGTCGCCACACTGTGCGTGGGGCAAGCGGCGTCGATGGGCTCATTGCTGCTCGCGTCGGGCGCCAAGGATCTGCGTTTCGCGCTGCCCAATGCGCGCATTATGGTTCATCAGCCGTCGGGCGGGTTCCAGGGGCAGGCAACCGACATCATGCTGCATGCCCAGGAAATCCTGAACCTGAAGAAGCGCCTCAACGAGATTTACGTGAAGCATACCGGTCAAGCGCTGAAGAAGATCGAAGATGCGCTGGAGCGGGACTACTTCCTGACCGCGGATGGCGCCAAGGATTTCGGCATTGTCGATAAAGTGATCGACAAGCGGCCTGATGAGCTTCTGCCAAAAGCGTCGTCCTGACGCCCTGAAAGCGGCGGCGGCTCCGACAGAGTTGAAGGCGCCTAAATCCGATCCCAACTGTGCGATCGGGGGCATTAGGACTTCATTGGACCTGTTGGAAAGTCGGACGCGGAACCGCTTTGACGGTCGGGCTGTTCATGCGAAGCCTGCGACGGCGTCGAGTTGGTGCGCCTCGCTTGCGTCATATTTTCCCGGGCACTGTGCAGGACGGGGCTGTTATCGTTAATCGAATCTTGATTATCCTGACGTTAGCATGCTTCGCTTATGCTCTTTGAGGTGCGTGGGAGTGAGGTTTAGGGGACACGAACCGGCCGGGCTCTAGAACCAGAGAACCCGGACTTGGAATTTGCATCGAGTTCGACGCGATATTAGCTGAGCGTCGGAGACGGAGAGTGGAATGAGCAAAGTCGGCGGCAGTGATTCAAAGAACACCCTCTATTGCTCGTTCTGCGGCAAGAGCCAGCACGAAGTCCGCAAGCTGATCGCCGGCCCGACTGTTTTCATCTGCGATGAATGCGTCGAGCTCTGCATGGACATCATCCGTGAGGAGAACAAATCCTCGCTGGTGAAGTCGCGCGACGGCATCCCGACGCCGAAGGAAATCTGCAAGGTCCTCGACGACTACGTGATCGGCCAGCAGCATGCCAAGCGCGTGCTCTCGGTCGCCGTGCACAATCACTACAAGCGGCTCAATCACCAGACCAAGCACAACGACGTCGAACTCGCGAAGTCGAACATTCTGCTGATCGGGCCGACCGGCTCGGGCAAGACGTTGCTGGCGCAGACGCTGGCGCGCATCCTCGACGTGCCGTTCACGATGGCCGACGCGACCACGCTCACCGAAGCCGGTTATGTCGGCGAGGACGTCGAGAACATTATTCTGAAGCTGTTGCAAGCCGCCGACTACAACGTCGAGCGTGCGCAGCGCGGCATCGTCTATATCGACGAAATCGACAAGATCAGCCGCAAGTCGGACAATCCCTCGATCACCCGCGACGTGTCGGGCGAGGGCGTGCAGCAGGCGCTGCTCAAGATCATGGAAGGCACGATTGCTTCAGTGCCTCCGCAAGGCGGCCGCAAGCATCCGCAGCAGGAATTCCTCCAGGTCGACACCACGAACATTCTGTTCGTGTGCGGCGGCGCATTCGCCGGCCTCGACAAGATCATCTCGGCGCGCGGCCGCTCCACGTCGATCGGCTTCTCAGCCAAGGTGCTGGCACCGGAAGACCGCAAGACCGGAGAAATTTTCCGCGAAGTCGAACCGGAAGACCTGCTCAAGTATGGTTTGATCCCGGAATTCGTCGGCCGTCTGCCTGTCGTTGCGACGCTTGAAGACCTCGACGAGGCTTCGCTCAAGAAGATTCTGGTCGAGCCGAAGAACGCGTTGGTCAAGCAGTACCAGCGGCTGTTCGAGATGGAGTCGATCGATTTGACGCTGGCGGAAGAAGCGCTCGGCGCGATCGCCCGCAAGGCGATCGACCGCAAGACCGGCGCCCGCGGCCTGCGCTCGATCATGGAAGGTATCCTGCTCGACACGATGTTCGACCTGCCGAGCCTGGAAGGCGTGGAAGAAGTCGTGATCTCGAAAGAGGTCGTCGAAGGCACGGCGCGTCCGCTCTACATCTACGCCGACCGCTCGGACCGTGCGGCGGAAGCGAACGCCAGCGCCTGACACGAAATCGCGTCCTTGCAGCCGGACGGTTCGGCTGCTCATCCGATTTTCTTGCACGCCGGTAAGGTTACGGCCGCGACGATTCGTGCAGTTGGCGCGCCGTCCACAGTTCCATCGCCGCGCTTTAACTGGAAAAGCTGTGCTTACTTGCGTGGGGCAGACCGCCATCCTACCTAGGGAATCGAGAAACTGTGGTTGGGTAAGGCTCCAGATTCGGTTGCGTCGCGTGGCTGACGTTTCTGCCTCCCGTTTGCGTCCTAGTTTGAACCTCGCCTGACATCGCACTTCCTCGAAGCCGCCGCCTTGACGCGGGGCTTTCAAGGGAAGGGGCACAACGAAAGGAAGTTCGAAATGACCACCGCGAAACCGCGTCCGACGCTGCAGCCTGGCGAAACTCGCGCCTATCCGGTACTTCCGCTGCGCGACATCGTGGTGTTTCCGCACATGATTGTGCCGCTCTTTGTCGGCCGCGAAAAATCGATCAAGGCGCTCGAAGAAGTGATGCGCTCCGATACGTTCATTCTGCTTGCGACGCAGAAGAACGCTTCGGATGACGATCCGAAAACCGATTCAATTTACGAAACCGGCACGCTTGCGAGCGTGCTTCAGCTCCTGAAGCTTCCCGACGGCACCGTGAAGGTGCTGGTCGAGGGCGCAACGCGCGCGCGCGTTCTCAAATACACCGATCGTGCCGATTACTATGAGGCTGATGCCACCGTCATCGTCGACGATGCCGGCGAGCGCGTCGAGGCGGAGGCGCTGGCGCGCTCGGTCGTCAACGAGTTCGAAGGCTATGTGAAGCTCAACAAGAAAGTGTCGCCGGAAGTCGTCGGCGTGGTCCAGCAGATCGAGGATTACGCCAAGCTTGCCGATACGGTGGCTTCGCACCTCGCCGTCAAAATCTCCGACAAGCAGGACATTCTCGAAACGGCGTCGGTGACGCAGCGGCTCGAGAAGGTGCTCGGTCTGATGGAAAGCGAAATCTCGGTCTTGCAGGTCGAGAAGCGCATCCGCACGCGCGTCAAGCGCCAGATGGAGAAGACGCAGCGCGAGTACTACCTCAACGAGCAGATGAAGGCGATCCAGAAGGAACTCGGTGACGAGGACGGCAAGGATGAACTTGCCGAACTCGAAGAGAAGATCAAGAAGACCAAGCTCTCGAAGGAAGCGCGCGAGAAGGCGAACCACGAGCTCAAGAAGCTGCGGCAGATGTCTCCAATGTCCGCCGAGGCAACGGTGGTGCGCAACTATCTCGACTGGCTGCTCTCGATCCCGTGGAACAAGAAGTCCAAGGTCAAGAAGGATCTCAACGGCGCCGAGAAGATTCTCGATGCCGATCACTTCGGCCTCGAGAAGGTCAAGGAGCGGATCGTCGAGTATCTCGCCGTGCAGCAGCGCGCCAACAAGCTGACCGGTCCGATCCTGTGCCTCGTCGGCCCTCCGGGCGTCGGCAAGACCTCGCTCGGCAAGTCGATCGCGAAGGCGACCGGCCGCGAGTTCGTGCGCGTGTCGCTCGGCGGCGTGCGTGACGAAGCCGAGATCCGCGGTCACCGCCGGACCTACATCGGTTCGATGCCCGGCAAGATCATCCAGTCGATGCGGAAGGCGAAGACCTCCAATCCGCTGTTCCTGCTCGACGAAATCGACAAGATGGGCGCCGATTTCCGCGGCGATCCGTCTTCGGCTTTGCTCGAGGTGCTCGACCCCGAGCAGAACCACACGTTCAACGACCACTATCTCGAGGTCGACTACGACCTGTCGAACGTGATGTTCATCACCACGGCGAACACGCTGAACATCCCTGCGCCCTTGATGGACCGCATGGAGATCATCCGCATCGCCGGCTACACCGAGGACGAGAAGGTCGAGATCGCGCGCAAGCACTTGATCCCGGCCGCCGTTGCGAAACACGGCCTCGATCCGAAGGAGTGGTCGGTCAACGACGAGGGGCTGCTTAAGCTGATCCGCCGCTATACGCGGGAAGCGGGCGTCCGTAGTCTTGAACGCGAAATCTCGACCTTGATCCGCAAGGCGGTGAAGGAGTTGATGACGTCGAAGAAGAAGTCGATCGCCGTCACGGCTGAAAACATCAACGACTATCTTGGTGTCGAGAAATATCGTTACGGCGAGATCGAAGCCGAGGACTTGGTCGGTGTCGTCACCGGTCTGGCCTGGACGGATGTTGGCGGCGAGCTTCTGACCATTGAAGCCACGTCGATGACCGGCAAGGGTCGCATGACGGTCACCGGTAATCTGCGCGACGTGATGAAGGAGTCGATCTCGGCGGCGGCATCTTACGTCCGCTCGCGTGCAGTTGCCTTCGGTATCGAGCCGCCGCAGTTCGACAAGAAGGACATTCACGTTCACGTGCCGGAGGGGGCAACCCCGAAGGACGGACCGTCGGCGGGTGTCGCAATGGTGACGGCGATCGTCTCGGTGATGACCGGCATTCCGGTGCGCCGCGATGTCGCCATGACCGGCGAGATCACGCTGCGTGGCCGCGTGTTGCCGATCGGTGGCCTCAAGGAGAAGCTGCTTGCCGCTGCGCGCGGCGGTATGAAGACGGTGCTGATCCCGGAAGAGAACGCCAAGGACCTGGTGGAGATTTCAGACACCATCAAGAAGGGTTTGGAAATTGTTCCGGTGACCCGCATGGATGAAGTGCTCCAGCGCGCGCTGGTGCGTCCGCCCGAGCCGATCGAATGGGACGAAAGCAAGCATGTCCCAGCCGAGCGTTCGGCCGACGACGACGGTCCCGGAATGCGGGCGCATTAATCGCATTCAGCGATTCGAATCGTTAACGTATGACGCAACGGCGGGCTCAAAAGCCCGCCGTTGTGCTTTTTGCGCCACCGCGTGAACGCGAATCGGCATGCTGCCTGTCTTTTCATGTTGCGAATCGTCACAAATACGAAAATCTTCCGCGCGAGCGGCGGCGTTTCGCCGTCGTTGCGACAGAGCAGAGGACAAGGCCATGACCAAGAACGAACTGATTGCGTTAGTGGCCGACAAGACGTCGATGACCAAGACGGCCGCGGCGTCCGCTGTCGATGCGACGTTCGATGCGATTACGTCGACGCTCCAAGGGGGCGGTGACGTCAAAATCATGGGCTTCGGCAATTTCCGCGTCGTCAAGCGCGCGGCCCGTGAAGGCCGTGATCCACGCACCGGCGCGCCAGTGCAGATCAAGGCGGCAAACCGGCCGCGTTTCTCCGCCGGCAAGGGCCTCAAGGAAGCCGTCAACGGTTAGGTTCTGCGCGCTGCAAGCGGCGCGCAGTCGGAAGCTCAATCAGCGCCCTCGCGGGCTTGCCCGCGGGGGCGTTTTGCCGAGTTTCACGCGCTTGCCATCGCGGCGTCGCAAGGCGATATAGCGGCCAGGTTCTAGGACTTCGGGCGGTTAGCTCAGCTGGTAGAGCGCCTGCTTTACACGCAGGATGTCGGCGGTTCGATCCCGTCACCGCCCACCAAAATCGCAGCGGGAAACCAGGTATTCGATGGAACTGCCGCCTGCGCTCCGCATGGCCGTTGATCGCGCGCTGAGCGGTATCCCCGCGCGCGAGCTCGGCGCTGCAGCGGCGGCGTTGTCGCAGCGCTATCGGGATGAGCGGCGCGGCCACGCGCCTCATGTCGCAACCCGGCAGGACGCATTTGCCTACATAGCGACGCGGCTCCCGGCGACCTATGCAGCAGTGCGCGCTGCGTTTGCGGCGACGGCTGATGCCATTGCGGCCTTTGCACCGCGCACGGCGTTGGATGCCGGTGCTGGTCCAGGCACGGCGTTGTGGGCTGCGGCAGAATGCTGGCCGAGTCTGGCCGAGGCCACATTGCTGGAGGTCAGCCCGATTTTTCTCGGTCTCGGGCAGGAACTCTCGGCCGGTGCCGATCTCCCTCCGGCCATCTGGCGCGGCGTGGACATTGCGGCTGGCCGTATTGAAGACGCGCCGCGCGATCTGGTGACGGCGGCTTACGTGCTCAATGAGCTAGCCCCGGAGACGAGACCGAGCGTCGTCGAGCGGCTGTGGAGTGCAACGACGGGCGTGCTCATCATCGTCGAGCCTGGCACGCCGGCGGGCTGGCAGTGCATTGCCGGTGCACGACAGCAACTGATCGAGGCCGGCGGTCATGTTGTCGCGCCATGTCCGCATGATCTTGCTTGCCCGTTACGGTCGCCGGATTGGTGTCACTTCGCCCAGCGCGTCGCGCGCTCGCGGCAACATCGGCTGGCGAAGGGCGCCGAGGTGCCGTGGGAAGACGAGAAATTCAGTTACGTCGCCGTCTCACGCAATCCGGCAGCGAGCGCGTCATCGCGCATCGTTGCGCGGCCGCGCAAAGCGGGCGGTCATGTGACGCTCAAGCTCTGTCTCCCAGATGGTACGGCTGAAAACAAAGTGTTTTCGCGCCGGGATGGCGACGCCTTCAAGCAGGCAAGGCGCGCGGATTGGGGCGAAACGCTATGAAGCCCTGGGCTGCGACAGGAATTGTTCGGCGTAGTGACAGGCGACTTGCCGCCCGCCAACCTCGCGCAGCGGCGGCCGCTCGGCACGGCAGAGATCGGTCGCATAGGGACAGCGCGGGTTGAAGACGCAGCCTTTTGGCACATTGAGCGGTGAGGGCACTTCGCCTTTCACCGTCGGGCGTGCCTTGTCGCCAAAGGCAAGCGTCGAGGCGAGCAGCGCCTGCGTATACGGGTGCAGCGGCTTCTCGAAGATCGTTTCCTTGTCGCCCTGTTCGACCGCAAGGCCGAGATACATCACCAGCACGTCGTGGGCGATGAAGCGCACCACCGCGAGGTCGTGGGAGATGAACAGATAAGCGAGGCCGTATTGCTTCTGCAGGTCGATCAGCAGGTTGAGCACCTGCGCCTGCACTGAAACGTCGAGCGCGGACACCGGCTCGTCGGCGACCACCAGCTTGGGCTGGAGCATCAAAGCCCGTGCAATCGCGATGCGCTGGCGCTGGCCGCCGGAAAACATGTGCGGATAGCGGCGGGCCTGCTCCCCGCTCAAACCGACTTGCGCCATCTTTTCCAGCGCTTGCCGCCGCCGTTCGGCCTTGCCGAGCTTGGTGTTGATGATGAGCGGCTCTTCGAGGATCGTGCCGATCTTCTTACGCGGGTTGAGCGAGCCGTAGGGGTTCTGAAACACGAGCTGCACCGTGCGACGTAGCTCATTCCTCTCGCCCGGCGGCGGATTAATCGCGTCGGTCTCTTCAATCGAGAGCGAGCCGGAATTCGGTTTCTCGATCATCGTGACGAGGCGTGCGAGCGTCGACTTGCCGCAGCCGGATTCACCGACGACAGCGAGCGTCTTTCCAGCTTCGATCGAAAACGAAACGCCGTTGACGGCCCGCAATTCCTGCGGTGTGCCGAAGTAACCGCGCTTGACGCGATAGACGCGTGTCAGGTCCTTGGCGACGACGAGAGTCACTGGACCCTTTCCCCGATAACGGCACGATCTTCGGCGATGCGCTCGTCCCGCGTGGAGTCGCCGAGCGGATAGTGGCAGCGCACCAGGCCGTTTTTCCACGCCCGCAAGTCCGGACGACAGGCAACCGCATGCGGCGTGGAATACTTGCAGCGCGGCGCGAACAGGCACCCGTCCGGCCGCTCGGCAAGGCTCGGCACCACGCCGGGAATGGTGGCGAGGCGGTCGCCGGTACGCGACTCCGGCCGCGCCGCCATCAGAGCGGCGGTGTAAGGATGCTGCGGATCGGCGAACAGCGCCCCCGTTGCGTTCGTTTCCATCACCTGGCCGGAATACATCACGGCGACGCGGTGCGCGATCTGAGCGACCACGCCCATGTTGTGAGTGATGAGAACGAGCGCCATCCCACGCTCGCGTTGCAGCGACAGCAACAAGTTCAAGATCTGCGCCTGGATGGTGACGTCCAGCGCCGTCGTCGGCTCATCGGCAATCAGCAGCTTCGGATTGCAGGCGAGCGCCATCGCAATCATCACACGCTGGTTCATGCCGCCGGAGAGTTGATGCGGGTAGGCGGTAAGGCGGCTTTCCGGCGCCGGGATGCCGACCTGCTCGAGCAGTTCGATCGCGCGACGCTGCGCCGCCTTCTTGTCCATGCCTTCGTGGACCCGCAGCGTCTCCATGATCTGGAAGCCGACGGTGAAGCATGGATTGAGGCTGGTGGCGGGCTCCTGGAAAATCATCGCCACATCTTTGCCGGTCAGGCTGCGGCGTGCGCCATCGGGCATTGTCAGCAGGTCGCGGCCTTCCAGCAGCAGGCGGTCCGCGGTGACGCGAGCCGGATAGGGCACGAGGCCCATCACCGCCAGCATGGCGACGGTCTTGCCCGAACCGGATTCCCCGACAATCCCGAGAATCTCGCCTTCATCGACCTTCAGCGAGACGCCGTCGACAGCGCGGAGCGCGCCAAAGTTCGAGGGGAATTCAACGACGAGGTTTTCGATTTCCAGCGCGGCCATGACCCGTCACCGCTTCAGCTTGGGGTCGAGCGCGTCGCGCAGACCGTCGCCGAACAAATTGAAGGCAAGCACCGCGATCAGGATCATCAGGCCCGGAAATGTGACGACCCACCAGGCGCGCAACACAAATTCGCGGGCGTCCGCCAGCATGGTGCCCCATTCGGCGGCGGGCGGTTGCGCGCCGAGGCCGAGGAAGCCGAGCGCTGCGGCGTCGAGGATTGCGGTCGAGATGCCGAGCGTCGCCTGCACGATCAGTGGCGCCAGGCAATTCGGCAGCACTTCCTTGACCATCAGCCGTAGATCGCCGGCGCCGATCAGCCGGGCGGCGGTGACATAGTCCTTCGACTCTTCCGTGATGACGGCGGCGCGGGCGATCCGCACATAATGCGGCAACAGCACGATGGCGACGGCGAGCAACGCATTCATCACGCCGGGGCCGAGGATCGCAACAATCACGATGGCCAGCAACAGACTCGGCAGCGTCAGGACGATATCCATCAGCCGCATGATCGCAATTTCAAGCAGGCCGCGAAAATATCCGGCCGCCAAGCCCAGCACCGTGCCGACCAGCACGGATAATGTGACGACGGCAACGCCGATCAAAAGCGACAAGCGCGCGCCATAGATCAATCGAGAGAGCATGTCGCGGCCGATCGCATCGGTGCCGAGCGGATGCGCGAGCAGTCCTCCGGTCTGCCAGAACGGTGGCTTGAGAAAGGCCGCCTGATTGGTCGCGTAAGGCGAGTAGGGCGCGAGGAATTCAGCGAAAGCAGCAATCAGGACCAGCACGACAATGGTCCATAATCCGATCACTGCGCCGCGGTTGCGCGCAAATTGTTGCCAGAACTCCGCAAACGGATGCGGCGGGTCCGCGGGCTTGGCGGTGGATTCGTATGCGCTGGCAGTCATTGCGAATGCCGGATGCGTGGATTGATTGCGCCGTAGGTCAGGTCGACCAGCAGATTGACTGTCATGATGATCGTGCCGATCAGCAGCGTGCCGCCTTGCAGCACCGGATAGTCGCGCCGCGCGATGCCGTCGATCAGCCATTTGCCGACGCCGGGCCATGAGAAGATCGTTTCGGTCAGGATCGCGCCGGTGAACAGCACGCCGATTTGCAACCCAATCACGGTGACGATCGGGATCAGCGCGTTGCGAAAGGCGTGGATGGCGATAACGCGAAAGCGCGACAATCCCTTGGCGCGCGCTGTGCGGATGTAATCCTCGCCCAGCACCTCCAGCATCGCGGAGCGAGTCATGCGCGCGATCACCGCGAGCGGCACGGTGCCGAGTACGATCGTCGGCAAAACGAGGTGGCCCAGTGCCGAAAGAAAGGCGCCGAAGTCGCCCGCCAGCAGGGTGTCGATCAAAAGAAATCCGGTCTTGGGTTCGATGAAATAGATGAAGGCGATGCGGCCGGAGACCGGTGTCCAGCCAAGCTGCACCGAGAACAGAAGGATCAGCAGCAGGCCCCACCAGAAGATCGGCATCGAATATCCGGTCAGGGACAGCCCCATCACGCCGTGGTCGAAAATCGAATTGCGTTTCACCGCGGCAATGATTCCGGCGGGAATGCCGATCACAAGCGCAAACAAGATGGCGCACAGTGAGAGCTCTATCGTCGCCGGAAACAGGCTGCGGAATTCTTCGATCACCGGCTTATGTGTGACGATCGAGCGGCCGAGATCGCCATGCGCCAGGCGTTGCAGGTAAAGCCCGTACTGCACCAATACAGGGCGGTCGAAACCGTATTCGTGCCGCAACTGCTCGTGCACGGCGGCATCGATGCCGCGCTCGCCCGCCATCGTCTCGATCGGATCGCCGGGGATCAAGCGAACGAGCACAAACACCAGTAGCGTGATTCCGATGAACGTCGGAACCAGCAGGCTGACGCGTGTGAAGAGAAACCGCAGCATGGGAAACGAAAGCGGGGCGGCTTTTCGGACCGCCCCGCCGGCGTCTTACTTGATGTCGACGCCGTAGAAGGTGTGGCGGCCGAACGGGCTGAGCTTGAAGTCCACCACTTCCTTGCGCACGGGCTTCAGTTGCACCGAGTGTGCAATGGTGAACCAGGGCGCCTGTTCCTTGAAGACCACCTGTGCCTGCTCATAGAGTTTGGTGCGTTCGGCTTTGTCGGTAACGGACTTTGCCTTCACCACCAGGTCATCGAACGCTTTGTCGCACCATTTGGCGATATTCGAGCCGTTGGACTTGGCAGAGTCGCAGCCGAGCAAAGTGTGCAGGAAGTTGTCCGGATCGCCGTTGTCGCCGGTCCAGCCAAGCTGCGCCATCTGGTGCTCGCCGTTCTGCGCGCGTTTGCGGTATTCGCCCCATTCGTAGCTCTTGATTTCGGCTTTGACGCCGATTTTCGCGAGATCGGCCTGCATCAGCTCCGCGATACGGCGGGCATTGGGGTTATAGGGGCGCTGCACCGGCATCGCCCACAGGTCGGTCTCGAAGCCGTTCGGATAACCGGCCTCGGCCAGCAGTTTCTGGGCGGCGGCCGGATCATACGGATCGTCCTTGATCGACTTGTTGTAGGACCACATGGTTGGCGGGATCGGATTGATCGCCGGCACGCCGGTCGACAGATAAACGGCGTCGATGATGGCCTTCTTGTTGATTGCCATGTTGACGGCTTTGCGAACGCGAACGTCGTCAAACGGCTTCTTGGTCGTGTTGTAGGCGAGGTAGCCGATA
>DASZXA010000080.1:0-4543 GCA_035546455.1 Pseudolabrys sp.
CAACTCGATGATCAGCGGCATCCGCGCAGGCGCCAGGGAACAGCGTCGGGTGTTCCGCCACAACGACCTGGAGCACCTCGAAGAGCTGCTGGCGGCCGCCCCGCCCGAGGCGCCGAAGCTGATCGCCTTCGAGAGCGTCTATTCGATGGACGGCGATATCGCGCCGATCCATGCGATCTGCGACCTGGCCGACAAATACGGCGCGATGACCTATCTCGATGAGGTGCACGCGGTCGGCCTGTACGGCGATCATGGCGGCGGCATCGCCGACCGCGACCATGCCATGCACCGCCTGCACATCATCCAGGGCACGCTGGGCAAGGCCTTCGGCGTGGTCGGCGGTTATATCGCCGGCCCCAGACTGATGATCGACGCGGTGCGTTCCTATGCGCCGGCCTTCATCTTCTCGACCGCCATGCCGCCGGCCATCGCGGCGGCGGCCACCGCCAGCATCCGCCACCTGCGCGCCAGCCAGGTCGAGCGCGCCCGCCACCAGGAACGTGCCGCCACCCTGCGCCGCATGCTGCTGAATGCCGGCCTGCCGGTGCTGGTCAACCAGAGCCATATCGTGCCGGTGATGGTGGGCGACGCCGCCCTGTGCAAGGCGGCATCGGACATGCTGCTGGCCGATCACGGAATCTATATCCAGCCGATCAACTATCCGACCGTGCCGCGCGGCATGGAACGGCTGCGCATCACGCCGTCGCCCTATCACGACGACGCGCTGATCGACCGCCTCGCCGAGGCGCTCTCCGACGTGTGGGAACGGCTCGACCTGCCGAAGAACGCCAAGCCGCTCGCGGCCGAGTAATCCCTTTCTGCTGCCCTCCCACGCGGCATAAGCGTGCCCACGCTATCCAAGCGCCGCCCCGCATATGGTCCGCCTGACAGGCAGGGCGTATAGTCCGCGCAAAGTTTCAGGAGGACACCATGGACGAGCGAACCCGCGAGCCGACGCAGATCCGCGCCGAGGACATCAACCCGCGCTACAACTGGGGCCGCCACCTGCCCTCGCTCGGCATCATGGGCGTCGATTTCGAGGAGCGCGTCGATTATCGCCGGCTGCACCGCTACCGGCTTGGCCGCGCCAAACAGGCTCTCGACAATTCCGAGCTCGGCGCGCTGCTGGTGTTCGACGTCAACAACATCCGCTACCTCACCTCGACCAAGATCGGCGAATGGGAACGCGACAAGCTGTGCCGCTGGGCGTTGCTGACCAAGGGCTCGTCCGACCCGATCCTGTGGGACTTCGGCTCGGCCGCCGTCCACCACAAGCTCTACACGCCGTGGCTCAAGCCCGAGAACTGCAAGGCCGGCATCATCGGCATGCGCGGCATGGTCGATCCGGCGTTCGGCTTGATGGCGAAGCACGCCAAGGAGATCGCCTCGATCATCAAGGAAGCCGGCTGCGACAAGCTGCCGATCGGCGTCGACCTGATCGAGCCGCCGATGATGTTCGAGCTGCAAAAGGCCGGACTCAAGATCGTCGACGGCCAGCAGGTGATGCTGGAAGCGCGCGAGGTCAAATCGGCCGACGAGATCGCGCTGCTCAACCGCGCCGCCGCGATGGTCGACGGCGCCTATCACCTCGTGAACGAGGAACTGAAGCCCGGCGTGCGTGAGAACGACATCGTCGCCAAGGTGAACGAATTTCTCTATCGCCACGGCTCCGATGACGTCGAGGCGGTGAACGCCATTTCCGGCGAACGCTGCAATCCGCATCCGCACAATTTCACCGACCGCATGCTGCGGCCCGGCGACCAGGCGTTCTTCGACATCCTGCAGTCGTTCATGGGCTACCGCACCTGCTACTACCGCACCTTCAATGTCGGCCGCGCCACCCCGGCGCAGCACGACGCCTACAAGAAGGCCCGCAACTGGCTTGACGAGGCGATCACCCGGATCAAGCCGGGCGCGACCACCGCGCACATCTGCGCGGCGTTTCCGAAGGCCGAGGAATTCGGCTTCCCGGACGAGACGTCGGCGTTCGGCTTGCAATTCGCGCACGGGCTCGGCCTTGCGCTGCACGAGCGTCCGATCATCTCGCGGGTGATCTCGATGGATCATCCGACCGAGATCAAGGAAGGCATGGTGTTCGCGATCGAGACATATTGTCCCGCCACCGACGGCTATTCCGGCGCGCGCATCGAGGAAGAGGTCGTGGTGACCGACAAAGGCTGCCGCGTCATCACGCTGTTCCCGGCGGAAGAGCTGCCGATCAGCCACCGGTACTAAGGCGACCGCGCAAGGCTGCCGTGCGGCGGCGCACTAGCTGCGCCGCCTGGAAGCGCATATCTCTGCCGCAGACCGGGGATGGACCGATGACAACCAAGAATTGGCCGCGAGATGTAAAGCAGGCGATGTTGCGCGGATTCCGTTGCCGCTGCCCGGCCTGCAGCGAAGGAAAGCTGTTCCGCGCCTTCCTCAAGGTGAACGACACCTGCCCCGCCTGCGGCGAAGAGCTGCACCATCACCGGGCCGATGACTTTCCCGCCTATCTGGTGATCGTGATCGTCGGCCACATTGTGGTGCCGCTGGTGCTCGCCGTGGAAACGGATTTTGCGCCGGCTTACTGGGTCCACCTCGTGATGTGGCTGCCGCTGACGCTCGGCCTGTCGCTCGGTTTATTGCAGCCGGTGAAGGGCACGGTGGTCGCCCTGCAATGGTTCCTGGGCATGCATGGCTTCGAGCAGGCGCGCGCGGCCCGCGTGTTGACGCGACGATAACCACGTCCAGGCCCATCGACGCTGTTATGGCGCATGAGCGCCTTTGTCGTGCGGATTTACACCCATTTTACTTGAGGCAAGCCGCCGCCGACGTTTGACTGTGAACGTGCGCAGCCGTGGTTGTCTCCCACAAGGCAACAGCGGCAGAATCCTCCACCTTACGCACAAAAGGGCCGCGCAAGCGGCCCTTTTTTTATGCGCACCCGCCGGGCGATTTATTCGAGGCCGGTGCCGACGTTCTTGTTCTCGCTCTCGAGCTTCATGCCCGACAGCTCGGCCATCGTTTCCGCCATCATCGCAAAATCCTTGTCGAGGATTTCGCGCGCGTTCGGCTTCGACAGCGCCTTGCCGATGTGGCCCTGCAGCACTTCGCGCGCCGCCGCGGTGACAGGCATCGGCACATCCCATTCGCGGCCGAGGTCGAGGCCAAGGTCCAGATCCTTGCGCAGCAGCTCCGGCGTGAAGGTCGTGGTCCAGTCGAGGTTGACCAGAGCCGGCGACTTGTAGGCGGTGAACATCGAGCCCATCACGCCATTGTTCATGAAGGCGAGGAAGGCATGACGCGGCACGCCCATCTTGTTGGCAAGCAGCGTGATCTCGATCAGGTTTTCGATGACGACGCCGAGCATGACGTTGTGGGCGATCTTGCAGATGCGCGCGAGCTCGCCATCGCCGACATAGGACACGCCGCGCGGCGCGAATACCTCGATCAGCGGCATCACGGCCTTGGCATCGGCTTCGGGGCCGGAGACGACCGCCGACAGCTTGCCGGCCTTGATGACCTTGGCGTTGCCCGACACCGGCGAGGCGATGTAATTGACGCCGGCATCCTTCAGGCGCTTGCGAATTTCCGCCGACTCCTCCACCGAGATCGACGAGCAATCGACAATCGTCTTCGGCTTCTTCGCGCCGGTCAGCAGACCGTCCTTGGCGAACAGGACTTCTTCGCAATCCTTGCCGGTCGAGACGATGGAGAACACGACCTCGCAGCCGGCGAGATCGGCGGGCTTGTCGACCAGCCTGGCGCCTTTCTGCGCGAGCGGCTCAGCCTTGGCGCGCGTGCGGTTCCAGACGACGACCTCGTGTCCGGCCTTGAGCAGCCGTTCGATCATCGGATAGCCCATGCGGCCGGCGCCAATCCAGCCGATTGCGGTTTTCGCCATTGCGATACTCCCGGGATTTCTGCGCGCTCTCTAGCACGCAGCCGAAGCGGCGGCCTAGGCCATTGCCTTCTGCTTGATCCGCTTTCGCGCCTCGATA
The DNA here is from genome assembly GCA_035546455.1 of Pseudolabrys sp. Classification (GTDB taxonomy): domain Bacteria; phylum Pseudomonadota; class Alphaproteobacteria; order Rhizobiales; family Xanthobacteraceae; genus Pseudolabrys. The sequence goes on from DASZXA010000080.1 coordinate 3,987, forward strand.
ATCACGGTGGGCACCGCGGCGTCATTGTTGGGCGCCATGATGTGCACACCGCCGATGTTCGGAATCCGCGCAATCTCGGCGATCAGGTCGACCGCGACGCGAATGCCCTCTTCCACCGGATCGGACGCCTTTTCCATCCGCTCGATGACGGCGTCCGGTATGATGGTGCCGAACAGCTTGTCCTTCATCCAGCGCGCCGATTTTCCCGAACGCAACGGCGCAATGCCGATCAGCAGTGGCAGTTTCGTGTCGAGGCCGTGCTCGGCCAATCGCGCGACGTAGCGGCGCGCCACACCGGCATCCATGCAGAACTGCGTCTGTGCGAATTGTGCGCCGGACTCGACCTTCCCGGCAAGACTCTTCGGCTCCCAGCCGGGCGGCGGATCGATCGGGGCATCCGCCGTGCCAAGGAAGAACTCGGCGTGGCCGGAGACTTTCCTGCCGCTCGGCAACTCGCTTTGATCGCGCAGGCGGCGCGCGGTCTCGAGCAACGCGCGCGAGTCGAGATCGAATACCGGCTTGGCATCCGGCTGATCGCCGGCCGAGGGATCGTCCCC
>DASZXA010000081.1:0-38075 GCA_035546455.1 Pseudolabrys sp.
CAGCGTCTTCAGGAAATTGCGCTCGCGCACCATGGTGACGACAATATTGGCGCTGTCGCGATCATCCGCCATCGCAATGTCGAGATGGGCAACGCGGCGGCCTATATCGTCGACGATGTCGGCGAGCTGCTTGCGGCGGTCGGCGCGTTGCGATCCTGAGATGAACACCCGCACCGGCTTGACGTATTTTCGGATGCGGTCGACCCGGCCGGCGAGTTGAAACTCGGCACCAAACGAGGTCTTGAGGAAGCCTTCGACCAGTTGCGCGTCAGTGAATGACTTCTTCTCGGCACGCTGTTTCTGCGCGACGATCGAAGGATCGGCCCGGCACAACGGAGCCGCCAGCACTGCCGCCAGGCAGAGCACTGCAGCCGCGACAGCGCCGCGGGTCCGCGCCTCGATCCTTGCCATGACCTCGACGCTAGGTGCGCCGCGGCCTTGCGACAAGCCATTTCCGCGCGAGAATTGCGGCAAGGTCCTTTAGTTCTTGATGATGACCGTGGTGCCGATCTTGACCCGCTTGTAGAGGTCCTCGACGTCCTCGTTGGTCATCCGGAAGCAGCCCGACGATACCGCTGTCCCGATCGTCTCCGGCTCGTTCGAGCCATGGATGCGGTACAGCGTCGAGCCGAGGTACATCGCCCGGGCGCCGAGCGGATTGTCGATGCCGCCCTTCATGTGGCGCGGCAGGTCGGGGCGGCGGGCCAGCATTTGCGCAGGCGGCGTCCAGTCCGGCCATTCCCGCATCGCGGTGATCTTGTGGATACCGCTCCAGCGGAAGCCGTCGCGGCCGACGCCGATGCCGTAGCGGATGGCGCGGGTCGAGCTCTGCACCAGATAAAGGTGCCGTTCGGTCGTCATCACGACGATGGTGCCGGGTACGTAATCGTTGCGGAAGAACACCGGCTGCTTGCGCCAGTTGTAGTCGAGCGCCTCGTCGCTCGAGCCACCGTCGTCGCCGGGGTTGCGGTCCTGGATGGTCGGCTCGGGGATTCCGTCGTTTTGCGCCCGCGCCGTCACCGGCGCGGCGAGCAACGCGGCGATCAGCACAAAAATCCAACGCGACATTCCAATTCCCCGTCAGGCGTGGCGGTGCAGCCGGAACGCCAGGGTGATCAGCATGATGCCGTGAATGAAGGCATAGACGCCAATCACGAACAGGAGACCGAGTGCGCCCGCGCCCGGATTCACCACCATGATCAGGCCGAACAGCACGGAGATGATGCCGCTCGCGATTAGCATCCACTCGTTGTCGATTTCCTTGCGCAGCCGGATCGCGCCGGCGATCTGCATGACGCCGATCGCGATCGCCCAGAATGCGATGCAGTAGAGCAGGAACAGCGCGGTGATGCCGGGCACCATCAGCGTGACGAGACCGGCGGCGATGCCGAGCAGGCCGACGATCGCCAGCCACCAGCGCGGCGCCGGCGCGCCGCCCATCACGGCGGCGATCAGCGCCAGGATGCCGTCGGCAAATGCGAAGGCGCCGTAGAACAGCACCAGCGTCACCAGCGTGACGCCGGGCCACGCAAAGGTGAGCACACCGAAGATCACCGCGCAGATGCCGCGCAGCAGGATGAGCCACCAGTTTTTCGCGAGCGCGTGGACCATCAGCGGTCCTGCGAACGGCGGTGAAGCGGAGTGAATGTTCGTCATCCGGCCCTCCTTCTGGCTGCGGAAGGAGCCTAGCACAATTGGGCGGTATGGAGCGCCACTGGACCGAGGTCCAATATTTGCACCCTCGGGTTTATGCGCGCGGCCGTGCCTTGAACGCGACCGCGCGCGATTTGTAGGTGATCTTCCCGTCCGCGTCTGGCGGCAACATCTTGCGCATCGTGTCGCGCAGCTCGCCACGCTTCCCGTCGTCGAGCGCCGCGACGCTCTTGCCGACCGGGTGAAACGTCATGGTCTGCACCTGCCAGTAGTCGTCGAAGTCGCGATAGCTCTGGCTCGCTTCGATGACCGTGACGTCGATATCGCGAAAGCCCGCTCGCGTCAGGGATTCGCGCAGCCCGTCGAGATTGGCTTCCGGCACTGTCGGCGATGTGGTCGGTTCGACGCCGATGCTTCGCAGCCCATTCATCATCGGCACATAGGGCGCGCCCTTCGAGGTCGCGCTGCGTTCCCAGGTGTAGCCGGAGACGAGGCCGCCACCCTTTGCCACGCGCTGCATTTCGGCGAACGCCTTGTCGCGGTCGGGAATGAAGTGCAGCACCAGCGCGGATGCGATGACGTCGAACTCTTTGTCCTTGAACGGTAACTCCATCGAGTTGCCGACCTGAAACTCCGCCGCTGGATAATTCTTCTTTGCGTGCTCGACTTGCGCCGAGGCCGGATCGACGCCGGTGACCGACGCCGGCGCACAATGCTTGAGGATCAGGTCGGTGAATGCGCCGGTGCCGCAGCCGAGATCGAGCCAGCGCGCATTCTTCGGCGGCGCGAGCCAAGCGAGAAAGTTCTCGCCGGCCGCTCTGCTCCATCGGCCCATATAGCGCTCATAGGCGTCGGCATCGTTGAAGGCGACTTGTGTTTCCGCCACGGCAACCTCCGTAACAAAGTCAGATGCCGATTATGACGCAAATCTTGTTTGCGCGTCAGCCGGCTCGCGCTCCGCCCGCCTTGGCGGCTGTGAGAAATCCCGCCGACAGCGCGTGATAGATGCCGTGCCGCGAAACCAGGCGGGAGGCCGCATATCCGATCAGCGAGGCCGCCATCAGCGGCACGACCATCGCGTGATTGTCGGTCATTTCGGTCACGATGACAAAGGCGGTGATCGGCGCCTGTACCACGCCGGAAAAGTAAGCGACCATTCCGAGCAGGATGATGGCGGCGTCCGGCGTCTGCGGAAAAAGGTGCGCGATGGTCGCGCCGATGCCGGCGCCGACAGCGAGTGACGGCGAGAAGATGCCGCCCGGGATTCCGCTGATCGTCGAGAGCGCGGTGGCGGCGAGCTTCAGCACGCCGAAGCCGACCGGCAGCGCGGCGTTCGCATCGAGCGCGGCTTTCACCTGAACATAGCCGGTGCCGTAGATCATGTCGCCGGAGACATAGCCGCACGCGGCGACGCCGATCCCGCAGGCGATGGCAAAGATCAGGCGATGCCGTTTGACCGTGGCGCCGAGCTTGCCGGGAAAGCCTCGCGCGACCATGACGACAAAACGGCTGAACAAGCCGCCGAGCATTCCGGCCACAACGCCGCAGAGCAGGATCGCGAGCCAGTCGAAACCGGGACGCAGCACCGCGGCGCTCGTTCCGAAATAGGTGTAGTTGCCGAGGATCGCGAGCGACGTCAGGCCGGCGGCGATCACCGTGGCGATTACGAGGCCGCTGGTGCGCGTTTCAAAGCTGCGGCTCATTTCCTCGATGCCGAACACGATGCCGGCGAGCGGCGTGTTGAACGCCGCGGCGACACCGGCGGCAGCGCCCGCGAGAATCAAGCCCGGCTGGTGACGCGGCGACATCCGGCCGATCGCGAACATAATCGAGGCGCCGACCTGCACGGTCGGCCCTTCGCGGCCGGCCGATGCGCCGCACAGAAGTCCGAGCAGCGTCAGCAGCACCTTGCCGGCTGCGATCCGCGCCGAGACCAGTTTGCCGCGCGCGACCGGATCGGTGAGTTGCCGTGCCGCAATCGCCTGTGGGATGCCGCTGCCCTGCGAGTTTGGGAAAAAGCGATTGGTCAGAAAGACGGTCAGCGCAAATCCGAGCGGCGTGACCACGAACGCCGCGTAGCGCCACTTCTCCACCAGCTTCATGAACAGGAGCTGCGCCTCGTTGGCCAGCAGCGCCAGTACGACGGCGGCCGCGCCGACCGCGATGCCGCCCAAGAGAAAGATGGTGCGCTGCTGCCAGCGCGCCGACGTCACTTTGACGAGCCGTTTGCGCCGCGCGGTGATGAATTCAGTCATTGATTTGGTAAGCCGGCGTGGCGGAGCCGGCGTCGATGAAAGACGTTTCGACCTAGCGGCAGTGGTATCGTCGGGTCAAGGCCGCGCCCTTGACCCGCCCCGCCCGCTTCGCTCAGTTGCATCCGTGGCCCAAAACAAGTCCAAGGCTGGCGACACCATCTTCGCCCTCTCCTCCGGTCGCGGCGTCTCCGCTGTCGCGGTGATCCGCATCTCCGGGCCGCGCGCCGGCGAGGCGTTGCAGATTCTGGCTGGCCGCATGCCGGCGCCACGCATGGCCGGCTTCGCCACCATCCGCACCATCGAGAAAGAGCCGATCGACGAGGCGCTGGTGCTGTGGTTTCCGGCCCCGAACAGCGAAACCGGCGAGGACACTGCCGAGCTGCAAATTCACGGCGGCCGCGCCACCGTCGCGGCGACGCTCGCCGCGCTCGGCCAGCTCAAGGGCCTGCGGCTTGCCGAACCGGGCGAATTCACCCGCCGCGCCTTCGAGAATGGCAAGCTCGACCTCACCAAGGTCGAGGGCCTGGCCGATCTGGTGATGGCGGAAACCGAAGCGCAGCGGCGTCAGGCGCTGCTGCACCTCAAGGGCCTGCTGGGCGACAAGGCCGAGGCCTGGCGCGGCCGGCTGATCGGGGCGCTCGCGCTGGTCGAGGCCCGGATCGATTTTTCCGACGAGGCCGACGTGCCGGAAGACCTGCTGACCCCGGCGCGCCGGGTCGTCCGGGACTTGGCCGATGAGATCGCCAAGGCGCTCGGCGACGGGAAGCGCGGTGAGCGGTTGCGCGAAGGCCTGGTCGTCGCGATCGCCGGGCCGCCGAACGCCGGGAAATCGACCTTGCTCAACCGGATCGCCCGCCGCGAGGCGGCGATCGTTTCGCCTTACGCCGGCACCACCCGCGACGTGATCGAGGTCCATCTCGACCTTGAGGGCCAGCCGGTCACCCTGCTCGACACCGCCGGGATTAGGCCAACGGACGACCCGGTCGAGCTGGAGGGCGTGCGACGCGCCCAGCAGCGCGCCTCGGCCGCTGACCTAATTCTGTGGGTGGTCGACGCAGCTGGTCCCGCGGCAGGTCGGCCAGAGGCCGACTTGCCGAATGCCGTGGCGCCGATCTGGACGATCGAGAACAAGGCCGATTTGCTCTCGGCAAGTAATGAACAAGAACCCACAAGTATAGGTGCCGTTGCACCAAGGTTCATGGGCGCTGAACAACGGCTCGTTTCTTCGGAAAGACTGATTAATCCTTCAGTAACTACGTCTGGAGACAATTCGTTAACTTCTGGGGCGGCGTCAAAGACTGAACATAAGTTCAGTAGAAATGAACCTTTATCCGAAGGTTCCCCCCGCTTCCGGATTTCGGCCGGGGATGGCGCCGGGATTGAGCCCCTGCTCGCCGCCCTTACCCGGCAGGCTGCCGTGGCACTTGGGAATGGCGAGTCGGCCCTGCTCACCCGCGAGCGCCACCGTCAAACTTTGGAGACCGCGCTGGCCGCTCTTCGCCGCGCCCTCGCCGAACCGGCTGCCAGCCGTGAAGACCTGATGGCCGAGGAGCTGCGCCTCGCTGCCACCGCCCTGGGCAAGCTGACCGGCCGGATCGACGTCGAGGACATCCTCGACGTGATCTTCCGGGACTTCTGCATCGGCAAATAACTGCTCGCCGGAACAAGATCTCCGCTCGCTCAGAAAAATCCGTTGTTTCACGTGAAACATCGGCCTCCCGGCGATCAGGCCCCCGATGTAGCGGGGTGTTTCACGTGAAACATTCCACGGAAGAGCCTATTTCATGGGCAGTTTAACGCGATTTTCACCCTAATGAAGCATCACTAGGCGGGGCAAAAAGATAAGAAGCAACGAGGAAACGTTTTGGCATTTTTGGGTCGCGCTCCTGCTCCGCGGGAGCCGGACGTATCTGACACCGCGCCTGAGATCGCCACCGCCGCCCCGAATACCGAGGCGGTGATTCGCGAGACGATCGACCTGCTCGAGCAGGATCTCAGCGCCATGATCCACGATGTCGGTCACGCCGCCGATGTCGTGCGCCAAGGCGCCCGCGCCTCCGCCGAAAGCTTCGCCGCGATTCGCGCCCGCACCGCCGAGCTCGCGGTGAAATCGCAGGACGCCAAGCGCGACACCCTCGCCTTCGCGCAAGCAACGGAAGAATTGGCGCGCACCACCGGTGAAATCGGCCGCCGCGTCAACGAAGCCGATGCGCTCGCGCAGAACGCCGGCGCCGCCAGCGAGGCCGCCGGGAAAAGCGTCGACAATCTGCGGACATCGTCGAATCAGATCGGCAACGTCGTCAACGTCATCGCCAACGTCGCGCGCCAGACCAATCTTCTCGCGCTCAACGCGACCATCGAAGCGGCGCGCGCCGGCCAAGCCGGCCGCGGCTTTGCCGTCGTCGCCGCGGAAGTGAAAGCGCTGTCGTTGCAGACGCAGCGCGCCACGGAAGAGATCAAGAAGAGTATCGCGTCGTTGCAGAACGATGCCGGTTCATCGATCGCTGCCGTGCAGAAAATTTCCAGAGTGATCGAATCCATCCGTCCGCTGTTTGGCGGCGTCGCCACCGCGATCTCACAACAAGCGGCGACGACGAGCGAGTTGTCGCAAAGCGCGACCGAGACCTCGCAATTTGTCGCGGCCGTCGCCGATGGTGCGTCGGACATCGACAAGGCCGCGGTCGATGCGAGCGAACACGGCGCCGTCGTCGATCAATCCGGGCGCGACGTTGCGCAGCTCGCAGAAAGGCTGAAAACACGGTGCGTTATCTACCTGCGGCAGACGGAGATCGGTGATCGCCGTCAGCATGATCGTCTGCCGTGCAATCTTTCGGTCACGCTCGATTGGCGCTCAGGTCCGCTGCACGGACAGACTTTCGATTTGTCCGAAGGCGGCGTGTTGATGCGGATCGACGATGTGCGGGGTGTTGCGGTTGACGACGAGCTGCGCGGCGAAATTTCCGGCATCGGCAAATGCACGGTGCGCGTCGTCAATCACTCGCATCTCGGATTGCATTTGCAGTTCGTCGCGCTCGAAGAGGCGACGCGCGATGCGTTGATGAAAAAGCTCGACGCCATTCGCGCCGAGAACAAGGAATTCATCGAGCGCGCCATTTCGACCGCGCAGAAAATTTCCGCGCTGTTTGAAGACGCCATTGCGCGCGGCGAGATCACGCACGACGAGCTGTTCGACAACGACTACGAGCCGATTGCGAACAGCGATCCGATCCAGCACCGCACAAAGTTTTTGGATTTCCTCGAGCGCGTGCTGCCGGATATTCAGGAGCCGTTGCTCGCGTCCGATCCGCGCATGGTGTTTTGCGCGACGGTCGATCGCAACGGCTATCTGCCGGTGCACAACAGACTTTATTCGCAACCGCAGCGGCCTGGCGACCGCGAATGGAATCAGGCAAATTCGCGCAACCGCAGAATCTTCGACGATCGCGCCGGCCTGGCGGCGGGCAGGGTGGTGCGGCCGTATCTCCTGCAAAATTATCCGCGCGACATGGGCAACGGCGTCACCGTGACGATGCAGGAAATTGACGCGCCGATCCGCGTGCACGGCAAGCACTGGGGCGGCTTCCGCACCGCCTATCGGTTTCAGGGCTGAACCGGCCTGCTTTGACCCCCCGTCCGGGCTTGGCTAAAAGGCCGCCAAACAAGGCCTTTCGATGCAACTGACCTTCGATGTGGTGGTGATTGGCGGCGGCCACGCCGGCTGCGAAGCCGCGGCCGCAGCGGCGCGAACTGGTGCGCAAACTGCACTAATCACCCACAAGTTCGCGACGATCGGCGCGATGTCGTGCAATCCGGCGATCGGCGGACTCGGCAAAGGCCACCTGGTTCGCGAGATCGACGCGCTGGACGGCCTGATGGGACGGGTGGCGGATGCCGGGGGCATCCAGTTTCGGGTCCTCAATCGCCGCAAGGGACCGGCGGTGCGGGGACCGCGCGCGCAGGCGGATCGCAAGAAATATGCACTTGCGATGCAGGCGGCGATCCGCGCGCAGGAAAATCTTACCGTCTTCGAAGCCGAAGCCGACGACCTCAAACTCGATCATAACGGCGTTGCCGGCGTTATTCTGAAGGGTGGCGGAGAGATACGGACCTCTACGGTCGTGCTGACGACAGGTACGTTTCTTCGCGGCCTCATTCACATCGGCGAGAAGAAAATCTCCGCCGGCCGTTTCGACGAAGCACCGGCAATCGGTCTGTCTGCGACGCTCGAGCGCGCCGGCTTCGCGCTTGGCCGTCTGAAGACAGGGACGCCGCCGCGCATCGACGGCCGCACCATCGACTGGAAATCGCTGGAGATGCAGCCGGGCGATGAGCCGCCCGAGCCGTTTTCGATGCTGACGACGCGGATCGATAATCCGCAGATCGAATGTGGCATCACACGCACGACCAATGCGACGCACGAGATCATCCGCGCCAACGTACATCGCTCTCCGATGTACTCCGGGCAGATTGCATCGCGCGGTCCGCGCTACTGTCCTTCCATCGAAGACAAGATCGTCAAGTTCGGCGAACGCGACGGTCACCAGATTTTCCTGGAGCCGGAAGGTCTCGACGATCACACCGTTTATCCGAACGGCATCTCGACGTCGTTGCCGGAAGATGTGCAGCATGCGTTGGTCGCGACCATTCCCGGACTTGAACGCGCGACAATTTCTCGTCCGGGTTACGCAATCGAATACGATCATGTCGATCCGCGCGAGCTCGAGCCGACGCTCGAAACAAAACGCGTGCGCGGCCTGTTTCTCGCCGGCCAGATCAACGGCACGACGGGTTATGAAGAGGCTGCGGCGCAAGGACTTCTTGCCGGTCTCAACGCGGCGTCAAAAGCAGGCGAGGGCGCGCCGATTACGTTCGATCGTGCCGATGCGTATCTCGGCGTGATGATCGACGATCTCGTCATGCGCGGCGTCACCGAGCCGTATCGCATGTTCACCTCGCGCGCCGAATATCGTCTCGCGCTGCGCGCCGACAACGCCGACCAGCGGCTCACGGCGAAAGGCATCGCACTCGGCTGCGTCGGCAGTGAACGCGCAAAACTGTTCGACGAGAAAATCACCGCGCTCGCCAGCGTGCGCGAGTTCGCAAAATCCGTTTCCCTGACGCCGACTGAAGCAAAGCGTCACGGCCTCAAGCTCAATCAGGACGGCCAGCGCCGCACCGCGTTCGAGTTGCTGTCCTATCCCGATATCACCACGCGCGAGCTCGCGGCGATCTGGCCGCGGTTCGGAGAACTTGCGCCGAAAATTTCCGAGCAGCTCGAGATCGACGCCAAGTATGATGTGTACCTGTCGCGTCAGGCCGCCGACGTTGAATCGTATCGCCGCGATGAAGCGGTCGCGTTGGACGATGACTTCGACTACGCCTCGCTTGCCGGCCTCTCGAACGAAGCGAAGCAAAAACTCACCGCGCATCGTCCGCGCACCATCGGGCAGGCGGCGCGCATCGACGGCATCACGCCGGCGGCACTCACATTGCTCGTCGCGCATGTGCGCCGTGGCCGCGGCAAAGCTGCGAAGTCGGCGTGAGCGATCGCGCGGAAGCTCTGAAGCTCACGCCGGTTTCCGACGACGCGCTGGCGCGGCTCGACAAGTTCGCCGCGCTGCTGACCGACTGGCAGCGCCGCATCAATCTGATCGCGCCGTCGACGCTGCCGCGGATCTGGATGCGGCACATCGCCGACTCGCTCCAGCTTCTGCCGCTCGCGCCGAGCGCGAAAATCTGGGTCGATCTCGGCTCCGGCGGTGGCTTCCCCGGCATTCCGCTTGCCTGCGCGCTGACGCAAACGCCGGGCGCTCAGGTCCATCTCGTTGAAAGCAATGGCAAAAAGGCCGCATTCCTACGCGAAGCGGTGCGAATCACCGGGGTGCCGGCGACGGTCCACCCCGAGCGAATCGAGAATTTTGGGGACAGCTTCGGGGGCAAAGCGGACGTCGTCACCGCCCGCGCGCTGGCCCCGTTAAAGTCGCTGTGCGATCAGGCGTTTCCGTTGCTCATGAAGGGGGCCATCGGCCTATTCCTCAAGGGCCAAGATGTAGAGGCTGAATTGACCGAAGCCGCTAAATATTGGACTGTTGAGGCTGAGCTGAAGCCGAGCGTAACGAGTCGGGATGGCGCGATTATCATGGTTCGGAGCCTAAAACCGACGAAATAGGGCTGAAAAGGCCGAAATTATGAGTGAAATCGACGAAAACGAGCCAAAAAAGGCGGAACCGCCGGTCCTCTCCCTCGTCAAAACCGAGCCGGGCGCGGCTCGTGTCCCCCGCGTCCTGGCAATCGCCAACCAGAAGGGCGGAGTCGGCAAGACGACGACGGCCATCAATCTCGGCACCGCCTTGGCCGCGATCGGCGAGACGGTCTTGATCGTCGACCTCGATCCGCAGGGCAACGCCTCGACCGGGCTCGGCATCGAGCGCCGGGATCGGCGCACCTCGACCTATGACGTGCTCGCCGCCAACCGGCCGATGCGCGAAGCGATCGTGCCGACCGCGGTGCCGCGGCTGCACATCGCGCCCTCGACGCTCGACCTTTCCGGTCTCGAGCTCGAGATCGGCCAGCAGCGCGACCGCGCCTTCCATCTGCGCAATGCGCTGAACGCGCTCAACACCACCGGCGAGGCTTACAGCTACGTGCTGGTCGACTGCCCGCCGTCGCTCAACTTGCTCACCGTCAATTCGATGGCGGCGGCCGACGCGATCCTGGTTCCCCTGCAGTGCGAGTTCTTCGCGCTCGAAGGCCTGTCGCAACTGCTCAAGACCGTCGATCAGGTGAAGTCGACGCTCAATCCGAAATTGTCGATCCACGGCATCGTGCTGACGATGTTCGATGCGCGCAACAATCTGGCCAATCAGGTCGTCGCCGACGTGCGGCAGTTCATGGGCCGCAAGGTCTACAACACGGTGATCCCGCGCAACGTGCGCGTGTCGGAAGCGCCGTCCTACGGCAAGCCTGTGCTGGTTTACGATCTGAAATGCGTCGGCAGCGAAGCCTATCTGCGGCTCGCCACCGAAATCATTCAGCGCGAACGTGAATTGAAGGAAGCAAGTTAAGTGACACGCAGTACAGGTGCGGCGATGGCGGATGAGCGATCGCGTTTGGGGAGAGGGCTTGCTGCGCTGATCGGCGACGTCGGTCAGGAGTCGCAGACGACACAGGACAACAACGCCACAGGCGGCCGCAAGCCGCGCCGCGCGCCGATTGAACATCTCCGCACCAATCCGCGCAACCCGCGCAAGACTTTCACCGAAGCCGAGCTTGACGAACTTTCAGCGTCGGTGCGCGAACGTGGCATCATTCAGCCGATCGTTGTTCGCGCATTGCGCGACGACAAATTCGAGATCATCGCCGGCGAGCGGCGCTGGCGCGCCGCGCAGCGGGCCGGCCTGCACGAGGTGCCGATCGTCATTGTCGAGGCGACCGACGCACAGTCGCTCGAACTCGCGATTATCGAGAACGTGCAGCGCGCCGACCTTAATGCGATTGAAGAAGCGGCCGGCTATCAGGCGCTGATGGATACGTTCAATCACAGCCAGGACGACGTCGCACAGATCGTCGGCAAGAGCCGCAGTCATGTCGCCAACACGCTGCGGCTTCTGAAATTGTCGGAGCCGGTGAAGGCCTATGTCGCCGCCGGCAAGCTCAGCGCCGGTCACGCCCGCATGCTGGTGGGACAACCGAACGCGGAATCGCTGGCGAACGACATCGTCAATCGCGGCCTCAATGTGCGTCAGGTCGAAGCGATGGCGCGGCAAGCGAGCAAGCCGCAAGCGAAGTCCGCAAAAGCGGCGAAGGATGCCGATACCCGCGCGCTCGAAAAGCAACTGTCCGATGCGTTGGGTTACGCCGTGTCGATCGATCAGCGCGGCAAAGGCGGCAGCGTGAAGATCAGCTATCGCACACTCGAGCAGCTCGACGACATCATTCGCCGCCTGGCGAAACGCTAACCTTCGCGGCGGCGGGCGCTTACCGACAGCGATAACAACGCGCGCTGCGCAATGGCCGGCCCCAATGTGGCCTGTTTGCGTGCTTCAAATGACGCGTCCGCAAGCTGCCCCATCGCGCGGGTCAATCGCGGCGCCGACCATTGCCGCAGCGCCGTTTCCACCGCCGTCTTGCGGCTGAAATGCACCGGCGGCGCGCCGCGCATCATGGCGAATTCCGCGCTGTCGCCCTTGTCGATCATCAGCCGCATGCGGTGAAGCTGCGCGACGTGACGCAGCGCGGCGGACACGATGCTGGCGGCCGAGGAGCCTTCGCCGCTCGCTTTGTTGAACTCGCGTTCGACGTCGGCGGTCTTGCCGGCGAACGTCGCGTCGAGCAGCGCATCGAGCGCGATTTCCGAGGCGTCTGACACCACGGCCGTCACGTCGGCCAGCTCGATACGATTTCTGCCGGCCGCGTAAGTCGTCAGCTTGCGTATCTCGCTGCGCGAGGCGAGGCGGTCGCCGCCCAGCAGGCTCATCAGTGCTGTCCGCGCATCGTCGGCCAAGGTCAGCGCGGCGTCCTTCATTTCCTGGTTGATCAGTTGTGCCAGCGCCTGGGCGTTATCGACGTAGCAGGGGATCGCGGCGGCGGATTTTGCCCTCTCGCACACCGCCCGCAATGGGGCGTTCTTGCGCAATTCGCCAGCCTCGATGATGACGCGGCATTCGCGCGGCGGATCGTTCAGTACCGCCTCGACCGACGGCACGATGTTGTGCCGCGAATTGACCTTGAGCAGGACAGCGCGGCGGCCGCCGAACATCGGCACGGTGTTGGCTTCATCCGCCAGCCGGCCCGGATTGGCGCCGATCACTTCGCTATCGAGCCGCGCCACCGCGAAGGCGTCGTTCGGATCGTCGACCGAAGCGGCGATCAGCGCCTCGACGCGCTCACGCACCAGCCCGGCATCGGGCCCGTAAACGAGCACGACCGGAAGATTCGGCTTGGCGATGAACTTGTCGATGTCGGCCGTCTTCAGCGCGGTCATGTCGCTGAATCAGGTGCCCGCCGTGAAATACGACGCGAGCCGGTTGCGGATATTGTCGGAGATTACCGTGGCGGCGCGGTCCTCGGCGTCGCGTAGGCCGCGTTCGCCGGCGAAGCGCTGCTGCTGTCCGGGAATGTTGTAGGAGACGCGCGACGACGCAATGCTGCGCACCACGACCTTGTTGGTGGCGAGATCGGTCAGCGTGTAGGTCGCGTCGATGCCGTAGTTGGTGACGTCGGCGCGCCCGGAGGACGGGTCGACCACGATCTGCTGCTGGTTCGATGTGAGCGTGATGTCGAGCCGGTGGGTCGGCGAGCTGCCGCCATGGCCGCCGGTCAGGCCGTAGATCAGGTTGTTCCGGATCTCGAAACCGACGCGGTCGATCCGCGTGCCGCGCGGCGTCTTGATCTCGGCGACGTTGACCTGACTCAGCGCCTGCGCGACCGGGCTGCCGCCGCCGGTGACCGAATGGTCGCCGTAGAGCGGCTGGAAGCAGCCGCCAAGCAACGCGGCAACCGCCATCACCGGCGCCAGTCGTGCCAAGATCACAGCCAAGCGCATCTCAGACCACCACATTGACGATCCTCTGCGGGACCACGATGACCTTTTTCGGGCGTTTGCCGTCGAGCGCCTTGTTTACCGCATCGAGCGCCAGAACGGCAGCCTCGATTTCGGCGTTTCCCGCCCCGCGGCCGACCGTGACATCCGCGCGCTTCTTGCCGTTGATCTGAACCGGCAAAGTGATGGTGTTTTCCACCAGCAATTCCGGCTCCAGCTTCGGCCAATCCTGCGTCGCCACCATGGTCCTGTGGCCGAGCACCGCCCAGCATTCCTCGGCCAGATGCGGCATCATCGGATGGAAAAGCCGGACCAGGATGTCGCCGGCCTCGCGCAGCGCGAAGGCCAGATCGGGCGCGGGGGCCGTGTCAGTCGAGGCGATCGCCTCGTTGAGCGCGTTGGCGCACTCATAAATATGAGCGACGCAACGGTTGAAACGCAGCCGGCCGATGTCTTCCGAAACATTCGCCAGCGCGCGATGTGCGGCTTTGCGGACGGTGAGCGCGGCATCGGAGAACTGCGCGGGCCGCGCGTCCGGCGCCTTCACATCGGCAATCTCGCCGACGATGCGCCACAGCCGCTGCACGAAGCGGCTCGCGCCCTGAACGCCTTCCTCGCTCCAGATCACGTCGCGCTCCGGCGGCGAGTCCGACAGCATGAACCAGCGCGCCACGTCGGCGCCGTAACTTTCCATGATGTCGTCGGGGTCGATGGTGTTGCGCTTCGACTTCGACATCTTTTCGATGGAGCCGATCTCGACCGGTTCGCCGGTCGCGATCAATGTCGCCTTGCGCGCGCCCTCCGCGCCCTCGATCTTCACCTCGGCCGGCATCGCCCAGGTGCCGTCCTTCTTTTTGTAGGTTTCGTGCACCACCATGCCCTGCGTGAACAGGCCGGCGAACGGCTCATCCATGCCGATGTGGCCGGTCTTCTTCATCGCGCGGGTGAAGAAGCGCGAGTAGAGCAAATGTAAAATCGCGTGCTCGATGCCGCCGATATATTGATCGACCGGCATCCAGGCGTTCGCCATTTTCGGATCGGTTGGCGCGTTCTCGTTCCACGGATCGGTGAAGCGCGCGAAATACCATGACGAGTCGACGAAGGTGTCCATCGTGTCGGTTTCGCGCCGGGCATCGCCGCCGCAGCTCGGGCACTTCACATTCTTCCAAGTCGGGTGGCGGTCGAGCGGATTGCCCGGTTTGTCGAACGTCACATCGTCCGGCAGCACCACGGGCAAGTCTTTCACCGGTACCGGCACCACGCCGCACTTGTCGCAGTGGATCACCGGGATCGGGCAGCCCCAGTAACGCTGGCGCGAAATGCCCCAGTCGCGCAGACGGTAATTCACTTGCCGCTGACCGACCGCACGGTTGCCGCGCTTCTCGGCTTCGAGGCGTTTGGCGACTTCTTCCTTCGCGGCGTCGATCGTCATGCCGTCGAGGAAACGCGAGTTGATCATCTTGCCGTCGCCGTCATAGGCGGTGTCGGTGATGACAAACGATTTGGGATCAACGTCAGGCGGACAAACCACCGGCGTGTTGCCGAGCCCGTATTTATTGACGAAGTCGAGGTCGCGCTGGTCGTGCGCCGGGCAGCCGAAGATCGCGCCGGTGCCGTAATCCATCAGGATGAAGTTGGCGACATAGACCGGCAGTTGCCAGCTCGGATCGAACGGATGCGCGGCCCTGATGCCGGTGTCGAAGCCCATCTTCTCCGCGGTGTCGATGTCGGCCTGGGAAGTGCCCATGCGATGGCACTCGTCGATGAAATCCTTGAGCTTCGGATTCTTCGCCGCCGCCGTCGTTGCCAGCGGATGATCGGGCGAGATCGCCATGAACTTCGCGCCGAACAACGTGTCGGGCCGCGTCGTGAAAATTTCCAGCTCGGTCTCGCCGCCCGGCGTCGTTCTGGCGTCGAGCATGAAGCGGATCAGCAAGCCTTCCGAGCGGCCGATCCAGTTCTTCTGCATCAGCTTCACTTTGTCGGGCCAACGCTCGAGCGTGTCGATCGCCGCGAGCAGTTCCTCCGCGTAGTCGCTGATCTTGAACACCCATTGATAGAGATCGCGCTGCTCGACCAGCGCGCCGGAGCGCCAGCCGCGGCCGTCAATCACCTGCTCGTTGGCGAGCACGGTCTGGTCGACCGGGTCCCAGTTCACCTTGCGATATTCGCGCGCGACCAGCCCCGCCTTGAGGAAGTCGAGGAACATGCGCTGCTGGTGCTTGTAATAGGACGGGTCACAGGTCGCGATCTCGCGCGCCCAGTCGAGCGAGAGCCCCATCGACTGGAGCTGCTTCTTCATCGCGGCGATGTTGTCGTAGGTCCAACCCTTGGGATGCACCTTGCGCTCGATCGCAGCGTTCTCCGCCGGCATGCCGAACGCATCCCAGCCCATCGGGTGCAACACGTTATTGCCCATGGCGCGCTGATAGCGAGCGACCACGTCCCCCATCGTGTAGTTGCGCACGTGGCCCATGTGGATGCGCCCCGACGGATAGGGGAACATCTCGAGCACGTAGTATTTCGGCCGCGGATCTTCGTTCTTGGTGGCGTAAATGCCGGCGGCATCCCACGCTTTCTGCCAGCGCGGCTCGGCCTCGCGGGCGTTATAGCGTTCGTTTTTCTGCGATTCGGCGGTCATTTCCGGCTCTTGGTCCGGGGGACGGAACACGAAACCGCGTTTTCGGTCAATGTTTTCCGCGATTTAACGGAACGGACTCCCGCCAGCCTGGGTTAGCCCCGAAACAAGGGAGACAGACCACATGGTTCAAGCAGCGCAAATCAAGGAACACATGGAAGTGCTCGGCTCGGACGGCCAGCACGTCGGTACCGTCGATCACATGGAAGGCAGCGACAAGATCAAGCTTGACAAATCTGATCCCAAGTCAGGCGGCAAGCATCATTTCATCCCGTTGACTTTGGTCGATCGCATCGATGCTCACGTCCATCTCAACAAGAGCGCCAAGGACGTACAGGCGCAGTGGCAGACAGCCGCCTAGTGCCCGACGCTAGTGCGTTCCCGAGATTGCCCGTTCAAGTGCAGCTAGCAAGGCCGCGCTGTCGAACGGCTTGCCCACTATCGGCGTTGACTTGAGATCCTGGGCGAGATGGGCGTCGTCTGGCGAGCCGGTCAGAAAGATGAACGGAATACCGAGCTTCGCCAGCCGTTCGGCAATCGGTATGGCGCTGTCTTTGTCCAATTTGAGATCGAGAACGGCGGCGTCAAAGCGGTCGGCATTTTGATTATTTGCGATCGCTGTCATCGCATCGTCGACATGGCTTGCCGTGATGATCGATTTCGCGCCGGCGGATTCGAGAATGCCCTGGATATCGAGCAGGATCATGAATTCATCTTCGACGACAAGAATGCGTTTGTCGCGGAGCGGCTGAGAGTCGGCGGGTGGCGTCTCGGACATAAATCTGTTTCTTGGCGGGAGGCGTCCCGCAAGCGGCAACGGATGAATTGAAGTTGGCGCGGAAGCCCGCGCCTCCCCCGAGGCCTGCGAACTTCGCCCTTGGAACGGAAAGTTCCATCAAGCGTTATAGAGTGTCATTTAAAAAAGACACATCAAATTCAAATAAACGCCGGGTCGGCATATGGCGGGAATCGCACCTACCAATGGACACTGCACGCCTTGCGGAAAGTGCAGGCTGCGCGAGCAGAAGGGGCTCCGCGATTTCAGCGAGCCGGAGCTTGCGTTCGTTCGGAGCCTGAAGACCGACGAAATTCACGTGCCGGCCGGCACCACCTTCATGCACCAGGGTGAGCGCAGCGAGCAGCTCTATACCGTACTTGAAGGCTGGGCGTTCCGCTACAAGATGCTCGATGACGGCCGCCGGCAGATCCTCAACTTCGCGCTGCCCGCCGACCTGGTTGGGCTGCAAGGGTCGCTGATGCAGGAGATGGAGCATTCGGTTGAGGCGCTGACCGACGTGTCGCTCTGCGTGTTTCCACGCGACAAGGTGTGGATGCTCTATAGCAATATCCCGTCGCTCGCCTTCGATTTGACCTGGCTTGCCGCGCGCTCCGAAAAACTGGGCGACGAGCATCTGCTCAGTGTCGGCCAGCGCACCGCCTTGGAGCGCACGGCGTACATCCTGCTCACATTATACGTGCGCGCCGAGGAGGTGGGGCTCGTCAAAGGAAACACGGTGCCGTTCCCGTTCACGCAGCAGCATCTCGCCGATACGCTCGGCATGTCGCTGGTGCACACCAATAAAACATTGAAACGGCTTTATGCCGCCAATGCGATCCGCTGGAAGGCAGGTGCGTTCGAATTGCTCGACCGCGCCAGACTGGCCAATCTCGCCGGCGGCGACATCGTCGTCAGCCGCAAGCGGCCGTTCATCTGAGGCTTGCAAAGAACCTTGATTGCCACGGCGAAACCCGGCACCCATAAGAAATGCCGGACGCCCTCGCACCTTCCGATACCGCAGCGCGGCTCGCAGCCGTCAGCTCGGACATCGCGCGCGCTTGCCGTGACGCGAAGCGTGACGTGTCCGAAGTGACTCTGGTTGCGGTGTCAAAGACGTTTTCGGCCGACGCCATCGAGCCGGTGATCGAGGTCGGTCATCGCGTGTTCGGCGAGAACCGCGTGCAGGAAGCCAAGGCCAAATGGCCGGCGCTCCGGGAAAAGTACGCCGCGCGGCATGAGAAACTAGAGCTGCACCTGATCGGCCCGCTGCAATCCAACAAGGCCAAGGAAGCCGTCGCGCTGTTCGACGCCATTCATTCGGTCGATCGCGACAGCCTGTGCGAAGCGTTGTCGAAAGAGATCGCCAAGCAGGGACGCTCACCATTGCTGTTCGCGCAGATCAACACCGGCAGCGAGGAGCAGAAAGCCGGCGTCACGCCGCAGGACGCAGACGCATTTCTCAAGCGCTGCGCCGATCAATACGGCTTGAAAATCTCAGGCTTGATGTGCATTCCCCCGGTCGACGAAGCGCCGGGCCCACATTTCGCGCTCACCCACAAGATCGCCAGGCGCAACGGCCTCAAACTGTTGTCGATGGGAATGAGCGCGGATTTCGCCACCGCGATCGAGCTCGGCGCCACGCATGTGCGCGTCGGCAGTGCGATCTTCGGCGAACGGACCTAGCGGCGCGGCGTGGTCGGATAGCCCGGCGGGAACTGCGTCGGCCGTGGAGCTGCGGGCGGCGCGACGAAAGAGGGCCGGCTCGGCGGCGGCGCCGGTGAATGCGGTCCGGGCGTGAACGGCGCGCCGCTGGGTTCCAGCGGCCGCTTCAACAGTCGCGAGCGGTTCGGGTCGAACGCCTGCGCGGGCTGCGCCGGTGGCGGCGGGGCCGAAGGGGCTTGCTGCTGGGCCGGCTGTAGCGGAGGAGCCGCGGCCATCTGCTCGAACGGTGACGCCAAGTCGTCGTCGATCGCCGTCTTGTGGCTCATGGTGGCGCTGCGCCAGCGATCGATCACCGAACCGATCAGGTCGCGATCCATCGACGAGCCGGGCAGCTCGCGGGTCGAGCCGGCGGCTTCGCTGCTCGGGCGCTTCGCCGCCTCCAGCTCCTTGAAGCGCATGCGGGTCGGCAGCGCGACGCCGGCGCCGAACGCGAACACTTCGCGGGTGCCGAGCGAGGGGATGAACGACAGCAAGTTTGCCGCGGCGTCCGACACCGCGGAGCGGATCAGCGCTTGGTCGCGATCGTTAGCGAGCCGCATCACGAACAATGTCGAGCACTGCGAGATGATGGTCGGATCGATCTCGGCCGGCCGCTGCGTGACGAGGCCGAGGAACACGCCGTATTTGCGGCCTTCCTTGGCGATGCGCGACAGCGCACGCCGGGTCGGGCCGAAGCCGATCTTCTTGTCGGCCGGCGCGTAGCGGTGCGCCTCTTCGCAGACGAACAGCAGCGGTGAAACACCATCGCTCCAGAGGCCGAAGTCGAACGCCATGCGGCACAGCACGGAGACGACGGAGTCGACGACCTCCGCCGGGAAACCGGCGAGTTGCATGATCGTCATCGGCTTGTTGTCGATCGGCAACCGGAACAGGTTGCCGATGATTTCCGCCATCGTGTCGCCGCCGATATTTGCGCCCTCGAACATGAAGGCGTAGCGCGGGTGATTGCGGAACGTCTGGATGCGCGACATCAGGCGATGAATGGTGACGCGCTGCGAGCGGTTTTCCAGCTTGCCCATCCGCTGGTCGAGCAGGTTGACCAGGTCTTCGATGCGGTACGGCACCGGCGTATCGGCGGTGAAGCCGACATCGCGCGGGTCGCGTTTCTTCGACAACGAGCGATCGTTTTGATTGTTGCGGTATTGAAGATAGGCGGCCTTCGCGAGCGGGATCACCTCGGAGAGAATCTCAACTTCTTCATCGACGCCCGGGCGGCCGCCGAAGAAGGCATCGATCACCTCTTCGAAGTTGAACAGCCAGAACGGCAGACGGAGATTGCGCGGCGTGAGCACCTGCGCCTTGTCGCCGAAGCACGGCGCATATTCGTTGTGCGGATCGACCAGGAAGATGCGCAGGTTCGGCCGCGTCTTCAAAATCTCGCTGAGGATGATCGCGACGCTCGACGACTTGCCGACGCCGGTGGTGCCGAGAATGGCGAAGTGCTTGCTGACCAGGTCGTCGATGTTGATGTTGACGCCGATCGAAGTGTCCTGCTGAAGATCGCCGACATAGGCGCGATCCTTGTCGGCGCCGCCGTAGATCATGCGCAGCTCGCGCTCGTCGACCAGGATCGCCGGATTGCCGAGCGACGGATAGTCAGCGACGCCGCGCTGGAATCCGGTCGTGCGGATTTCACCGATCAGGTCGAGCATCGCGACGCTGCGGAACGTGGCCGGCTGCGCGAATGTCTGTTGCTCGGCCACCTCGGTGATGAGGCCGATCACGATCGTGCCGTTGTTGATGATGCCGAGGAAGCGGCCGACTGTGATCTCGGCGACGTCGCCGGTGGTCTGGACGCCGGTCTCGATGGTGATGGTGGCTTGCGAACCGTCGATCGCGGTCACGCGGCCGAGCGGCTTGCGGCTCGCGTCGATAAGGGGTTGCGGTGGATTGGTCGTCATAACGGCTCCGGCGCGCGGCCCGTCTCCGCGCACTCGCCTCCGTTTTACCGGCCGAGCTTGGATACATTCTTAATGGTCTGGCCACTCGCGCCGACTGCTTAATAGTTTCTTGCCGCGCGCCACCGCGCGGTCGTGCGTCAGCCGATCACGATACGCGTGAGCGGACCTACTTGCGCGAGCAGACGTCGCAACGCGGGCATCGTCAGCGCGACACAACCTGCGGTTGGAGCGAAGCCAGGACGGGCAATGTGTACGAACACGGCGCTGCCGCGTCCGGCAATGCGCGGCCGGGTATTGTGGTCGAGCTCGATGATGAAATCGTAGAGCCGGTCCTCGCGGGTGAGGCGATCCGCCTTGCTGTCCTTCGGCACCAGCACAGGTTGATTGTAGCGACGGTCGCGCGGGTCTTCGCACCAGCCGTCCTCGGGCCGGATGCGCCGTAACGGCAACCGGGTCCGCGGCCGCGGATGACGATCGGCGCGCCACCACAGCCGCTTCAGGCGGAATGCGCCGCGCGGCGTCGCGCCATCGCCTTCGCGCTTGTTGGCCTTGATGCCGCCGCGGCCCAGCGCGACCGGCACCGCTTGCGCACCGGCGATCAGCCAGCCGCGTGTTTTGGCCGCCGGTTTCCGCTGCACTCTTATTGTGCCAAGCATCGTCGCGATCCCGAATCCCGCTGCAAAAATAGCGATTTCCGCGCAAACACCAAGAACATCCAAAAATTGCAACCAAGTCCGAGGCTTGCGCTTTTAGTGCCGGATGTTCAAATGAAACCGATTGGCTGGCAATGGGCGGGCAATGGCGAGCAAGCGCACGATTCTGATCGTTGAAGACGACGACGAGCTGCGCGCCGCGCTGGTCGAGCAACTGGCATTGCACGAGGAGTTCGACACCGTCGCGGTCGAGACCGGCGCGAAGGGCGTGCAGGGCGCCAAGACCGGCCAGGTCGATCTCGTCATTATGGATGTCGGTCTGCCCGACATGGACGGTCGCGAGGCCGTGAAGATTCTGCGCAAGGGCGGCTTCAAGGCGCCGATCATCATGCTGACTGGCCACGACACCGACAGCGACACCATTCTCGGTCTTGAGTCCGGCGCCAACGATTACATCACCAAGCCGTTCCGTTTTGCCGTGTTGCTGGCGCGCATCCGCGCGCAGCTTCGCCAGCACGAAGCGAGCGAAGACGCGGTGTTCGTGGTTGGTCCGTATTCGTTCCGGCCGAGCAGCAAATTGCTACTGACGCCGAAGGGCAGCAAGGTCCGCCTCACCGAAAAGGAAACCGCGATCCTGCGCTATCTCTATCGCGCCGGGCAGAAGCCGGTGTCGCGCGAGACGCTGTTGCAGGAAGTATGGGGCTATAATTCCGGCGTCACCACCCACACGCTCGAGACGCACATATATCGCCTGCGCCAGAAGGTCGAGAAGGATGCCGGCGCGCCGGCAATTCTCGTGACCGAAGCCGGCGGCTACAAGCTCGTGCCGTAAAAGTAATTGTCACTCCGGGGCGACACGCAGTGGCGGACCCGGAATCCAGGAGCCGCACGTGCTAGCATTTCTGGATTCCGCGCCCACGCGCTCCGCGCGTGTCCGGAAATGACTGGATGGAAAAATGCCGCTCGAAGACGACATCGCATTTCTCGAATCCGTCCCGACGTTGGCGCTGCTTGGCCGTCCGGCGCTGCGCATTCTTGCGATCGGCACCGAGACGAAAAAAGTGCCGAGCGGCGCGGTGCTGTTTTACGCCGGTGATCTCGCCGATTGCGGTTATGTCGTGCAGGACGGCACATTCATGCTGGAGGATGATCGCCCCGGCAAGCACGAGGAGACGAATGTGGGGCCGGGCACGCTGCTCGGCGATCTCGCGCTCATCACCGACACCGTGCGCACCGAAACCGCGACCGCGCAGGAGCCGTCAATCGTCATTCGCATTCCGCGCAGTCTGTTCCTGAAAATGCTGGAAGGCTATCCGGAAGCGGCGCGCTCATTGCGCGACGCGATGGCGGAGCGTCTCGAGGCGTGGACGCGCGATCTTTCCGCCGTGAAAGAGAAGCTCGAAACCGGAATGAAGGACGGCTAAAGCTCGATCGTCGCCGTCACCGGCACGTGATCGGACGGCCGCTCGGCGCCGCGATAGTCCTTTGCAATCCGGATCTTCGACACGCGGTCTGCCAGCGCATCCGACGTCCATACATGGTCGAGCCGCCGGCCGCGGTCTGACGTTCGCCAGTTCTCCATCGCGCGGTAACTCCACCACGTATAGAGCTTCTCCGGCTCGGGCGTGAGGATGCGCATGGTGTCGATCCAGTTGCCGGCCTTGCGCGCATTGGTGAACTTTTCGCACTCGATCGGCGTGTGCGACACCACCTTGAGCATCTGCTTGTGGCTCCAGACGTCATGCTCGAGCGGCGCGACGTTGAGGTCGCCGACCAAAATCGCGCGCTGTGACGCCGCGGGCCGTAGTTCCTCGCAGGTGTTCATCTCGTCGAGAAACGCCAGCTTGTGCGCGAATTTCGGATTGATCTCCGGATCCGGCTCATCGCCGCCGGCCGGCACATAGAAGTTGTGCAGCGTAATCGGGTCTTTCAGGCCGGCGCGCTCACCGAGCACCACCGACATGTGCCGGCAGTCCGACTTGCCGCAGAAGTTGCGTGACTTGAACGACTCGAACGGCAGCCGCGAGATCACCGCGACGCCGTGGTAGCCCTTCTGGCCGTTGAGCGAGACGTGCTCATAGCCGAGCCGCTTGAACCGCTTGAGCGGGAAGGCGTCGTCCGGGCACTTCGTCTCCTGCAGGCACAGCACGTCCGGCCGCGCCGCCTTGATGAACTTCGCCACCAGGTTGATGCGCAGGCGCACCGAATTGATGTTCCAGGTGGCGACCTTCAATTGCATGGGACGGATTTAGGCGGTCGGCGCCGAAATTTCCAATCCAGTGGCGGCCGGTGTGCACGTCTTTTTCCCAAGGCCGCCGCAAGACAAATTCCGCCGCCATTGCTAGGCTGCTCGCATGACAATGGCAGACCGCCCGCCCGACAGTGTCGACCCAAAGCTGCTGGAAATCCTTGTCTGCCCCGTCACCAAGGGGCCGCTGGAATTCGACGCCGCAAACAACGAGCTGATCTCGCGGCAGGCCAAGCTGGCCTTTCCGATCCGCGACGGCATCCCGATCATGCTGGTCGACGAGGCGCGCAAGCTCGATTGAACGGCTGGCAAGAACAGGAATTCGCAAGGGAGAAGTCGCGTGATCAAGATCTGGGGGCGCAATACCTCGTCGAACGTGCAGAAGGCGATGTGGGCGGTCGGCGAGCTTGGGCTCGAGCACACCCGCATCGATATCGGCGGCCCGTTCGGGCAGAACCGCGAACCGAAATATCTGGCGATGAATCCGAACGGCCTGGTGCCGACTCTGGAAGAGGAAGACGGCTTCCTGCTGTGGGAATCGA
This sequence comes from Pseudolabrys sp., assembly GCA_035546455.1. Lineage (GTDB taxonomy): Bacteria > Pseudomonadota > Alphaproteobacteria > Rhizobiales > Xanthobacteraceae > Pseudolabrys. The sequence goes on from DASZXA010000081.1 coordinate 23,932, forward strand.
ATTCGGTGGTGCGCTATCTCGCCGGCAAATACGACAAGTCCGGCGCGCTGGAGCCGAAAGACGCCAAGCAGCGCGCCATCGCCAGCCAGTGGATGGATTGGCAGTTGTCGGTCGCGGGTCCGGCGATTACGCCGGCGTTCTGGGGCCTGATCCGCACGCCGGCGGAGAAGCGTGACATGGCTGCGATCAAGGCGTCACAGGACAAGACCGTCGATGCCATGAAAATTCTCGACGCGCAGCTCGGCAAGACGCAGTTCGTCGCCGGCCCGGCATTCTCCTACGGCGACATTCCGGTCGGTGTGATGTGTTACCGCTATCGTGCGCTGGTGCCGGATCGCCCGGCGACGCCGAATCTCGATCGTTGGTACGGCGCAATTGCCGCACGCAGGGCGTTTCAGGATCACGTCGGCAGCGTGAAGCTCACATAAGATGAGCAGGCAAGGCCGCTGCCTTGGGCTGATCGGCGGCCTCGGGCCGGCGGCAACCGTCTATTACTATCGCGGGCTGATCGCCGCGCACGCCAAGGCCGGCTTCACGCCGCGCATGCTGATCGCGCACGCCGATGTCGATCACGGCCGCCCGATGGCGGAAGCCAATGACCTTGATGGCCTGGCGCACTATCTTAACGGCTTTATCGATCAACTCGCGTCAGGTGGCGCCGAGATGACGGCGATTGTCGCGATCACACCGCATATCTGCGCCGCGCAACTGGTGAAGCTTTCCAGGCTGCCGCTGATCGACATGGTGAGCGAAGTCGATGCCGCCGTGCGCGCGAAGGGCTGGAAGCGCATCGGCCTATTCGGCACCAAATCGACCGTCGGCTCGAAGATGTTCGGACGTCTCGGCGTCGATGTAGTGATGCCGAAGCCGGACGAGATCGAGCGCATTCACAACGCTTATCTGGACGTCGTTTACGATCGCAACACGCCGAAGACGGTCGACGATCTGCGAGCACTCGCACATACCTTGATGACGCGCGACGGCGCGGAAGCCGTGCTGCTTGCCGGCACCGATCTCTCGACTGTGATGAATGAGGAGAACGCCGGCTTTCCGACGCTCGATTGCGCCGGCGTCCACATCGCCGCGATCACCAAAAGGCTGACCGCCTAGAGCGCCTCACCCTTCAGCAGCTTCGGCACCTCACCGGTGAAGCCGGCGGCTTCGCGGATGAACACGCGCTTGAGCGCCGGCATCCGCTCGACCAGCCCGAGGCCGACATCGCGCACGATCCGCAGCGTGTCGGACTCGTTGGAGAACAAGCGGTTGAGTCCGTCGGTCGCGACACCCATGCTCATGGTGTCGAACCGCCGCCAGCGCTGATAACGCTCCAAAACATTTGCGCTCCCGGCATCGAGGCCCAGCCGCGCGGCGTCTGCAACGACTTCCGCCAAGGCCGCAGCGTCGCGCAAGCCCATGTTGAGGCCTTGCCCGGCGATGGGATGAATAATATGCGCAGCGTCACCGATAAGAGCAACGCGGTCGGCGATGAAGCTGCGGGCAGTGAACAAGCCGAGCGGGAAAGCGCGGCGCGGGCCGCCGACTTCGATGTCGCCGAGCTTGAGGCCGAACCGCTTTTCCAGCTCGGCGTGAAATTCCGCATCGGGCAGGGCGACGATGCGCTCCGCCTCTGCCTTGGTTTCGGTCCACACCAGCGACGATCGCCGGCCGGTCAGCGGCAAAATCGCGAACGGCCCGGCTGGCAGGAAGTGCTCCTCGGCGCGGCCGTTGTGATCGCGCTCATGCGCCACGGTGGTGACGATGGCCGACTGGTCGTAGTCCCAGCCGTGAATCGCGATGTTCGCCGCCTCGCGCACTGCCGACTTGGCGCCATCGGCGCCGACCAGCAGCCGCGCGGACATCTCTGTGCCGTCCTTGAATGTCACGTCGATCGCACGGGTATTCGCGGTAAATCCGGTCACCGCACCGGCGCGCAACTCGACGCCCGCCTCGCGCGCCCGCGTCACCAGCGCATCGATCAGGTGCCGGTTTTCGATCATGTGGGCGAATGGCTCGCCTTCTTCCACGTCACCGCCGAAGGTCAGAAACGTCGGCCGCACCGCGTCGTCGAGCTTGGAATCCGTCACCACCATGTCGAGGATCGGCTGCGCCTTGTCCTCGACCGCCCGCCAGGCGCCGACCGCCTCGAACATCCGCCGCGCCGCGGCGGCAATCGCGGATGCCCGCGGGTCCTTCGATTGCGCCGAGGCCAGCGCCGGATCGGCCACCGTCACCGCGAAGCTGCCGCCGAGCCCGTCGCGCAGCGCGATGGCGAGCGCCAGCCCGGCAAATCCGCCGCCGGCGATCAGCACATCGGTGGGCTTCCTGTTCATGCGGCTGACATAGCACGAAGGGCGCGCAACTTGACACCGGCGGCGGCGGCGCGTCATCCCTGAGAAACACGGGGCCGCCTTATGTCATCCGCCGTTCACGATCTCATTTCCATCCTCGATCTCGAGCAGCTCGATATCAACCTGTTCCGCGGCCGCTCTCCGCAGGTCGGCTGGCAGCGGGTGTTCGGCGGCCAGGTGATCGGCCAGGCGCTGGTCGCGGCGGTGCGCACCGTCGAAGGCCGTGCCGCGCATTCGATGCACGCATACTTTCTGCTGCCGGGCGATCCGAAGGTGCCGATCATCTACGATGTCGACCGCATGCGAGACGGCGGCAGCTTCACCACGCGGCGCGTCACCGCGCGCCAGCACGGCCATCCGATTTTTTCCATGCTCGCGTCGTTCCACAATGACGAGCAGGGCCTCGACCATCAGGCGACAATGCCGAAGGTGCCGCCGCCGGAAGATTTGCCGAGCGACGCCGAGATGCGCGAGAAGCTGCTGCCGACCATGCCGGAGGCAGTACGCAAGTATTATGAGCGCGAGCGGCCGATCGAATTGCGCCCGGTCGAGTTTGATCGTTACCGCGGCACCAAATACCCGAACGGCCAGTTCCACATCTGGATTCGCGCCACCGGCAAGCTGCCGGACGATCCGGCGATCCACCAATGCGCGCTGGCCTATTCGTCGGACTATGCGCTGCTCGATACCGCGCTGGCTCCGCACGGTCGCACCTTGTTTGAGAGCAGCTTCATGGGCGCCAGCCTCGATCACGCGCTGTGGCTGCACCGCCCGTTCCGTGCCGACGACTGGCTGCTGTACGCGCAGGATTCGCCCAATCTGCACGGCTCGCGCGGTTTCGCGCGAGGCCTGATCTTCAAGCGCGACGGCACGCTGGTCGCGTCGGTCGCGCAGGAAGGCCTGGTGCGTTTGCGCCGTGGCGAAAAATAACAACGCGATGCGTCGCGCGTTCGCCGCGGTTTTTATCCTCGCGCTCACCATTGCGCCGCTTCACGCCGCGTCGGACAAGCAGCCAGCCCCGGCCGGTGCATCGCCTGACGCGCCGCCGCAGTTCACCAAATTCACCGTCAGCGAATTGAAACGCGGCTTTCTCGCGCTGGCGTTCGGCTCCGACTTGCGGCTCGGCGCCAGGCCGCGCGGCATCCGCCGCCTCGAGAGCGGCGTCAGCGTGTTCGTCGACACCAAAGGCAGCATCGACCGCAAGACGGCGATGGAAAAGATTATTGCCGAATACGGCGCCGTTGTTCCACGTCTCGACGTGAAGATGACAGACAGCGAAGACGGTGCCGACATTATCGTTCATCTGATCGACGAGAAGAATTTTGCCGCCGCGCTGGTCGATGCGTTCGGCAAAAAGACGGCGCGCGCCTTCGTTCGGAAAACCGACCCGCAATGCATGACCAGCGTGAAGTCGCGCGGCGACGGCGCGATCGTGCGCGCGGTGTCGTTCGTCATCGTCGACAAGGGCGACACCATCTTTCGCGATTGCGCCTATCACGAGATGCTGCACGCGTTCGGTCTGTCGAACCACGACCAGCGCAATCCGTGGACCACGCTCAACCAGAACCGCATCGTCGGCTATCTCAGCGTCTATGACCGGGCAATGCTGACGCTGCTTTACGATCCGCGGCTCAAGGCCGGCATGAGCCGCACCGAAGTGGACCGCTTGCTGCCGAAGCTGATCGGCGATTTAAGCTTCGCGCATTAGGTCATAAACGTTGACCTAATATGCCTGCTTTTGCAGCATTTGCTTAAAGCAGGGGCAACATGCGCGGTGCCTAATCGACAAGCTGTCGATAACTTGAGCAAGTGCCCGCTGCGTGTGCGCGTCTGCGTACATTTCTCGCTATTCAAAATCCAATCGTCAGGACCATCGCCATGAAGTTCGTCATCGCCATCATCAAACCCTTCAAGCTCGATGAGGTGCGCGACGCACTCAACGCGCTCGGCGTCCACGGCATGACCGTGGGCGAGGTCAAAGGCTACGGCCGCCAGAAGGGCCACATGGAGATCTACCGCGGCGCCGAATACGCGGTGAACTTCCTGCCGAAGATCAGGCTCGAGGTCGCGGTGTCGAGCGAGCAGGTCGACAAGGTGGTCGAGGCGATCTCGGGCGCGGCGAAGACCGGGCAGATCGGCGACGGAAAAATTTTCGTCACCACGCTCGAGCAGGCGGTGCGCATCCGCACCGGCGAGACCGACAACGACGCGCTCTGACAACAACAACATTCAGGCTGGGGAAACGGGGATGATGAAAGCGCAACGACGTTTCGTTTTGGCAATCGGGCTGACTGCGCTGTTCGCCTCACCGGCTTTCGCGCAGGCGCCGGCGAAAAGCACGATCGACGCCGGCGACACTGCGTTCATGATGGTCGCCACCGCGTTCGTGCTGATGATGACCATCCCCGGCCTCGCACTGTTCTACTCCGGCATGGTGCGCAAGAAGAACGTGCTGGCGACGATGGCGCAGTCGCTCGCCGCGACGTTCATCGTCTCGGTGCTGTGGGCGGTCGTCGCTTATTCGCTGACCTTCAGCGGTGACGGGCCGTGGCTCGGCGACCTGTCGCGCGTCTTCCTGAGCGGCATCACGCTCGACTCGCCCGCGCCGCTCGCCAAGACGATTCCCGAAAGCCTGTTCATGATCTACCAGATGACCTTCGCGATCATCACCGTCGCGCTGGTCGCCGGCTCGGTCGCGGATCGTCTGAAATTCTCGGCGTTCGTTTTGTTCAGCGTGCTGTGGCTTTTCATCGTCTATGTGCCGCTGGCGCATTGGGTGTGGGGCGGCGGCTTCCTCGGCGCGGCCGGCGTGCTCGATTTCGCCGGCGGCACGGTGGTACACCTGAACGCCGGCGTCGCCGGCATCGTCGCGGCTTACATGCTCGGCCCGCGCCGCGGCTACGGCAGCGAAAATCTCGCGCCGTTCGATCTGTCGCTTGCGGTGATCGGCACCGGCCTCCTCTGGGTCGGCTGGTTCGGCTTCAACGGCGGCTCGGCGCTCGGCGCCAACGGCCGCGCGGTGATGGCGATCGTCGCCACGCATCTCGCGGCGTCGGCCGGCGCCGTGACGTGGATGGTTCTGGAATGGTGGACGCGCGGCAAGCCGTCCGTGCTCGGTATGGTGTCCGGCGCGGTCGCCGGTCTCGGCACCATCACGCCGGCGTCGGGCTTCGTGCTGCCGATGCACGGCATTCTCATCGGCATCATCGCCGGCGGCATCTGCTTCTGGGCCTGCACCTGGCTCAAGCTCAAGTTCGGCTACGACGACTCGCTGGACGTGTTCGGCGTGCACGGCATCGGCGGTTTGACCGGCACGCTGCTCACCGGCGTGTTCGCGGTCAGTGCGGTCGGCGGGGTGCCGGGCCTGCTCGAAGGCAACGGCAAGCAGGTGCTGATCCAGCTCTATGGCATCGGCGTCACCCTGGTGTGGTCGGCGGTCGCCACCTTCGTCATCCTCAAGGTGATCGGCGCGCTCACCGGCCTGCGCGTCAGCGAGATGGACGAACGCCAGGGTCTCGACGTCTCGCTGCACGGCGAGGCGCTTCAGTAAGCGCTGATTAATTTCTGAGCACCGTGTTCTGCCGGTGGCGCCCATTTGGGCGCCGCCGGAACCCTGGGCGCATCCGATATCGCCCCGAGACAGAAATCTCTTGCAAATTCAGCTACATGACGTCCTGCACCGAATCTGGCACGGGGCTTGAATCCTTCTTGCCGGCTCTGCCTGCGAAGCGCGCTTCGTAGGCGGCGTCCAGTGTAACCGCCCGCACTGCGTAAGAGCCGGGCTCAAGCGGGGATGTGAATTCATGAAAATCGTCATGGCGATCATCAAGCCATTCAAGCTCGACGAGGTGCGCGACGCGCTGACCTCGATCGGGATCCAGGGCCTGACCGTGACCGAGGTCAAAGGCTACGGGCGCCAGAAGGGTCACACCGAAATCTATCGCGGCGCCGAATACGCGGTGAGCTTCCTGCCGAAGATCAAGATCGAGGTGGGGGTGCCGGACAACCAGGTCGACAAGGTGATCGGCGCGATCACCGGCGCGGCCAAGACCGGACAGATCGGCGACGGAAAAATCTTCGTGTTCGATCTGGAAAATGCCGTGCGCATCCGCACCGGCGAAACGTCCGACTCAGCCCTCTAACCGCACCAACGATACGGACAGGAGTAACACCAATGACGTTGAAGAAAATTTCCGGTGTGGGGCTGATTGCGCTTGCCGCACTGATCGTCGGCTTGATGTTTGCCGACACCACCTTCGCGCAGACGGCCGCTCCGGCCGCCGCGCCTGCTGCTCCGGCTGCGGCCGCGGCCGCGCCGAAGCTCGATACCGGCGACACCGCCTGGATGCTCACCTCGACCGCACTCGTGCTGATGATGACCATTCCCGGCCTCGGCCTGTTCTATGGCGGCATGGTCCGCAAGAAGAACGTGCTGGCGACCGTGATGCAAAGTTTCGCCATCACCTCGCTCGTCACCGTGCTGTGGATGATCGTCGGCTACTCGATGGCGTTCACCGACGGCGGCGGCATGAACGCCTATCTCGGCAGCTTCGCCAAGACGTTCCTGCACGGAATCGGCGCCACCACCACAAATTCGCTGGCGGCAACGATTCCCGAAACGGTGTTCGTCACGTTTCAGATGACCTTCGCCATCATCACCCCGGCGCTGATCGCCGGCGCATTTGCCGAGCGTATGAAGTTCTCGGCGATGCTGTGGTTCATGGGCCTCTGGCTGTTGCTGGTCTACTGCCCGATCGCACATTGGGTCTGGGGCGGCGGCTTCCTCGGTTCGGCCGGCGTGCTCGACTTCGCGGGCGGCACGGTCGTTCACATCAACGCCGGTGTCGCCGGCTTGATGGCCGCGCTCATCCTCGGCAAGCGCAAGGGCTATCCGACCGTGAGCATGGCCCCGCATAACCTGACGTGGTCGTTCATCGGCGCCGGTCTGTTGTGGGTCGGCTGGTTCGGCTTCAACGCCGGCTCGGCGGTTGCGGCGAACGCGCTCGCCGGTGCGGCGATGATCAACACCCAGGTCGCCACCGCTGCTGCGGCGCTGGCCTGGATGTTCTGCGAATGGATCGTGATCAAGAAGCCGAGCCTGCTCGGCATCCTGTCCGGCGCGGTCGCAGGTCTCGTCGCCATCACTCCGGCGTCGGGCTTCGTCAATCCGACCGGTGCGCTGATCATCGGCATCGTTGCCGGCATCGGCTGCTACATCGCGGCGGTACACCTCAAGAAGGCGTTCGGCTACGACGACTCGCTCGATGCGTTCGGCGTGCACGGCATTGGCGGCATCATCGGCGCGCTGCTCACCGGCGTGTTCGCGGATGCCGCGGTCAACGAGCTCGGCAAGGACGGCAACCTGATGACGCAGCTCTACGGCGTCAGCGTCACGCTCGTCTACACGGCGGTCATGTCGGCCATCATCCTCTACGTGGTGAAGGCGGTGATCGGCCTGCGTCCGACGCCGCAGGAGGAAGAGGAAGGCCTCGACCTTACGCAACATGGGGAGAGCGTGCAGTAAGCACGATCTTCAACGAGACAACGGCGGGGGCGGAAACCCGGCACTGTCCCTGACGTTGAGGCCCCGGTTCGCGAGAACCGGGGCCTCTCTGTTTGCGCCAAACGTCGGGGTTACCCGGCGCTACGCGTGGATCGTCTTGAGCCGCTCTTCGGGGAACGGCCGGAACGTCAGCGCAATCGCCATTGCGCCGAGCCCCATGCCGAAGCTGCCGAGATAGAGCCAGCCGTAGCTGCCGGTGGTGTCGTAGATCCAGCCGCCGAGCAGCGGGCTTATCGCCATGCCGAGCCCGCCGGCCGTCGCGGTGCCGCCGATGATGGTGCCCATCATCGCCAGCGGAAAGTTCTCTCGCGCGAGCACCGAGTAGAGCGGCATCACGCCGGCATAGGTGAAGCCGAACAGCGCGGCGACCAGATAGAACTCGCCGAGGCTGCGCGCGAAGTAATAGGCCAGCGCGCCGAACGCCTGGACCAGCAGGCCGATCACCAGCACACGCTTGGCGCCGAACTTGTCGCCGGCGACGCCGAAAAAGATGCGGCCGCCCATGCCGGCGAGGCCTTCGAGACTGTAGATCGACACCGCGGCGATCGGTGCAATGCCGCAAGTGATGGCGTAACTCACGGTGTGGAAGATCGGGCCGGAGTGCGTCGCGCAGCAGAAGAAGTTGGTCGTGGTCAGAATGATGAATTGCGGCGAGCGGATCGCTTCGGCGAGGCTGATGCCGCCCGTCGTCGCGCCGATTCCATTTGCCGTTGCGCTGCGCTCCAGCGCAGGCGGGCGCTTCACCAGGAACGACACTGGAATCATGATGACGGCAACGATGCCCGCGACGATCATCAGTGTGCCGCGCCAATCGTGCGTCTCATTCAGCCACGCCACGATCGGCGACATCGTCATCGGCGCCATGCCCATGCCGGCGGATACCAGCGACACGGCAAGGCTCCGCTGGGTGTCGAACCAGCCGGTCACTGTCGCCATCATCGGCGCGAAGATCGCCGAAGTGGCGAGCCCGGTGACGAGACCGAACACCAACTGGAATTCGAGCAACGTGCGGCTGTGCGCCGCCAGCACCATCGCGATGGCGAGCAGGATAGAGCCGGTCAGCACGACGAAGCGCGGGCCGAAGCGGTCGGACACCGTACCCCATGCCATGCTGCCGCCCGCCATCGCCAGGAAGCCGATCGTCATCGCGGTGGAGATGCCGGTGCGCGACCAACCGGTTGTCTCCGTCATCGGCGTGAGCAGAACGGGGAGGGAGAACATCGCGCCGATCGCGACGCAGCCGAGCAGGCCACCGGCCGCAACGATCACCCAACGATAATGTGTACTCGTCATTTCCATCGCTCCGTTCACAAGCGCTTGTCGTAATCGGCCTTGAGCCGCGTCCAGTTGTCCCAGAACGGTGCCGGCTCGGTACCGGCCATGCGGGAGGCAAGCACATCGATGTGCGCGTGCCAGCCGGGGCCAACCTTGCCACGGACGTTGGGATCGACGAGGCCGGTGTGCACGACGGTGAGCAATGTGCGGTCGCCGCGCGGCTCGAGCGTGAAGGTGACGTCACCGGTGCCGCCCATGCCCCAGGTGAACGCGAGCTTGCGCGGCGGATCGCAGGCGATGATCGTGCTGGTCATCGTGTGGTTGCCGTTGAAGCCGTCGGGCAGCTTGCCGGGCGGATTGGTCAGCTCGTTGTTGCGCCAAACCAGCTCGACTGTCGTGCCGGCCTTCATTTCCATGTCGCCGGCGGCGAACCATTGGCGGCGCAATTCGCTCTTGGTGAGATAGTCCCATACCCGCTCGACGGAGCCGGGCAGCATGCGTTGGATCTTCAGCGTGGTCGGTTCGATCATTTCGCCATAGGTGGCGACGGCGGTCGCATGGGCATTCATCGGTCGGACTCCTTCTTGTCTGATTGGGTTTGCTGTTCGACGCGCAGCAGCGCGTCGAGCTTGTCGAGGCTCTGGGTCCAGAAGCGCTCGTAGTAGCTGAGCCAGTCGTTGGCGTTGGCGAGCGGGCCGGGATCAAGCCGGCACACATGGGTGCGGCCGCGCACCTCGCGGCGGATCAGCCCGGCGCCCTCGAGCGCCTTGATGTGCTTGGAGGCGGCGGCGAGCGAAATGTCGAACGGCTCGGCGAGCTGACCGACCGTGCGCTCGCCGGAGGCGAGGTCGCGCAGCATCTGGCGGCGGGTGGCGTCACCGAGCGCGTGGAAGATCGAGTCGAGCCGGGGTGTCTGTAATTCAACCATGTGGTTGAATGTATCTGGCTTCGCCGAAATGTCAACCATTTGGTTGAATAATGTTTCACGGCGAACAAATTGCCGAAAACCCCAAATTCTTATTGGTTAATCGGGCCTTAACCCGCCCGGACCTATGGTTTGCCGACAAATTTGCGCGGGGCGCTTCCCGCGATTTTGGATCTATGGCCGCAGTCGCTCCGCACACGCCCCTGGCAACCCCCGCCACCAGCCGCTCGCCTTTCGTGCGGCTGACCGACCTGATTGCCGATATCAAGCCGGGCAAGCCGCCGATCAACCTGTCGGTCGGCGAGCCGCAGCATCCGATCCCGTCCTTCGTCGGCAAGGTGCTGTCAGAGCATCTCGCCGATTTCGGTCGTTACCCCGCGAACAAAGGCAGCGAGCGCTATCGCCGCGCTGTCGCCGCCTGGCTCACCAAGCGTTTCGCCCTCAAGCGCCCGATCGATCCCGAGTCCGAAGTGCTGGTGCTGTCCGGCACGCGCGAGGGCCTGTTTCTCTCGGCAATTGCCGCTTCGCGCTGGGTGTCGCCGCGCAAGGGCAAGTCGGGTTCTTTGCCGGCGATCCTCATCCCCAATCCGTTTTATGCCGTTTATGCCGCCGGTGCTGCCGCGGCGAATTGCGAGCCGGTGTATCTGCCGGCAACCAGAACAACCGGCTTCTTGCCCGATCTTGATGCGCTAGACGAGGCGTTGCTCGCGCGCACCGTGGCGATGTATCTCGCCTCACCGGCCAATCCACAAGGGGCGGTCGCCGACATACATTATATGTCGCGCCTCGCCGACCTCGCCCGCCAGCACGGCTTTCTGATTTTTTCCGACGAATGTTACAGCGAAATCTACAGCAGCAAACCGCCGGCCGGTATGTTGCAAGCCGGCGCGCCGGACTACGGCAACATCATCGCGTTCCATTCTTTGTCGAAGCGCTCGAGCTTGCCGGGCCTGCGCGTCGGTTCCTGCGCCGGTGACCGCCGTTTCCTCGCGAGCTTCCTCGAATTGCGCAATCTCGCCGCGCCGCAGGTGCCGGAAACGCTGCAACACGTTGCTGCGGCGGCCTATGAAGACGAGTCTCATGTCGACGAAAACCGCGCGCTCTATCGCGCCAAGTTCGACCTCGCCGATCAGATCATCGGCGACCGCTACGGCTACAAGCGCCCGGCCGGCGGGTTCTTCCTGTGGCTCGATGTCAGTGCGCAGGGCGGCAGCGAAGCTGTAACGAAAAAATTATGGGGCGAGGCCGGCGTTCGCGTCGTGCCCGGCAAATATCTAGCGCGCGATCAGGCGGACGGCTCGAACCCGGGCGCCGACTACATCCGCGTCGCCATGGTGCAAGACAAACAACTGACGGCCGAGGCGCTGCATCGCCTGGTCGCTACTCTGGGCTGAGGGTTAAGTCATGTCAGCTATCGATCGCAGCCTCGATGCCGTCGCCTTCGTCTCGGATCACTTCCGGGAATTTCTCTGGCGGCGGGTCAGCGAGCTCGGCGGCCTTGCGCTGCTGACACTGTCCCTCATCACCGCGGTCGCGCTGGCCACCTGGTCGGTGCAGGACCCGTCGCTTAGTCATGCCACCAATCTGCCGGTCCATAATCTGCTCGGAACGTCGGGCGCGATCATCGCCGATCTGCTGATGCAACTGTTCGGTCTCGCCGCCGCCGTCATCATCGTTCCGGTCGCGTTGGCCGGCTGGCGCTTGCTCGCGCATCGCCCATTCGGTGCCAAGCTGCGGCAGACTGCCTGGCTGCCGGCGATGCTGTTCGGCGCCGGTTTTGTCTCCTGCTGGCCGACCACCAAATCGTGGCCGCTGCCGACCGGGCTCGGCGGCGTGCTCGGCGACGCCCTGCTGCAAATCCCGGCGTTTTTTGGCCTTGGCAGCGGCGGTTTTGCCACCTTCCTGACCGCCGTGGTCTTTGGGGTTTTGATGCTGGCGATGTTCGTCATTGCCGCCAACCTGCATTGGCCGTCGCGGGAGCCAATGACGGTGGCGCGCCGCCGCGTTCAGCCGGACGAAGACATGGACGATGCGGCCGAGGATGAAGAGGACGACCGTGTCGGCTTCTTCTCCATGGGCATGGTGACCCATGCGCTGCTGAGCGCGAAAGCCCGGCTTGGCCGCATGATCCGCAACGCCATGCGTCCCACCCCCGAAGCGCTGCCGCGGGTCGCAGCGCCTCGCATGGAGCCGAGCATGGGCGCCGCAAGCCGTGCGCCGGCGGTTCGCGCCGCCGTACCGGTTGAAGATGATGGCGACGACATCGACCAGCCACAGGCTGCTCCGCGAAAGGTAACGACTCGTCAGTCGGTGCGCCGCTCGTCGAGCGGCTATCAGTTGCCGTCGCTCAATCTTCTGACCGCGCAGAAAGCCTCCGAGCGCACGACGCTGTCGAACGACGTCATCCAGAACAACGCGGTTGCGCTAGAAGCTGTGCTCGGTGATTTTGGCGTGCGCGGCGAAATCATCAACGCGCGTCCCGGCCCGGTGGTCACGCTCTACGAACTGGAGCCCGCGCCGGGCATCAAGTCGTCGCGCGTGATCGGCCTTGCCGACGACATCGCTCGCTCGATGAGCGCGGTCTCGGCGCGCGTCGCCGTTGTATCCGGAAGGAATGCGATCGGCATCGAATTGCCGAACCCGAATCGCGAAAAAGTTTATCTGCGCCAGTTGCTCGACGCCGACGACTACAACGAGTCGACGCACAAGCTTCCGCTCTGTCTCGGCAAAACGATCGGCGGCGACTCGGTCATCGTCGATCTCGCCCGCATGCCGCACTTGCTGATCGCCGGCACCACCGGCTCCGGCAAGTCGGTTGCCATCAACACCATGATCCTGTCGTTGCTCTATCGGCTGCGGCCAGATCAGTGCCGCCTCATCATGGTCGATCCGAAGATGCTCGAGCTGTCGGTCTACGACAACATCCCGCATCTCCTCACGCCCGTCGTCACCGATCCGAAGAAGGCGGTGGTGGCGCTCAAGTGGGCGGTGCGCGAGATGGAAGGCCGCTACAAGAAGATGTCGAAGCTCGGCGTGCGCAACATCGACGGTTACAACATCCGCGTTGCCGAGGCGAAGACCAAAGGCGAGACGCTGACCCGCACTGTCCATACCGGCTATGACAAGGAATCCGGCCAGGCGATCTACGAGAAGGAAGAGCTCGATCTCGAACCGCTGCCCTACATTGTCGTGATCGTCGACGAGATGGCGGACCTGATGATGGTCGCCGGCAAGGACATCGAAGGCGCGGTGCAACGCCTCGCGCAGATGGCGCGCGCCGCCGGCATCCACGTCATCCTCGCCACGCAACGCCCGTCGGTCGATGTCATCACCGGCACCATCAAGGCGAACTTCCCGACCCGTATTTCCTTCCAAGTCACCTCGAAGATCGACAGCCGCACCATCCTGGGCGAGCAGGGCGCCGAACAGCTGCTCGGCCAGGGCGACATGCTCTACATGGCGGGCGGCGGCCGCATCAGCCGCGTCCACGGGCCTTTCGTTTCGGACGCTGAGGTCGAGAAGGTGGTGCGCCACCTCAAGTCGCAGGGCGCGCCGGAATATCTCGAGGAGGTCACGGCCTCGACCGAAGAGGAGGGCGCGGACGGCGCCAGCGTGTTCGACGCGACGGGCATGGGCACCGAAGGGGCGGGCGACCTTTACGAGCAGGCCGTCGCCATCGTGCGCCGCGATCGCAAGGCCTCGACCAGCTACATCCAGCGCCGCCTGCAGATCGGCTACAACCGCGCCGCCTCGATCATGGAGCGCATGGAGCAGGAGGGCGTGGTCGGCCAGCCCAACCACGCCGGCAAGCGCGAGATCCTGCTGCCGGAGGTCGCCGACGAGTTCTAACGCTTGAGAATCGCGGCCCTCGCCGGTAAGCCGGGAATAGAGCCGCGAAATCGCCACAGCCGGAGCCTAAAAGGCGGCGTAACAGGGGTTAGGCGGAGCGCGACATGGGGAGCCGGAAGGCCGTTCTTGCGGCATTGCTGTCGAGTTTCGTCCTGGGCGGCCTGGGAATCCTGACGGCGGCGGA
>DASZXA010000082.1:0-22133 GCA_035546455.1 Pseudolabrys sp.
AGCCAACGTGCCGTTCTTCACGATCTCGGGCTCCGACTTCGTCGAGATGTTCGTCGGCGTCGGCGCCTCGCGCGTGCGCGACATGTTCGAGCAGGCCAAGAAGAACGCGCCGTGCATCATCTTCATCGACGAAATCGACGCGGTCGGCCGTCATCGCGGCGCCGGCCTCGGCGGCGGCAATGACGAGCGCGAGCAGACGCTGAACCAGTTGCTGGTCGAGATGGACGGCTTCGAGGCGAACGAAGGCATCATCCTGATCGCCGCCACCAACCGTCCGGACGTGCTGGACCCGGCGCTGCTGCGCCCGGGCCGTTTCGACCGCCAGGTCGTTGTGCCGAACCCCGATGTCGTCGGCCGCGAGTCGATCCTCAAGGTTCACGTCCGCAAGGTGCCGCTGGCGCCCGACGTGAACCTCAAGACCATCGCGCGCGGCACGCCGGGCTTCTCCGGCGCCGACCTGATGAATCTCGTCAACGAAGCCGCCCTGATGGCCGCGCGCCGCAACAAGCGCATGGTCACCCAGTCCGAATTCGAGGACGCCAAGGACAAGGTGATGATGGGCGCCGAGCGCCGCACTTTGGTGATGACGGAGGAGGAGAAGCTCCTCACCGCCTATCACGAGGGCGGCCACGCGATCGTCGCGCTCAACGTCAAGGCGACTGACCCGGTGCACAAGGCCACCATCATTCCGCGCGGCCGCGCGCTCGGCATGGTCATGCAGTTGCCCGAGCGCGACAAGCTGTCGATGTCGCTCGAGCAGATGACGTCGCGCCTCGCCATCATGATGGGCGGCCGCGTCGCCGAAGAAATGGTGTTCGGCAAGGAGAAGGTGACCTCAGGTGCAGCGAGTGACATCGAGCAGGCCACCAAGCTCGCCCGCCTGATGGTGACGCGCTGGGGCCTGTCCGACGAGCTCGGTACCGTCGCTTACGGCGAGAACCAGGACGAGGTGTTCCTCGGCTACCAGGTCGCGCGCCAGCAGAACATGTCGGAAGAGACCTCGCGCAAGATCGACGCCGAAGTGCGCCGTCTGGTCGAAAGCGGCCTCTCCGAGGCGCGCCAGATCCTCACCGACAAGCGCGCCGATCTCGAAGTGCTGGCCAAGGGCCTGCTCGAGTTCGAAACGCTGACCGGCGACGAGATCAAGGACCTCATCAACGGCAAGCGCCCGGTGCGCGAGACGGTGATCGAGCCGCAGACCCCGCGCTCCTCCGCGGTGCCGCCGTCCGGCAAGCCGCGCTCGGCGCCGCCGCCGGCGGGCGACATCGCGCCGCAGCCGCAAGGTTGAGCGAAAGCCGACAAGCAAAGCTGATATGAGGGCCGGGCCGATTGCCCGGCCCTCGTTTTTTGCTATCAGGTGCGCCGCTCATGAGCACCTCCGATTCCGACACGCCAACACGCTGGACCGCCGCCGGCTTCCGTCACGGCCTGCGCCTCGGCCTGCCGGTGACGCCGGGCGTCATCGCGTTCGGCCTGATCGTCGGCGCGGTGGCCGAGCGCCAAGGCTTCTCGTTCGTCCATCACCTCGCGCTCACCGTGCTGGTCTATTCGGGAATCGCGCAGCTTGTGGCGCTGGAAATCTGGCCGAAGGTCATCGACATCGGCGCCATCGCGGCGCTGTCGGCACTCACCGCCGTGATCGGCTCCCGGCTCTTCCTGATGAGCGTGTCGATGCGGCCGTGGTTCGGCAAAATCCCGCGCTGGCAGGCTTACACCGGCCTGTTCCTGCTCACCGATGCCTCGTGGCTGATCGCGATGCGTTATCAGGGCGAGGGCGGCCGCGACCCCGCCGTCTATTTCGGCGCCGCCATCATCATCACCCTGGGCTGGGTGGCGGGCACCGCCGCCGGCTATTTCCTCGGCGGCTTCGTGGTGGAGCCGAAGAAGTACGGGCTCGATCTGGTGCTGCCGGTGTTTTTCGGCGCGATGCTGGTGCCGCTGTGGAGCGGTGCGCGGCGCGCCATCGGCTGGGGCGTCGCGGGCCTCGTCGCGGTCGCGGCCGAGCAAGTGCTGCCGGGCTACTGGTTCATCATCGTCGGTGCGGTGTGCGGTGCGCTGGCCGGCGGCTTCCTCGACGACATGAAAGAGGAGGCGCCGCGTGCCCACTGAGTTGAGCCAGGCCGCCTGGTTCTGGCTGCTGATCGCCGCGATGACGTCGGTCAATTATGCCATCCGCACGGGCGGCTTCATCCTGATGGGCTACGTGCCGATCACTCCGCGCGTGCGCGCCATCCTCAATGCGCTGCCCGGCGCGGTGGTAATGGCGATCGTGCTGCCGCTCATCGTGCGCGGCGGTGCGCCGGCCTGGGCCGCGATCCTGGTGTCGATTGCGCTGATGACATGGAAGCGTAACGATCTGCTCGCCGTTGTCGCCGGCATGGTCGCCGCCGCAATCATTCGAGCATTCTGATGCCGCTGCAAAATCGCGTCGATCCGTTCGGTGAGCTGTTCGCGACGCCGGCGCGCGGCACCGTGTTCGGCAACCGCGGCGGCAAGTTTCACACCGACGCGCAGGGGCTCACCACGCGCCGCTGGGTGTCGCGGCAGTGGATCTGCTGCGTGCTCGAGTTCAAGGGCCGCCAGCGCGACGTCTGGGGCCGCTATTACACCGAGCTGTTCTTCCTCGACGAGGTGACGGCGTTCGCCGCCGGGCATCGCCCGTGCTTCGAGTGCCGCCGCAAGGATGCCGTGGAATTTGCCGAGCGGTTTCCGGGCGGACGGATGAGTGCGCCGGCGATGGACGACATGCTCCACGCCGAGCGCCTCGACGGCAAATCGAAACGCATCCATCGCCGTAACATCGACACGCTGCCGGACGGCGCGATGATCGTGCGCGACGGCGAGCCCTACGCGGTGCGTGGCGGAAAACTGCTGCGCTGGACCCCGCGCGGCTACAAGAACGCCACGCGACGCCCAAAAGGCATCACCGTCGATGTGCTGACGCCGCCGGCGATGCTCAAGGTGCTGTCGCGCGGCTACCAGCCGCAATGGCACAAAAGCGCCGGATAATCCCCGTTAAACCTTCAGCCGCGGCACCAGCCGCGCGGCATTGCCGCTCTCGACCGCGGCGAGATCCTTGCCGTGGAAGTTGGCCTTCAGAGCGGCGAGATAGTCGGTGGCGCGGCGATACGGGAAGTCGGTGCCGTAGACGATCTGCGAGGTCGGCACCATCTTGATCAGCGCCGCCAAAGTCACGTCGTTCGGGATTGCCGCGGTGTCGTAATAGAATTTGTCGATCAGCTCATCGACCTGCTCGCGGGTGAACTTCCCCTTGTAGGGTGGCGTGGCCAGCGCCTGCACGGTGAAGCGCTCGTAGAACGCGGTGAGCGCGCCGCCGCCATGCGACCAGATCCAGTTGATGTCGGGATATTTCTGCGCGGTGCCGGAGAAGATCACCGAGAAGATCGAGCGCGTCGTGTCGGTGCCGAACTCGATCAGCGCCGGATCGATGCCGCGCACCAGATTGACGCAGCAGTCCGCCGTGGTCGGATGGGTATAGACCGTGGCCTTGCGGCGATTGAGTTCCGCCCACACCGGATCGAATTCGTTGTAGCCCAGCCATTTGTCGCCATAGCTGGTCATGATGCCGACGCCGTCGACCTTGAGCGTGTCGAAGGCGTATTCAATCGCCTTGAGGCTCTCGTCGATATGCGGCAGCGGCAGCATCGCCCAGGTGCCGAACCGGCCCTTGTGATCGCTCTCCAGCTTCTTGGCGTATTCGTTGCTCTCCTTGGCGATGCGCGACGCGTCGGCGGCATTGAGGCCGACGGTCTGCGGCGTGGTCGGCGAGGTGATCGCGACCGCGACGCCGCCTTTGTCCATGTCGTCGAGCGTCTTCTGGATCGACCAGTTGTTGATCGGAGGATTGTCCTTCTTCATGCTCTTCACCGCGTCGAGCCAGGTCGGCGGCGAGATGTGATGATGCACATCGATGCGGTGCGGCGCTTCAGATTGCGCCACCGCCTCGGCGATGAACTTCGGCGCGCTGAGGCTCGCGGCGAGCGCGGCGGCGCCCGAGAGCAAGTTGCGCCGGCTCATGCCGGATATGTGCGGCTGGCCGCACGAGCAAAGCGACGTCGGGCTGGATTTTGCGAAGGAGCCGAACAGGGACATTGTGCTCTCCCATGAACCGGAGGGGCGGAGCATAGCTTGCCGCCGGGAGCCTGTCCCGGCGTCCGGTCTATCCGCGCAGCGCGGCGAGGAACCTGTCGACCTCGCCCACTGTGGTCTGAAATGACGTGACCAGCCGCACTAAAATCCGGCCGGTGGGCAGGGACACCCCGAGCGGCGGCCACTCGTGATAGACGGCGCCCGCCGCCTTCAGCCGCTTGTCGGCATCGTGCGTGATCGGCGCGAACACCTCGTTGGCCTCGACGGCCCACACCGGCGCGCAGCCGGCCGCGCTCAGGCCCGCCGCCAGCCGGTCGGCCATGTCGTTGGCGTGCCGCGCCAGCTTGAGCCACAGCCCGTCGGCGAGGAAGGCCTCGATCTGTGCGGCGATGAAGCGGTGCTTCGAGGCCAGCGCGCCGCCGCGCTTGCGGCGGTCCAGCATGTGGGTGCCGCGCTTGGGGTCGAAGAACACCACCGCCTCGGCGCCCATCGCGCCGCCTTTGGTGGCGCCGAACGAAAGTACGTCGACGCCGGCCTTCCAGGTCGCCTCGGCGGGCGAGACGTTCGTCCGCGCCAGCGCATTGCCGAGCCGCGCGCCGTCGGTGTGCAACGCCATGCCGCGTTGGTGCGCGATCTCGCTCAGCTCCTTGATCTCGCTGGCGCGATAGATCGTACCGCTCTCGGTCGCCTGCGACAGCGACAGCACGGCAGGGGAGACGTGATGCGGCCCGCCCCATTCGCCTTGCGTCAGCGCCGCGCGCAACGTCTGCGCGGAAATCTTGCCGGCCGCGCCGGAGAGGCCGATCAGCTTGATGCCGCCGCCGAAGAATTCCGGCGCGCCGCATTCGTCGGCGGCGATGTGCGAATGCTCGTGGCAGAGCACGGCGCCCCACGGCGGCGTGACATGCGCCAGCGCCAGTGCGTTCGCCACCGTGCCGGTCGGCACCAGGAACACCGCGACCTCGCGCTCGAAAATCTCGGCGAAGCGGCGCTCGACCCGCTTGGTCCAGTCGTCGTTGCCGTAGCCCAGCGCGTAGTCGGCATTGGCGCGGGAAATCGCCTCCAAAATCGGAGGCGCGATTCCGGCGGCGTTGTCGCTGGCGAAAAACATCGTGGTCAGCCTTTCGCCGCGAGTTGCCGTCGCAGCGCGCGGACTTCCTCGAACCGCTTCGTGATGTCGCGCAGCAGCGCCGCAATGCCGATGATCTCGCCGCCGCTGTCGCGCAGCATCATGATGGTGAATTCGATCGAGAGCTGCATGCCGTCCTTGCGGACTGCCGGCACCGCCAGGAGGTCGCTTTCGCCGTAGCGGCTTTCGCCCGTCGCCATGGTCTTGTCGTAGCCGTCCCAGTGCCGCTGCCGCAGCCGCTCCGGGATGATGATGTCGAGCGACTGGCCGATCGCCTCGGCCTCGGAAAACCCGAAAATCCGCGTCGCGCCTGGATTCCAGAACGTGATGACGCCCGTCTTGTCGGCGGCGATCAGCGCATCGGATTTCGTTGAAAGAACGGCGTGGGCGAGGGCATCGGCGATAATCATGGCCTTACTTCAGCCAATTCCGCCCGCGGAGCAAGCGCTCAACCCTTGTAGGCCGCCTTGATCGCAGCGACGCCCTTGCCGCTCTTGGCCGCCGCGATGATCGCGGCTTCGCGCGCGGAGAGCTTGTCGAACGCCGGCTTCATCGCGTCGATCGTGTCGAGCGGCACCACCACCGCGCCGTGGCGGTCGGCGTGGATGAGATCGCCGCTCTTCACCTTCATGCCATGCACGGTGACATCGACGCCGTAGTCGGCGACATGAACGTAGGCATGCGACGGCCCGATCGAGCCGGCCAGCATCTGGAAGCCTTGCGGGATCATCGGAATGTCGCGCACCGAGCCGTTGGTGATGGTGCCCACGCAGTTGAGCGATTTGTGGATGTTGCCCATCACCTCGCCCCAGAACGCGCCGTGCCCGGCCGGTTCGTCGAGGTCCTGAATGACCACCCAGCTCGGGTTGGGCGCGGCGGCGACGTAATCGAAATAGTCGAGCCGCTTCTGCATGTAGTCGCCGAGCGCCACCTTGTCGCGGGCGCGCATCGTCACCGTCTTGGCGAAGCCGATCATCGGCGGCAGGTCGGGAAACGGGCAGTGCAAGTGCGAGGTGGTGTAGCCATGGCCGCGCCGCTCCGGCGCGACAATTTCAATAAGGTTGCACACCGTCGGCGTGTCGATCGATTGCAGAAAGTCGATTTGCGTCTTGGTCAGCATCACCCAGCCCCCGTTACATTTGTCCTTATCACGCCGCTTCGAGCGGCGGCACCTGCGGACCGGGCGGCACGCGCCGCGCCCACAGGAACGTCACCACCAGCGTCATGATCGTCAGCATCGCGATCACCATCGCGACGCAGGCCGGCCACTCGCCGTAGCTCCAGATGATGCCGCCGAGCGCCGAGCCGCAACTGCCGCCGATGTAGAACGACGTCACGTAAAGCCCGACTGCGGAAGAGCGGCCCGCTTTTGCGGTCACCGCCACGTAGCTGGTCGACACCGCCTGGCAGAGCAGGCCACAGGCGGCGCACAGCGCCAGCCCGAGAATAATGACGGGCAGCGGCGACAGCAGGGTCAGCGCAATGCCGACCGCCCACACCGCCAGCACGCGGATCACGAAGCGGCGGCGGCCGAACCTCGCCACCGCCCAGCCGGTCCAGGGCGAAAGCGATGCGCCGGCCAGATAGACGATGAACAGCGCGCCAAGCGCGGTCGGCGACAGGTTGTAGGGCGGCTTCGCCAGATAGAAGCTGATGTAGGTGAAGGTCGAGATGAAGTTGAACAGCACGCCGAAGCCGACCGCGTAGGTCGCCAGCAGTTGCCCGTTCTTGAAATGGCCGAGCATCTGCTTGAGCGAGGCGCCGATGTGCTTCGAACCGACGAAGCCGCGCTCCGCCGGCAGCAGAAATGCGACCAGCACCGCGCCGATGGCCGCGACCGCGGCGAGCGAGATGAAGCCGGCCCGCCATGAGACGAGGTCGGCGAGGATGCCGACCAGCAGCCGGCCGCTGAAGCCGCCGACGCTCGAGGCGGACGAATAGATGCCGGTGACCTTGGTCGCGCCGTGCGGCGGCCATTCGTCGCCGATATAGGCGACCGTGACGGCGAACACCGGCGGCAGCACCAGCCCCTGCACGCCGCGCCAGAACACCAGCCAGTTGAGCGACGGGGAGAGCGCCACCATCAAGGTCGGCACCACCAGCGCGAACATCGCCGCGACGATCACGCGCTTCCTGCCGAGCACGTCGGCGATCGCGCCGGTGAACGGCGCGGTGATTGCGACCGCGAGCGTGCTCACGGTGATGATGGTCGAAACCTGCGCCGCGCTCGCGTTGAATTCCTGCGAGAGGAGCGGCAGAACCGCCTGCGGCGAATAGAGATTGATGAACGCGCAGAACCCGGCGAGCGCGACCGCGATTTGCGCCATTCCGAGCGAGCGGGAGTGTCGTGCGGTCATGAAACGGGCAACGCGCAATTCGCCGGAGGGATCAATGGGGCATCCTATGCCTGTGTTTGCCTCGCGCGGCCAGTGTTTCGCATGCACGAGCGGGTGCGGCTATCCGCATAGCTTACCGATTTTTCACACGTGGAACCGGGCTTGGCTGCTAGGGGTTTCTCCGGCAGGGGGCGCTATCCGGGATAATCGATATTGCGCGCAATTACTGTCGAGCCAGGCACTGCCAATTCCATCAAGCTTGAGGAGATCGCGCCGCCCAAAGCGGACGGCGCGCTGCTGGTCCGCGCGCTGGCGCTCGGCGTCTGCGGCACTGATCGCGACATCATCGACGGCCATTACGGCTGGGCGCCACCCGGCGCCAGGCGACTCGTGCTCGGCCATGAGTCGCTCGGCGAGGTCGAGCAGGCGCCGCAAGGCGGCGACTTCAAGAAGGGTGACATCGTGGTCGGCATCGTGCGGCGGCCAGATCCGGTGCCGTGTCCCGCCTGTGCATCCGGCGAATGGGATATGTGCCGCAACGGCCAGTACACCGAGCGCGGCATCAAGGAGATCAACGGTTACGGCGCCGAGCGCTGGACGCTGGAGCCGGATTTCGCGGTGAAGGCCGATCCGTCGCTCGGCATCCTCGCCGTGCTCACCGAGCCCGCCAGCGTGATCGCCAAGGCGTGGGACCACATCGAGCGGATCGGCGAGCGCACCAAATACTGGAAGCCGCGCACACTGCTGGTCACCGGCGCCGGCCCGGTTGGCCTGCTCGCCGCCATGATGGGCGCGCAGCGCGGCCTCGAGGTCCATGTGTTCGACCGCAACACCAAAGGTCCGAAGCCGGAACTCGTGCGCGATCTCGGCGGGAAATATCACACCGGCGATTTCGGGAACCTCAAGCCCGATGTCGTCATCGAATGCACGGGTGCGGCGCAGGTAGTCCGCGACGCCGTGACGTGCACAGCCGCCGACGGGATCACTTGCCTCGCCGGCATCGGCGCGCCCGGAAAGAAAACGCCGGTCGATATTTCGTCGCTCAACCGCGCGATGGTTCTGGAGAACGATGTCGTGTTCGGTTCCGTGAATGCCAACCGCGCGCACTATCGCGCCGCCGCCGATGCGCTGGCGAAGGCCGACAAGACATGGCTGGCGCGGCTCATCACCCGCCGCGTGCCTTTGTCGCACTGGCAGGAGGCGTTCGAGCGCCGCGACAACGATATCAAGGTCATCGTCGACTTCACGGCGGCGGACTGACGCATGGCATTGCGCATCGAAGACTACGCCATCATCGGCGATACCCGCACCGCGGCGCTGGTCGGCAGGAACGGCTCGATCGACTGGCTGTGCTGGCCGCGTTTCGACAGCGATGCATGCTTTGCTGCGCTGCTCGGCGACGAGAAAAACGGCCACTGGCTCATCGCGCCGAAATGTGGCGACGCAGAAGTTACGCGCCGTTACCGGCCCGGCACGCTCATCCTCGAAACGCGCTTCGAAACCGCCGACGGCGCGGCGACCCTGACCGACTTCATGTCACAGCGCGGCACCGGCTCGCGCATCATCCGCATCGTGCGCGGTGAAAAAGGCCGTGTGCCGATGCACAGCCAACTCGTGATGCGGTTCGGCTATGGCGCCGTGGTGCCGTGGGTGACGCGGCTCGACGAGCGCACCATTCGCGGCATCGCCGGCCCGGACATGATCCTGCTGCGCTCGGACGTGAAGATGCACGGCGAAAACATGCGGACTGTCGGCGATTTCACGGTGTCGGCCGGGGAAACGGCGAGCTTTGTCCTTACTTATGCCTCGTCCCACGACGAGCCGCCGGACGCCACCGATCCCGAGGCGGACCTCGAAGCGGTCGAGGAGGGCTGGAAGACATGGACCTCCCGCAACAAGCTCGACGGCCCGTGGGACGAGGCCGTCACCCGTTCGCTCATCACGCTCAAGGCGCTCACTTACGGTCCGACCGGCGGCATCGTCGCCGCGCCGACCACCTCGCTGCCCGAGCAGATCGGCGGCCAGCGCAACTGGGACTACCGTTTCTGCTGGCTGCGCGACTCGACGCTGACGCTGCTCGCGCTGATGAACGCCGGCTATTACGACGAGGCGACCAAGTGGCGCGAGTGGCTGCTGCGCGCCGTCGCCGGCAGCCCCAATCAGGTGCAGATCATGTATGGCATCGCCGGAGAGCGCCGCCTCACCGAATGGGAGGTCGGCTGGTTGCCCGGCTACGAAAAGTCCGCGCCGGTGCGGATCGGCAACGAGGCGCACAACCAGTTGCAGCTCGACGTGCTCGGCGAACTGATGGACACGCTGCATCAGGCGCGCTGCGGCGGCCTCGCGCCGAATGCCGACGGCTGGAATCTCGAAATCGAATTCCTCAAGCACCTTGCCACCATCTGGCGCAACAAGGACAGCGGCATCTGGGAAGTGCGCGGCGAGGAGCAGCACTTCGTCTATTCCAAGGTGATGGCGTGGGTGGCGTTCGACCGCGCCATTCGCAGCGCGCGTCACTTCAAGCTGGACGGCGACATCGCGCAATGGAAGGCCATCCGCGACCAGATTCATGCCGACGTTTGCGCCAACGGCTACGATAGCAAGCGCAACACCTTCGTGCGCGCCTATGGCAGCAAGGACCTCGACGCCAGCCTGCTGTTGCTGCCGGCGGTCGGCTTTCTCAAGCCGGACGATCCGCGCGTGATCGGCACCATCAATGCGATCGAGAAGGACCTCGTCGTCGACGGCCTAGTGCTGCGCTACGACACCGAGCTGGCCGACGACGGCCTGCCGCCGGGCGAGGGTTTTTTCCTCGCGTGCAGTTTCTGGCTGGTCGACGCCTATCTGATGCTCGGCCAGCGCGAGAAGGCGACCGCGCTGTTCGAGCGGCTGCTCAAGCTGCGCAACGATGTCGGTCTGCTCTCCGAGGAATACGACCTGCGCGCCAAGCGTCAGGTCGGCAATTTCCCGCAGGCGCTGTCGCATCTCGCGCTGGTCAATTCGGCCTCTAACCTCGCGCACCGCGAAAAGCCGGCAGAGCAACGCGCCGACCTGAAGGAAAGCGACCGCGAAGCTATTCGCGAGCCGGTTTCCTGACTCGCGCCCACCGGTCTTGACCGCGCCCACCGGGCCGACAATTGTGGTCCGACCAGCATCCAATTTGGCGACCAATCGAGGCGGCTTATGAAATCCAATGACGGCACCCGGACCGGCGGTGAAATCCTGATCGACCAGCTGGTCGCGCAGGGGGTGAAAGAGGCGTTCTGCGTGCCGGGCGAGAGCTATTTGGCCGCGCTCGACGCCTTCTACGACCGCAAGATCGAGTTGATCGTCTGCCGTCAGGAGGGCGGGGCGGCCTGCATGGCGGAAGCTGTCGGCAAGGCCACCGGGCGGCCCGGCATCTGCTTCGTCACCCGCGGCCCCGGCGCCACCAACGCCTCCGCCGGCATCCATATCGCCAAGCAGGACTCGACGCCGATGATCGTGTTCGTCGGCCAGATCGCGCGCGACATGCGCGACCGCGAGGCGTTCCAGGAACTGGATTACCGCGCCGTATTCGGCCCGATGGCGAAATGGGCGACCGAGATCGACGATCCGGCGCGCATCCCGGAGATCGTGTCGCGCGCCTTCTTCACCGCGATGAGCGGCCGCCCCGGCCCGGTGGTGATCGCGCTGCCGGAGGACATGCTGACCGAGCGCGTCTCGGTTGCCGATGCGCCTTACGTCGAGGCGGTCGAAACCTCGCCCGGTCCCGCCGAAATGGCGAAGCTGCAGAAGTTGCTCGACGAGTCGAAGGCGCCGTTCATCATCGTCGGCGGCAGCCGCTGGTCGCAGGAAGCGTGCGACTCGCTCGCGCGCTTCGCCGACAGGTTCGCGATCCCGGTCGTCACCACGTTCCGCCGCGGCTCGATGTACGATTCATCGAAATGGACTTACGCCGGTGATCTCGGCATCGGTCCCAATCCGAAAATGATGGCGCGGCTCAAGGCATCCGATCTCGTGCTGCTGATCGGCGGACGGCTCGGCGAGATGCCGTCGCAGAGCTACACGCTGTTCGACATCCCGACGCCGCAGGTGAAATTCGTTCACGTTCATCCGGGCTCGGACGAGCTCGGCCGCGTCTATCATCCGACGCTCGCCATTAATTCGTCACCCGGCGCCTTCTGCGCCGCGGCGGAGAAGCTCACGCCGCCGAAATCCCTTCCGTGGAAACCCGCGACCGAGCAGGTCCATGCCGACTTCATCGCCTGGAGTGAGAAGGCGACGCCGCAGCCCGGCGGTGTCAACCTCGGCGAGATCATGGTGTGGCTGCGCGACGAGCTGGGCCCGGACGGCATCATCACCAATGGCGCCGGCAATTACTCCGGCTGGATCCACCGCTTCTACCGCTTCAAGAAATTCGGCACGCTGGTCGGGCCGACCTCCGGCTCGATGGGCTACGGCGTGCCCGCCGCGGTCGCGATGAAGCATCTCTACAAGGACCGTCCGGTGGTCTGCGTCGCCGGTGACGGCGACTTCCTGATGACGGGGCAGGAGTTCGCCACCGCGGTTCAATACAATCTGCCGATCGTCGTCGTCGTCTCCGACAACGGCATCTACGGCACCATCGTGATGCACCAGGAGCGCGAATATCCCGGCCGCATCATCGGCACCGAGATCAGGAACCCGGATTTCGCCGCCTACGCCACCGCGTTCGGCGGTTACGGCGCCTATGTCGACAAGACCGCCGATTTTCCGGCCGCCTTCGCCGGCGCGCTGCAATCCGGCAAGCCGTCGATCATCCACCTCAAGGTCGATCCGAACGCCATCACCACCGGGATGACGCGCGACGCCATCCGCGAAAAGGCGCTGGCGGGTGGGAAGAAGTAGGAAGCGCTTGCCTCGAATCGGCTGAATCCGCATTCATTCGTTGAATGCCCTACCGCCGCACCGAGAATGTCGTGCGTCGTCTCGCCGAGCGCGAGCAGACCATCGTTGACGCCGCGCGCTCCGCGGCGGCGACCGGCGGCATGGCGGCGGTGCAGATCGCCTCGGTCGCCGAGCGGGCGGGGATCGCGAGCGGCACCGTCTATCGCTACTTCCCCTCGAAATCCGATCTCGTCACCGAGCTGGTCGGCGCCGTCACCGAGCGCGCGCTCGATGCGATGCGCGATGCCGCCGACACCGCGCCCGGTCCGCTCTCCGCGCTCGCCGCCGCCATCGCCACGTTCTCCGCGCGCGTGCTGGCCGAGCGGCGTCTCGCCTGGGCGGCGATTGCCGAACCGTCCGACAGCGAGATCGACGAGGTGCGGCTCGAATTCCGCAAGTCGCTGATCGCTGAATTGCAAGCGCGGCTGCGCCTCGCGATGGTGAACGGTCATCTGCCGGATCAGGACCTTGCGATCGCCGCGCCGGCCGTGGTCGGTGCGCTGCTCGAAGGGCTGATCGGCCCGCATGCGCCGGACATCGGCGCCGACAAGGTGAAGGCGCGCGAGGCGGTGCAGAATGCGACATTGTTCGCGCTGCGTGGTCTCGGCGTGGTCGACGCCCGCGCCCGCGGCCTCGTCGCGCAGATCAAGATTCCCGAGCGCGATTAGTATCCCAAAGGCAGCGTCACCCGTTTGACGCCGGCTTCGATGGGATCGTCGGTGACGCCGAAGCCGAGTTCCCTGCACATCCGCAGCATCGTCACGTTTTCCGCCAGCACCTGGCCATGCACGGTCGCGTGCTTCTTGTCGCGCGCGTAGTCGATGATGTGCTGCATCAAAAGCCAGCCGAGCCCATGGCCCTTGAGCGCCGAGCGCACCAGCACCGCGAACTCGCCGCCGTTGCCGTCCTTGTCGTCGTGCAGCCGCGCCACGCCGAGCATCTTGCCGTCTTCCGCCAGCGCGATGAACGCTATCGCCGTTTTCGGATCGTAATGCGTGAAGCGGTCGATCATGTCCTGCGTCAGGTGCGCCACCGGCACGAACAGCCGCATCCGGATGTCTTCAGGCGTCAGGCTGTCGGCGAAGTCGGGATAGAGCGCGCCGTCCGCGACCCGCAGCGGCCGGACCAGCACCTTGGTCCCGTCGGGCAGGACGTCATGGAAGGTGAGGTCCGGGTTCTCGCTCACCTATTTCTTTTTCCCATCCGCATCGAATTGCGCGAGGTAGGCCCACAGGCTTTCGGCCTCCTTCTCGTTCTTGATCCCGGCGAATGTCATTTTTGTGCCGGGAATCTTGGAACGCGGATCCTTGATGTAGTCGAGGAACTGATCCTTCGACCAGGTGATGCCGGAATTCTTGTTGGCGTCGGAATAGCTGTAGCCGGCGACCGCGCCGGAGTGCCGCCCATCGAGCCCGTTGAGGATCGGGCCCACCTTGTTCTTGGCGCCTTCGCCGATCGAATGGCACGGGAAGCACTTCTTGAACGATTGCTCGCCGGCGGCGAGGTCTTGCGCCCGCGCCACGGAGAGCGGAGCGGCGGCGATCAGCATGGCAATCAGCACTTTTCTCATTTGCATTCCTTGGGTATTCCCGGCGCGGCGTCTCGCCCGCGCCCTTTGCGCAATCTAGCGATCTGGCCGAGAATAGCAGCATGTCCGTGAAGATGCCCGACCCCGATCAGGATGTTCTGGCCCGCCGTGCCAAAATCGTCGCGGCGCTACGCGCCATCGTGCCGGGTGAGGGCGTCATCGCAGGCGAGCGCGAAATGCGCCCCTACGAGTCCGACGGCCTCAGCGCCTACCGCCAGCTTCCGATGGTCGTGGTGCTGCCGGAGACCACCCAGCAGGTCTCGCAAATCCTGGCCTATTGCCACGCCGAGAACATCCGCGTGGTGCCGCGTGGCGCGGGCACCTCGCTGTCCGGCGGCGCACTGCCGCTGGTTGACGGCGTCCTGCTCGGCATGGGCAAGTTCAATCGCGTCCGCGAGATCGATTACGAGAACCGCGTCGCCGTGGTCGAGCCCGGCGTCACGAATTTGGCCGTGTCGGTCGCCGTCGCAAACGAGGGCTTCTACTACGCGCCCGATCCGTCCTCGCAGATCGCCTGCACCATCGGCGGCAATATCGCGGAGAATTCCGGCGGTGTGCACTGCCTGAAATACGGCATGACCACCAACAATGTCCTCGGCTGCGAGATGGTGCTGATGAACGGCGAGATCATCCGCGTCGGCGGCAAGCACCTCGACGCTCCCGGCTACGACCTGCTCGGCATCATCACCGGCTCCGAGGGCCTGCTCGGCGTCGTCACCGAAATCACCGTCCGCATCCTCAAGAAGCCGGAAACCGCGCGCGCCGTCATGGTCGGCTTCAAGACCTCGGAAGACGGCGGTGAATGCGTCGGCAAAATCATCGGCGCCGGAATCATCCCCGGCGGCATGGAGATGATGGACGGACCCGCCATCCAGGCCACCGAGGATTTCGTTCACGCCGGTTACCCGCTGGACGTTGAGGCGCTGCTGATCGTCGAACTCGACGGCCCCAAAGCCGAGGTCGATCACCTGATCGAGCGCGTCGAGGCGATTGCGAAGAAGTGCCGCGCCGTCAACGTGAAGGTGTCGCAGTCGGAGGAGGAGCGGCTGCTGTTCTGGGCCGGCCGCAAGGCCGCGTTCCCGGCGGTCGGCCGCATCTCGCCGGATTACTACTGCATGGACGGCACCATCCCGCGCCACCGGCTCCCGCATGTGCTGATGAAGATGAAGGAGATGTCGGCGAAATACGGCCTCCGCGTCGCCAACGTCTTCCACGCCGGCGACGGCAATCTCCATCCGCTCATTCTCTATGACGCCAACATTCCGGGCGAGCTCGACAAGGCCGAGCAGTTCGGCGGTGACATTCTCAAGCTGTGCGTCGAGGTCGGCGGCGTGCTGACCGGCGAGCATGGCGTCGGGGTCGAGAAGCGCGACCTGATGCCGGTAATGTTCTCCGAGGAAGACCTGAACCAACAGCAGCGCCTCAAATGCGCGTTCGACGAGAAGGGGCTGCTCAATCCCGGCAAGGTGTTCCCGAAATTGCACCGCTGCGCCGAGCTCGGCCGCATGCATATTTCCGGCGGCAAGCTGCCGTCCCCGGACATTCCGCGGTTCTGAAAATGAGCAACGTTGCGAAACCACGCGACCCGAAAGAGGTCGAGGACACCGTGCGCTGGGCGGTCAGCCACGAGAAGTCGCTCGACGTTTTGGGGCGCGGCTCCAAGCGCGGCCTAGGCCGCCCCAGCCAGCATGACCTGACGCTCGATCTGTCGGGCCTCAGCGGCGTCACGCTCTACGAGCCGGAAGAACTGGTGTTGTCGGCGAAAGCCGGCACGCCGATCGCCGAGATCGAAGCCTTGCTCGACAAGAGCAATCAGGAACTGGCGTTCGAGCCGATCGACTACGGCCCGCTGCTTGGCGGCGAGGCCAATGCCGGCACCATCGGCGGCGTGCTGGCGACAAATCTCTCCGGCCCGCGCCGCATCAAGGCGGGCGCCGCGCGCGATCATTTCCTCGGCGCCTCCGCCGTTACGGGACGCGGCGAGGTCATCAAGACCGGCGGCCGCGTGGTGAAGAATGTCACCGGCTACGACCTCTGCAAGGTGCTGGCCGGCTCCTACGGCACGCTGGCGGCGATGACCGATGTGACGATCAAGGTGCTGCCCAAGGCCGAAACCGAGGCGACCTTGCTCATTCACGGCCTCGACGACGCGCAGGCCGCCGCGGCGATGGCGGCGGCGATGGGCTCGCCGTTCGACGTGTCCGGCGCCGCGCATCTGCCAGACCATGTCGCCTCGCGGTTCGACGGTCTGCCGGATGTGCAGGCTGCGACCGCCTTGCGTCTTGAGGGCGTCGCGCCCTCGGTCGCTCACCGCAGCAAGGCGCTGGCCGGGCTGATGAAGCCCTACGGCGAACGCACCCTGATCGACGCAAAGGAATCCCGCGCGCTCTGGCGCAGCATCCGCGACGTGAAGGCCTTTGCCGCACCGGACACCATCGCGCGCCCGCTGTGGCGCATCTCGACCGCGCCGGGGCAGGGCCACAAGATCGCCGCGCAGATCACGCCCGCCGCGCAGATGTTCTACGACTGGGCCGGTGGCCTCGTCTGGGTGGCGATGCCGTTCGCCGACGAGCCCGACGCCAAGGCGATCCGCGCCGCGGTCGCGGCCTGCGGCGGCCATGCCACGCTGGTCCGCGCGCCCGCCGCGGTGCGCGCCGCGCTCGATGTGTTCGAGCCGCAGGACAGTGGCGTCACGGCGCTCACCAAACGCGTCAAGGAAAGCTTCGACCCGAAGGGCGTGCTCAATCCCGGCCGCATGTGGGCGGGGGTGTAACGTGCAAACCAACTTCACCCTCACGCAATTGCTCGATCCGCAGGTCGCCGAGTCCGAAAAGATCCTGCGCGCCTGCGTGCATTGCGGTTTCTGCACCGCGACCTGCCCGACTTACGTGGTGCTCGGCGACGAGCTCGATTCCCCGCGCGGCCGCATCTATCTCATCAAGGACATGCTGGAGAACTCGCGCGCCGCGACGCGCGATGTCGTCAAGCATATCGACCGCTGCCTGTCGTGCCTTGCCTGCATGACGACCTGTCCGGCCGGCGTGCACTACATGCACCTCGTCGATCACGCCCGCGACCACATCGAGAAAACCTACAGGCGCCCGCTGTTCGACCGGCTGCTGCGCGCGCTGCTGGCCAATGTGCTGCCGTACAACGACCGCTTCCGCTTGGCGCTGGTGGCGGGCCTTGTCGCGCGGCCGTTCGCCCCCATTCTCTCCGTGCTCGGCTTCAGCCGCCTCGCGGCCATGGTCCGCCTTGCCCCGCGCGGCCGCGTGGCGCCGCCGGCCGACCGCGTCGGCAAGGTGTTTTCCGCCGAAGGCAAGAAGAAAGGCCGTGTCGCGCTGCTGCTCGGCTGCGTCAGTCCGGTGATGTCGCCTCAAACCACCGACGCCGCGATTCGCCTGCTCAACCGCTGCGGCATCGAGGTCGTGATCGCGCAGGGCGAGGCCTGCTGCGGCTCGCTCACCCATCACATGGGCCGCGAGCACGAGGCTTTCGCGCAGGCCAGGAACAACATCGACGCCTGGACCCGCGAGATCGAGGGGGACGGGCTCGACGCCATCCTCGTCACCGCCTCGGGCTGCGGCACCACCATCAAGGACTACGGCTTCATGCTGCGCGAGGACGCTGCCTACGCCGACAAGGCGAAGCGGGTGTCGTCGTTGGCAAAGGACATCACCGAATACCTCGCCAAGCTCAAGCTGCCGCAGGCGGCCGCGCCGCCGCTCACCGTCGCCTATCACTCGGCCTGCTCGCTCCAGCACGGCCAGAAGATCGTGCGCCAGCCGAAGGACTTGCTGGCGAAGGCCGGCTTCACCGTGAAGGACATTCCCGAGGGCCACCTGTGCTGCGGCTCGGCCGGCACCTACAACATCATGCAGCCCAGGCTCGCCCGCGCGCTGCGC
This sequence comes from Pseudolabrys sp., assembly GCA_035546455.1. GTDB lineage: Bacteria > Pseudomonadota > Alphaproteobacteria > Rhizobiales > Xanthobacteraceae > Pseudolabrys. The sequence continues at coordinate 17,977 of DASZXA010000082.1, forward strand.
GACCGCAAGGTCGCCAATATCGCCAGCGTCGCGCCGGACCTGATCGCCGCGGGCAATATCGGCTGCATCACGCAAATTGCGGGTGGCATCGGCATTCCGGTCGTGCACACTGTCGAGCTTCTGGACTGGGCAACTGGCGGGCCGAAACCGGATGCGCTGAAGGGCGTTGAAGGGACGGCATAACGGGAGGGCTGAACCATGGCGAAAAAGGTTGCGAAGAAATCGGCGAAGGCACGTGCAAAAAAATCCGCGGCAGGGCACAAGCGCACGTCCGCGCGCGCCAAGCCGAGCACAAGGCCGCGCCGCAAGAAGAGTGCGGCGAGCTTCTTCGACGCGTTCCTGAAGATTTTCGCCCAGCCTGCAACCCGGAAGACCTGATGGCCGTCAAGACCAAGAAGAAAGCTGCAAAAAAATCCGCCAAGAAAACGTCCGCTAAGACCGGGGCGACCAAGGCCGCATCGAAGAAAAAGGCCGCGGCGAAAAAGCCCGCTCTTAAGAAAGCCGCCGCGAAGAAGACGGCGGCAAAAAAACCGGCGCCGAAAGCCGGCCAGAAAGCCGACAAGAAGGCCGACAAGAAAAAGCTGAAGGCGCTGGCCAAGAAAACCAAAGCGCCGGCGCTCAAGCCTGTGCGCGCCAAATCTGTTCGCACCAAGCCCGTCCCGCCGCTTCCGCCGCCGGAGCCCGAAGTCGTCATCGATCCACGCCAGGCCGAGATCGAGCGGCTGACCCAGGGCATCGTCGTCAAGGGGGTGATGAGCGCGCGCTTCGACGAAGTCCTCACCCCCGAGGCGCTCAACTTCATTGGCGAATTGCACCGCCGCTTCGACGCCACCCGCAAGGCGCTGCTCGCCGAGCGGGGGGAGAAGCAGAAGCGCTACGACGAGGGCGCACTGCCGGATTTCCTGCCCGAAACGGCGCAACTGCGCGAGGACGAATGGCAGGTCGGGCCGATCCCGGCCGATTTGCAGAACCGCCGCGTCGAGATCACCGGCCCGGTCGACCGCAAGATGATCGTCAACGCGCTCAATTCCGGCGCGACCCATTACATGGCGGATTTCGAGGACGCCAATTCGCCGACCTGGCGCAACTGCGTCAAGGGCCAGATCAACCTCAAGGATTACTGGGCCGGCCAGATCGGCTTCACCGATCCCGACAGCAAGAAGAAATATGAGGTCGGCCTCATTCCGGCGGTGCTGATCGTGCGACCGCGCGGCTGGCATCTGGACGAGGTGCATGTCGAGGTCGACGGGGCGCCAATCTCCGCCTCGCTGTTCGACTTCGGCCTCTATTATTTCCACAACGCGCGCGCCCAGATCGCCAAGGGCACCGGGCCGTATTTCTATCTTCCCAAGCTCGAGAGCCACAAGGAAGCGCGGCTGTGGAACGACGTGTTCGTGTTCGCGCAGCAGAATTTCGGCATCTGGACCGGCGTCATCAAGGCGACCGTGCTGATCGAGACGCTTCCCGCTGCTTTCGAGATGGACGAAATCCTCTACGAGCTGCGCGAGCACATTGCCGGCATGAACGCCGGCCGCTGGGATTACATTTTCTCCTTCATCAAGACCTTCGCGAAAAATCCGGACTACATCCTGCCGGACCGCTCGCAAGTGGTGATGGGCGAGGCGTTCCTGGGCGCTTACGCCGCGCTGCTGGTGAAGACCTGCCACCGCCGTGGCGCCTTCGCGATGGGCGGCATGGCGGCGCAAATCCCGATCAAGGGCGACGAGGCCGCCAACACCGCCGCCTTCGACAAGGTGCGGGCCGACAAGGAGCGCGAGGTGCGCGACGGCTATGACGGCACCTGGGTGGCGCATCCCGATCTCGTGCCGGTCGCCAAGGAAGTGTTCGACCGCATGATGCCGGAGCCCAATCAGCTCGAGCGCGTGCGGCTCCATGTCCGCGTGCTGCGCGACGACATGCTGAAAATCCACGACGGCACCAAGACGGAGGAGGGCTTCCGCCTCAACATCCGCGTCGGCGTGCAATACATCGAGGCGTGGCTGTCGGGCCGCGGCGCGGTGCCGATCTATCATCTGATGGAAGACGCAGCGACCGCGGAAATCTCCCGCGCACAAATCTGGCAATGGATGAAGTACGGCGCCGTGCTCGACACCGGCATGAAGGTGACGCGCACCTTCTTCGAGCGCGCGATGCACGAGGAGATGATCAAGGTGAAGAACGAAGTCGGCCCGCGCGCCTTCAACAAGGGCCGCTTTGCCGATGCGGAAAAGCTGTTCCGCCAGCTCGCGGTCGCCAAGGACTTCGTGCCGTTCCTCACCATCCCGGCCTACAAGCTGATCGCGTAGCCTCGCTGTCATTCCCGCGAAAGCGGGAATCCAGTACGCCGTACCCTGTCGGTTGAATCACGAACGTCTGTGTTTACTGGGTCGCGCTTTCGCGGGGACGACAAGAGGGGTCACTTCGGCGCCAGCGACACCGCCTTGATCGCCGAATAGGGCACCTCGACCCAGTTGCCGTCGCGGTCGGTGCCCTCGACGTGGTCGGTCTCGCAGGTCAGGTCGGACTGCATCAGCACGACGTCGCCGTCCTCGCGGCTCAGCTGGATGAAGCCGCCATTGGCCGCTTCCGCCAGCCGGTTCTCAATCTCCCGCCGGATTTCGCCAATCACCGCCATCGTGCATTCCTCTTATGCGACGCGCTAACGCAGCCACGGCAAAGCTGTTCCCGCCGGAGGACTTGTTACAATGCCGCCAACCACAAACGGAGGACGAGAATGTCGGTGCGGATCGAGAAAAACGGCGCGGTTTGGACGGTGATCCACGATCGCCCCGAGGCGCGCAATGCGATGGACCCCAAGAGCGCGGACGATCTCACCGCCGCTTTCCTCGAATTCGACGCCGACGATAGTGCGTCGGTCGCGGTGTTTTACGGCGCCGGCGGCGCGTTCTGCGCCGGCTGGGATCTCAAATACGTCTCGACGCTGAACGAAAAGACCCCGCTCGGCGAGCTCGACCTGCCGACCCACAAGCATCGCGGCAATGGCAGTGACATTCCGCGCGGCCCGCTCGGTCCGTCGCGTCTCGAATTGGACAAGCCGGTGATCGGCGCGATCGAAGGCCCCGCCGTCGCCGGCGGCATGGAGCTTGGCCTGTGGTGCGACTTCCGCGTGATGGCGGAGGAAAGCTATTTCGGCGTCTATTGCCGCCGCTGGGGCGTGCCGCTGATCGATGGCGGCACCGTGCGGCTGCCGCGCATCGTCGGGCAGGGCCGGGCGCTGGAGATCATCCTCACCGGCCGCAAGGTGCCGGCGGAAGAATGCATGCGCATCGGGCTGTGCGAATACCTGACGCCTAAGGGCGGCGCGCGCAAGAAGGCGGAGGAACTGGCGCACGAGATCGCGCGCTTCCCGCAAACCTGCGTGCGCGCCGACCGCCGCTCCGCCATTCGCGGCCACGGGCTCAGCGTGCGCGAGGCGTTGATTCAGGAGTGGTACAACGGACGTGAGGCGTTGGTGACGGACGGCGTCGCGGGCGCGTCACGCTTTGCCGGCGGCCTCGGCCGCCACGGCGACTTCGGCAAGATCGTGTAGCCCATCCTCTCAACGTCGTGGCCGGGCATAGCCCGTCGAAGACGGGCGTGAACGCCCTTATGTCCCGGGGACCCCGTTCAGGTGGGCACAGTGCCATCCTTATCGGGATGGTCGGAACAAGCCCGGCCATGACGAAGTCGCGGTGCATTGTCGGACTCCCGCAACTGCGCTACCCACGGCCTCCCATGACCTCTACCCGCGCCACGCTCATCGGCTTCTCCGCGATCCTGATGTGGTCGCTGCTGGCGCTGCTCACCGTGCTGTCCGGGCGCGTGCCGCCGCTTCAGCTTCTGGCCATGACCTTCACCCGGGGCGGCGCGATCGGTCTCGTCTGGGTCGCGCGTGGGAAGGCCTGGCACGCGTTCAGGCAGCCGCCGCCGGTCTGGGCGCTCGGCATCGGCGGACTTGCCGGCTATCACGCGCTCTATTTCGCGTCGCTCAGGTTCGCGCCGCCGGCCGAGGCTGGACTGATCAACTACCTTTGGCCGCTGCTGATCGTGCTGTTCTCCGGGCTGCTGCCGGGCGAGAGCCTGCGCGCCAAGCATGTCGGCGGCGCGCTGCTCGGGCTGGCCGGCACGGTGGTGCTGTTCGTCGGCAAAGGCGGGAC
>DASZXA010000083.1:0-11801 GCA_035546455.1 Pseudolabrys sp.
GCTGCTGCGCATGATCGCAGGCGTCGAGACCGTGACGTCGGGCGAGATCCGCATCGGCGAACGCGCGGTCAACGACATGGAGCCCTCCGAACGCGACATCGCGATGGTGTTCCAGAACTACGCGCTCTATCCGCACATGACGGTCGCCGCCAACATGGCGTTCTCGATGCGGCTGCGCGGCGCGCCCCAATCGGAGATCGACAGCCGCGTCAACCGCGCCGCAGAAATTCTCAGCCTTGGCCCGTACCTCGCACGCTTTCCGCGACAGTTATCCGGCGGCCAGCGCCAGCGCGTCGCGATGGGCCGCGCCATCGTTCGCGACCCGCAGGTGTTTCTGTTCGACGAGCCGCTGTCGAATCTCGACGCCAAGCTTCGCGTGGCGATGCGCACCGAAATCAAGGAATTGCATCAACGCCTGAAGACCACGACGGTTTACGTCACCCACGACCAGATCGAGGCCATGACAATGGCCGACAAGATCGTCGTGATGCACGACGGCATTGTCGAGCAGATCGGCACGCCGCTCGATCTTTACGACAAGCCCGCCAATCAATTCGTGGCGGGGTTCATCGGTTCGCCGGCGATGAATTTCCTCAAGGGCAAGATCACCGTGAACGGCAGCGCGTCGTTCGAAGGCCCGAACGGCGTCAAGCTGCCGCTCGGCACCGGGGCACCAGCCAATTCGGACGGCAAGCCGGCCATTTACGGCATCCGTCCCGAGCACTTCACGATCGCCGACGATGGCGCAGAGGCTGAGATCGTCGTCGTCGAACCGACCGGCTCGGAGACGCAAGTCTTCGCCAAGCTCGGCGGTGAAGAAGTTGTCGCCGTTTTCCGCGAGCGGCATCAGTTCAATCCGGGCGACAAGATCCGGCTTAAACCAGACCAGCGGGTCGTCCACCTCTTCGACGACGCGACCGGCCAACGTCTCAACGCTTAATTCAACACGCAACGGAGGAAGGATATGAACCACTTTACCCGCCGCGCGCTCGTCAAGGGCGGCACGGCATTGGGCGCGGTGTCCGCATTGAGCGGCCCGGCTCTCCTCGATTGGGCGAAGGCCTGGGCGCAGGACGCGAAATGGAAGCCGGAGAAGGGCGCCAAGCTCTCGATGCTGCGCTGGAAATACTTCGTGCAGGCCGAAGACGAAGCCTTCGTGAGGCTGATCGACGCTTTCACGAAAGCCACCGGCGTCAAGGTCGAAATCTCACGCGAGTCGTACGAAGATGTGCAGCCAAAGGCTTCGGTCGCCGCCAACACCGGCACCGGCCCGGACCTGTTCTGGGGCCTCTATTCGCTGCCGCACCTCTTCCCGCAGAAGTGCATGGATGTGACCGATGTCGCCGAATACCTCGGCAAGAAGTACGGCGGCTGGGTCGACAGCGCCATCAAGTACGGCCACAGCGGCAACAAGTGGATCTGCATCCCGATCTGCTACTCGGGCGCGCTGATGAACTATCGCATCGAAGCTTCGGCGAAGGCCGGCTTCTCCAAGTTCCCGGACAAGCTCGACGCCTTCCAGGAATACGCCAAGGCGATGAAGGCGCAGGGCACGCCCGGCGGCTTCGCGCTCGGCCACGCTTCGGGCGACGGCAACAGCTGGGTGCACTGGTGCCTGTGGTCGCATGGCGGCCAGACGGTCGATGCCAAGGACAAGGTCATCATCAACTCGCCGGAGACCGCCAAGGCGCTCGAATACGCCAAGACTCTCTACGGCAACATGATCCCCGGCACCGCGGCCTGGAACGACTCGTCGAACAACAAGGCGTTCCTCGCCAAGGAAATCTACTGGACCAACAACGGCATCTCGATCTACGTCGCCGCGCAGAACAGCGCCAAGGATGTCGCGGCGGACATGGATCACGCTTACTTCCCGGTCGGCGTCAGCGGCAAGCCGACCGAACTGCACCTGATGTATCCGGTGCTGGCGATGACCTACACGAAGTATCCGCAAGCCTGTAAGGCGCTGATGGCATTCATGCTGGAAGCGGACAACTTCAACCCGTGGATTCAGTCGGCGAAGGGGTACCTGACCCACTGCCTCAACGCCTACGACAAGAACCCGGTGTGGACCGCCGACCCGAAGGCGACGCCGTTCCGCGACGTTGCCAAGCGCACGCTGACTGCGGGCGGTCTCGGCTCGGTCGGCGAAAAGGCGGCGACCGCAATCGCCGACTTCGTCGTCGTTGACATGTTCGCGAACTACTGCACGGGCCGTGAAGACGTGAAGGGCTCGATTGCGATCGCCGAGCGTCAGCTCAAGCGAATCTATCGCTAACGACAACAGCCGGCGGAAGCTCGACACTTCCGCCGGCATCTTTTCGACCTCAGCTGGACTGGATTGCCGTGACGATTGCACTGGGACGAAACCAGACGACTGCCGCACTCGGCGAACCGAGCGCGTGGCAGCGACTCAAGACCAACAAGAACTGGCTCGGCCTCTGGTTCATGCTGCCGACGGCGGTGTTTCTGATCGCCTTCCTGGCCTATCCGCTCGGTCTCGGCGTCTGGCTGTCATTCACCGACGCGCGGCTCGGCCGCGGCGGCGTATTCGTCGGCATCGAAAATTACGAATTCCTCTGGGAAGACTCGATCTTCTGGCTGACGGTCTTCAACACCCTGCTTTACACAATCGTCGCCAGCACCATCAAATTCGCGATCGGACTTTATCTCGCGCTGCTGCTCAACGAAAAACTGCCGTTCAAGGCAATCATCCGCGCGGTGGTTCTGGTGCCGTTCATCGTGCCGACCGTGTTGTCGGCGATCGCCTTCTGGTGGTTGTTCGATCCGCAATTCTCGATCATCTCGTGGTCGCTCAGGAAGATGGGGCTAATCACCGCCAATATCGACTTTCTTGGCGACGCATGGAACGCGCGCTGGTCGGTGATCTTCGCCAATATCTGGCGCGGCGTCCCGTTCGTGGCCATCACGCTGCTGGCCGGGCTGCAGACGGTGTCACCTTCTCTCTATGAGGCGGCCACGATCGACGGCGCGACGACGTGGCAGCGCTTCCGGCACATTACCTATCCGCTGCTGACGCCGATCATCGCGGTGGTGATGACATTCTCGGTGTTGTTCACCTTCACCGACTTCCAGCTCATCTGGGTGATGACACGCGGCGGCCCGGTGAACGCCACTCACCTGATGGCGACGTACTCCTATCAACGCGCGATCATGAGCGGCTATCTCGGCGAAGGCTCCGCGATCGCCACAGCGATGATCCCGTTCCTGCTCGCGGCCATCATGGTGTCATGGTTCGGCCTGCAAAAACGCAAGTGGCAGCAGGGAGGCGACAATGACTGACACGCTTGCCGCCAAAGCGGCCGACCCGAAAGCCGTGCTCTCTGGCGCCACCGCCGACCACAATGAGGGCATGAGCTATCTGCACAGCCTGCCGCGACGGCTGGTGACGCTCTATCTGCCGCTGTCGGTAATCCTGCTAGTCCTGCTGTTCCCGTTCTACTGGATGGGCCTGACATCGGTGAAGCCGGACGACCAGTTGCTCGACCTCGACACCTACAGCCCGTTCTGGACCTGGAATCCGACGCTCAAGCACATCGAGAAGCTTCTCTTCGACACCGAGTATCCGATCTGGCTGTGGAACACGATGTTTGTTGCGGTCTGCGCGACGGCGCTGTCGATCTTCGCCAGCGTGCTCGCCGCCTATGCGATCGTGCGCCTGCGCTACAAGGGCGCCCAGGCGGTTGGCGGCATGATCTTCCTCGCCTACCTGGTGCCGCCGTCGATCCTGTTCATCCCGTTGTCGACGGTCGTTTACCAATACGGCCTGTTCGACACGCCGTTCGCCCTGATCCTGACCTACCCGACGATCCTGATCCCGTTCTCGACCTGGCTTTTGATGGGCTATTTCAAAACCATCCCCTACGAGCTTGAGGAATGCGCCCTGATCGACGGCGCCAGCCGCTGGCAGATCCTCATAAAAATCGTATTGCCGCTTGCCGTGCCCGGCCTGATTTCGGCCTTCATCTTTTGCTTCACCCTGTGCTGGAACGAGTTCATCTACGCGCTGACGTTCATTTCATCGACCCATTACAAAACTGTGCCAGTGGCTATCGTCACGGCGCTTGTGGACGGCGACATCTATCGCTGGGGTTCGCTGATGGCCGGCGCGATGATCGGCTCGCTACCGCTCGTGATTCTCTACGCGTTCTTCGTGGAGCATTACGTTTCGGCCATGACCGGCGCGGTGAAGGAATAGAGACTTGAAAAACGATACGGTTCGTGTTGCCGCGCCGCCGCGGCCCAGCCAAAAAACTCGTAAAATTCTGCTGACAGCGACGTCGCTGCTGGGCCTCAGCATTTTCTTCATCGCCGACTCGTATTGGCCGGACGGCAGATTCGTTCACGAGTCGATCGAATGGGTCGGCATAATTCTCATTTCGATATGCGTCATCGGCCGCACCTGGTGCTCTCTTTACATCGCGTCCAAAAAGAACCACGAGGTAGTCAACGACGGCCCCTACTCGATCGCGCGCCATCCGCTTTATCTGTTCTCAATCATCGGCGCGATCGGTGTTGGCGCGCAGGCGGGCGGATTTACCGCCGCGCTGGTCGCCGGCTTCGCCACCTGGGCGATCCTGCTGCGCATGTCGCAGATCGAAGAAGAGAACATGCTCGGCATCTTCGGCGCACGCTACTTCGAATACATGACGCGCGTGCCGCGGTTCATGCCGAAGTTTTCTCTCTATCAGAGCAGGGATTCGCTGCAGGTGATCCCACGGCAGATTGCGATCACGTTCTTCGATGCGGTGATTTTCTTCGTCGCCGTGCCGGTGATGGAAGTGTTCGACTATCTCCACGACTCCGGCATCCTGCCGACATTGTTCTACCTGCCGTAACGCGCCGCCCCGCTACACCAGCGCGGTCACCGGATTTTCCATCAGGGCCTTGAACGCGGCGAGCAGTTGCGCGCCGACGACGCTGTCCATCACGCGATGGTCGCACGACAGCGTCACTGTCATCTGGCTGACAAATCTGACCGAGCCGTCTTCCGCTTCGACCGGCGCGCGGCGCACGGCGCCGGCCGCAAGCATGGTGGCATGCGGCGGCTTGATCGCCGAGATGAATTCGCGCACGCCATACATCCCGAGATTGATGATCGCGCTGGCGCCGCCTTCTGTTTCACCCGGCTGAAGGTTTTTGTCACGCGCACGGGTAATCATATCCCGCCGCTCGGCGAAGATTGTCGTGAGCGACTTCGTCTCAGCCCTGCGGATGACTGGCATGACCGTCCCGTCGTCCAGCATAATAACGAGGCTGATATCCGATGACTCAACGCGGACGATGCGATTCGCCACCCAGACTGCATTCGCCGCCGGGACGCGCTGAAGCGCGATGGCCCAAGCCTTGACGAGAAAGTCGTCGATGGAAAGCGCGAAAGCAGGCTCACCGTTTTTGTTTTTTGGTGCCGCAGCGTTCGCCTCCGCGCAGAGCGCGAGAAGACGGTCAATTTCGATATCCGTGACAAGGTAGAGAGACGCCGCGGGGCGCGCTTCCGCCGTCGCGTCCTTCGGAGCGATGGCCGCGATGTCGCCGGCGACGATGCGCCCGTGCGGCCCGCTGCCTTCGATGTCGCCGAGGTCGATGCCGCGCTCGCCGGCAAGGCGGCGGGCCAATGGTGTCACCTGCCTGCCGCCGATCCGCGCCGGGCCGTAATTCTTCTCCGGCGTCCGCACCTCGCGGAACGGGTGCATGGACGGATAAGCAAAGGAGGAGCCCGTTCTCTCCCGTTCGTCCCCGCGAAAGCGGGAGCCCAGGGCTGCTTGCACCGCGGTTGGTTGACTCTGGACCCTCGCTTTCGCGGGGGTGAGCGGAGGAGAGGCCGCGATCTTTGCCTGGCTAGCTTCCCCGCCGATCACCGCCACCACAGCGCCGACCTTTGCCACGTCACCGACCTTGAAATTGATTGCGGTCAGCTTGCCGGCGACGGTCGACGGCACTTCCATCGAGGTCTTGTCGGTTTCGATCTCGAACAGGTTCTCGCCCGGCCTCACCTCGTCGCCGGCCTGCTTGAACCACTTGGTGATCTTGCCCTCGGCGACGGTCTCGCCGAGTTGCGGCATCAGCACGTCCATGCGCTACCAGGTCACCGAGACGTATTGGGTTTCGAGAAATTCCTTCATGCCCTCCGCCGCGCCTTCGCGGCCGAGGCCGGACTGCTTGACGCCGCCGAATGGCGCCGCCGGGTCCGACACCAGGCCGCGATTGAGGCCGATCATGCCGAACTCGAGCTTCTCCGACACCCGCATGCCGCGCGTGAGGTCCTTGGTGAAAAGATACGCGACCAGCCCGTATTCGGTATTGTTGGCGCGCTTGATCGCCTCGTCCTCGGTCTTGAACGACTGGATGGAAGCCACCGGCCCGAAGATTTCCTCGTTCAGCATCTTGGAGTCGTCGCTCACATTGGTGAGCACCGTCGCCGGATAGAAGAAGCCGGGCCCGTCCGCCACCTTGCCGCCGGTCAGCACTTTGGCGCCCTTCTTCACGGCGTCGTCCACCAGTTCGATCACCTTGTCGCGGCCGTCCTTGTTGACCAGCGGGCCGAGATTGACGCCGTCGTCGAGGCCGTTGCCGATCTTGAGGCCGCTCATCTTGGCGGTCAGTTTCTTCGCAAATTCGTCATGCACCTTCTCATGCACGTAGAAACGGTTGGCCGCCGTGCAGGCCTCGCCCATGTTCCTCATTTTCGCAATCATCGCGCCGTCGATCGCCGCATCGATGTCGGCATCCTCGAACACGATGAACGGCGCGTTGCCGCCCAGCTCCATCGCGGGCTTGACGATGTTGTCGGCCGCTTCGCGAAGCAGCTTGCGGCCGACTTCAGTCGAGCCGGTGAACGACACGACGCGCACGCGCGGATCGTGCAGCATCGCGCCGACCACCTTGCCGGACGAGCGCGACGGAATGACGTTGATGACGCCGGGCGGCACGCCGGCCTCTTCCATGATCGGCATCAGGGCCAGCATGGTGAGCGGCGTGTCGGAGGCCGGCTTGAGCACCACCGGGCAGCCGGCGGCGAGCGCCGGGCCGATCTTGCGTGTCGCCATCGCAGCCGGGAAATTCCACGGCGTCACCAGCACGGCGATGCCGGCCGGCTTGTGCTGCGCGACGATGCGGGCGCCGGATGCCGGCGCGGTCGAAATCTGGCCGATGTTGCGGACGGCTTCCTCGGCGTACCAGCGGAAGAATTCTGCCGCGTAAGCCACCTCGCCGCGCGAATCCGACAGCGCCTTGCCGTTCTCGATGGTGATGAGCTTGGCGAGCCGTTCGGCGTCGCGCATCGTCAGGTCATAGGCCTTGCGCAGGATCTCGCCGCGCTCGCGCGGCTTCTTCTTCGCCCAGCCCTCAAACGCCGCCTCGGCGGCATCGAGCGCCGCCTTGGCATCGTCGACGGTGGCGCTGGCGACCGAGGCGATCTTGTTCTCGGTGGCCGGATCGATCACGTCGAAACGGCCGTTATCCGAGGCTTTTCGCCACTTGCCGCCGATGTAGAGGTCGGTCGGCACGTTGGCGAGCAGGTTGTCATACGCGGCCATGATCGGTCCTTCCTGTCATTCGGTTCGCCCCGATGACGAGATAATTCAGCTTCCCAGAGTCCGTTTCACGGTTTCAACGATCCGCGCCGGCGTCGGCAGGATGGCGTCTTCCAAGGCGTCGGCGGCCGGCAGCGGGATATGCGGCGTGGTGATGCGGACCGGCGGGCCGTCGAGGTCGTAGAACGCCTCGTCCGCAACGATCGACACGATCTCGGCGCCCCAGCCGCACAGCCGCGGGTTCTCCTCCACGGTGAACAGGCGATGCGTCTTCGCCACCGAGCCGAGGATGGTCTGGGTGTCGAGCGGCACCAGCGAACGCACGTCGACCACCTCGCAATCTATGCCGTGTTCGGCTTTCAGCGTTTCGGCGGCTTCGATGGCGCGCGGCACCATCAGCGCAAGCGCGAGGATGGTTGCATCCTTGCCGGGGCGGACGACCCTCGCGGTGCCGAGCGTGTCGACGATCTCGCCGTCCGGCACTTCACCCTTGGTCGGATAGAGCGACTTGTGCTCCAGGAAAATCACCGGATCGGGATCGCGCACCGCCGCGGCAAGCAGACCGATCACGTCGCGCGGATTGGATGGCGCCACGACCTTGAGGCCGGGAATCATCATGCACCAGTTCTCGACGCTTTGAGAGTGCTGTGCGCCGAACCGCGAGCCGGCGCCGTTGCCGGTACGCACGACCAACGGGCATTTGAGCTGGCCGTTCGACATGTAGCGGCTCTTGGGAAATTCGTTGGCGATGTAGTCGAAGCACACCGCGAAGAAATCGGAGAACATGATCTCGGCGATCGGCTTGAGGCCGGTCATCGCCGCACCCATCGCGGCGCCGAGGATCGCCTGTTCGGAGATCGGCGTGTCGCGCACGCGCAGCGGACCGAATTGCTCGTAAAGGCCGACCGTCGCCTTGAACACGCCGCCCGCCTTGGCGACGTCCTCACCCAGGAACACGACATCCGGATCGCGCGTCATTTCCTGCGCGATGCCACGGATGACGGCATCGCGGTAAGTCAGTTCCGCCATGCCCAGCCTCCATCGGCATAGACATCGGTGGTGAGAATATCCATCGGCGGATTGGGCGCGGCCTTGCAGCGCTCGGTGGCGTCGTCGACATCCTTGCGCACTTCGGCGTCGATGTCCGCGATCGCCTTGTCGCTCACGCCGAACTGCTTGAGCCGCTCGCGATAGATCTTGATCGGGTCGCGCTGCTTCCAGCGTTCCAGTTCGCCCTCCGGCCGGTACTTTGCCGGATCGGCGCGGGAATGGCCGCTGTGGCGATAGGTCAGGCACTCGATCAGCGAGGGGCCCTCGCCCGCTCGCGCCTTCGCAAAAGCCTTCTGCGCCTCGCGATAGACGGCGTCGGCGTCGTTGCCGTCGATCACGATTTTCTCGAGCCCGTAAGCCGAGGCGCGATCGCCGGCCGGCGACGGCACAGCCGTCACGTCGCCGATCGGCGTGTATTCCATGTAGAGATTGTTCTCGCAGACGAACACGACCGGCAGCTTCCACACCGCCGCGAAATTCAGCGCCTCGTGGAAGGCGCCGATATTCGTCGTGCCGTCGCCGAAGAAGCAGACCGAGACGTCCTTGTGGCCCTTGTACTGCGCGCGCCAGGCGGCGCCGCAGGCAATCGGAAGATGCGCGCCGATAATGGCGTAAGAGCCCATCACGCCATGCTCGGCGGAGGTGAGATGCATCGAGCCGCCCTTGCCGCGCATCAGGCCATTGTCGCGCTGCATCAGCTCGCCGAGCACCTTCTCGACCGAGACGCCGCGCGCCAATGTGTGCGCGTGGCCGCGATAGGTGCAGAACGACAGGTCGCCCTTCTGCATCGCGCCGGCAAAGCCCGCCGCCACGGCTTCCTGGCCGAGCGACAGGTGGCTGGTGCCCTTCACCAGATTTTGCAGGAACAGATCGTAGGCGCGCTGCTCGGCTTCACGGATGACGACCTGCGTCCGGTAAAGCTCAAGGCGCTTCTTCTCGCCGATGTCGTCGTTGAGATTGGTGGCCGCCATGAGGGTCCCGAAAGGCTTGCTGCGAGCGGCAAAACTTAGCGCCGCCCACGAGCCTTAGGCAACCGGCGCGGACGGCTCGGCGTGGCGCACCGCCTCGCGGTGCAGCAGGTAGAGGCCGGAGCCGATCACAATCACGCCGCCGATGATGGTCCAGCGATGCGGCACATCGTGAAAGACGACGAAGCCCAACGTCGTGGTCCAGATCATCTGCGTATAGATGAAGGGCGCCAGCGCCGAGGCGGGCGCAAGGCGGTGGGCCAGAATGAGCAGGTAGTGCCCCATGCCGCCGAGCAACCCGATCAGGACCATGAGCCCGCCGGTGAAGACGCTCTCCGGTCCGGTCCAGACGAACGGCACGATCGCGGTCATGATCACCGCGCCCACCATGTTGGTGTAAAACTGCGTCGTCTCGCTGCTGTCGGTGCGCGACAGCACGCGCGTCGCGATCACGTAAAATGCGTAGCAGACCGCGCTGGTGAAGGAGAGCAAGGCGGCCGGGTGCATGTTGCCGAAACCCGGCCGGGTCACGACCAGCACGCCGAAGAAGCCGACCGCGATCGCCGTCCAACGCCGCCAGCCGACCTTTTCACCGAGCAGTGGCACGGACAGCAAAGCGACCATGAACGGCGTCGCGAACAGGATCGCCAACGCCTCATCGAGTTGGAGATAACGGAGCGCGATCAGGTTCACGACCGTCGAGAGCAGCAGCAACGACGAGCGGCCGACCTGCAGGAACGGCCGGCTGGTCTTCATCAGCGCCGGATCCTTGAACGGATTGGAGATGAACAGCGCCAGCACAAAGGCGAAGAAGTAACGCGCCCACACCACCTGCAAGGTGAACATGTGGAAATTGAGGTACTTGCCGGTCGCGTCGAGGCAGGAAAACATCGATACGGCGCCGCACATCAGTGCGATGCCGGTCAGGCGCTGGCGGCGAACCGTAACGGCGTCGATCAATAGGTCGCCCGTCCGCCGGAGATGTCGAAGGCCGAACCGGTGGTGAAGGAGCAATCCTCCGACGCGCAGAACGCGGCGAGCGCCGCAACTTCATCGACCAGCACGAAACGCCCGCGTGGAATCTTCGAGAGCATGTAGTCGATGTGCGTCTGCGTCATCTGGTCGAAGATCGCCGTCTTGGCCGCCGCCGGCGTGATGCAATTGACCGAGATATTCTTGGTCGCGGTTTCCTTAGCCAGCGATTTCGTCAGCGAGATGACACCGGCCTTTGACGCCGAATAGGCCGGCGCGTTCGGATTGCCTTCCTTGCCGGCGATCGAGGCGATGTTGACGATGCGGCCCCATTTGCGGCCCATCATGCCCGGCACGACGGCGCGGTTGGTGAGGAACACGCCGGTGAGGTTGATGTCGATCACCTGCCGCCACGCCTGCACGTCGTAATCGGCCACGGTCGCATTGGGCCCGGTGACGCCGGCGCTGGCGACCAGGACATCGACGCCGCCCAGCCGCTTCTCGGTGTCGGCCAGCGCTGCCGCAACCGAGCGGTCATCGGCAACGTCGACGAAAACCGCGATGGCGCCCGGCAGCGTCGCCGCGGACTCCTTTGCAACAGCCTCGTCACGATCCCAGATCGCGATCCGCGCGCCAGCGGCCTGCAACGCGTGCGCGCAGGCGAGCCCGATCCCGCGCGCCCCGCCGGTTACCAACGCGATCCTGCCCTTGAGCACCTCGCCATACATGACCATGTCCCTCCCAAGCCCCGGCCGGCCGCGACCATAGCAATCGGCGAAGCCTTGCCGCTAATATCGCCGTGGATTCTTCTCTCCGACAAATCAACGAGTTCGATGCCCGCTCCCATCCCCGCCTCGATCGACGCCATGGTCGAGCTCCTGCGCCAGGGCGACTACATCGCCGATCGCAGCCTCGCCACGGTGCTGTTCCTTGCGCTCAAGCGCGGACGGCCGCTGTTCTGCGAGGGCGAGGCTGGTGTCGGCAAGACCGAGATCGCCAAGGTCCTGGCCCAGACCCTCGGCCGCCGCCTGATCCGCCTGCAGTGCTACGAAGGCCTCGACGCCGCTTCCGCCGTCTACGAGTGGAACTACGCGCGCCAGATGATCGAGATCCGCCTGGCCGAGGCGCAGGGCACGGTCGACCGCGAGCAGCTGGGCAGCGACGTCTTCAACGAGAAGTTCCTGATCCATCGCCCGCTGCTCGAGGCGCTGCAGCCAGATCCGGCGGGCGCACCGGTGCTGCTGATCGACGAGCTCGA
>DASZXA010000084.1:0-5828 GCA_035546455.1 Pseudolabrys sp.
CAAGTCCCGCGCGGCCGCGACGGTGCGGCCATGCGAAGCATGCCCGCGCAGGTGCGGCGCGTCTATGCGCAGCGCATCACTCGCCGAAGCGGGCGGGCAGGTGGTCGCTCGCCGCGAGGTTGGAGAACTTGGTGATCGAGCCGTCGAACTGCAGCTCGACGGTTCCCGTCGGCCCGTGGCGCTGCTTGGCGATGATCACCTCGGCCTTGCCGGCGACCTTGTCGGCGTCGGCGAGCCACTGCGCGAACTTCTCGCGGTCGCTTTCCAGCGGCTTGCGCATCACGTGGTAGTACTCCTCGCGGTAGACGAAGAGCACCACGTCGGCGTCCTGTTCGATCGAGCCGGATTCGCGCAGGTCCGCGAGCTGCGGCCGCTTATCGTCACGGCTCTCCACCTGGCGCGAAAGCTGCGACAGCGCCATGATCGGCACATTGAGCTCCTTGGCCAGCGCCTTGAGCTTGGTGGTGATCTCGGTGATCTCCTGCACGCGGTTCTCGTTCGAGCGCTTGGTCGAGCCGGAGAGAAGTTGCAGGTAGTCGATGACAATGAGGTCGAGGCCGCGCTGGCGCTTGAGCCGTCGCGCGCGGGCGGCGAGCTGCGCCACCGAAATGCCGCCGGTTTCGTCGACATAGAGCGGCAGGTTCTGCAATTCGACCGAGTAGTCCTTGATCTTCTCGAAGTCGGCTTCGCTGATGTTGCCGCGGCGGATCTGGTTCGACGGGATTTCCGTCTGCTCCGAGATGATGCGGGTGGCGAGCTGCTCCGCCGACATTTCCAGCGAGAAGAAGCCGACGATGCCGCCGTTGGTGGTGATCTGGTGGCCGTCGGCGCGCACTTCGCCCTGCCATGCCTTGGCGACGTTGTAGGCGATGTTGGTGGCCAGCGACGTCTTGCCCATGCCCGGGCGGCCGGCGAGCACGACCAGGTCGGACGGCTGCAGGCCGCCCATCATGCGGTCGAGATCGTCGAGGCCGGTGGCGATGCCGGAGAGCTTGCCGTCGCGCTGGTAGGCCTTCGCCGCCATGTCGACGGCGGTGGTGAGCGCATTGGCGAAGCGCTGGAAGCCGCCGTCATATTTCCCGGTTTCGGCGAGGTCATAGAGACGGCGCTCGGCCTCCTCGATCTGGATACGCGGCGCGAAATCGACCGGCGCGTCGTAAGCGTGGTTGACCATGTCCTCGCCGACCAGGATCAACTCACGCCGGATGAACAGGTCGTAGATCGTGCGGCCGTAGTCCTCGGCGTTGATGATGGTGGTCGCTTCGGCGGCGAGGCGGGCGAGATACTGGCTGACGGTGATGCCGCCGAGGTCGGCATTGCCGTCGAGGAAAGTCTTGAGCGTGATCGGCGTCGCGGTCTTGCCGGCCCGGATCAGGTCGCGGGCGATCTCGTAAATCTTCTGGTGGATCGGCTCGAACAGGTGGCGCGGCTCGAGGAAATCCGAGACACGGTAGAAGGCTTCGTTGTTGACCAGAATGGCGCCCAAAAGCGCCTGTTCCGCCTCGATATTATGCGGGGCAGAGCGAAAGGGGACGGCAGGTTCTTCGACCTGCTTGCGAAGCGCCGAATCAGCGGGGGCCATGGTCTAGGCTTTTCGAAAAACGTGTCGGAAATTGGCTTACCACGCTCCATTAAGCGGGCGTTACGTGGGGCCGACCTTGCCCCACAATTCACACGAGTCCACACGCACTAAACTTTGGTGCGAAAGTGAGGAAGGGGCTTGACCCGCTACTACTCGCCGGCGAGGCGCAGCGGCGGGCGGCTTTGCCCTTCCGCTCCGCGCAGGCGGGTTTCCGCGCGGCCGATATAGTCGCGGGTCATCGGAACCACGCCCTGACGCTTGGTGAGCTGGTACTGCATCACCATCAGGTTCTGCTCACGGAACGCCATTTCGGAACAGGCGAGGTAGAACTCCCACATCCGGACGAACCGCTGGTCGTAAATGCGCTCGACCTCGTCGCGGTGGGCCATGAACCGCTCGCGCCAGGCTTTCAGCGTCTCGGCGTAATGCAACCGCAGGATTTCGAGGTCGCAGATCAGCAGCCCCGAACGCTGGATGGCCTCCATCACCTCGGATACGGCCGGGATATAGCCGCCCGGGAATATGTATTTGGCGATCCAGGGGTTGGTGACGCTGGGGCCTTCCGAACGGCCGATCGAGTGCAGCACCATCACACCGTCGTCCTTCAGCATTTCGGCGGACTTCTCGAAGAACGTATTGTAGTGGCCGACGCCGACATGCTCGAACATGCCGACCGAGACGATGCGGTCGAATTTCTCACCGATGTCGCGGTAATCCTGCAGACGGAATTGCGCCTTGTCGGACAGGTTCTTTTCCGCCGCGCGCGACGTCGCAACGCCGAATTGCTCCTGTGACAGGGTGACGCCGGTCACCGACACGCCGGTCAACTCGGCGAGATAGAGCGCGAGGCCGCCCCAGCCGCAGCCGATGTCGAGCACGCGCTGATTGGGTTGCAGCAACAGCTTGGCGGCGAGATGCCGCTTCTTGGCGAGTTGCGCATCGTCAAGCGACTGGTCGGGCGTCTCGAAGTAAGCGCAACTGTATTGCCGGTCGGCATCCAAAAAAAGCGAATAGAGGCGGCCGTCGAGGTCGTAGTGGTGCGCCACATTCTCGCGCGAACGTCGGCGCGGGTTGAACTGGAGCCAGCGGCGGCGCAGGAAGCGCACCAGCCCCTGAACCCGTGTCCATTTTGGCGGTTCGTCCTGCTGTTGCCGCATGACGATCTTGAGGACGTCGGCAATGGTCCCTTGTTCGACCACGACCGTGCCGTTCATGTAGGATTCGCCGAAGGTCAGCTCTGGATTGCGCAGCAACGCCCATTCGGCGGCGCGGGTGGTGAAACGGATGGCCACCGGTTTGCCGGTGCCGTCACCGAACGTCAGAACCGTGCCGCGCGACGTAGTAACCCGGAAATCGCCGCGCCGGATGAACTGACCCAACAAAAATTGAAGCAACCGGTCCATCGGCCGCCTCCGTACTGCTAATAAACTCGCCCCGCCTTGTGCGCCTTCCGCCGCTCAGGCAGGACGCCTGCCAACTGAATACGCAACTTTAATCGAAGTTCCGGGACAGCGGCAATTGGCGATTTCATGCAAAAACTGCATTGCCGAGGCTCGCAAAACGCGCAATTTGGAGTATGAGAACGCATCGTTCGGCTGGCCCATTCGGGTGCGGCAGTCTCGCCATCACAAAGGTTCATGCGGCCATGGCTCGCCTCGTGCATCGCATCCTCATTTTGGCCGGTTTCGCGCTTGCGTTCACGGCGGGGCGGGCAACTGCCCAAGACAATTTCGACGCCAACAAGTCGCCGGCGCAATTGTTCGCCAACGATTGCAGCGGCTGCCATAAATCCGCGGTTGGCCTTGTGAAGTCCCCGGGCTTGTTCGGGCTCGAAAGCTATTTGCGCGAGCATTACACCGCGAGCCGGCAGGCGGCGGCGGCGATTGCCGGCTATCTACGCGCGGTCGATGCCGAGCAGGCGGCGGCGCCGGCCAAGCGCAGAGGTGAGCCGCGGCGAAAGGCCGAGAAGCCGGTAAAGAAGGACGAGAACAAGTCAAGCGAGTCCAAGGCTGAGTCTAAGACCGAGAAAAAGAGCGAGCCGAAATCCGAGGCTAAATCCGAAAAGTCCGAGCCGAAACCGGAAGCCAAATCCGAAACGAAACCTGCCGAGCCCAAGGCCGAGGTAAAGAGCGAGACAAAGTCCGAAGCCAAGCCGGCAGAGAGCCAGCCGGCTGAAGCGCCCAAATCCGATCCGCCCAAATCAGATCCGCCCAAGTCTGAAGAGAAGAAATCCGAATAAACAAAAAGCCCTCCCGAACGGGGAGGGCTTTTGAATTTGAGCTGATCGCCGATTATTCGGCGTCGGCGTCTTTCGCCTTCTTGCCGCGCGCGGGTTTTTCTTCCGCGGTCTCGGTGTCGGCTTCTTCGCCTTCAGCCGGCTCTTCGTCGTCGCGCTTGGCTTCCGGATCGAACATCGCGGCGGCGGCTTTCTTGGCCTCCTCGGCGGCGGCTTCGTCGTCACCTTGCTCGCGGCGGACGGTGATGTCCTCGCCGCGCGCCAGCCGTTCGGCTTCGTCCTCGCTGCGCGCGACGTTGACGGTAACGGTCACTTCGACTTCCGGATGCAACGCAACCGGAACCTTGTACGAACCGATCGTCTTGATCGGCGTATTGAGCACGACCTGCGAGCGGCTCACCTTGAGGCCGTCAGCCGAAACCATGTCCGCGATGTCGCGCGGGGTCACCGAGCCGAACAACTGGCCGCTTTCCGACGCCTGGCGGATCGCCACAACGACCTTGCCGTCGAGTTTCTTGGCGACGGTGTTGGCGTCGCCCTTGAGTGCATCGCTCTTGGCCTGGAGTTCGGCGCGCATCGCCTCGAAACGCGCGCGGCTATCTTTCGTTGCGCGAAGTGCCTTGCCCTTCGGCAGCAGGAAATTGCGCGCGTAGCCGTCTTTCACCTTGACGACGTCGCCCATCTGGCCGAGCCGGCCGATGCGTTCCAGCAGAATGACTTCCATGTTCGTTCTCCGTTTTGATGCGTTGAGTGTGTGTGAAATTGTTTCAGGTGACGGCAGGCGGTCCGCCGCGGCGGGCCGCGCGTCCGCGTAAATCGATGGCAGTGTCGGCAAGGCCGAGCAGGCAGAGCGCGAAGATCGGCCAGAAAAACACGATCACCGAGGCGTAGGCGATGCCGAGCACCAGACCGCGGCCGCGGCCGTGACGTGTCACAGCGTGCAGGACCGCGAAACCGAGGATGCCATAGGCAATGACCAGCGCCGCGCTGGCGACCATCGCCAGCAAGCCGCCGATGCCGCCGATGAAGGTCAAGCCGACGGCGACGGCAAGCACGGCGGCAGCCTTGCCGGGAAAGGTCATCGCCGGCAAATGCGGCCACGGCCTTTGCAGGCGGCCGGAGAACTTCACGATCCGCGCGGCGAGCCAGAGATTGATCGCGTTCGTTGTCGTTGCCACCACGGCGGCGGCGGCCGGAAGGACGGTGACGAGAAAGTCGAATAATTGCGCGCGATTCGCGTCGCCGGACATGCCCGGGGGTGAATAGATCATCCGCTCCAGCCCCCGGCGCATCTCGGTGCGGAACGTGTCGAGGTCGGTTCCGAAGGTGAGGACGCCGATGGAGATGACGATCGTGGCAAGGACGGCGCACCACAGCACCAGCCGGCCCGGCGGATACCATTCGAGGCTGCCCTCATTCGCACCAGGACGCGCCAGCATCGCGAGGTAGCCGAGCCACCAGGCCGGGATGCCAGTGCCGATCATGAAGGCGAGGAAGAACATGCCGCCGAATACGGAAGCGAGCGTGGTGGCGGCGCCGAGCGCGGCGATCATCGCCGCCCAATGGCTCCAGCCGAGCGCCGCGATCATGATCGGCAGCGGCGCCACATAGAACAGGAAGATCGAGAGCAGCGAGCCGGATGCGACAGACGCAAACATCAGCGCGGCGGCTGCGCCCGCGCCAATTCCGACCAATGCAATTTGCGTCTTCGTCACGAGCTGTCCCGCCTTTCAGCGGTTAGAGGCAGACCATTCCGCCCCAACCATCGGCCCGCGGGACGAACCCGCAGGCCTCGTTTTTGAATCGTCGTTACTTAATGACGTAAGGCAGCAGGCCGAGGAAGCGCGCGCGCTTGACCGCTTGCGCCAGCTCGCGCTGCTTCTTCGCCGACACCGCGGTGATCCGGCTCGGCACGATCTTGCCGCGCTCCGAGACGTAGCGTTGCAGCAGCTTCACGTCCTTGTAGTCGATCTTCGGTGCATTAGCGCCCGAGAACGGACAAGTTTTGCG